>JBGSMN010000073.1:0-4079 GCA_041740155.1 Rhodopirellula sp.
GCGGCGGTCTTCCGGAGCGTTTACGCTTAGCCATCCTTGGCCCTTTGAGTGTTGGTTTGGTGTGAGAACCTCCAATTTCTCTGAGGGCCTTTTTCGTGGCAAGATCAATCTCGAAGTGATAGGCAATCGCCTAAAGTGCAGTCCTTGGGAAAGGCTTCAAATAGCTCCGAATCCGTGACCGTCGAATTCCTTGTCATCTTCGACCCGAACACCGACTCCCCAACCATCACTCGATTGAGATCGCCTGCAATCCCCTTGTAAACTTTGGACTCGAGATCGGGACGCTGCGTTCCGATGAAGTAACCAGCTACCAAGGAAGCCCCAAGATGCCCGGACATCGAGCTCATGCGGTGGGCCCTGGCCAGTGCGTTGAGGCCCTTCAAGAGGTAGGAATCGTCCAAGGCAATGCCTTTGGCCGATGGTGTTTCCGCGGCGCGAATGGTAGCTCCCCCGACACCAGGAATGCACAGCCCACCGATGATACCGGTGGAAATCTTCAAGAACTCGTTTCGATTCATGTGGAGTTGACTGCTCTTTTTGAGTTTTATTAGCGCAACCGCATGGGCAGGCAGAATCTAAATACTGCATGTTCGACATTGGGATTCTGTCTATCCGGGGGAAGCAAGTGTCTCTCGGATAAGTCGCAATATAAAACACAATCAAGGGGTAATCCATGTGTCGGGCGTCGTCCTTCGGAAACCGAGGATGCAGATATCAGACACGATCTCACGGATTTTGGCCGTTGATGAACGCCGATTTTTGGTCCACCCATACCATCGGTCGCTAAACCGAATACCATTTCGCCAATCCAGCAGCACACATCGTTTGCATCGACTTCATGGAGTTAGCGATTGGCTAACTCGCGTCAGTCTTTTTCGCCAACGCACCGAATCGTGAGTGGCCAACTCACGCCGGTTTCATCGACCGACGCTATTTTCGACAGGCCTTCGACGTCGGGCACCTCCAGCAGTTCGCGAGCGTCATTCGACGCATCGGTTTGATTCGGTGAAAGCGGCGACTTTCTCGAAAAAGCAGATTCGCCCAGAGTTGATTCACGACTGTTTCAAGCGGTGGGTCAACTATTCTTTTGGCCAATCCGGCAGCTGAGACTTTTTCTTGACGTTAGCGGTGTGCTCGTCATAGTGCTTCTCCATTTGCAGCAATAATGCTCCAAGCGAAGGCCAGGAAGTTGCTGGTGGCTTCTCGTCCAGCTGAATGTCTTCCAGCAAGTAGGCGTAGCGACGACAGAAGTCATCCACTCTCTGCATGGCCCGTGCTTCATCTTTACCGCTCCAACTAGGATTGCGAGCTTTGTAGTCTGCGGGCATTTGCTGCGGATTCTGGTCGACGACTGGCATACTAGGATCAAGAGCATGGTAAATCTGTGAGAAGAAAAGCAACTGACGACCGGCCATGTGTTCGGCGTTCCATCGCGGAGTGTGAGTGCCATCGGACGGCTTGAAGTTCATTTGCTCGACCGACAACTGTCGAAAGACATCTTGTGAACGCCGATTGGCTGCTTCCATTCGATCAAAAATCTGTTGCAGATGCTCTGGCACAGGAGGTGGCGTGTCGAGCAGCAGCGACGGGTCGACGCCTGGATGACCGTTGCCGCCGACGTTCGACTGGCCGAGGGCGTGCCCAGACGGAAAGACAAGCAACGATACGAACAGTACTAAGAAATGATTCGACATTGGTGCGTCTCTCGTGCAAAGAGTTGGGAAACGGCGTCACATGATCGCGCGGTGTGTACAGCGTCAATGAGATTCCAGTCTGTTGAATTACTTGGCGGCTTGGCTTACCGGCGTATCAAGCTAAACCGACGGACAAATGATAACAGCTTTCCCAGGTCAACGTTCCAAAGTTTGTTACGATTTTGCTGTCCTCGCGAGCCATGCGTGGACAGACCACACTCGCATTCGACGCTTCGGTTTCATCGACCAACGCTTCGCACGATAACTCGAACTATTATGGGGGTAAACCGTTTCTATTCTGAGATTCGGACGTCGAGCAGGAGCATGCAGTCCCGTTGCACGTCGAGTGGAGCCTACAGGAAGTAGTCGACTGCAATGACCGAGGCTCTTCCATATGACAACAAGTTTTCCTTCCGCCGTGAGGCGTTACTGCAAGTTCAAGAAGCACTCAAAGGGAACGAGTCACGAGTACAACGCAACCGTTCGTAAGTGGATCAGCTGGGGCCAAGAGATCTCTTTAGAACAGCTATGCCGATCGAGCATTCGAGATTTCCTGGATTGGGTTTACGATCATGCAGTGGAACAGGGAGGAGGGAATCCTGAGCGGACATCGAACAAGGCTCGCGATCATGTCCGTGCTGTCGCGGCTTGGGCGTGGGAAAATGACATTATTGAAACACTCCCACGATTCCCAAAGCCTCGTTTGCAGCGAGACGTTTCTGGCCGTCAATATCTGAGCAAGGCGGAACTGAACGCACTT
Source organism: Rhodopirellula sp. (assembly GCA_041740155.1). Classification (GTDB taxonomy): domain Bacteria; phylum Planctomycetota; class Planctomycetia; order Pirellulales; family Pirellulaceae; genus Rhodopirellula. Next base: position 2,455 of record JBGSMN010000073.1, read on the forward strand.
TACTTTGCCACTTATCGCTTGCGTGGACCCCGTACATGGGAGCAACCGCACTCGGTTGGACAGTACTGGCGATCCGCAATTGTTTTGTTCTTCAACTATGGACTGGACAATGGCACCATTTGGAAGACCAAGGCAACGCACGAGCCCTTGCTGTGGAGGCACGTTTTCTGGAGCCATGAATCGCCCGATCGGCAATCGAAGCTTAAATCTCGCTATGGTTGGCTATTCTATCGACGAGTTAAAACGAACAAAACATTCTATCGGCCGATGAATCGAGCGGTGCATGCACATTTGCATTGCATTCAGCCTCCGACGCCCGTACCAGATGAGCCGATCTTCGTAGGTGGCACGGCGAGACCTAATGCGATCTTCAAACGGTTGATCGCCCTTGCGGAGATTCGAGACAAAGTCGATGTCGAAACCGGCGTTGCCAAAGACTGGTTGCTGAAGGACCTTCGCAAAACTTGCGCGACCTACTACGACGAACACATGCCCAAGTCTTCAATCGAAATCCTCGGTCATTCTGTAAGCGGAGTCACTTACCGACACTACGCCCACCGAGACCCATTGGCGTTCAAAGCGATCATGTCGATTCCTCAGCCTTCTGCATTCATGGGACTACCTCGCGGGATTGACGGCGAGTGCCCTTGCTGCCGACGGAAGTTCGCGTGTGAGTGACCGTGGGGCCGATGGAACCGGAGCGATGATGGGCGTTGCTCACAAATTACCACCGTGCTGAATATCTTAATCGTCACCAAAACCCGACGTTCCAGAGACGCGGGACACAGAGAGCGGTTTATCGGAAACGAAATCAAGCGGCTCGGGTAAAGAGTCTTCGAGATTGTCCAAAACAGGTCTTTCCTGCGCCAAAATTTGGCTTGATTCGTCATCCAATTCGCGGTCTGCCGCCACACATCGGCGAATGCCCCGAAGCATTATCTCGGCGACGGATCGAAAGCGAACGGACGCCGGATCGCTGGCAAGTTCGCCTTGGTTGGGAAGAGTGTCGAGTGAATAAGCGTCGATGGTTCTGCCTCCTTGGAAAGACCTTGGTGGGAACCGAAGTGGCATCCCTCCCGGATCTATCTACGCAAAACAGACGACGCGAGTCCCATCACCCAGCGAAAAATGAACTCCTTTACGGTGTCAACTACGAGATCTCGCGTCGAGTCGCTTCGAAAACTCTGCGGAATTGCGAGCAGGTAACTCGCAGGCAATTGGTAAACCAGGACGGTTCGTCATTGTGCAGGCGAAGCAGCCATTGTCCGGCTTCAAAAAGCCGCTCTAGATGACACGTATCAGACGAGGTCGCTAGTTTCGGCGAAACCAAACGCAGTAAGTCCGTTGGGCAATCGAAGCGCTTTGTCTGATCAGAAGAAACGACTCACAGCAAGGGCAATGTATTGACCAATGACCGCACGTCGTTTTGTCACCCAAACTTTCAACCCCGAACGCTAACCGCATTTGGCCGGCGACCCCCAACTCGTCCTGTTCCTTGACGACCTGCGCGACGCGGACAGCCTCTTGCAGGCTGTGACCAAAATTGCGCTAGTCAATTCCAATCACAGGAACTAGCCGCTCAGGCATAATCCAGGACGTAATTAACTGTATCAACTGAACCCTCT
>JBGSMN010000075.1:0-10990 GCA_041740155.1 Rhodopirellula sp.
GCGGCGGTCTTCCGGAGCGTTTACGCTTAGCCATCCTTGGCCCTTTGAGTGTTGGTTTGGTGTGAGAACCTCCAATTTCTCTGAGGGCCTTTTTCGTGGCAAGATCAATCTCGAAGTGATAGGCAATCGCCTAAAGTGCAGAGAAACAGTAAACCAGTTCAAAGGGTCGAGTTCGTTTGATACAAACCGATATTGAATCGTCTTCATTGGAGTCCGCAAGGCGATTGGATCGGCTTCATTGACACAATCCATCCCCAGGAAGTTCAACGGATCACGCCTGAAGGGAAACAGGGACCTTCCGTTAAAGTAACCGAACATGAACATGGGTCAGCTTACTACTTCGGCTGGTCTCCTGATGGGAAGCGGATCTATGCGAGTGGTTTGAATCTACTGTTGAGCATGACCGATGTTGAAACTGGCGAGATTCGCCAAATTCCAGGAACGGTGAATCCCGACATACATTGGTTCGACGTCAGCCAAGATGGAACGAAAATCCTTTCGTGTAACCAAGGCGAGTTTCGCGTATTTGATTCATCGCTAAAGTTGCATTCTAAAAAAAGAATCGAGTACGGAATGACAATATCGACTGCATGGAATCGACAAGGAACGCATTTCGTATCCGCAGGTCGCGATGCCGCCCGACTTTGGACTTCGTCGGGTGATGCCACGGTCGTCCCAGGAACTGAGGGAAAGAATGCCTCGTTGTTTGCGTGGCATCCCGGCGGAAAGTCCCTTGCCATGTCGCGTCTCTATGACCACGGCGGTTTAGCGTTGGGAAATCTAACCGAAGGCCTGAAGGTGATTTCCTCTCAGGCGTATGAACGGATTTCCTGGAGCGGTAGTGGTGAATATGTCGTCTCCAAGCTAACGGATCAAAACAAATTGGAGATTTTTAGTGACCAGGGAGACAAAATCAAAACGCTTGACTTTGAGGGACCGCCCGCGTTTGCGTTCGCGCCAGACGGCAATCTGTTAGTTGTTTGCATTGGCACCACGCTATTCACCTGCTCGCCCGACGACGACTGGCAACTTCACGATGCATTCATGCTCAATCGAAGAACATATGACGTTCTCACGTGGAGTCGTGATGGTCAGTTCCTTTTGATCAAGGGTTCGAGTCTGCTTCGATACAACCAAGGATCCTTCTCGATCGTTCACGAAGGAGAGGTCTTGGGGGAACATGCGACTGATTTGTCTGTTAGCGGAGAACAAATCGTGGGAACATACAGCAATCGCCTAAGATTGAGCGATACCCAGACCGGCGCAGTCACACACGAGAAAAAGATCAACACACCCTTCATTCGAGGAGTCAACTGGCATCCCAATCGCGACCTGTTCACAACCTGCCAAGACGATAGTACGATCATCCACTGGGATGCCAAGCAATTCGAACCCTATTGGCTCGGCGTACAACTTCCCGGCAACCAATCCGTCGCGATCACCGCCGCCGGACAAATCCTTAGCGGCGATCGCGAGGTTGTCGACGAGCAATTGATCTACTACATCGAAACCGACGAAGGGCAAATCAAGATGCTCACGCCAACCGAATTCGAAACCTTGATCGGCGAATCGATTTATGTTCCGCAGCCATCTGCGAAACACGTCAACGATGGTGGTAGGTAAGGGCTGACATTCGATGGCGTCGAAGTTTACGTTAAGCGATGCTCAGGCTCCATTGGCCTAGGAAACTAAGAGCATTTCAGCGAACCGAGTGAAACCGCACTGAGCTAAGATTTCGTCTATAGTTTGAGGTAACCCGTGGTTGTCCAACCTCCATTTTACTCCTCGTTGCTTCGTCCATGGCCACTTCATCGCAAAGCAAACGTCTGGTCTCCGTCTCAAATGGGATCGAGTTCTTGCTCATCCCCCGTGATGAGTTGCCTGATGCGGAAGCAAGCGGGTATTACCGCCCTGAGAGTCGTGGTTTGACGATTATCGAGAAAGAGGGGCGGTTGTATGAAGTGGCACTGGACGAGAGTCGCGCTGCCGAGCACAGCGGGTACCGCGATTTGCTCTCGCGAGAACGTCGTCGCCCGCAACAAGTTGATTCTGTACCCAATGCAGTGCCCACTTGTGAAGCTGCCGAAACGAAGCTCGAAGCGAATTCGCTAATTGGCGGCACTAGAGTCACGGCAAACGCGGACGAACCATTGGCAGCAACGCCTGCGGTTTCCATGATACCTTTGTCGCTTATCGAAGCTGTCACACAATCAGATCGTGAGGCAGAAGAACAGCGAATCGAACAAGAACGTCAAATCAACGAAGCGACCGGGTGGCGGAAGCAAATGCTACGGTTTCAGTTTTGGTTTGCCGCGCACCAAGAAGGACTGTTGCGGCAACTCGGCACCAACGGTCTCAGCATCGCTCTGCATGTTGTGATCTTGTTGTTGTTGGCAAGTTTTTTTCTGGTCAGTCCAGAGAGAAAAGAAATTGTCATCATGGCATCACCGAGTACAAGCGATGACATCGTCGAAGAGTTCACGATGCAGCCTGAAGTGGTTGAAATCACTGAACCGACCCAAGCGGAAGATGCCGATGCCTCACCTATTGAAGAAGTCATCCCCGAGATCAGTGAGGCGGCCGAGACACCAGATTTTCTCGCCGCCGTCAGCAGCATGCCAGCCACGCCTCCCAAAACTCCTTCCAAACCTGCACCGATTCCAGGTGAGGGCATGGAATCGGCCAAAGGCAAGCCCACTTTTTTTGGTAGCAAGTTCGCAGCGATCAATTACGTGTTCGTGATCGACAATTCCAATAGCATGACCAAAGGTCGCTTTGAAACGGCGTTGATTCAGCTGATGCTGACCGTGAATCAATTAACCCCAAAACAACGCTTCTACGTGATCTTTTACAGTGACACGGCCTACGGCATGATGCACCCCAACCGGGTCGCGAATCTCGTGGTAGCGACGCCCAAGAATAAACTGTTATTAGGTAATTGGTTGAACACGGTGCCATTGTGTTTGAAAACGAATGGCAAGGAAGCGATCCAGGCCGCGCTAGATTTGGATCCTGACGTGATCTATGTGTTGGGCGATGGTGCATTTACGGATGGTGCCGCTAAGCAATTTGCGGCGAAACCGCACCCACGAATTATCATTCATACACGTGGAATGGAAGTCGATGAAAAAAATGCACGTGAGTTCAAACTATTGGCAACTTCGCACAAGGGAACTTATCGTGATGTTGGGGTCATGCCCGAAGGAGCCACCTTGGCGAAGCAGTACCCACGCCCAAGAAATAACAAGCGTGGTCCCGTGTGGGGCATCACACTGCCGCTGCCTTGATATGACCGCCGTCATTGCTGTTTCGACGCCCCTCCATTTCCACCATCTCTGGAGTTTTCACGATCGCCGCTGCTGAGAAAGATCGAAAGGGCATTTGCCCTATCTGCTTAAAAGTGCATCGCCTCGATCCAAATCTGGGGTCGTCTCTGCTGCGATGTCCCTGCGGTGCTGCCTTGTTCGTGTCCTCCAAGGGACGACTGGTGACGGCGATCGAGAGTCAAGCCCCAGCATTCGAGCAGCCTTCTACTCCCGAGATCCAACAGCCGATCATTGCGATCAAGACAGACGGCCGCAAAAATGCAAAACCAACAATTGACAGCGGTGGCTCGGCATCCGATCTTGCGACAAACGATGCGGATGATGAGAGCAAATTTCGCGATTCGCATCAGCCAAAAGGCAAGAAGAAATCACGGTTTGCGATCGTCAGCGGTGGTTCGATAGCGGTTTTGCTCATAGCATCATTGCTTATTTTCCTGTTGCGATCGCCACCAGAGCTCAAAAGCAAAGAAAAGTTGGAGGCACGTGTGAACCAAGCCGTGGTTTCGGAGTCGGCGAAAGAACCACGGCCAATCGCGCGGGGAACCCTTGCCCGTTTGGCGGCAGAGATTCCGCCACCGCTGACATCGCAATCGGAAACTGACAAGCCGGATCTTTCGCCGCGAACCGTCACGCCAGTCAGCAAGACGGTGTCCAGCGAGGACACAGCTGTGCCAACGCAACCGTCACCTTTCGGCGGTCAAACCGTCGCCCCCGCCTTTTCGCTTCCGCAGCCAATGGCGGCTCGACCACGGATACCAATCATCTCGCCTCAACGTTCGGGACGCTTTTTTGATAATGCCTATGAGCGGGCTTATCAGAGTTATGAAGCATGGAGTGAGTTGGGCGACGACAAGAGTGATACCGATGAGTATAGTCAATTGCTCGGAGAAACGCTCGGCAAAGTCAAACTCGCGCATGAGGCCACTCTGCTGCAAGGCGATGCCTCAAAGCAGACCGAGTTGGCATACTTGCTCACGTTCTTGTCGCATAAAGCAGGACATTTGATCGAAGCGATTGTCTATGGGCAAACCGTAGCGAGATTGGGTGAAGCCGAAGACGACGCCACACGCGATGCAGCGTTCATTACATTAGCAGCGTGCCAAGAAGCATCGTCAACGCACTGGGCGTCGCCCACGGAAGTCGGCGAACTGCATCAAATGCAGATGATCGCAGAATTGATAGATACGAAATGGCCAGACGAACCTCAGCGAGATGCCATTTGGTTTTCGCTTGCCAAGTCGTACGCTGCCTTTGGTCATCACGATCAAGCCATCAGCGCGTATACCAAAATCGACGAAGAATCTTCGTTGTTCAGCGACGCGTCGCTGGGATTGGGAGTTGCCTATTGGACGATGTTTCTGAACGCAGCCAGCAAACCGAACGCGAACTCCGACGACATGCTCCAACTGTTGGCGAAAGCTTCTTCACAATTTCAACGTTGTGTCACCACGATGGAGCGAGAGCTCGACAAGCCAACCATGCCATTGTTTTCGGCCAAACAGATGCTGGCCGTGATCGCCGATCGCACTAGCGATCGCAAAGCGGTGCTGCGTTGGACAACGGAAGGCAAGTTTCCGATGTTGGATTCGATTCGTGTCACTAAGAAACCACAGCCTGGCACGATCCTCGTGTCGATTCCGTTTGCCCAAAACATTTTTGAGCTTGTCCACCAGGCAAGGAAAGATACGGGCGATATTGAGGGCGCAACCGAGATACTAACAAAGCTCGAAGCATTGCTGGGCGATCGAGGTGGTGATGATCTTGGTTCGATGCAATCAGCTACGCTGATTGCGCGATTCAAAGAACTGCTCGGGCAAGGCAACATCGCGATGAGCGACGTCAAATCGCTCGATAAGTTAATCGCCACGACGTCATCGAAACCATCTACGTCCGACGATGCGATGCAATGGTTATGGATCGCCCAGTCCTGGGCCTCTCTCGGTGAACAGTCGAACAATTCAAATGTCACGAAAACCTGCTATGAACGTGCAGTAGCGATTTGTCAGGAATTGCTGGGATCAAAGTTAGTTCCTCAAAGCCACTTAACATCCACCTGGTTGCGGCAAACCCAGTGGTTGCGATTATCCGGCAATCCTGAGGCCTCGCTCGACGTGCTCGACGAGATTTTGCGAGCGACGCCAAACGTGTTGCATTTGCAAATGCAAGCGGCATTGACGCTCGAAGAGCGGGCGATTGAAGGTGATTCGGAATCCCAGTTGCGTCAGGCCATTAGTGGGATGAGCGACGAGTCGGCATTCTGGGGTTGGGCGAAACTCGCCGTCAACCTGCATCGATTGCGATATTCGGAGAAGGGCACCCAGCAGCATGCTCAATCGCTGCTTCAGTCGCATTTCCATCTGGCCCGTTGTCGTTGGATGTTATCTAGTGTGCTCGCACCAGGCAGCGAACGCGAGACGCTGCAAAAGCAGACCTTGAAGCAACTTGGGACTGCCCGCTTGGCCATCGCCGGTACCGACCCACATGCCGATCAATGGCGAGAAGTGTTTGAGACGCTGGCGACGAAGGTAACTTCGGCTGAGGATTGAGGCAAACAAGATCGCGAGTGGGGCGAGTCGACCACATGTGTGCGTGAAACTCGCAGACGACTCCGTTTCCTCGCCCAAAACTCTTGATGAGTTTCGCTACGAGAGCTCTCGTACGCAATATAGGGTGACACGGCTACTCTTGCGGCAGTTGACAGAAATGGGCTATGCCAGGTTAACGTTTTCATCTCCTCACCACCGCCGTAATTTCAGGAATCGTGCCTATGTCCGCTGCCAGCCAACCCGCCAGTGCTACGAACGCTGCGACATCGGCTTCATTCAGTTCTGCACAACAAGCAAGTAAAAGTGCCAACGACGGCTACAACGATCTCGGTACTGCGGATTTCCTCAAACTGCTGATCCAAGAACTGCAAAACCAAGATCCGCTTAATCCGATGGAGAACTCGGACATGGTCCAGCAGATTGGGATGATTCGCGAAATTGGGGCGTCTGACAAGTTGACCAACACGTTGACGAATCTGTCTGATAGTCAACAACTTGTGACTGCGAGCGGATTGATTGGCAAGAAGGTGACGGGCTTGGCGATTGACTCTAGCAATGTTGACGGCGTGGTCGATCGAGTGACGGTGGAAACAAATGGTGAAAACGAAGCACGTTCGGTCAAAGTTCATGTCGGTGGAAAGACGATGATCCTAGAGAACATTCGCGATATTCAAACTGGGTGATCTTTGCCGGTCGTAAGACATCGGCGGATTTCACTGTTCTGCCGAAGGAGAATGCCCTGTGGGTTTGCAATCTGCCCTGACGACCGCACTGACTGGCCTCGCCGCCGCCGAAACACAAATCGATGTGATCGGCAACAACCTTGCGAACTCCCAAACGGTCGGTTTCAAATCGTCCAACGTGGTATTTGCGACGCAGTTTCTGCAAACGCTATCACTTGGGGCTGGGCCCTCGGCCAACAACGGGGGTACCAACCCGCGTCAAATTGGTCTTGGTGTGCAAGTCGCTGAGATCGCGGCCAACCACAATCAAGGTACGATCGAGATCAGCAGCAGTAGTAGCGATCTCGCGATCCAGGGTGATGGATTTTTTCAAGTCCAAGCGGCGGATGGCGAGAAACTCTACACACGAAACGGCATTTTCAAGCTCAACAGTGATGCGGAACTCGTCAACTCAACGGGGCAACGTTTGCTAGGGTATGGAGTCGATGAGGCCTTCCGTTTGCAAACGTCGCGGTTGACCCCGTTGACGGTGCCGTTGGGAACAAAGACGGTGGCCAAGGCGACTGAGAACGTCTCGTTTGAAGGTACGCTCACACCAGAAGGCGAGATCGCGACGGCTGGTCAAGTCATCGAAAGTATGAAGCTTGGTGACAATCAAGTGCCGCGTCCGGATGCCTCGAGTGTCAGTATCACGACGGCACCGATTGCCGATGTTTCGGCAACGACTGCGACAGCAGGTGGTGGCGGGACGCTGGGTGCGGGGACATATCAGTATCGCTTCGCACTCGTCGATGCCAATGGTCACGAAGCAGCGGCGAGTAATGTCCGCAGCGCCTCGGTCGGCCCGAACGGGAGCGTCAGTATCGCCAACTTGCCGAATGATCCGACGGGCGGCGACTACCCGACCGTGAATATTTATCGCACCAGTCCCAATGGTAGCGAGCTTTTCTTACTCGGATCAGCAGCCGCAGGTGGCACGTTCAACGACACGGGTGCAACGCCTCTTTCAGGTACTCCGCTCAACAGCACCAACCTGACAGGTAACTACACCTACATGGTGACGTATTTCCGTCAAGGCGATCCAGAGAGTCGGCCCAGCGGATTCTTAGGCCCGCGAAGTGTTGTTGATGGTCGCATCACTCTGGATAACTTCCCAACGCCGCCGACGCCACCGGTGGGCGGTGGATTTCCCGCGTATGACGAGGTTCGCATTTACCGAAACCTCGCCGGTGACCAGAACAACTTCTATCTTGTCGGATCCGTCGCCCCAGGTGAAACGTTTACGGATTCACGCACCGATGCGGAGATCGCTGACCTAACGGATACCGATAACAAGTTACTCGACATGGACGGTCCCTCGGTGAGCAGCAACACGTTGCTGACCGATGTGCTCCGTCGCGATGGTTTGGTTTACGAACAAATGTTTCGGGAAGGCACGCTGAGTTACACAGGCCGCAAGGGTGATCGGACGCTCGGTACCAAAGAATTCGAAATCACCAGCACTTCGACGGTCCAGGATCTCTTGGCATTCATTGAAGATGCTTCCGGTATTCAGACTCTGCAAGTCGATTCGCAAAACCCGATTCCTGGTTCCGAAAATAATATTCCGGGTGAAACCGGTACGCTGACTCCAGGTGCCTACATCCAAGATGGTCGCATTCGAGTGGTTTCGAATAATGGTGAATCCAATGCTCTTGAAATTGATCTTTCATCGTTTCGTTTGAAAGATGATTTGCAAGCGGTGACGACGCCCAACCTCGCGTTCGGTACCGTTCAAGAAGCGATCGGGCAAAGTGCGGCGACAGACTTTGTCGTTTATGATTCGCTCGGTGTGCCGATCAAAGTCCGCGTTAGCACGACGTTGGAAAGCCGAACCGATGAGGCCACCATTTATCGCTGGTACGCCGACAGCCCTGATAATTCGGTACCGGGGCGCAACGACATTACCGTGGGCACCGGTTTAATCCGATTCGATGGGAACGGCAATTTCGTGACGGCGACGGAATCGACCATTTCGATCAATCGCCAAGGCGTGCCGAGCGTTTCGCCGCTGCAATTTGAAATGGATTTTTCACTTGTATCGGGTTTGGCGACCGAAAACGCCACGCTGGCGGCGACCCGTCAAGACGGTAGTGAGCCAGGCGTGCTGAACAGTTTTATTGTGGGTGAAGACGGTACGTTGCGCGGTGTGTTCAGCAACGGTATCTCTCGCGACCTGGGGCAACTACAATTAGCTCGGTTTGCGAACCCAGCCGGTTTGGAAGCGCGTGGTTTGAACATGTATGCCGAAGGCGTCAACACGGGGCTACCCGTCACCGGGCAACCTGGTGAGAACGGCATCGGCAGCGTGATCGGGGGGGCACTCGAGTTGTCCAACACTGATATTGGTAAGGACTTGGTCGAACTCGTCCTGGCAAGTACCCAATACCGTGGGAACAGCCGGGTGATCACCACGACCCAGCAACTCATTGACGAATTGCTGAACCTGCGTCGATAATCCCGAGTCTGCGGTTGCTCGTAGTGGGATTCGCGAGAATTCCAAAGCTAGTGAAATAACTTGCTCGAAGCCCACTACTTTTAACTGATGCTTTTCAAAGTGATTGCTGATTCTTCATCGTCGAGCGCATCGGAATCGGACGAGCTAATCAACGAAGGCGAACCCGTCCAACGAATCGGCACGGTGGTGATCCTGGGTTCCTTGATCGTTGCGGGCATGTTACTTGTGCCACTCCCATTCAAAAATCGGATGGGCGCAGCGATTGGCGATATCGCTCACTCACCAATTTTCGGTGGCATCACGATCGCGATCTTGTTTCTCTGGCAAATGCTCAGTCGCCTCGATACCTTTGGTCGCGACTGGATTGGTCGGATGGTGCTTGTCGGCCTGTGTGTGTTCATCCTCGGCGTGCTCGTTGAATTCGCCCAAATGATGACCGGCCGCAGTGCCTCGATGCACGATGCCATTGCCAATGGATTGGGCATCATCGCCGCGGTTTGTTTATGTTTCGCGGTGCTGAACGCTCGAGAACATCCCGACCGTCGCTGGTTGAGTTTGACGGCATCGGCGATCGCGATGGTGATGATCGGATTGGCTCTCGCTCGACCGGTGCGAATCATCACTGACATCATCGTTGCCAGGCAATCGTTTCCATTGATCAATTCGTTTGAACGTGAGATGGAATTAACACGTTGGTACTTTGATGATTGCTGCGGTCAACGCACCGACCAAAACGTTACCCACGGTGCGTATTCGATGCGGATCATGCTTGACCGTGCCCCTCACCCCGCTGCGACGCTAATCGAAACCGTTCCCGATTGGTCTGATGTTCAAACTTTAGAACTCGATGTGACGTTGGCTCGCTCCTACCCACAGCCACTCGATGTGATCCTCAAGGTCATCGACAAACATCACGCCAACTACGATACCGACACGGCACGTAAAACGTTCACGTTGCAACCGGGGAAAACCACGCGTATCGTGATCGAACGCGAGGAAATGATTACTGGCCCAGAGACTCGCAAGTTAGACATGCAGGGCATCAAATTGATTAGTCTTTTAGCGATTGCACCGAAGACCGCTACGTTCATGGACGTCGATCACGTCTTGGTGACGAAGTAGCTCGGGGGTTGAGCGGTAGCCTAAGTCGTGAAAATTTTGCTCCACACCGGCAATGCGAAAACGCATATGGAAGAAAAATGTGGCAACAAGGTAGTTTTTTGAAAAAGCGAGGGCACACCCAACCATCGTTTTGGCATGATGGTCGATTCGGAACGGAATTCGCATCTCAATACGAATGTTCATAAATCTAGTGAATGCGTTGCCAAGCTGGCAGTCGCTTGTTTCGGCATCGAAATCAACATCTAACCACCGCATCCTTGCCTGCTAAGGGTTTGCCAAAATGTTATTCAAATTGCTAGCCGCGTTCATTCTAATTCCTTTAGTCGAATTGGTGCTTTTGTTACAAATGGCCGAAGCGACGAATTGGTTGACGACGTTAGCGATCGTGATCATCACCGGCGTGATAGGTTCGATATTGGCACGACGAGAGGGGTTGGCCGCGATCTCACGTTTTCGCGAAGCACTCGCGGCAGGTCGCATGCCAGGCCGTGAGATTCAAGACGGATTGATCATCGCGTTCGCGGCCGCATTGTTGCTAACTCCTGGTTTGATAACTGACGGACTCGGTTTTTTTCTGCTGACCCCCTTCGGAAGGCGGACGGTCGGTGGCTACTTCCGCCAACGTTATGCTGGCCGATTCCAAGTCAGCACTTCGGGGTTTGATCGCAATACGTCAAAAGCCAACGAGCATGGTGCCGATCCTCCGAAACGACCTAACTCCAGCCCAGGGAACGATCGTTTTACAATTGACTCGCCCAGCTTCGGCCCCAAGCAAAGTCAACCGCACTGACCTCGCCACCGATCGACACGATCCAG
>JBGSMN010000090.1:0-9545 GCA_041740155.1 Rhodopirellula sp.
GGACGAAGGCCATTGGGACATTGTTGAGATGCTCTACCAAGCGGGTGCCGATCACCGGGCGGCGGGTGCCGACGGGAAACGAGTTGTCGATTATGCAATTGATGCTGGCCGTGAGGATATTGTGCAACTGCTCACCAGTGACGTTTATCCACCCGGTTTTTGGAAAGTCGAATCCATTGTTGTGCAACGCGATGGTAAGGCATTTGTAGATACGGATAACGACAGTTTACCATACAATCGGATCTATCAGGTAGTACGAAGCACTCAGGTGGGAATGGATAAATGGTGGTATCTGAACGGCAATCGACACTACACTGCGTTGATCGAGATCGACGCCAACGGAAACGAACAGACAGTTCGTGGTGTGACGTCGGTGAAGATATCTGAAGATCAAAACTGGGTGGACATTCTACATGTCGACGGGTCTAGCAAACGTGAACCTTTATAAGCATCGACAAAGTTTTAGTACCGCTATTTGTAGTGGATGGCGATTGTCGCAATGGGGAAGGGCGGAATGAATGAGGTCAGCAAAAATCGACATGATGGAACAGCATAGGGACGATCATCGAACCGAACAACTCAAACGCTACCAGTCGTGGCTGCGTTGCCTTGCGCGGATGGAGATCGACAGTCGTTTTCAAGGCAAATTCTCTGCGTCGGACGCCGTTCAACAAACGATGCTCGCAGCTTGGCAGGATTGGGACCAATTTCGGGGCGATAGTGAAGCACAGCGTCGTGCTTGGTTGCGACAAATCCTTGCCTATCAACTAGCGAAATTAGCGAGACATTACGTGGGAACGCAAAAACGCGACGTTTCGCGAGAGGCCTCAATCGAAGCTTCGTTAGCTCAATCTTCCTTACGTATCGAAAATTTTCTTGCCGCCGATCAATCATCTCCCAGCGGACAAGCGATCGCCAACGAACAGAGTCTGGCATTGGCCAGAGTGTTAGAAGAGCTACCAGACGACTATCGCCAAGTCATCGAGTTACGAAACTTGCAAGATTTATCGCACGAAGAAGTCGCTCAGCAAATGAACCGCAGCGTGGGCGCAGTGCGGATGCTGTGGATGCGCGCCCTGACGGAACTTCGGAATCGTGTTGATTCTTAAAGAAAATAACATCCTTTATTAATCAAATGCGGGTCGCTGAGGCCCTTGCTTTTTGAGAAGCGAAATATTCCATGAGACTTGATAAGCTGAGAAGCATTAATCCGAAGCAATTGAACTGGATCGGGCGAGTATGGCTGGCGGCGTCATGCCTGCCGTTATTCATCGGCTTTGCTGTTCATTCCTATTCTCACGACATAGGCGTGAGGCAGTCGATGTACGATCATGGCGTTGACACACTCACTCATCGCCCAACACGACTCGAGAGAAAACGGCACGATCCGCCAGCGAGCCTGGGAGAGCTCGTGGGGCTATCGCTGGTTGGTTCGTCGGTCATTGTCGGTATTGGTGGCGTGTTGCTACTAACACGACTTGGAGTCTCAATGATTAAAAGTCCTCCTGAGAAGTTAAATGAGAGTTTGCCGCCTAAAGGGAAGTTACAAAATCGCGTTGAGCGATTCCCATAAGACATGCCGTGCCAGACGATGCAGCGTATGCGGAGCAGCCGTATAATTATCTTGGCGCGATGCCGTTTCATTCATCGGAGCGGACGGTAAACGGTCAATTGACTGGGACGCAAACGCTCGCTGTCTCGTTTGCGTCCGCAAGAGATGCGTCCAGCCCGATCCCTCGAGTATCAACGCTGGAGAGTAAGAAGGCTTTTCGGTCCGCACGATTCATTGATATCTACACCCATGAACCAGCCATCACACTCGTTTGCAAAGATTGAATCGTATCGAGGTTACTTGCGTTTTCTCGCAAGAGTGCAGCTAGGCAAAGGCACGAATGCACGATTTGACCCATCGGACATTGTTCAGCAGTCGATGTTGCAGGCTTATCAGGCATGGGACGGTTTTCAAGGAAACAGCGAAGCGGAACTCATTGCTTGGTTGCGAACCATCCTCGCCCGAACGGTGGCACATGCCGTTCGCGACGCCCATGCCGAACGGCGGGATATCAACCGCGAGCGATCCATCCATGCCGCGATTGATGCGTCCTCGTGTCGATTGGAAAATTTTCTAGCCGACGGTCAATCATCGCCGAGTCAGCAAGCAGTGCGTCGAGAGCAAGCGGTCATCGTGGCTGAAGCAGTCGAAGCGCTCTCGGATCAACAGCGAGAGGTGATTCTACTGCGGTACTGGCACGGAAAGACGATCGCAGAGATTGCCGAGGCGATGGATAAAACACCGTCCGCGGTCGCTGGGTTGGCTCATCGAGGACTCAAGACGCTGCGAGAATCATTGGGTTAGTCATTCCGTGAACAATCATTTTCATGAACTTTTGCCGCACGCTCTGGAAATGCCCCTGGTTCTTTTACCTTGAGGATACAGCAACCCACATCACCAGGAACTCATGAATCCGCCATCATCCAATTCGGAATGCGACGCTGTTCTGGCCGATTATCAAGTGCGAGTCGAGGCTGGCGAAATTGTCGATCGTGATGTCGTACTCAAACAATATCCGCAGTACGCCGAAGAACTTCAAGCATTCGTTTCCGAGGATTCACGCTGGAAACATCTGGCGGAGTCACCGGTGCCGAGCGATTCGCGATTCGAGCCGACGATGGATTTCAATGCCTCGCAGCAGCACAACGCTATAGCGACGCAACATCGCGTTGGCTGCTTCGGCGACGACGAGTTGCTCGAAGAAATCGCTCGGGGCGGCATGGGGTGGTTTACAAAGCGAGACAGGTCAACTTGGATCGGAAACGAACAATCAACAACTCATGAACGGATAGATGAATGAACGTTGGCAATCGCGAAGGAAAACCAATACAGATGAATATCAAAAGCCTGTTGAAACCCACGCCGCGTCGCATCGCATTGGCGATTGTTCTCGTTGTCTACCTTGTCTCGTTCTGGCTACCCGTGTTTGACAACCGGTCGGCCAGCCATAATCACATGAGCATCAAACCACGAGACTTGGTAATGGGCATCGATGCTTTGCTCTTGTCTTTTCTATTCTTTGTTTTCCCCGCCTGGATTGCGAGTCCGCTGTTTTGGGCAGCGATGGTGTTGTTTGCGTTCCGTAAAGATATCCTGGCGGCCGTGTTTGCGAGCATCGCTGTTGTGGCAGGTATCAGTTACCTGCTATTGCTTAGGGATGCTTCGATCGTTCACGAGCAGCGATACCTGTATGGCTATTATGTTTGGCTGTGTGATATGGCCGCGATGGCGGGCATTGCCATCGTCTCGCACTTGGTGGCAAACGGAAAACACCTGAAAAGGAGACGCCGTCAGTTGGCCGATTAACATTCCGGCTGATCGGACTTATCGCGTTGTGCGTCGCAAACTGGATCGCATTCATGCAATGGCGAATTTGGTCCATCTCGGTTCAGTATTCCTTCACTCGCTACATGCCTCAATTGAGAATCGCGGTGGCCCAGCGATTGACAAGGCTGGACCGTGAAATCGCAATTGGATAGCGATTTCAAATCGCCAATGTGCTTCATGCAACACCTTTTTTGCAGAGGTGCACAAGCGATGCTCAAGTGAAGAATTTGAAAACTCTTGCGCATGGACTGGCAACAAACTGGCTCTTCTACCTTGAGGATACAACAACCCACGTCACCAGGAACTTATGAACCCGCCATCATCCAATTCGGAATTCGACGCTATTTTGGCGGACTATTTAGTGCGCGTCGAAGCTGGCGAAGTTGTCGATCGAGAGGACTTACTCGGGCAATATCCGCAGTACGCCGAGGAACTTCAAGCATTCTTTTCCGAGGATTCGCGATGGAAGCATCTGGCTGAAGCACCCTTGCCGGGCGATTCGCGATTCGAGCCGACGATGGATTCCAATGCCACGCGGCAGCACATCTCTACAGCGACGCAAAATCGCGTCGGCTACTTCGGCGATTACGAGCTGCTAGAAGAGATCGCTCGCGGCGGGATGGGGGTGGTGCACAAAGCGAGACAAGTCAATCTAAACCGGATCGTCGCCCTGAAAATGATTTTGGCCGGGCAACTAGCGTCCGAACAAGACGTCAAGCGGTTCTATCAAGAAGCCGAAGCCGCCGCCAATCTGAATCACCCGGGCATCGTGCCGATCTTCGAAGTCGGCCAACAAGAAGGTCAACACTTCTTTTCGATGGCATACGTCGAGGGGCCGAGTCTATCGACGCAGCTTGCTGACGGACCAATGCCGCCACGCGCCGCAGCGGCACTGCTTTACCAAGTGGCTCAGGCCGTCGAACATGCGCACGGCCAGGGAATTGTCCATCGCGACTTGAAGCCCGCCTACATCCTGCTGAACGATCAGCAAGCGGCGATGATCACGGACTTCGGTTTGGCAAAGAAGACTGCCGATCAATCCGAATTGACGACAACCGGGCAAATCCTCGGAACACCCGCTTACATGCCGCCCGAACAAGCGGCGGGCAACACGGCAGCAGTGGGACCGCTGGCCGATGTGTATTCGCTCGGTGCCATCCTGTACTGCATGTTAACGGGACGTCTGCCATTCCAGGCGGCCAATCCCCTGGACACGCTCACTCAGGTACTGCGAAATGAAGCCGTCGCACCGCATCAACTGAACCAGGAGATACCCCGAGATCTTGATACCATTTGCCTGAAGTGTTTGCAAAAGGAACCCGCCAAACGATACGAATCGGCGGGAGCGTTGGCAGAGGATCTGCAGCGCTGGCTGGACGGAAAACCGATTCTCGCTCATCCCGTGGGACATTTGGAGCGAACCGTCAAATTAGTCCGCCGACACCCGGTCGTCAGTGGACTGGTGGCGACCATTGCCATCGTCCTGCTATCGGGCATCGTCGTGTCCACCTACTTTGCCGTTCGAGCCAACCATGCTGCTGCGGCCGAACGCATCGCGAGGCAAGATGCGACCGCCAAACAGAAACTCGCCGAAACGAACGAGAAGCGCGCCGAGCGGAATGCTGCTGCGGAGCAAGTTGCCCGCAAGAACTCGCAGCGGAGTTTGTATCTGGCAGACATGCGGCTGGCCCAGGAGGCGTGGCAGAGCGGACACTTGCTGCGAATGCGCGAGTTGCTTGACCATCATCTTCCCAGCGCCGATCAAACGGATCTACGCGATTGGGAATGGCAATTGATGGACACCGCGTGGCAACGATTGTCTTTGGTGTTAGACGGCGAAAAATGGTGTGCGACGGTTGCGTGGAGTCCCGACGACCGGTTGCTGGCCACCGGACATGTAACGCCTTACCATGCTTCCGTCCGCATTTGGGATGCTGCCGACGGACGTCTGCTGCACGTGTTCGATTCGGAGACCCGAGGTGTGTTCGGGTTGAGCTGGAGTCCGTCGGGTGATCAATTAGCGACCGCGATTTCAGATGGAAGCGTAGCGGTGTTGGACGTCAAAACCGGGGCTGCAATTCGCCGCTGGCAGGCGCACGAGGGCGTTACCAAGATATCGGACTGGTTTCCATGCTGGAGTGTGGACTGGAGCAACGACGGTTCACAGCTCGCCACTTCGGGACGTGACTCAAAGGTAAAAATCTGGGACGTCGAAACCGCGACGATGGTGGCGGAATTCGTCGGACACACCTCCGACGTCTACGACGTGGCTTGGCAACCCAACGACAAACGCGTGGCTTCCACGGGAATTGATGGGTCGGTACGAGTTTGGGATATGCAAAGTGGGAAATCGGTTTTTGCAACCGCTTCCCATCGCCATCCCTCAGGCACAACCTCTTCCGGCGCAGTCAGTGGCCATGACGCTGCCTGTTGGGAAGTCGCCTGGAGTCCTGACGGGTCGAAACTCGCCTCAGCCAGCAGTGACGCATCAGTTCAGATTTGGGACAGCTCCACCGGCCGCCCGCTGCACGTCCTGCGACAATCACGGGACACGCGTGGCTTCTGGGCTTGGAAGGGCAGCTCCGAAATCCCGCAAGTCGGATTAGGACATAACAGTTTCGTTAATTCCGTCACTTGGAGCCCTGATGGAAAGCAAGTGTTTTCGGCAGGCGAAGACCGCACGGTCCGAATCTGGGATGCCGACTCAACGCTCGAACTGGAAACGCTCCGCGGACATCGAGCATCGGTCGAATCGGTAGCGATAAACCACTCGGGCGACCGGCTGGCTTCGGCGGCAAAAGATGGTTCCATCACCGTCTGGAATCGCGATCAAACCGCGGAGGTCGTTGTGCTTAACGATCCGCAGGGCGAAGTGCAATTGATCGCTTGGGGACCCGACAGCCAGCGGCTCATTGTTACTTGCGACGATCGTTGGCATGGAGACCCTGATCATACGCTCATTTGCTGGAATGTGGATCAACAGACGCAAACAGAAAAGCGTCCACCGATGGTTGAAGCCCAAGCGTTGGCATGGAGCCCGGTAGGAAATCGGATGGGGTGGGCCTCTCATCCCAAGCAGTATTCCATTGCCGATAATCTCTCCGATGAAACGCTGCTTTCCATCCCCACCGAACAGATCGCCACGGCAGCCGCCTTTCATCCCGATGGTCGCCGAATCGCTTTGGGTTACTCAAATGGTTCGCTCACCGTCAACGATTGCATGTCGGGCAAACAGCTATATCACGCACGCCCTTGCCTACACAGCATCGATGCGATCGCCTGGAGCCCCAACGGCCATGAACTCGCCATTGACGACGTAAACCGGGTCCTTGTCTTAGACGAGACCCTCAGCGAGACCCGACTACAACTGGCAGGCCACAGCGACGTCGTTAATTCGCTGACATGGTCGCCTAATGGGCAACGCATCGCCTCGGCAGCAGCCGATCGCAGAGTACGCATCTGGGACACGCAAACCGGTGAATCGCTGCAAATCTTGACCGGACATATTGAATCGGTGTCCGGTGTGGCCTGGCATCCCGACGGCAATCGGCTCGCTTCCGGATCCTTCGACGGGACAATTAAGATTTGGAACACCGTATCGTGGCAGGAAATCCTGAACCTTCGCGCTCATGTCGAGGGAATCACGGCGTCGTCCCTTCAGTGGAGCCCCGATGGACGGAAACTCGCCAGCGGCAGTCTCGACGGTCATGTCGTCGTTTGGCAGACCTCCGGAAGACGATTAAAAGAATCCGAAAGCCAGCGTGCTACCCGCAGCCTTGCCAAGGTGCTCATATCGATCGGCGGCATTCTAGATTTAGGAGAGCGAACGGTCGCCAGCTATACCGGCTTACCACGGGAAGAATTCTCAATCGTCGGACTCGCGTTCGCACAGGACAGCCCAATCACCACTTCGGATTTGTCCGCCATAAAACTAATTCCAACGCTCCGTTCGCTCGACTTGCGAGGCACCACGATCAACGATCAAACGATTGCCGCTTTGGCGGACGCCACGCAATTGAGCAACTTGGATTTGCGCGAAACCCGCACTTCACCGGGTGCAGTGCAAGCCTTGCAGAAAACGCTCACCCAGTGCGAAGTCCAGTGGCAAGACTTCGAACAAGAACGCCAAGCCGCACTGCGAGTCCTGAAGCTCGGTGGCAAGATCACCGTTTTCGATAGCATCGAGACAACAGACGTGACCCGCGCGGATGAGCTTCCTCAAGTTCCAATCAAAATCAAAAGCATTGATCTCTCACGCTGCAAACAACTCACCAACGACGATTTGGATTGCCTAAAACCGTTGTCCGCCTTAACACACCTGAATCTTTTCGACACCCGCATCGATGATGACGGTCTGGCAAACATCTCGAATCTGAACAGGCTACAGAACTTAAACATCGGCAAAACACTAGTGAGCGGTGCAGGCTATCAGCATTTAGAGAAGCTCACGGAATTAACGAGCCTTCAACTCGGTTGGTCACCGCTGGTGACAAACGAGGGTTTGTCGCAACTACCAGCCTTGCCCCATCTCGCATTTTTTGGCTGTAATCTTCAATCGGGTGTCACGGACGACGCACTCAAAATCTTATTGCGTTTCCCCATGCTGTCGCACGTTGGGATCTATGGCTGCAGTCTAAGCGGTGAAGGGCTGCGACACCTGACCGAGCATCCGTCCTTAAAAACATTGGCTGTGATTTCGGATTCGCTGCAGAACAAGCACTTGATTCATCTGAAAGACATGAAGCATTTGCGATATCTGTCCTTCCCAAAGTTCGTCGATCTCAATCAGGATGGTCTTCAACATATTGTGGCTACGCAGGACTTGGAGGAATTGAAGCTTGAGCAATCCCCGCTGGACGACGACGGCCTGATGATCCTTAGCCAGTTACCGAATCTCAGTCAAATCGACATCCGTACCACAAAGGTCACTCCCGACGGCATCGCTAAATTCAAAGAAAAGTTGCCGCAGTGTAACGTTCTAAAGTAAGATCGCACTCGGAATGATCTAAAGCAGCCTTCGCAATCCGTACGGATAACATGTTGAAACTTTCTATCGCCGTCGCCACAGACGAAGTCAAACTAGCAATCTATCGCCTGCGGCATGAAGTGTACGCTGTTGAATTGCAACAGTACAAAACCCTACCAGATCAGATTTTGCCCGATTCTCCTGATGTCCAAAGTGACTATCTCGCGTTATGGGATGGTTGCGACTTGGTAGGATTTGTTGGTGTGACGCCCCCAACCAGTTGCCGCTATTCAGTTGACAAACATTTGCGTCGGGAAGAGCAATCCTTTCCATTCGATTCGGAACTCTATGAAATTCGCGCCTTGACGCTTGCTCGCCACCGTCGTTCCTTTCGGATGGCGGGTTGCCTGATGTACGGCGCACTTCGGTGGGTCGGTTTCCACGGTGGACGTCACATCGTTTCCATGGGACGCCTGGACGTGATTGATTTATATCTGCGATTCGGATTCCAACGCTTGGGGCCAACGTTTGCCTGCGGTGCGGTTCAATATGATCTGATATACGCTCATGTCGCTGAGATGGAAACACGCCTCACACGATATCAAACCCAACTCGATCGAATGAAGAACCAAGTGAATTGGCAAATTGACATTGCGTTCTCGACACCGAGTTCAAACGAGCCCTAAACAAATTGGAATCCGTCGCTCGAACATTACCCATGATGAGTCGCCCACGGATTAGGAACGCCGGTACGAGAAATCTATGGCCACTCGGGGCTGCAGAGACGGAAGTCTCACGTTTCCATTAACGGGAAGGAAATAAGTGAATATTTCCGCACATCAAAAACGGTAGCTATCGGCTCATACACTCTGTCCCTGTATCAGAACATGTTCCAGAGCAGATATTCTGCGTTTAGCTTATGACTTCCAAATTAACCAGCTCTTCGAGCCTATACAGCCTCGCCACTTTCTTGTTGTCGTTGTGCCTCGGTTTCAGTATCGGCTGGTTCATTGGTGATAATCGCTTAGCTGAAGCGTTTCAGAGAATCTCCTCGATCGTGTTCGTATTATTAACAACCACCGCAGCATGGCAACTAACCAGTATCAGCTACTGATCGGATGATATGTCTGGTTAAGCAGCATCGTGTTATAAGCGATTGGATCAACTTTGGCAGCTGCTCTCTTTTCAAACCGATCGACC
>JBGSMN010000092.1:0-5209 GCA_041740155.1 Rhodopirellula sp.
GGCTAGCCGACCAAGGAGTCTTGAGCTTAAAGACATTATGGAGCGAGCTTGCTCATCTCCGTTGAACCGCCCGGTGCGGATCCGCACGCCGGGTGGTGTGGGGAGGACGGGCCGCGAGGCCCGGCCTTACCCGATTTCGTCGGTATTTATGGGGCCAAGACGATCTCGACCCCTGGTAAAGCAGTCTGCAGTCTTTGGATTCCTTGAGGACTGACGTTAGTCGTTTTGAAAGTGACCTTCTTCAAATCATTAGCTTGGGCAATCGTCTCGATGGATGCATCTGTAATGTTGGCATTCCAAAACAGCACGGTGCTTAGATGAAGCGCCGGTAATGCAACTATATCGTTGTCGCAAAGATCACAATTGATGAAGTACAGGTTGTCGACGTGTTCCAGAGTGCCGAGGCGGTTGAGGCATTGTGGGGTCACGTCGTAACACTTGAGCTCCACGGTTCCCATTCGCTCTTGATGCTGGAAATCTTCCGTAATGGGACGTTCGTACACAACGCTTGGGAGTAGTTGGGAGTCGGCGGAGGGAAATCCGACCCAAGAAGCGCCGTTTGTCTTTAGTCCATGTTGAATTGTCAGTTGACGACGCCAGGTAATTGTCAACATCATCACGACCGCAAGAACGATCGCGATGCCAGCGACCGTCGCCATCAAGTTTCGAAGTGAGAATTGCATAGGCTTTGCACCGACGAAAGAATCCATGTAAGTCCTGCGTTTGTGGCGGGAGCCATTTGAATAAAATCTGGCGACTCTGACCCGTGATCATCTCTGTGCACAAACACAGCGAGTCACAAAATTCCAACCCCAAACCCGAAGGACAAACGTAACTTTGAAAATTCTCGCTCTCGATCTCGGCCCAGTCAAGTAACACCGCTCAATACCATGTGCTGCTTTTTTGACACAAAGAATCGCAAACATACTTTCCTCAATGCAGCGACTGAACGAAATTATCTTACCACCATCTTCAAGAAGCATAAGTTCAATCTTGTTGTCATGGAAGCTTGCGGGCCATCCGGTTGGATCAATGACCTCGCCAAGAGCCATGGCTTCAAGTCGCTGGTTTGTTCCACCAATGAAGATGCCTGGACGTGGTCCAATGTCAAACGCAAGACCGACAAGGATGACGCTCTCAAGCTTGCTCGCATGGCTTCGATGAATGAGCTTAAAGCCGTTCACATGCCGTCGGAAGCTCATCGCGAGTTCCGATCGCTGGTCAAGTATCGAAAGACGCTCGATGGTCGTATCAACAAGATGAAGTGCACCATCCGAGCTTGGTTCGTCAATCATGGCATCTCAATCGATGCAGTCGACAAAGTGGGGTAGCCCTAAAGAATGTGCCAGCGCAAAAGTGGAAGGAGGCTTGCAGCTCAGAGTATTTTTCATACCAGAAGCAAGATGCAAGCCACAGCCAAAGGCGGACCTCAACAATCGAATCAACGATGTTTGAATCGTGTATGGATAACTGCGGGAATGCAACCTACTTCTTAGAAGCAGGTCCACTAGAGTGAACCGCGTTCACACCTCGAATAGTCGTCTAATCAACCATCCTTGAATGAAGCCGATGCGTTCGAGAAGACGAATCACTCCCTCGAAGCTCACCAACAAACGCCCGTTGCCTTCGTCGGAGCTGCTCGTCAGTCGTCAACTACCGGCGAACGACCGACAAGCGGCTCCAACGAAGGCAGCTAGACGAAACTCATAGCATGTAACCCAATAAAGAAAATTCAAAAATAGTGACGACCGTAACTTCCCAAACCCAGGACTTCATAGTCGATGGCGTTGCCCGGGCCGCCGCCAATCAACTTTGACGTCAGAAACGGCGCGATCGGCGGCTCCGCGTCCAACGCGTGGTTATCGGCAATTCTGTTCAAAGACGATCGAACGCCGACTAGAATTGCCCCACTGCCTCGACTGAACGACTAACAAAGGTTTTTTCAAGATCATTTACTATCCTGACGTGACATCTCACCCGATTCTAGACTTAGCGAGAAGTTTGTATCGCCAGTAAAAAACGTAATACTCTGCGAATCGGAGGACACCATCGGTTTGCTCGATTGCCAAATACCCATCTTGGCCGAGTCAATCAGTAAAGTCGGTGAGTTACCTGTGAACTTGGCGATATCGCCGATCGAGTGGACTACTTTGATCTTGCCGACAGGGTCAATAACCATAAGCGATAGAGGAGTAGGAGTTCGTACCCACTCGTCGACGAGCACGACGACTCCTTCATTCGAAATCAAGACGTCCCACGGGCCGAGTCGATGCGGAAGTTCATCGATTTTCCATACTTCACTGCGGGGCTGCCCTGACTTTGCAACCCGGAACAACTGAGCAGAAGGGCGGGGATTTAACCACCCTTTGCATCCGGTTACCACCAGTTGGAATTCGCCACTCGGCGAGGAAAATTCCCGTACTACTTCGGGTGTATTGCGTTTATCCGCAAACGAACTCGAGGTGCCCATGATCGCTAGCAGCACAAACGCAAAAGTGACCCGTTCTAACATGATTAAAGCATTCGCCTGCGTCGAAGGAATGCAACACCCGCAACGCTGGCGAAGAGAATAAAGGAGGACGGCTCAGGTACCGCCGTTACCTTCGCATCGGCACGGGCAATAAAGATTTGTGACGCAGTAAGCCGATCTAAGCCAGTGCCGTCTGGAAAAATGTCACCAATTGTCGTTGGCGTCACTCTATCAGCACCGCTTCGCATCAAGAAATCCACTCCTACGCCAAGGTCATCATGATCTAAACCAAGCAAGTGACCTACCTCGTGGGCGATTGTGTCCAATCGACCTTCATTAAACACCGAGTCAGCGATCACGATCTTGTTGGAGCTTAATCCGCCTAATCCATTTGCCTCTCCGTACGCATCGAAGTGGTCGGAAACAAACCACATAGAAATCGTCGTTGGAGTCATCGATGCACCAGGAGCCGTTGCAAATAAATTGTCCACTTCAGTTTGGTTGTCTAAAACAAAAAAATCCGACGAGACAATAGAAGTGAATGGCAGGTAGTTGAAGGTAAGACCGGCTTGAGCCCAGATTTTGTTTGTTTCCGCCAAAAATAGTTCCTGGCCTGCATTTCCAAAGCTCCCCAAACCATTGCCAACTTGAATGGGCAAAATCGTCACGATAGCGGCTTTGGTTGTGCCCGCAAATAGCCCGAAAGCAAGAAGAAGAGGGACAAACGCAAATCGAACAACTGGGCCGCCCATGTTCATTCAAGCTTCCTTTAAAGTATCACATCAAAACACTAGAGTCTCGCTAATATGCTAACTCTAAAGCCCCGTAACAGCAATGGGCACGGTTACTATTACGACCCAAAACGATCCCTCAAATCAGAAGAAACGGCGATTTCGGCACGTAGCACAGCGGATTGTTTCAATGAATTCCATTGCGATTTACACCGAAGATCCGCTCAAGTCCGATTACGAAACGAATAGCAAACTATCCTGACTGGGAGCGCAGCGGAACGGATTGGGCGAGTAGATCGGAGTCTTTCGAGTGTAGGTGAATGTTTGTGTTCTCTGTTTGCCGCCTGGTTTCCCGGCGGTGCCACAAGATCTTGACCATGCTCAATTGATCTGCCTTTCCCTCTCAGAACCGGACGATCGCTGTTAACGCATCCGACTCCCAGCCATCACCTGTCACCGTGTGACTTCTCGCGGACCATCACCATGCATTCAAGTTCAACAACTTCTGGGGAGCGACGATTGGATGACGAGTGAGGTAATTCCGAAAGTCTGAGTAGCTCATGGTCGACGTTTGGCTGCGCCGTCGCAACCATCTTAACGCCATCCGTTCTGCCACGCGTCGAAACCGTACCAGTGACAAGTGTGGGCCAATTGTCATTGCTACCGTAATACTGGTAGTGGCCTCGCAACTTGCTGTTAAGCCGCGCCCAGACTATCGTTGCTCGGCGAGTGAGATTGGCTCGAAACCATTCCTTCAACCCCCGACATTTCACTCGAAGTTTCTTCTTCGCCGTATTCCTCTTCAGTTTGTGTCACTGGGCGCTTCAAACAAGGCCACTTTCTCTCGTTTGAGCCTACGGAATGCGTGCCACAACAACTCAATATTGGGCAGTGTGAAAAGGTTGGTGAATCCGTCCCCGGCATGCTGTTCCGCCCTCATGGTGATGCGATCGAGCCGATTTAGCACCGACGCTCCGTCGCTGGGTACGGTCGATGTTCGGTCTCTTTCGCGTGATGGCTTAGCCGCCTTCCCTCCACTCGAGTTACTGAGCTTCCTTCGACCAGCTTGGTCTGCTGGTTTCTGTGGTACTATTCGAATATCCGACTTCCCAGCGTCATTTGCACTCCTCACCTCTTCGGCTTGTACATGCATACTCGCGTCGGCGTGGTTGGTATCCACATCGAACAAGAACTTCTGGGATCTCACTGGTTGCCTTGATGACATGATGTGTAGTGCGAATGGGCCCTCGACGCCGGGTCTCCTGATGCCGCTCGCCGCTGACGCAACATCCGGTATAGCCTTCCAGCAACTATAGGCCTTGGGCAGAATCCAACAGTAACGCAATTTCGGGGCTCAATATCATTCACGGGCGGGCAGCCAGCCCGTCCATTCATCCTCACTACCTTTCTGTGTACGCTTCAACCGGGCACTTCGGAGTGAGACTCCTTATAGCCAAGCTGCAACACTCAATACTGGGCCCATGGCTAACGGTTACCCAGACGGAATTCACACCCGCTTGTCATCAAACCATTTCCAGTTCGCTCATAGTTTGTCCGTTGAACTGAGACGCTTCGCTGCTTGAGCATACGCTACGCGGATTCTTCTTCGGTCGCTCCAGCGAGCCTATCTTCTACCTACCTGGAAGATGTGGCGACAAGCTACGCCGGGAAATATTGCTACCCAGCTTGGGGCGCTGTTTGGATTAAGACAGGTCCACGCTCACTTGACTAGGCCAGCCCTGACGCTTGGGCTTCATGAACACGGGCTTATATCTGGCTAGCAGCCCGGATCGCAAGAATCCCCGAGTCACTGAGATCTTGCCCGCCATCACCCTCATCGACTTCGGCAACGCAGAATACAATCCTAAATCGAATGGCACTTAATAGACGTAAAGTCTTATCCTGAAAGGTTTACTCGATGTTGACATAAAGAGGCCTCACATGCGATGTGTTTGAGAATCTAACCGCTCACTCACAAGGCAAGGAGGCCATATCAATGTTCGACTCT
>JBGSMN010000112.1:0-53552 GCA_041740155.1 Rhodopirellula sp.
CTACGGCCCGACTGTGCGCGAGATCGGTGAGCACTTTGGAATTAGAAGTCCTAACGGGGTGATGTGCCACCTTCGCGCCCTTGAGCGGAAAGGCTTGATCACTCGCAAGGCCAATAAATCACGAGCAATCGAACTCACTGGTGACAATGCCCGCAGCACGACAGGTCTGCCCATTATGGGGGTCGTCTCGGAGCATCTCGCACACCTCGACACCAATCCTACCGATGTCATCGACCTGGGTAAAACCCTGGCCACAGGTGATCGTTTTGTCGTGCAAGTCTCGGGAGCGGCGTATGTCCAACATGGGATACTCGATGGTGATTACCTGATCGTGGAACAACATCACGCTACTCAAGATGGTGATTTGATCGTGGTCAAATCCGCTGATGGTCGAGTCTCGTTGCAGACGTGGGATTCCAGTTCGCAATCCCCGATCGACATCCATGGGAAAGCCAGCGACGGTGCGGAATTGTTAGGAGTCGCGGTGTCGATGGTTCGCGAGAGTTTTCGTTAACGCAGCAGCTCGCGGGCGTGTGTCATCCACCAGGCTTCTGCGTCGCTGCGACTCCACGGCATCGACTCCGATATCGCTTGGAGTGAACGAGCCAACTCTGGAATGCTCGCCACTCGCGTGTTCTTGTCTTTGCACATGCAATCTCGGACCCAGTTGTCCAGGTGTTCGTCGATCTCGCTACCACGATGCGTGGCGATATTGATCGGATGCTCGCTCATGATCAGCGCGAACATCGACTCCGGATCACATTCCACAAACGGTGGATTTCCGGCCAGTAAGTAATACGCGATGCAACCGATCGAATAGATATCGCTGCGAGGGTCCATCGAGGTGGGATCGCGAAAACGTTCCGGTGCCATATACATCGGCGTCCCAGCCCAAATTGTTTCGGCGGTTTGAAACATATCGAGGCTTGGTTCGATCGGTTTGGCCAAGCCAAAGTCGAACACGGTGGCCCAATCACCAACGACGGTATCAAATCGAAGCATCACGTTTTGTGGTTTGAGATCGCGGTGCAGCAACCCTTTACGATGAGCTTCGAGCATCGACTGACAAATCTGTTGCATGATCCACACGACCCGCCCTGGTGGCTGAGCACCCCCGCGAGCGACCACTTCGGCCAATGTCAAGCCTTCGAGCAGTTCCATCACGCAATACGCATCTCCACGTTCGGTGTATCCAAAGTCATAAACCGAAACACTGTGCGGGCATGACAATGAGGCCGCCAGTTTGGCTTCGCGATCAAAACGCTTGCGATCATCTTCGTCTTGCCGATCACCGCGTAACACCTTCAAAGCAACGTCTCGCCCAAGTTCTTTGTGCTTGGCCAAATACACGACGCCCATCCCGCCCGAACCAAGTTCACGAGCGATTTCATAACGGCCCAACGGTTGGCGGGCATTGGTGAGTATGCTGACTTGACGTTGATGCCAGAACGTCATGCCGCTAGTGACTGCCATCGCAAACAGACTGGCCAAACCGGCCCACGGCCAAGTCCGCGATAGCGGGTTAGCATTTCCTTGCACCGGAGTTTCGGCAATCAAACCGAGATTGTATCGGGGTAGCCATTGCCAAGCTCCCTGGCAATTTTCACCGTGATAGCTCGGGTACATTCCGTCGTGCAAAACCGTACCACGACTCGTGCTGACCGCAGCGGCAGCGATCGTCAACGGTGCGGTTGATCCAGCAAAGTCAGCAGAATTGTCATCTGCGTTAAAGACAGCCACACGAAACGCACTGACGTCAGCAGCATCGTCGACCGAGTCCACCGCTGACGTCGTCAGCAGCCAAGCTTGTGCTCGGTGACTGGTCGTTTGCATGATGCCTTGCCGATCAACGACGTACACGTCCAGCCGAGTGGTTTCGGCGAGTTCGTTGAGCGACTTGTTGATGCTCTTCCATAACGTTTGGCTGGTGCTCAAGTAGGCACCGGTGGGGTTCGTCAGCGGCACCATCCAACCGATACCCAGATCCTCCTCGAGCTCGGCTTCATTGTCAGCGGATACGTCGGAGAGGTCAGGAGCGAGAGTAGTCGCAGGACCGCAGAACACGGATTGGCCTTCCAAACATCTGGCGACTTGGCCTGCGTATCGTGCCGTCCAGAACTCCTTGGCGACTTGCACGGGGGCCATCGCAGAGCGGACTCGGAATTCGGAATCCCAAATCACGATGGTCGATCGCTCGGGCAAGGCCGCAGGTTCATCCTCCAGCGACGCCTCGCTAGCAAGTTGTAAACAGGCGCGCAGATCGGATTCGAGCAACGACTCAATCTGCAATCGAGCTTGCGCGAGTGCCAAAGGCAGCAATCGCTCGCGGGAGAGTTGGTCGCGTGACCATTGACGGCTGCCGATCAACCACGCTGCGATCCAAAGCGGCACCAGGGTCATCAGCATTAGGGTGGCCCATATCGGCAACCATGTCCATTGCATTCGTGGCGGACCGATCGAGGTCGGTAACGATCCGCTGACAGCGTCCGTCGATTGTGGTCGACGCTCACGACGCGCCGACGGATGACGAGGGGACGCGTGTGTTCGCTCGGCACCGCCGATGGTTCGCCCGCCAATGTCTTGCGGGTCGGGAGATTGTTTGCCAGGCACGCCTTTCTTGGTCGTCGCCCCTTGTCCGCTCTTTTTTCGCGGGGGCTGCATGGGAGTCGTTTCGCGAATACTCAGTTGCTCTCCCGCCCGTGTCTCGTGCGCCGCCGCAACCTCGCCCGCTCCGGCACTGGCAGCCTCGACCTTGCTCGATCCAGGCAACTTGACCGGCTGCACCAGTCGGCCTTCTATCAACGCGGCGTCAGGATCATGCTCTCGCAATAACGACAGGACTTCGGCGATCAGATCGTGATCATCACCGGCACGCTCAAGTAGAAACGATTTCCACTGAGTTGGCGCGAGTGACTCAGCATCCCAAAACAGATCCTGGATTTGTTGATAACGTTTCGCGTCCACCGTCGCCGTGTCCCTTTAGTTCTTTCCAGGATCGTGAGTCTGAGCTGCATTAGATTCGCGTGCCACATCAGATTCTGGATCTTCGTCAGACTTCGCATCTGGCTCGCGCAGTTCACGACGAATCCAGGCCCTGGCCATCGCCCAATCCTTCTCGATCGTCCGTAATCCAAGATTCAGTTCAGTGGCAATTTCCTTCATACCTAGACCGCCGAAAAACCGGAACTCCACAATTTTCGCCTGCCGGGGGTTCAGGTCCGACAGCTTCGTCAACAGCTCATCAAGCGCTAACACATCGTCGTCGCGATCGAGCACAATCGTGATTTCATCATCAAGTTGCCTTCGCAGCCAGCCACCACCGCGTTTTTGAGCACGGGTATGTCGGGCGTGATCGACAAGGATCCGCCGCATCACGGTCGCGCCAATCGCGAAAAAGTGAGTCTTTCCCTGCCAATCCACTTGCTTCTGGTCGATCATCCGTACGTAGGCTTGGTGGACTAGCGACGAACTGCTGAGTTTTTCGCGTGGCGACTCTGATTGCAACAATCGCCCAGCCATCAGACGCAGATCGTCGTACAGCACGGTGAATAGTTGGTCCGTCTTCTTAACGTCACCTTTTTGGCTGGATTGCAAAATTTCAGTGACAGAGGACATGAACGTAGCACTTGGGGTATTGGTTTAGAACTTTCTATAATCCAGTGCGGCTCTCACTGGCACAAGTGTAAAAAGCACGAAACGCGCTAATTCGTGACATCACAGTCCATTCCGGCTGCTTTCAACGTTGAGGAGTGGATTGTCACGATATCGTCAACGTTTTCAGCATATCCGCCCACCTTCATGAGCGGCACCGACGGTGGTTGGCCGGGGCGGCAATTTCCCCGCTTTGGCGAGCATGACGATCATAAAACACTATTTGCTAGCAAAATCGGGGCACATCTCTTTTCAACTTTATTGCTTGCCTGTGACCAATCCATGCACTTAGAATTCAACTTCGTTCAATTCGGATCGAGCTTGCCACCGACAACCGCTGGGCATGGAAGTGAATCACCACACCACCAACAATACCGGACCATTACAACATGCGTGCGTTGATGTGTTGATGATCGTGATCGCCGTCAGTCTCGTGTTGAGCACACTCATTTTTCAGACATCTCAACCAGCACCGGGACCAGCCCTGCCAACGCCGCTGGTCAAGCTCAACTTAAACGACGCCCCTGTCAGTGAGCTAGGGCTATTGCCTGCCATCGGACCTCGGATGGCCGATCGGCTGATCCAGGGCCGCGTCGCCCAGCATCACTTCAGCAGTTGGGCGGATGTTGAGAAGATTTCGGGCATGGGCCCAGCCACGATCCAGACGATCCAGCCTTGGTGTGTGATTGGCCCAGCCCCCGAGTGGCCAGCCCCCGAGTGGCCAGCCCCCGAGTGGATTGTCCAGGCATCGAGATAGTCCCGAACGCATGCTTGCTGCGGCCGGGGCAAACCAATCGTTGATTGACCAATACGGTTGGGCCATCTATCGTTTGATTAGACCATTATCAAAAACACCAGCAAATCAAGATCGGAACCCCTGACATGGCACTGGCTGAAGACAAAGTTCGCGAGGCGCTCAAAGAGGTGATCGACCCCGAGCTGTACGTCAATATCGTCGATCTCGGTCTGGTGTACGTCGTGGCAGTCGGAGAAGAGAAAGAGGATGGTCGGCATGACGTTAACGTGGAGATGACGTTGACCAGTCCCATGTGTCCCGCTGGCCCGCAACTCGTCGCAGGCACCAAGGCAGCGGCTCAATCGCTCGACGAAGTCGATGCTTGCGAAGTCAAAGTGGTGATGGAACCCGCTTGGTCGCCAGATTTGATGACTGATGAAGCCCGCGATCACTTGGGCATCTTTTAGGCGGTCGTTTACTTCCTCATGCCTCAGTCCGATGCACGTTCCCAGCCGCTCCTGCGGCATTCGCATAATCTCCGCGTCGCCTACCAAGAAACCGATGGTCAGCGGCGGGTGCATCATGCTAACTATTTGAATTATTTCGAGCGTGGTCGAGTCGAAATGCTTCGCAGCATCGGGCACGATTACAAAGCGATCGAAGATAGTGGCAAAATGCTGGTGGTGACCGAAATGAATATCCGCTACTACGCTCCAGCGGACTTTGACGACCTGTTGACGATCATCACGGAAGTCGTCGAAGTTAAGAAAGTGCGAATGCGTCATCGCTATACGATCCAGCGAGGTAGCACCTTGCTGGTGCAAGCCAATTCCGTCATCGCTTGTTTGGATCGCAGTGGAAAACCCACTCGGCTGCCTGATCTCACGCCCAAAAACGGTACTTCTTCATGACATTGATCCCTGTGACACTGCCGCCTGCACGCACGACCAATCTGCTCGCTGTTTTCTTCGTATTTTCGAGCATTCTACTGATGACCGCTGGATGTAGTCCGGAACGCATGAAGCCGGAAGAATTCCCGCGACAAGAGCGAGACGAGGTCGTGATTGCCGCAGTTCCCGAAGCAACGGCCTCTGCTCAGTCGGATTTGCCCGCCGAATTGCAACCCCAACCGACTCGCGAGGACAGGTTTCGCGAAGCGGCGATGCAAGGAAATTTGGCCCAAGTTCAGCAGCTTTTCGCCGCTGGTTGCGAGCTCAATTCGATCGGCCCAGAAGGCCGCACGGCGTTGCAGCTAGCCTCTTTCGATGGGCATGAAGAAACGGTTTCTTGGTTGATTGCCCAATCCGCTGAGATTGACCATCGCGACGATTTCGGACGCACGGCGCTGATGTATGCCGCGACCGGCGAAAACGGCACCACCGTTTCCGTGTTATTGGCCGCAGGAGCAGAGGTGGATGCGGTCGACGAAGAAGAGCAGTTTACGGCCTTGATGTATGCCGCCGCCGAGGGCCAGCTCGCGGTGGTGAAAATCCTGCTCAAAGCGGGCGCTGACCCGGCCCGTTTAGACATTGATGGCGAATCGTCGCTGGATTTTGCTCGAGCCAACGGGCACACTGCAGTGGTGCAGGAGCTAGAAAAGTCGACATCCGAAAAATAGCCTCAGCGCACGAAAAACCCACTTGCTGAGACCAAGGTAACCATCTCAGCAAGTGGGAGAAGCTCGCGTTTCGCGCTCTCTCAATGAGCCAAGCTCAAAAATTGAGTTTTAATCGCGAGTGGGGTGGCTGACCCAAGCGTCAGCCCGCCGACTTTCGTCAAGGGTTTCCACCCCGTTGGCTAGTACAGCAATAATTCACTTGAGCACCTCCTTTGAAAGCATGGTTTGACGTGCCTCGTCCAGGCGCCAACCAGAGCGGACGAAGTCAACGTACGGAAGTTTTGTCGCAATGCGTTTTGCGACCCAGTGACGACATTATCGTCGTTAGGCAAGACGGTGGCAAGAGAAATCAGGTTCGGGGGTGAGCAAGATGTTTCTTGTTTTTTAGGGCAGCATGTCGTGGTGCCTCTCGGATACGCCGACAATTACGCGTTTCGCGGAGGCTGATTTGGGAGTTTTGGTACGAAAAAAGCCAATCGCGTCCGCAGACGTCGACTGGCTTTTGGTGAGCTGAATTTGTTTCTTGTTCGTATAAAAAATGGTTAGACGCGGGCTCGAACCGCGGACACCGGCCTTTTCAGGGCCGTGCTCTACCAACTGAGCTATCTAACCGGGAAAGTTTGTGCCTTTGCACAAATCAACACCAATACATCATACAGTCCGTTTTCAAACTGTCGATGACGTGGCTTTTGTGTTCAACACAACAGAAAACTACGCTATCATGTAGGTCCACGTCAATCGGCCCCGACAAAGTCTTTTAGAAAAAACATCATCTGTCTTTTAGAAAGAACGCAATCTTATGAGCACGGCTGCCCCCCCGGATTCTGATCCCAACGCCCCTAGCACGCTCCCACACGCGGATTCTGACCGTTTGCGGAAGAAAGCTGGCGGTCCGGCGACCAAGATGGACGTCGAATTAACGCCGATTCAGGCCAAACGACTGGAGGAACGCGAAAAACTTCGCACCAGCAAATTTGACGCGGTTTCTTCCATGTTCCTGGCCATCATGTTGTTCCTGGGCGCGTTCGTATTCATGCTGTTTATCGTCTGGTTGACGATGCGGATGCCTGAGCGAGTCAAACCGATCGCACCGATCATCGAAAACGCGGCCGGTCGGGCAGACAATGCTGAGGGTTTCGAGCGAGATTTTGAGCCGCCCGGGGCCGAAGAGGTCGAAGAATTGATGGAGCCTACACTGCAGGACACGATCGAAGCGGTTACCGATGCGGTGAGCGCCGTCGCCGCTTCGCTCGACACCATGAATACTAACGCCTCTGCGAACACCTCTGGCGACGGCAAGGGCGATAGCCGCCCACCAGGTCCTGAAGGCGAAGGGGAAGACATCGTGCCGCGATTTGAGCGTTGGCAGCTCAATTTCTCCGCCAAGGGGATCAAACCCTATGCCCAACAACTCGACCATTACAAGATCGAACTCGGCACACTCGGTGGCGGAACCCAGGGTGTTGATTATGCTTCCAATTTGTCGACACGCCCCAAGTCGCAACACAACGACGATAGCAAAGCGGAAAAACGGCTGTATTTTATGTGGGCCACGGCCAGCCCGTTGAAAGAGTTCGATATCCAGTTGCTCGGCCAAGCGGGCATCAACACCAGCGGTCGGCAGATTCTCAAGTTCATTCCGCCCGACTTGGAGAATATCTTGGCTCAAACTGAGCTAGATTACGCGGCGACCAAGGGACATAACAGCGTGACCGAGATTGCCAAAACGGTGTTTGTCAGTAAACCTGACGGCAACGGGTTCAAGTTTGAAGTTAGCGAACAACGCTATCGCACGAAGCGTTAACTTTTGCACTAAGATCCGTTAAACCTTTTCAACCAGCTCTTCAATCCAGACAGGAACTGACCTTGTTTTTTCTCGCCGATCTTGACCTCTACAAATTAATTGGGGATTCTACGTACGGAGCCTTAGCGATCGTCGCGTTATGGGGTCTCTATCAAATCGTCGTCGTCTGGACGCGAGTCGCCCAAAAGCGTTTCAAGACCGAAGAACAGCAAGATGTGTTCATGGACGACTGTGAGCAGATGCTCAAGGCCGGCGATTTTGAAGGCGTTGAGGAATACTGCCATGGCGATGTGCGTGCCATCCCGCAAATGATGCATATGGCCATTGATAATCGCGGGGAAGGCTTCCGCCGCGCTCGGCAAATCATGATGGACCGCTTCCAACGCGACGTGATGAGCGATCTGGAATACCGCTTGAGCTGGGTCAGTACGGTGATCAAAAGTGCTCCGATGATCGGACTGTTCGGCACGGTGTTCGGGATGATGGGGGCGTTTAAGACGCTGGCGACCGCAGAGAGTGTCGAACCGTCATTGTTGGCTGGTGATATTCAGGTCGCTCTGGTGACGACGGCCAGCGGTTTGGCGATCGCCATCCCGTTGATGATTTTAGTAGCCACCGTGAACATTCGAATCTCGAAAATGGAAGACCTCGTCGGTTCGGGACTCACGCGATTCTTTGAAGCCTTTAAAGCGGGGCTTGCCGTTGAGGCCACTCGCCCGGTCGCCGCGAGGCCAGCGCAGGCCGAAGAAGCCGCCTACGCAGAGACGGTGTAACTTATCATGAGTGACGACTTAATCGACGAAGACGACGACGATAGTGACGCCGTTCCCCCGCGCGCCGAGCGTGTAGAGGAGGAGATGGATATCACGCCGATGATCGATATCACTTTCCTGCTGCTGATCTTTTTCGTGGTGGCATCCAAGATGGACCCGTCGCAAACTGGGAACATCCCCGATGCGGAAAACGGTTTAGCGGTCTCGGCCAAAGATTCGGCGATCATTTTCATCGAGCCCGCTGGCGGTGATGCACCGGCGATTTTGCGACGACGTGACAAGAGTGAATTTAGCAAGGACGAAGAGGCCCAAGCCAACGAAATCGTCGAGTACATCACGGATGAATTAGAGAAATCTATCAGCAAGAACAAAGATCAAGTGATGCTATTGGGTGACGGTGAAGTGAAGGTTTCCGAAATCACGCGGGTACAGAAGATTATCGGTGACGAGTTCAAGGAAATGCAGTTCACGTATATCGCCGTGAAAGAAAAATAAAAGTGAGAGAGCGATAGCATGTCGATCAATGTTCAATGTCCATCGTGTGCGATGCGCCGCCGCGTGAATGAACGTTTGGCTGGACGCACGATCCGCTGCCCGGGCTGTGACCAACCGCTGACGATTCCTGAGTTGGCGGCTCCCGAGCCAGCCCGCGATCACGAGGAAGCAGCCGACGAAATTGAAATCGTGAGCGACGAAGTCACGGCGGTGGAGGTCGAAGCTATCGAAGTAGCGACCGTCGCCCCAACTGCGGTGGGAGCGAATATCAATTTGTCGAAACTCAGCGGGTCCCCTGCTGCGATTCAAGCCTCCGCCGCGCATCATGTGCCGGAGCATCCGCCATCGGCACTGCTGCACGACGAGGAAGACGAAGAGCTGCCGCCTCGCAAACAGCGTGATGACGGTGAACTGGACATGACACCGATGGTCGACGTGACCTTCTTGTTGTTGATTTTTTTCATGGTCACGGCAAGTTTCAGTTTGCAGAAATCCATTCAAATGCCCAAGCAGAACTCGGACTTGCCGAGCATGTCAAACGTTGAAGAGGAGACCGAGGAACTCGATCCGATCGAACTGGAGATTGAAGAGAACGGTGGCTTCTTGGTACTCGCCCCCGACTGGGAACGCGAAACGCCGGGCAAGCAAAATCTGATCTCCGCATTGAAACAAGCCCTGGGGGCGAACAAAGACGGCATGCGGCTGGATATCAAAGTTCACGAGAACGCCAAACTACAAATGCTCGTCGATGCCATGGACGCAGGGACCATCGCTGGATTCACCGAAATCCAAGTTGCGGAGGTGGATGGTTTTGATTGATCAACCATTTTCGCTCCCAATGGAGACAACGGGTTCTTCTAGCCGTTTGAACGACCATTTCCCTTCTGACAGTGACGATTCCCTGCCTGTGCGCACGCCGCGCCTTGAGGGAGAACTCGACATGACACCCATGGTCGATGTGACGTTTTTGCTACTAATCTTTTTCATGGTTACGGCGAGTTTCAGTCTGCAAAAATCCATTCAAATGCCACGCCAACATTCCGACTTAGCAAGCACGCACCCCATCGACAACCCAACCGATTCGCTCGATCCGATTCAGCTCGAAATTCAAGAGAATGGTGGCTTCCTCGTGCTCACGCCTGACTGGCAACGCGAAACCCCCGGTAAACAGGCTTTGATCTCTGCACTGAACCAAGCTGTCGGCGCGAACAAAAATGGCCTGCGATTGGATATCAAAGTTCATGAGAACGCGAAATTGCAAACGCTCGTCGATGCCATGGACGCTGGCACCATTGCGGGCTTTGCTGCGATCGAAGTCACCGAAGTCGATGGATTTCAATAGCGACTCGCTTTTAACACTTTATTTCCCTTTTTCCACTTTGGCTGCTTGGCTTCACGCTAGCAGCTCATCGCTAACAGCTCTTCTCCATGCTTGCTAACGAACTGATTGACCGCTTAGAACGCCGCGGTCTACTCGACCAAGAAATCATTGAGGCCTTGCGGGAACAATTAACCGAAGGTGGCGCTCGGGTAACGCCCGAAGCCGTCGCGAAATTGTTGGTCGACAACGGACAACTGACACGGTTCCAAGCCACGAAACTGATCGGCGAACTTCGCAGCAACGACTATGACGATGGAGAGGTTGTCGAAGCGGTGGAAGCCGAAGATGACCTGACCACATTCGATGCTGACGATGCCTACGTTGATGACGTGTTCGATGCGGAACCGGTGATGGCGGATGCTGAACCCGTCGAAGTCGAAGCGGTCGCTGTCGAAGCGGTCCCCGTCCAAGCCGTCCCGGTGGAAGCTGGTTACAGCGGTGAACGGCCACAGCGTAAAACCCCGCCTAGTCGCGTCAAACCGCCCGAGCATAAGTCGGTTTGGGACTCGTTCAAGATCTACGGCTATCTCGGCATCATCGGCTTCCTCTGCATCGCGGGTTATGGATTTTATTTCATCCTCAGCAAAGCTAGCGCCGATGACGTTATCGAAGCTGCGAACAAACAATACGAAAGCCAAAGCTATCAACCGGCTCAAGACGCATATCTCTCCTTCCTGGCTCAATTCGGCGAGGCCAATCAATATTCGTCCGAGGCCCGTACCAAGATCGCGATGTGTGAGATCTACCGCAGTGCTCAAATGACCGATCCCGTGGAAGGGTTGGTCAAAGCGGAAGAAGTCTTGCCGCGAATCATCGACGAACCCGCCATGAACGAAGAACGCGGAAATCTCGCTGCGCTCCTGGTCGATATTGCGGCAAATATTGCCAAAGAAGCGGGCAAGGCCACCGAGACGTCAGAGAAACAACGCTTGCTCGATCGGCTCGATCAACAGCAAAAATTAATCGACAACCCGAACTACATGTTGACCTCGATGAGGACAACGCTGGAAGGACGCTTGCTCGAGATCACCGAAGCCCGCAACCGCGTCCGACGTGACATCCAGCGCAATATCCAATTGGATGAAACCGAAGCCGCGATGAAAGCGGCGCTGGCCAAAAAGGAGACCAAGCAAGCCTATGATCTCCACAAATCGCTGCTACGTGATTTCCCTGAACTCGCGGTCGACCCGAGACTCACGGTGTTGATCAGCGAAGCCAGCGAAATCCAGGGAACGCTGGTGTCGCTCTCGAAAGACAAACCGGAACCCAACACGGCACCCGTGGAAGTTGGATCGTTGAAGTCGATTGTCTTGACCGCTCGTCAAGGTAACCCGGCTTCGGGACTGGAAGACGAGATTTACTACCTGCGGGCAGGCGGCAGTGTGCTAGCGTTCTCCGCTTTTGATGGTCGCTTACTGTGGCGTAAGTTCACAGGCTATGGCGAAGACCACACACCGCTGCGGCTCAACGATGGCGCGGCGGTGCTGCTCAGTGATCTGAATACCAACGAAGTTCAATATTATCGCGGTCAAGATGGCGAATTGCAGTGGCGATCACAGATCGGCGAAGCGTTCGTTGAACCGGTCGCGGGGAAACGATCGGTTTACATCTCTGCGCACTCTGGACGATTGATCTGTCTCGACACGGAAACGGGCGATACGAATTGGGTCACTCAATTGCCACAAACGATCAGTGCTGCCGCTGGTGTCGATGACGTACTCAACCGTGTTTATTTGCTGGGCGATCACAGCAATCTGTACGTGCTCGACGGACGCACAGGAAAGGGCGTCGAGAGTTTTTACATCGGACATGAAGATGGCACGGTGGCGGTCGCACCGGTTTCTCTGCTCGGACACTTGTTTGTGATCGAGAACGCTGGTGCGGATTATGCCTATGTGCATGTGTTGCGAATGAACCAGGAAGGCGGTGGTTTGAAAAAGGCACAGGCACCTTTTCGTGTAACGGGCAACGTGCTCGTGCCTCCCGTGATTCAGCAGCGGCGGATGATCGTGCTGACCGATCGCGGACAAGTCGCCGTGTATGATATCGAACCAACCGCCGAAGGCGAACAAGTTTCTAAGATTGCCGAGCAAGTCGCATCTTATGACATACCGACACTGACACACATGGCCGTCGGACGCAGCCAAATGTGGATTACCGGCACTCGCGTGGGACGCTATGAACTTCAGATCAACATGGGGCAAGTGGTTTATGATTGGGGCAAAAATGAAGGGGATAGCTTCATCGGTCAACCACTCGCATTTGATGAGGCTTTGATTCACGCCCGCCGTTTACGTGGTACCTCAGCCATCCGCGTCACCGGTGCCGAACCGAAAACGGGTAACGAACTTTGGCGCACCGATGTCGGTACGCCGATTGCAATGTTAGTAAAAAATGAGGAGGGATTTCATGTCGTGACCAGCCAAGGGGCGTTGTTCCAACTCGATCGTGAATCACTCGCTAGCGGGTCGACCCAGAGACCTGTCGAGAACCCTGGCTCCGATTCGATCTCAATGAAATTCAATATCGTGGTGCCTGTCGATGACACTCGCGTTATTTTTCTGAACGAATCGACTCCCAACGAGTCGATGGTGTACGACCCCACTCGACGTAAAGAAAAACTTCGTAAAGTCACCTACCGGTTGACCGGACCACAACCTACCGGCGTCGGTATTTTTAGTGGTGGCGGTATGATGCTACCGCTGGACTCGGGGCGGATCGTACTGATGAACTGGGAAACGGGAACACCCAAGGGAGCACCCTTTCAACCCGCCAGCGATCCGACGAATAAAGTCACGTGGTCGAGTCCGGTGCGTTCGAGCACTGACGCCGATCAAGTGCTGATTGCCGACAGTCGCAAAAAACTTTATCGTCTGCGTGTGGGTGATCAAATTCGAGAACTCTCAAGCGTTGATTTGCCCGCTCCATTTTTGGGCAAAGCAATTGGTGTGGGCGGCGTTTTTGTGGGTGGCGTGAGCGGACCGGCAGCCGATTTCTTGGCCGGTTACGATGAGGAAGGGCTGACCCAGAAGTTTCAAGTGCTGTTGGATGGTCGCATCGAATGGGGACCATCGCTTGCGAAGACTGACAGTGGGGATGAATTGGCGTTGCTGATCACCAACGATGGTGTGTTGCGAGCGTTCTCAGCGGAGGGCAAGGAAGTTTTCCAAACACCGATGCCGGCCCCCGGTTTACCTGTCAATGATGTTGTCTCGATCGCCGGTCGCTGGATATTGACTGGTCACGACGGATGGCTGGTCGCTATTTCACCAATCGATGGAAAAGTCCTCGGTACCATTGAACTCGGGCAACCGCTGTCGGCAACGCCCTTGCCTGTAGGTGATAAGTTGCTTGTTCCTGGTGCCGAAGGCGTGGTTTATGTCACCAATGTTCCTGGTGAGAATTGAGTTTAACTTTGTACTACTTTATGCACCTTTTGATACGACGTTCCGCGTGCTGGTTCGCTGGCATTTTTCTGCTGACGTTGGCCTGCAGCAGCGCACCTGCGGAGATCATTAACTATGCCAAAACCGGTCGTCCGGAAGCACCTGGCCTAGAACTATTGCAAGAGGATCCACACGATCTGATCTTGTTCAAAGAATCTGCTGGGGGCGGTTGGGTGAAAGCCCAACTGCTGGAATTCCGCAGTATGCCGTCTGCTCCCAAAGGGCAATTGAAGTTTCGCATTCAAGGGATCGAAACGAAGGACTTCGTCGCCAAATGGGACGAGGTGGAAATGATCGACTTTTGGGAAAAACGACTCGAACGAGAAACCGCTGATCGCATCAAAGCACTCGATTTCACGGGCGCGTATCCCTTCCTCGCGGTCTTGGTTCGCGACTATTCGAGCCGCCCGAATCTGCGCACGCTCCGTGCGGAGTTCCTCCTTCGTGATGCGGGAAATCGATATAAGAAAGGCGAGATCGGCCCCGCCCTGGCCATGCTGGAAGAATTGCATCGCTATGCACCGGAGTACAAATCCGATGCGGTGCTAACCGGGATCGGGATGATGACCGATGGTCTGATGCAGCAGTTGATGAAAGAGCAGA
This sequence comes from Rhodopirellula sp., assembly GCA_041740155.1. GTDB lineage: Bacteria > Planctomycetota > Planctomycetia > Pirellulales > Pirellulaceae > Rhodopirellula. The sequence continues at coordinate 14,508 of JBGSMN010000112.1, forward strand.
AGTTAGAACTGGCACAGCGGCTGTTAGCTCGATTGGAGAAAGACTACATCGGCAAGAATGTGCCCTCGATCAAAAAATGGAATCAGATCTTTTTGGAAATGGCGCAAGAGCGACAGGACGCTGCGATCGCCGCTTTGAAAGCCGAAGACTATCGCTCCGCGAGAAAGCTCTCACGTGAAAGTATCTATCTCAAACCCAGCATCCCTAATGGGAAGGAACTCGTTCGCAAAATCGACTTGATCTATCCGCTGGTCAATGTCGGCGTGTTGCAAACCGCGAAGGATCCTGACCCCACGCGGTTGGACAATTGGGCTGCCCGCCGGGCTGGGCGATTGCTGTATCGTGTGCTGTTTGAGATGCAAGGTGCTGGTCCCGAAGGCGGTGAGTACGACTTCTTGTTCGGTGATACCGAGCAAGCAGCCGATCGTCAAAAATTCTCGATGTTCCTGCAACCTGAGAAACTCGAACCACCCCTCAATACCATCGACGGGTTTTTGATTGCTGATCGCTTGGCCGAACGAGTTTACCCAAGTTCGGACGTGTACTTTTCACCTTGGGCGGCAGCGATCAAAGCCATAGGGATGGACGGTCCCAAGCAGATTGACTGTATCTTGAGACGGCCCAACGTGCTGCCCGCAGCCTTGATTCAAATGACCGTCGACGGCAGTTGGTTTGGTGGCGAGCCAGGATCGCCGACGGGAGATTATCGACGTGATGTCGTCGAGGGCGACTTGATTCGGTACACGCTCGTCGGTGAACAACGAACGGCGTCGCAGCCACGCGAGATTGTCGAAATTCGTACCGAGAGCGCTGCCGATGGGGTGGCGAAACTGCTCAAGGGCGAAGTCGATGTGCTTGATCAACTGTTCCCTGCTGACGCCGTGCGACTGGAGGGTAACCGTAAAGTGGAGGTATCGCAGTATCCTTTGCCGAGCATTCATATGCTGGTGCCGTGCAGTGACCACGCGTTTCTCGCCGAGCGTGCCTTTCGACGCGCGCTCTGCTATGGCACTAACCGCAAAGATATTCTCGCTGGCGAGCTGCTGGAAGGCTTAGAGGTTCCCGGTTGCCGCGTGCTGTCGGGGCCGTTTCCAGCGGGCATCGAAGCGAACGACCCGCTGGGTTATGCCTACGATCAAACGATCCAACCACGTCGCTATGAGCCACGGCTCGCCAAACTTCTCATGACGATGAATTTCAATCAGCTCGAAGGCGAAGCAAAACGCAAGAATGAAGACCCGCCAGTACTTGAACCCATCCGGCTCGCCTATCCGCCTGACAATCTTTCGCGATCAGCGTGCGAAGCGATCAAGAGCCAGTGGGAATTGCTGGAACTGAAGATCGAGCTTGTCGAACTTCCCGTCGGAATGTCTTTCCCCGAACCAGGCACCGCCGATTTGGCTTACGTGGCCGCGGCTGTCTGGGAACCGATTATCGATGCACGCCGGGTTCTCGGTCCGCAAGGCCTGGCTCAAAGCACCGATCAATTGGTGGGTCTGGGATTGCGACGTTTGGAAGAATCGAAAAACTGGAAAGACGCTCGCGACCGACTGCTCGATTTGCACTTCATCGCGCACCACGAATTGCCCGTGATCCCGTTATGGCAACTCGTCGACTCGTATGCCTACAGTCGTAATCTGCTCGGTGTCGGTTCGGAAATCGTTTCCCTCTATCAGAATGCGGAAAAATGGAGACTGAACCAATGAGCCAGCGATCACTTTTAAATCATCGAGGCATGCGCATATTCTTAGCCTGTGTCGTGCTGCTCCCGTTATCCGCCCTCGCTGTGGAACCCGATGCAGAGACCAGCAACGCGAAAACCGCCGACTCGATCGTCGACGTTCCCGCATCACCTGCTGAGATCGTCCAACCCCTAGTCACCGAACAACCCGCCCCCTCCAGTGCTGCTGAACTGGGGCAAGATCTATTAGCCAAGATTGAAGAGCGTCCCGAAGAACCACCACCGTTCGACTTCGCACCTTACCGGGTATTAGTTTGGATCGCAGCGGACGATTCACGCATCACTGCGGGATCGCTCGAACATGAACTAATAGATTTTCTTGATCGTGATTTTCATTCGGTATGGCGGACCGTGATCGCTGACGCACCGCCTGCAGTGGCTTCGGTGGCACGCCGAAATCTGTCGTCAATCACCTTTGATACGATTGCCGCATCGGATCCGGTAATCGCTTTGAAAAAGGGACATGAAGACTCTTTGCGAATCAATTTCGCTTCCGACGCTGGCCGATTCTTGAAAGAGATCCCCGGTACCCAAGGACTCGTGCAAGACATCAAGGCTCGCGTGCAAAGCGATCCTGAATTCAGAGCCACGCCTGCCAAGTTCGAGTGGATCAAAAAACTACGCGCCATCGAAGGCGATGCCATGGTATTGAAAAGCATGTGGCATGAGCCAGCGACGGCAGCGATTCTGGTTTCGCGTGGCATGGCCGAAACGTTAGACGACCCGAAAGCCAAACTGATCGTCCCGCCGTTGCGAGGTCAAATCGTCGATGCGATCGAACAATTCGATAAAATCTACATCGCCCGTTTGCAAACAGAGACCACCCCGGCCACCGTCGAAGTGATTGAACTCGACACACTGATGAGGCACTTCGGTGACGTGACCAAACGCAGCGTCGTTTCCAAAAGTCACCTTGGTGTGACGGTGGCTTCCGCTGTTCGCGAAACGTTCGCCCCGGTCGTGCGGATCGACAACGCAGGTCAGAAGGATGCGGTCGGCTTGATTCGCGCCGCTGGACTGGCGCTCGACCCTGAATCGCCCGCCCTGATTCGTGTCGGCGATGTGCTCGAACCGTTGGTCCGCAAAGAAGATCGCAATGGTAATCCGATGTCGATCGGCCCGTTGGATTGGGCGTACTTGATCACCGTCGAGCACGAGCTAGTGGCTTTCGGAACGACGGCTGCTACGGAAATCCAATTGGGAGACTCGATCGAGACGGTTGCCGGAAGAAACGTGGATGCTCCTCCTGTCATCAAGCGGACGCTCAACGAAATCCTGTCAAAGACCATTGAAGTAGAGGTGCAACGTGGGGACAAACCACAAAAGCTCACTGTTGCACGATCCGAAGTGCCCGCTTTGCAACCCCAGTACTTTGGCGTTGTCGTGCGTGAGAAAACCATCGAAGGAAAAAACCAGGTCATCGTCACAGAGGTGTTTGAGGATTCACCTGCCGCCGGTCAGCTCAAAAAGGATGATGTCTTGAAAAGCATTGGCAAAGCAAACGTTCTCAGTGCCAAAGCAATCTCTAAAATGGTAGTGACCACACCAGATTCACCGACCGTCGAAATCATTGTTCAGCGTGGCGATGCGACCGAGACGATTAAACTGACACCGAGTCCGATTTCCAATCGGAATCAACAGGCACCCCATTCGGTCAACATGGATTTTTATGCAGGCCGCATGGGCGGCTTACAAGGTCGCAAAAATAATCGCATTCATCGCATGGCTATTCGTGTCAAGCCACGCTTGGACGATACGCTGTTGAGATTGCACGCCAAAGGAAAACCGAATGATCCTTTGATTGGTTACGAAATCTACGGCAAAGAACTTGACAGTGCGAGCATGACGTTTGTAGGACGCACGGACTGGAACGGACGACTCGAAATCGACAAAATCGACCGACCGCTGCGACTGCTGTATGTCAAGAACGGCGGTGCTGTGTTGGCGCGATTGCCGTTGGTCCCTGGACACCACGCTCACGCGGTCGCTGACCTCGAGGGTGATGACATGCGACTGCAAGCCGAAGCCTACATTCGCGGCGTGCAAAACGCGATCGTCGATTTGGTTGCCGTGCGTGAACTATTCAAAGCTCGGGTGCTGATGCGACTCAAAGAAGGCAATTTGAGAGAAGCCGACGAATTGCTGGGGATGTTGCGAAGTGAACCATCCAACGAAGTCATCGCCAATGACATGGGCAAGAAGCAAACGATGTTTCTCAAGGCGATCGGTCGCAACCCCAATCAACAGCGGAAAGTCGATGAGATGTTCAGCACAACCCGCGAGTTGCTGTCCAAACAAATCAACGCGAAAATGATCAACGACCTCGAAGCGATCATGATCGCCGTCAAAGAAGGCAAACCCATGCCAGCACCACCTGCAGCCGCGTCTCGTCCCGCAACCGATCCGCGTGCGACCGATCCGCCTACGGCGGCCTCTGCTGAACCTTCAGAGTAAGCAACGCGGGAGCTTATAAAGTCGAGTTACGCCACGTCTGCTGTTTTTAGGCGGCGCGAGTTTCATTCGTGCTAGCGAAGATTCAAAAGTTGAGCCTATCGTTCCAAGTGCGCCAGGACCAGCGCTATGTCTGCTGGTGTGATGCCGCTAATGCGTTTGGCTTGCGCCAGATCCAAGGGACGAACCTTCATGAATTTCTCTCGGGCCTCGGTACGCAGCGAGCCAATTCGTCCGTAATCAAACGAGATTGGAATGCGTTTTTCACTCATCCGTGTTTGCTTGTCGATTTCCATCTGTTGTCGATCCAAATAGCCCGCGTACTTAACGTCGACGCAGCACTGCTCCGCCGCCTCCGGTGCAATGCTTTGCAACTGAGGAGCCAGCTCACAGATGATGTCCCAGGTCACTTCGGGGCGACGTAGGTAAGCTTCCGCTGGAGCTTGCTCGATGCGGGCTGCGGCGAGCAGCTCGCGACCGATGCGAATCTGTTCAAGTTTATCGGTGAAACGTGCAAGCCGCATCGCATCAATCAGCCCTAACGAATCAGCGATCCCCGTCAGCCGGCGATCCGCGTTGTCTTGACGTAAAGATAAGCGGTATTCCGCCCTGCTGGTAAACATCCGGTACGGTTCATCGGTACCGGCGGTGACCAAGTCGTCGACGAGCACACCGAGGTAAGCGTCTTGTCGCGAGGGCACCCAAGTCGATTGACCGGCGACAGTGCGGGCCGCGTTTAATCCCGCGATTAAACCTTGACCGGCGGCCTCTTCATAGCCGGTCGTGCCATTGATCTGACCCGCTAAAAACAAGCCTGCGACCCGTTTGGATTCCAGATGCGGCCATAGCTGCGTAGGGGGACAGTAATCATACTCGACCGCATATCCATAACGCATGATCGAGGCCCGTTCGAGTCCAGGAATCAATCGAAACATCGCGTCTTGCACATCACGCGGCAAACTCGTCGAGATCCCGTTGACGTACACCTCTTGCGTTTGTCGACCTTCGGGTTCGAGGAACAATTGATGACTCGACTTGTCCGCAAAACGCACGACCTTGTCTTCGATCGACGGACAATACCGTGGCCCCCGAGAATCAATCTGACCGCTGTACATTGGCGCGCGAGACAGGTTTTGCCGAATCAGCTCATGAACGGCATCGTTTGTATGCGCGATATGACAGGGCAGTTGCTCAATCGAAATTGCATCCGTCATGAAACTGAAAGCTTGCGGGTCGTCGTCACCCGGTTGTTCTTCGGTTTGGCTGTAATCGATCGTGCGAGCGTTCAGTCGAGGCGGTGTGCCGGTTTTGAAGCGGTCGATTTCAAAGTTCAGTCGTTTCAGTGCACCGCTGATGCCTGCCGTGGTGCCTTCACCCGCTCGCCCGCCCGCACTCTGGGCTTCGCCGGTGTGCATGATCGCTTGCAAAAACGTACCGGTGGTTAAGACTACGGCTTTTGCACGATATACCGCATCGCCACGAACCTTCACACCGATGATTCGCTCGACCGCCAAACTGTCCGCATCCACAGGTCCGATCGGTTCGGTCAACAAATCCTCGACAGTTTCTTGCCGCAGATCAAGGTTCGCTTGAGATTCAATCTGCCACTTGATGTGATTTTGGTAGGCCTTCTTGTCCGCTTGCGCCCGGGGGCTATGCATGGCCGGACCTTTGCGACGATTGAGCATCCGAAACTGAATGCCCGTGGCGTCAATCGCCAGTCCCATCAGCCCGCCAAGTGCGTCAACTTCCCGGACAATCTGCCCTTTGGCGACGCCTCCGATGGCGGGATTGCAGGACATTTGACCGACAGTGTCGAGATTCGTCGTCAACAGGGCGGTGCGAGCACCCAGTCGAGCGGCAGCAGCAGCGGCCTCCGTGCCAGCGTGTCCAGCACCGATGACGACAACGTCATAGTCGTAGTGATTTTGAGGGATAGAGCGGTTCAAAAGTTGGAGTCTGCGGTGAGGAGGTGCCGATAAACGTTACAAGGTGTTTTTTCGAGCGAACGCATCGAGTGACCGTAGCCCGCAAATTTTGACTGAACCATGCGATTTGAACAGCACCAAACTAATAAGTATTCGCCATTGTTTTTGGTGATCGCTGCATTCATCTTGGGTCCCCATCCGGTGGCGGCTGAGGGTGTGACGGACGTGGTGCTGAGTTCGGGTTCGTTCCAAATTCCGTTCAATATCGCATCGGGCGGTGCGCGGCCACGGGAAGTCCATTTATACATGGCTGCGGCAAAGCAAAACACCGAGCGAGCAGAGAATTCCAGCGGCTCGTACAAGTCCACTCAGAATTGGCAATTGCTCGATCGCCAACAACCCAGTGTCGGCCAGTTCCAAGTCTCCGAGACGCCTGACGGCGTTTATTGGTTCGCCACCCGCACCATTGACGCTGCTGGTCGAGCCCACCCGCCTGGACCAATCGAACCTGAACTCAAGGTCACCGTTGACACGACTCAGCCGGCGGTGGATTTGATCGCCGAAGCGGACGCTGATGGAAAAGTCACGGCTGTCTTTTCGGCTTCCGACGCCACTGGAGTCGGTCAGTTCTCGCTGCACTATGTCACCGACACGTTGCAACAATGGCAGACGGCGACAATTGCATTGACCGAACAAGGTGGGCGATTCGCGTTTGCACCGACCGACGTTTGGAATCAATTGTCACTACGACTCCGCGCTGTTGACGGTGCTGGGAACGAAACGATTGTCAAGAAACGTTTGCAACGACCTCGCGTCGCCACATCCGGCTCGACACGTTTGGCGTCCGGACCACTCGGCTTCGGTAACCCACTTAACTATGGTTACCTGGCACAGTCACCCTCGCTTCAGCAACCGGCAAACCAGCAAACATTGGGCAGCGGAACCATCGGCAGTGGGATAACAAATAGCCGCACGATCCCAGGGTATCCACCAAATACCAGCCTGCCGGGTAACTCGTCACAGCTCCCGCCTCCGTCAACTGGCGAAGAGATTAGTCAAGATTTTGGACGCGCGGCCCCGCTGTACGAGCGGTTGCCTGATGAGGTCACCAATCAAAACGCCATCGCCGATCCAGGCCGTGCCATGCGTGCAGGCCAGCACCTCGGTGCACCTCTCAGCGAAATCGAAATATTGCCTCAAACACCAGCCGAGGCGATGCGTCCGCTGGCCAGCGATCCTTCACCGCTCACACCACCTGCCGTCACCACGACGCAACCATCCGCATCGCCTCGCACCGCACCGCAAACACCCGCGATCGAGTCGATTGCTCGCCCCGTCGGACAGATGCCTGCGGCGGACGCCATCCCACAAACTCCTTTTCAAACCGAGACGATCCCAGCTCCCGCTGGCCAACCTCCGGCACCAACGCAACTCAACCGACCTACGCTTCCAGAGATCAGCCCAAGTACCTCGGCCAGCGGCCCGGTCCCTTCACCATGGTCTCCGATCGACGCCAACCGCACTCGCAATCCAAGTCGAGAGTTCAGTACGAAACCAATACCACGGCCCGTCGCTCCTGGTGAGCTTCCTCAAACCGCTGTGGAAAACACGCCACCTCAAGAGCTGCGACGTCAGCCGATCGTTTCCTCCAACCCGCTTGACCTTGAGCGGTTATCCCAAAACGCCATCGTGCGTCATAGCGATAGCAAGCAATTCAGTTTGGATTACGAGATCGAAGCGATTGGTGGTCGTGGCGTGGAAGAGATCGAACTTTACGGTTCTACCGATGGTGGCCAAACGTGGAAGAAATGGGGTAGTGATCCTGACAAAATCAGCCCGTTTGATATCGAAACCAATGGCGAAGGCATTTTTGGATTTCAAATCGTTGTCGTCGCTGCCAACGGCCTGGCTAGCCCGCGACCACTCAATGGTGAGTCACCTGATATTGTCGTCGTCGTTGATGAGACGCTGCCCTCGGTCGGCATCTCCGGTGCACGCTATGGCGATGGCGATCGGGCAGGCTCGCTCGTGATCGCGTACCGCTGTGACGATGACTATCTGATGTCACGACCAATCACACTCGCTTTCAGTGATTCGCCCGACGGACCATGGACGACGATCGCCGCTGGACTTCGCAATACCGGTGACTACGTGTGGCCTGCCGACCCACAATTGCCACGTCAAATCTATCTGCGGATTGACGCGACGGATCAAGCGGGCAACGTGGGCGGATACGTGCTAGAAGAACCGATCGACACTCGCGGCCTCGCTCCCCGAGCACGCATTCGAGCCTTCCGTTCCATCCCCAGTCGATAAGAAACGAAGGATTCTGGGTAGGGCAATTCGATCATGACAATGCTCTTCATGACCCTTTTATTGCCCCACGAATTCGATCCACCATACCGTTGTCGCGGTCCCCACTACCTGGCAACAGGTAGGCAGAAGCGGCGAGGTATTGGTCTCGGAAGTTAGGGGACATCGCATAGTAATCCTCTAAGACAGCCGAGCTATATTTATAGTCGTGCGAGTCATTGCCTTTCAAGAACACGAGTCTCCGAGCCTCATGGATCGCTTCTTCAGCGCGACCGCCCGATTGCAAGTAGCTTAACAGCGACTGCGCCGCTTCACCGCGATCTTTGCTGATCGTGGCAAAGATCGAGTCCAGCGACTGATCGGCTTGTTTGTCACTCTCTTTTTTCTGGTCAATGCGAATCTCGTCAAGCTTACCTCGCGACTTCATTGCCTGGCGGAAGTAAGGAATGAAAGCCGCGTTCTGTAACAGCAGCCGCTGTCTGGTTTCGGATTTCTGTGCCGTGCGGAACGCGTACTGCAAAGCATTCGTTGATGTTGCTGCATGCAGGGCGACAATGCCAGGCTGCTGCATGACCATCTCGCCGGCGGACAAGAACAACGCGTCGTTGATTGATTGTGGATGGATGCCGCGCTGAATCAACGATGAGGCTTCACCAACGGCGTCCTCTGGAGACGCATGACGTAGCGTATCGAGCAAATCCAATGTAGCTTGTTGATCGATTTGACCGCTGTTCCACGTCGAATCCAATTTATCGATAACGGTTGCGGTGGTACGCCATGCAGAATCAGCAGCAAGGTCACTCGTTGCCGGATTGGGTTCTCCGTGGTGATTCAACAGCGCGTATGCCAAAGACCGCAGCACGGGTTCAGCATATCGCCAGCCGATGCAATGCAACGTGCGAAACGAGTTTGCCACATAAATCGCTTTATGACCAATGCTGCGAAAATCGCGACATCCATAATGGGCCATCAGCTCAAAGATTTCGTTCGCACTTGCGGAACGAGCCAGCGATGCCACGGCAACATCGGCTGCGTCAACATCCCACCGTTCCATCGCTTGCTGGAACGCTTCCCGAGCACGATGAGCTGGCGGCAATGCCGATTCATTGACGGCGGCCATGGTCCAGTTGCCTTCACTCACATCGCGTGCTTGCGCCGATTTGAAATAGTCCAGAGCCCAAAAGATCGGCAACCAGCGGTCACTATCCGGTGACGCGAGACTTGCTAGATGCGCTGAATTGACGACCAAGACCGCGTGAAATTTAAACCCGACGCTTGGTCGTGGCTCAACGTTGCGGACGCCAGCGAGCAACAACGCCGTCAAGACTTCGCGGTAGCTCGTGCCGTTCTGAATTTTGTCAGCGAATACCTCGATGATTCGCTCGCGTGGGGTATCTTCCAGCAAGCGAACGAGTGGTTCGATATCGTCGTCGAATCGGACAGATGGGTGGTCTATCGCTGCTTCTGCGGCGCTAACGGGCGGCAGCTTGCTCATGATTTCAAATTCGTTGATCGCAAGCACGGCTGACATGCCGCCAAACATACGAAGGAAATTGCGTCTGGCGGCTGGATTGCTTTGACGTTTCATGATTTTAGTTCTTTGCTGGCGAAGGTATTCGATTCACTGGAACGAGTGATCCTAAATCCAGTTTATGCGATGCGCACCTTGATGTTAAATCGAATTAGCTCCCACGACGACTGAACGCCCGTGATGACGATACGCTTGGTCGGACGTAGCCGCCTTTAAAAAAGAACCCATCGGAAGAAATCCGTCATTGGTACGCGTGGTTCAAACGCGAACTAAGACGCGTATGCGCTCAGGCCTGTTGTTGAATGCCGATAGATCTAGCGGACCTGATAGTTCGCGTCCGTCCAGCAACGCGGAAGCGGCTCACCGGAAGGGAATACGAGTTCTGATTTGGCAATGGCCCGTTCATCCTGCTCCTCCTCGCCCGCCTGTGACCTTCCTAATATTTCTGATTCCATGGGGCTGAAAAGTTGCTCGATTTCGCTCACACGGATCAGATCGTCGGATGCTCGGTCTTTGAGAAACATAAGGTCACCTTCGCTTTCGGTAGAAACGCCATTTGCCGGACACCAAGATATTCAATCTTCGCGCTGACGCACGGTAAGCGTGATTGTTAGTGTGCAACGACTAAAGATTGTTCGGCACCCTTCTAAGCTTCGCACCGTCCTCGAAGTCAGCCCCTCCTCGAAGTCAGTGACGTTGAATCCGGCGGCGGGAACCGGAGTGCAAAACACGTTCCAGTGCGGACGAGATTCGCGGCTACCGCTGGCGCGTCGTTTGCATCAGTATGCTTGGACGTGCCAGCTGAGAACTGAAGTCAAGCAACGGCAAATCAATTCTTGGCATTGTTGACTCTTGCAACGCCAACACGTGGTGGCAGCTCGGCCATGCTGGCCGAACATCGAACACATGCCATTGGAGTAACACTCAATATGTCTACGGCTATCAACACTCATACCGAACATCTGATGAACGTTTCGCAGCAAGTTCGACGTTGGATCGTGCGTTGTACTTCGCAAGCTGGTTCGGGACATCCGACGTCTTCCTTGTCAGCCGTCGAATTGATGGTGAATCTGATGTTTGGAGATTGCTTTCGATTCGATCCTCAACAACCGGGTAATCCTGCCAACGACCGACTTATCTTTAGCAAGGGGCACGCCTCGCCATTGTTCTATTCTCTATGGACCGCAGCGGGCCAGATCGAACCGAAGGAATTGATGAGCTATCGAGATTTTGATAGCGAGCTTGAAGGGCACCCCACGTCACGGTTTCGTTTCACCGAAGCTGCTACCGGTTCGTTAGGGCAAGGTCTTTCGATCGGTTTAGGCATGGCCTTGGCGGCAAGATACCTGGACAAATCTCCCAGCCGAACGTTTGTGTTGTTGGGTGACAGCGAAATGGCGGAAGGGTCACAATGGGAAGCGATTCAACTGGCAGCGCATTACAAACTTGACAATTTGATCGGCATCCTGGATGTCAACCGTTTAGGGCAACGCGGCGAAACCATGTACGGGCACGACCTGCAAGCCTATCGCGCTCGGATCGAGCCGTTCGGTTGGCGATGCGTTTTGATTGACGACGGACATGACCACGAACAGGTCAAGGAAGCCTATGCGGTACTGAATGCGGCGGATGAAAGAGACGGTCGCCCAATAATGTTCATCGCGCGCACGCTCAAGGGCAAAGGCATCCCATCGCTTGAAGACGAGGATGGCCATCATGGCAAGCCAGTTGACGAAGAGTCGTTTGATGAAATCCTGTCACAAATAGGTGAACCGAACGAGTCAATCCGTGGCGAATTGGCAAAGCCCATTGTTTATCAACCTGATTCGCAGGCTTCACGGGACGTGCAAGCTCCCAATTACAATGTCGGCGACGAGGTTGCGACGCGCGAAGCTTACGGCAACGCGCTCGTCCGTTTGGCTGCAAAATATCCTCGCTTGGTCGCGCTGGACGGCGAAGTCTGTAACTCGACTGGATCGCAAAACTTCCGTGATGTGTTTCCAGGGCGATTCTTTGAGATGTTCATCGCTGAGCAAAATATGGTTGGCGCGGCGACGGGTCTGGCATTACGAGGTCGAACCCCGTTTGTCTCCACGTTCGCCGCGTTCTTGACTCGTGCGTTCGATCAAATCCGCATGGCCCCCTATTCCGATGCTCACATCAAGTTTGTCGGTTCGCACTGCGGTGTTTCCATTGGTCAAGACGGACCCTCGCAAATGGGTTTGGAAGACATCGCCATGTTCCGCACCGTTCAAAACAGCTTAGTGCTGTATCCGTGTGACGCGGTTTCAACGGAAGCGTTGGTCGATCTGATGGCCGCGCACGATGGCGTTGCGTATTTGAGAACGACCAGGGGGAAGACGCCGGTACTCTACGAAATTGACGAAAAATTTGTCGTGGGAGGCTGCAAGGTACTGCGGCAAAGCGACGATGATCAAGTAACCTTGATCGCGGCAGGCATCACGCTCCATGAATGCTTGCAGGCTCACGACATGCTGAAGGATGCAGATATCTCGACTCGCGTGATTGACCTTTACTCGATAAAACCGCTTGACGATGCCACAATTCGGCGAGCTGCGGATCAGACTAAGGTGGTAGTCACTGTCGAAGATCATGTTCCCGAAGGAGGTATTGGCGAAGCAGTGTTGACGAGCTTGTCGGATCACAATACGCCAGTGATATGCTTGGCCGTTCGCAAACGTCCTCGCAGCGGATCGCCCGATCAGTTACTCGAAGAAGAAGGCATCTCTGCAGCCAAAATTGCCGACGCGGTCAAGCGATCATTGCTCGCATCGAACTGAAAAATCGAGTGACCCGTCCCAAACTCGCCCACGCCGGAACACTTGCCTCACAAAGCCCCTTCCAACCGTTGATGGGGCGAAAATTTTATCGGTGATCGCAGCGATCGGCAGGTCACTTGTCCAGCGTGAAGCCGATCTTGAGGGTAACTTGCCAATGGTCGATCTTGCCATCGGAAATGTCACCGCGTGTCTCGGTGACTTCAAACCAACGCATTCCATGAACCGTTTTGGCGGCGTGAGCGATGGCGTTTTCGACGGCGTCCTCCATGGACGTTTTGGACGAACCGGTGATTTCGATTTTCTTGTAAACGTGGTCGGACATGTGCTTGCTCCCGTTTCTGGTATCGCGTTTTAAATGAGTTCCCGACAACGCCGCAAACAACATGCCCAGTTGATCCATAAACGGGAACAAGCAACTGACGTTCCGAATCAGTCGGGCAAAGACGTTGCTTTCGGAACGATAATTGCACTTTTTGCATCAAAGATGTAAGCTTGCATCTGAATCAAGCCTCCTACGTCAACTCCTATGTCAAGCAGGATGCCGCAGGCGTCACTGTCGAGAACCAACCTAATCGGAGACATTTCATGTCTGGCAAACTTTGCATCGTTGCCGTTTCGTTACTGGCCATCGCTTGTTCGGTTCCGGCATGGAGTCAACCACCTGTGCCGCCGGTAACGGGCGAGCATCCGCAGCTCGACAACGAACGCAAATCCTCTGCGATTGATCCTCACGCTGATGACAGCGTTCCCGAACTCGGTGTGATGGTCGGCTCGTGTCCAGGTGAAGCCGTTTGTATTCTTGACACAAGGGCGGGTAGTCCCGCTGCGATGGCTGGTCTTCGTGAGGGCGACTACATTCTGATGATTGATGGAGAGAAGACGACTTCGCCAGCGGTCTTGAAACAGGCGATCGAAAAACATGATACTGATGACTCAGTGACCGTTATCTTTTGGCGGCGCGGTCAAGACATGACCAAAGAGGTCATGTTGGAATCAGACCCGAGGACTCTACCGATCGATCAAAAGGCTTGGCTGGGAGCCATGTTGAGGACGGACGCAGCGGGCGCGATCATCGTGAACCAAATTATTCCCGGCGGACCGGCTGAAAGTGCGGGATTGCAACCGGGTGATATGATCGTCCGATTGAACGATCAACTTGTTGCCGAGCTCGAATCGTTTGTTGATCAGATTGCTAAGCTTGATGTGGGAACAAAAGTGCATTTGATGATTCGACGCGGCGGTGTCGAGCAGATTGTCAACGCCACGTTGGGACAAGCGGACAACGGCCCGTCTGGATTCCTTCGCCCTGCGTTCCGCCCGCCGCTGTTTGGAATCCCCATCGGCCCACCTCGGTTCGCTCCCGATCCAACACTGGACGGAACGCTCCATGAAATGCGACGACAGATTCACGAGTTGCAGGAGCAAGTGCGTGAATTGTCCGGGCAGATTCAGGACCGTTCCGATATTGAGAGCGATAACGAGATATGATCACTATCGACTGCAAGCATATGCTAAACAATCCTGACGAAGACGATCCATCCCCGGCACCTGAGTTGCCGCCACAGGATCCGCCTGCTGGCACTCCGATACCGGGTGATCCACCCAATCGTTCAGCGCCTGGTGATCCAACACCAACGGAGCCAATGCGAAACCCGCCCGGTCCCATCGAACCGGGGGCGGCCAGTCCGAGCAACACAGCAACTTAGACCGCAATATACATGGAAACACCACCATGACCGCGAGCATGCTCACTCAACAGCGCCAGCAAATGCTCGACAGTTGCCGATCGGACATGGACAAACCATTTCTCAACCGCTAATCGTGGCCGTGGTGACAGCCGCACTGGAGCTTTCCAGCTCGGATCGCGTTCTTGAAATCGGTACGGGGTCTGGACACGCAGCGGCCGTGTTGGCCTGAGCATGCGTCATACGACGCAATTGTGGTAGCTGCCGGCGGACCAGAATTACCAAAGGCACTTGTCGATCAACTGAGCATAGGTGGTCGAATCGTCATGCCAGTAGACGAGCGACGTAACGAACAATTTCTGATCCGTGTTCGCAAAACATCCGATGGCACGATTGATGAGGAACAACTCGGTGACCTGCGATTTGTCCCGCTCATTGGTCAAGATGGCTGGTAAGTCCTTAAAAGAATGAGCCGTTTTGGCGCTAGCGGGCTGTTGATTAAGTCGTTTAACAGTTAGCCGCAGGCGTACTTCCGAAGTAGGAGTACGCCTCTGGCTAACTGTTGAACAAAAGAGAAGTGGAATTCATCTAAATAAACACCCCGCTAGCCACGGTTATCGAGAAAACGGAAAACTATGGCTTGGTGCTTACATCAGTCGATGACGAACGGCATTGATTACCATCGGCATGATCACCAGCAACGAGAGCGACAGCAGCAGGGGCAAGTTCAATAAGCTCGAAACACTGATGTCCTTGATTCGCTCAAGCGATGGCAATTGTGAACCTGCCAAAACAAAGACCACGTTGCTGGGGAACATTCCTACAAATGTGGTCCAGGCAAACGTCCGTGCCGGTAGGTCAGTTGCACCAGCGGCGTAGTTCAATAAAGAATACGGAGCGTGCAGCAATCGTAGCGTCAAAAGGGATGTCGCTTGACCACTCTGACGCATCGACCGGTTCAGTCGTCCAATCAACCGAGGTAGCTGGCGCTGCACCCCATCGCGAAATAGAAAACGCACACTCAAGAAAATCACCACGGCCGCGAGCGTCAGCATACTACATACGATTGGTAAGGCGGTCCAGAAGCCGAACAGCCAACCAAAGAGTAAAGCCTTGCCTGTTGTGCCGGGAATCAGTGACGCAATAAAATAGATGACCGAGCCAACTCCAATGGAAATCAGCCAATGAGAATCGACGGTGGCGCGCAATCGGGACTCTTGCTCAACAATCGCTGCCCAAGTCACGGTGTCTCCGTATAACCAGCATGCTAAGAAGATGAGCAAAATCGCAACGAATAGCAATTTGCCAAAACGGCGATACTTTAATAAATGGTCTCGTTTCCTAGCCATCGAACTTGCTTCAAGCGTTTGTATTCATTCAGTGGCGTCGGACTCCACTTTTGAAATCCGCACGCAAGTCAGACATTAACGCCACTTAAGTTTAGTAGAGATGACCCAGTGAGTCGAAAAAGCAAATGACATGCCAGCGGCGAGACCTTTCGGCATATGGATTGCGGCAATTTCGCAATGGATGGGCGGCAGCATGAGAATTCTACACGTTTCAGATTTGCATTTTGGTTCACCGTACCTGCCGCACGTCGGCAAGTCGTTGTTGGATACTGCGCCACAGTTGAAGCCAGATTTGATCGTCGTCAGTGGCGACTTAACCCAACGTGCCAAGCCCGAGCAATTTGAGCAGGCTGCCGAATTCATTGCTCAGTTGCCCGACGTACCGCGCGTCATCGTGCCTGGCAACCACGACGTTCCCTTGTACCGCATTTGCGAACGAATGACGGACCCCCATCATTGGTATCGCCAGTACGTTTGCGAGAACCTCAACACGGTGGTACGAACAGAAGACGCCATCATTGTCGGTCTTGACTCGACTGCCCCGCGTTCGGCCATCAGCAATGGACGGTTGCACCCTAGTAAATTGCGATTCTGCATGGACGCTTTGCAAGCTGCGCCTGAAAACTTTGCTCGGATCGTTGTGGCTCACCATCATTTTGCTCCCGCGCCGGATTACCTGCACGATCAAACCATGCCCAAAGCGAAACGAGCCATTGAGCTTTTTGTCCGACTCGGTGTAGAGCTCATTCTCGGCGGACATTTGCACCGAGCCTTCATTGGCAACACGCTTGATTTTTACCCTGCCGCTGGACGCAAATATGGAATCGTGATCGTCCAATGTGGCACTACGACATCGCGGCGAGGACGGGGACGAGAGCGAGAGAAAAATTCGTTTAATGTCATCGACATCGATAGCCAAACGATCACAATTGATCATCACATATTTGATGAACAACTCGCAGGATTCTCAGCAATGAGCCGACACACCTTCGCTCGTCACGGTGGTCGGCTTCTTCCACTGGAGACTTAAATGGAAGACCAACTGCATCACATTGACGTTGTTGCGATCGCGATGGTACTGGGCGGAGTTGTTGGCTTGGAACGTGAGTTTGCTGACAAGCCGGCTGGACTAAGAACGCAAATGTTTGTCTGTGCCGCTGCTGATGCTGCTCGGCGATGCCGTGTTGAGAGATTTTCATCGTGACGTTCCGAGCAACATTCAAGCCGACCCGCTGCGGATCATTCAAGCGATCATTGTTGGGATCAGCTTTGTCGGCGCAGGGACGATCATTCATCACCGTGATAACCGAATCGAAGGGCTGACAACGGCCTCCTCCGTTTTGTTGACGGCGTGCATCGGGATTGCGGTGGCAGTCGGCCAACTTGTCTTTGCCATCGGTATCACCGGTTTAGCGGTACTCGTGCTACTTGTCGTCCCGCAAGTGGAAAGACGCATTAAGCAGTTCGTTGAGCGAAAGTCTGTCAATGGGGACAGCAAGCATACGACGATGGATCGCAGCCGGGATTTGTAACGGCGTTGTTCTCGATTCAAGCAAACTCCCAACGTGGCGTTCAGGTCACCGAGTCGATCTGGCGTAAACGCAAATCACTCTCGGATACGGGATGATAACAACAGCCAAGTCACTAATAACGGATATAGAGTTGCTGCCTCTGGCTGAACCCACGGTGTTTGGCACGAGTCTTTGCTTTACGATAGGAAGTTTCCACTCTATCACAGGTACGCAAAGCATGAATCAGCGAGACCAGCCTGCCCTGATCTATTCCGTTGGCACTCAGGTCGTCGCCCAAAAGGAAGTGATGGCGGCGAATGATCGGATTGCGCATCCAGCCGGGGCTGTCGGTGTGATCGTGCGTTCGCCGGTCGACCGAACGCACGCTTACCGAGTCAAGTTTAGCGATGGCTTCGAGGCCCCCATTCATCATGAACAACTTGTTCAATTGGCCGAGTTCAAGACGAGTCAAATTTGGGACTCTGATTCACCACTCATGAGTGCTGGCCTGTACGAACGCGTGATCTATCGCTGCGTAATCGGTTCGCGAGCGTACGGTCTCGATGACGAAGCATCCGATACCGATCGGCGAGGTATTTACTTGCCGCCAGCCGAACTGCACTGGTCACTCTCCGGAGTGCCTGAGCAACTGGAGAATGACGAAACCCAAGAGGTGTATTGGGAGTTGCAAAAGTTCCTCGTGCTCGCGCTCAAAGCGAACCCGAATGTGCTCGAATGCCTCTATTCGCCTATTGTTGAAGACATCACGCCGCTCGGTGAAGAGCTGTTAGCCATGCGCGATGCGTTTCTATCCAAGCTCGTTTTCCAAACGTTCTCTGGTTACGTTGCTTCGCAATTCAAGAAAATGCAAACCGACATTCGCAACCAAGGCCGCGTGAAATGGAAACATGTCATGCACCTCGTCCGGCTGCTGCTGTCGGGAACACATGTCCTTGAAAGCGGAACCATGACCATTGATGTCGGCGAGCACCGCGATCAATTGCTCTCGATCAAACGTGGCGAGATGTCGTTCGTGGACGCCGATTCGTGGCGAAAAAACTTGCAGCGCAAATTTGAGTCCACCTTCCAAACCACGGCCTTGCCCGATCGACCAGACTACGAGCGAGTTAACGCTTTTTTAATCAACGCCCGTAAGCAGGCCATTCAAAGTGAACTTCCATGACCAATGCTCATACCATCGATTATGACAAGATGATGCAGCACGTGAAGGCGCATCCTCACCCACTGCTGTTCGCCACGATCAGCGGTGCGCATCTTTACGGCTTCCCATCTCCCGATTCCGACTTCGATCTTCGCGGTGTTCACCTGTTACCAATCGAAACAGTCGTCGGGCTTGATGGCGGCGACCAAACCGTCGAGAAGGAAGGCATCTACGACGGACTAGAAATCGACTTGGTCACACACGACGCTTCAAAGTTCTTCAACCTGATGCTGCGCCGCAACGGGTACGTACTTGAGCAAATCTTTTCGCCGCTCGTCGTGTTCGCGACGCCCGAGTTTGACGAACTCAAGGCAATCGCAGCTAACTGCATCACTCGGCATCACGCCCACCACTATCTCGGCTTCGCGGCGACGCAGTGGAAACTGTTCAGCAAGGAGTCGCCACCTCGAGTCAAACCACTGTTGTATGTCTACCGCGTCTTGCTGACGGGCATCCACCTGATGCGAACCGGCGTTGTCGAAGCCAACCTCGTGACACTGAACGAAATCGCCAGGCTCAAATACCTCGACGACCTCATCGCCCAAAAGCAAACCGGTCCCGAGAAAGGGACGCTCAGCGCCGATATGAAGTTCCATGAATCCGAGTACGAACGTCTCACCAAGGAACTTGAATCTGCCCACGAGCAGTCTACGTTGCCTGAGATGCCATCGGCCCGACCAGCGTTGAACAATCTACTGGTCCGAATGCGTCTCCGGCGTTGAAAGAATTTCGGACTCACGATTCGACGACCTGATTCTTTAAAAATTCGAAAGTGCTACTTAACCGGCCGTTTGTTCGGCGTGTTTGCCTTCGGCGAATTCCTCAATCGCCTTTTCGCAGAACGCTGGCAAATCATCAGGGTTTCGGCTCGTCACCAGCCCTTCGTCGCAGACGCATTCCTCGTCGACCCACTCGGCCCCGGCGTTCTTTAAGTCCGTTTTCAGGCTTGGCCACGACGTCACTCTGCGACCACGAACCACGTCAGCTTCAATCAACGTCCAGGGTCCGTGACAAATCGCTGCGACCGGTTTGTGTTGCTTGAAAAAGTCACGCACGAAACATACGGAATCTTCGCACATTCGCAGGGCGTCTGGATTGGCAACACCACCAGGCAACACCAGACCATCGAAGTCTTCTGCTGAAACGTTGGCAACATTTTTATCCACCTTAAAGGTATCCGCCTTCTCGTCGTGGTTCATGCCTTGAATGTTTCCGTCCTTGGGCGAGACCAAGAAAACCTTGGCGCCTGCCGCTTTGATTGCTTCCCATGGCTTAGTCAACTCGACTTGCTCGAAGCCATCGGTTGCAAGAAAAGCGATCCGTTTACCGGAGAGTGAATGTTTCGTCATTGTGAATGCTCCTGAAGATGGTTAGTTGAAGTGGAGGGCGGAACGCGTTTGCAAATTCTGTACCTTGATTGAGATTGCTCATGCGATGAGGATCTGATGGCTGGCACAGAGTTTGCAATCGCAGTTCGCAATCACTCAAGTTTTCAAATAAAGAGTTTTCCACGAGCGATGCATGAAATACGAGCACGCTATCGCTGGCTTCAAATCATTCAATCTGCGATTTAATGAATCACCATATATCCAATCGAATTTTGCTTTGCGGAACGATCGGTGCCGCCGGACTGCTTGCTAGCCGAGCAGTCCGGCGAAGCTGGCGTCGTTTCGATCTCCGAGGGCGGAGCGTCTTAACCACAGGTGGATCGCGGGGCTTAGGTTTGATACTGGCGCGGAAAATGACAGAGCGTGGGGCGAGAGTCGCCGTGTGCGCAAGAAACTCTGAGGAACTAGAGTTCGCGAGTGCTGATATCGCACGTTTTGGTTCTCAACCATTGACACTGCCATGCGATGTGACGAACCCACAGAGCGTTCGCGAGATGGTGGCAGCCTGCAACCGCGCGTTCGGTCAGATCGACGTGCTGATTAACAATGCAACCGCTGCTCGATCGGATCACGGGCAGCGGACATTCTGGATCGACATCCGGCAACCCTGCAAGCGAAACAAGTGTTGGCGGAAAAGAGCATTCCGAGACGAAGTCAAACGGAAGCGGTTTTGATCCAACTTATATCATCAGTCATCGTTTACCGCTCAGTGAAGCCCCCGACGCTTATCGAATCTTCAACGACTACAAAGGGGAGTGTACGAAAGTTGTGCTGCACAATTGATGGGCGGGCAATAGCTAATTAACCTCGTGAGCTAAATAACCTCGTGCAATGTGTTTACTTGAGTACAGGCGGTGGTCCACACGGCTCACCCGTCTGTTTCGACGTTGGATACTTGGGTTTCCATGTCGGGTGTTGTTGTGTCAACCAGTCGTGAATTTTCTTAGACAGCGTCGCGGCGATCATAGGCTCTTTCTTGATTAGATTGTTGGCTTCGGCTTGATCATCGGTCAAACAGTACAACTCCCAAGCATCCGCTTCGTAAACGTAGTAGAGTTTGAAACGCTTACCGTCCAGATCGTCGATCACCGCCGCACTGGGTTCCGCGCGAGTGTCCATGTAACCGGGAAAGAAGTAAAAGATGGGCTTGCGTTTGCCCTGGCCGTTCACTTTTGGATTGACCAGCACGCTCGCGAATGATTCCCCATCGAGCGGGTGTTGCTGCGGATCGGGAGACCACTTCCCGCCCGCTATTTCAAGGCAAGTCGGATAGAAATCGAGGCAATGTGTCTTGCGATTGGTGACTGTTCCGGCACGGATCACGCCAGGCCAATGAGCGATCAATGGCACGCGGATACCACCCTCGGTCAGCATGCCCTTATGGCCTTTTAACGGAGCATTGTCGGCATGCGTGCCACCGTTGTCGGATGTGAACAGGATTAGCGTGTTGCCTGAGATACTATCACTCGAATCACCATCACCATTGGGGTCCTCCAACGCTTCCCGCATCCGCCGCAGATTATCGTCGACGCTGGCGATGAAGCCTGAGTATTCCGCTTTCTCGGCAGCGTATTTCTTGGCAGAGGCTAGCAAATCAGGACGCGCTTTCACGGGGCCGTGAACGGCGTAGGTATGAAACTGCAGATAGAATGGCCTACTACCCGATGAGAGTTTCAGCAATGTATCTTCCAAAGCATCACCGACGGCATCGCTGATGTGTTTTGGAGAACCAATCAGGTCGGTCGGCAAGCGATGCTCGCTGACATAGGCTTCGTCGTAAGGGGCGGCCCATCGATCGAAATGACCCAAGCCGACGTTCGCAAAGACCCATTTGCCGTTCTTGTTAGATGAAAAGCACGTTGGTTGATGCCCTTGGCTGAACCCACCTATGTTGATGTCGAACCCGACGTTCTCGGGCATCGTCGCGGGGCCGCTGTGACCACCGACATGATATTTGCCGATGTGGGCGGTGGCGTAGCCGTTGCGTTTCATTGCCTCGGCGATCGTAACCGCTTCAGGGGCAACATCGTCGCTTTGTTTTGGAGGGATGAATGATGCCGTCTCGGCAGTGAAACCTTTTTTGGGATTTTTGTTGAATCGACTGAGACTCTGCACGACGTAGACGTCATTGTGGATGCGGGCCGGGTACTGGCCTGAGAGCATCGCAGCTCGCGTTGGGGCACAGTTGGGCTGCGCATACGCGTGGGTAAAACTGAGGCCTTCGTTGGCCAGCCTCTCCAAATGGGGCGTGCGATAATTTTTACTGTGTGTCCCCATCGTCACTTGGCTGACACTGAGATGGTTCCAGCCGAGATCATCAACCATGTAGACAATGATGTTCGGCTGATCAGCGCCACCAGCCTTGGCAGCCGTGAACATGAGGATAGAAATGCCGAGTAGTATCGGCAGGGCAATGATTTTCATCGGAACAAATTCTTCGAGAGTACAAATCACAGACGAAACGAGACAACGTAGTATATTCTGGACGTTGACCGTTCTGTGCAATTGGATGTCTTAAACCGACGCGTGAGCAATGAGATCACTACAAATGACTAGACAACCCATCACACTGCGGCAACGACAGGCAAACCTGATAATTGTTTTGATACTTTCGGCCATCCTCAGCGTACCGCTGATACAACGTGCGCAGGCTGAGATACCACCAGCCACTACGGTCGCAATGACGCGTTTGCCAAGGGCGACTCCAGAGTCTGTATCGATGCGTTCGCAGCGTTTGGTGGATGTCGAGCCATTGATCGCGCAGGGAATCTCGACTGGTCAATTTCCTGGTGCGGTGATTTGTGTGGGCCGTCATGGAAAGGTTGTTTATTTACGTGCGTTCGGAGAGAGACAGGTCGTCGACGATCATGTACCGATGACGACCGATACTGTCTTTGATATGGCCTCCATCACGAAACCCGTTGTTACCGCGACATGCATCATGAAACTCGTCGAGACGAATCATTTGCGACTCACTGACAAACTCGCCGAGTACTTTCCCGAGTTTTCACCGCATGGTAAGGACAGCATCATGATTCAAGATCTGTTGTTGCACCAAAGCGGATTGATTCCCGATAACGCGTTGTCGGATTATCTCGACGGGCCTGAGAAGGCTTGGGAACGAATTTGCAATTTGAAACTAATTGCCCCCGTCGGAAAAACATTTAAATACTCCGACGTGAACTTCATCGCGTTGGCATACTTGGTAGAAAAATTGAGTGGGAAAAGTGTCGCGGAGTTTTCGCACGATGAGATTTTCGCTCCGCTGGGCATGCAAGAAACTGGCTACAATCCAAACGCGGAACTCAGACAACGTGCTGCTCCGACTGAAAAACGTGACGGGCAATGGATGCGAGGCCAAGTCCACGACCCGCGCGCGTTTGCACTGGGCGGCGTCGCCGGACACGCTGGATTGTTTTCCACTGTCGAAGACATGGCGGTGTATGCACAAATGATGTTGGGACGAGGATCATTCGAGTTCAATGGCACGCATACTCGAGTGCTTGCACCAGAAACAGTCCAAACAATGACATCGAGTTACTCTGTCTCAAGCGGACGGCGCGGATTGGGATGGGATATTCAATCTCCTTATTCCAGCAATCGCGGGAACGAACTTTCAACGCGTGCGTTTGGTCATGGTGGATTCACCGGCACCGTGCTTTGGATCGATCCTGACTTGGACCTGTTCTTTATCTTCCTCAGCAACCGCGTTCACCCCAACGGCCAAGGCAACGTCAATCGACTCGCGGGACAAATCCTCGACATCGTCGCGACATCCATCAGCGATGAATCCCGCTAAGACAATCCAGAGCCAACTGCCGCATAAAAAACGGCAGCTCAGACCAACAAGTCCTTCAACACGTGGGCTTCTTCCACTCCCGTTAAGCGCACATCGAGACCTTGGAAGCGAACGCTCAATCGCTCGTGATCCAAACCGAGTTGATGCAGGATAGTGGCGTGGATATCACGGACGTGGCAAGGTTTATCGATCGGAGCGAAACCGAACTCGTCCGTTTCGCCGTAGACATAACCTCGTTTGATACCGCCTCCGGCAAACCACATCGTGAACGCGTCAATATGATGATTGCGTCCCGTTGATTCGCGAACTTCCCCCATCGGCGTCCGGCCAAACTCGCCGCCCCAGATCACGAGTGTTTCGTCAAGCAGTCCGCGTTGTTTCAAGTCAGCGATTAAGCCTGCGGTGGATTTGTCAATCTCTTCGCAGATTTTCGGCAAGTGCGTTTCGAGGTTTTCCGTTGCACCACCGTGGTGATCCCAATTGGTGTGATAGAGTTGCACGAATCGCACGCCGCGCTCAACGAGTCGGCGCGCGAGCAGGCAGTTTCTCGCGTAGCTGGATTCATTCGGGTCTTTGATGCCATACATGTCAAACGTGTCGCTCGTCTCGTCGGCGGTGTTCATCAACTCCGGTGCACTGGATTGCATTTTGTACGCCATTTCATAGGCATTGATGCGGGTGCCGATTTCTTGATCGCCGGTGGCGACGAGCCGTTTTAAATTGAGTTCGCGGAGAGTATCGACCAGTTGCCGTTGTTTGGTTTGCGGAATGGAATCAGGCGTCGACAAATTCAAGATCGGGTCGCCTTGATTTCGCAGAGGCACGCCTTGGTAGGTCGTCGGCAACACGCCACTGCTCCAGTGCATCGCACCTCCGCGAGGCCCCCGCGGTCCACTTTGTAGCACCACAAAACCTGGCAAGTTGTCACACTCACTACCCAGTCCATACGTCGCCCATGCACCCAGGCTGGGGCGTCCGAATTGGCCCGTCCCGGTATTCATGAACAGTTTTGCCGGAGCGTGATTGAACAGATCGGTACTACACGTTTTCACGATGCTCAATTCGTCAACGATGCCCGCGGTATGTGGCAGGTAATCACTGACCCAGATGCCGTTCTTGCCGTGCTGAGCGAATTTCGGCCGGAACCCAAGCAGATCGGTGCGGTGGCTACTGCCCATGAACGCAAACCGTTTGCCCTTGGTAAAACTCTCTGGAATCGGCTGGCCACTGAGTTCGTTCAATTTCGGTTTGTAGTCGAACGTTTCCAGTTGCGACGGGCCGCCCGCCATGAATAGGAAAATGACGTTCTTGACCTTCGGTGGAAAATGGGCGACACGCGGACGCAGCGGATTCTCGATGGCGTTCATCGGATCTTCGCCGAGCGTCTTGTCAGCCAATAGGGACGCCAATGCGATCGAACCAATCCCCATCCCGCACTGGGAAAAGAAATGACGGCGAGTGGATGCGCGTAGGTTGTGCTCGGTTGGATTCATGGCAAATTACTCGCGGTTGATGGTTTCGTCGAGATTCAGAAGTGCCCGTGCCGCGCCGAGTGTGTCGAGTTGTTCGAGCAAGGCGATCTCCTCGGGCGTCGGTTGGCGAGATGTGCAAAGCTGGAACGCCGCTTCGAGTCCTTCGGTGGCAATCCGTTTTTCGAGTGCTTGAGCCATTTCATAAAACGCGGAGTCGTTCAGCAGTGTCAATGCTTGCAACGGCGTGTTGCTGCGGATGCGACTCGTGCAACTGCTCAAGCCATCGGGCGCATCGAAAACGTTGAGCGCTGGTGGCGGTGTGACCCGATACACAAACGTGTACAAACCACGGCGATAGCGATCGTCGCCTTTGCTCACATTCCATCCCCGGCGGACTTGTCCTAAACTCATCACGCCATCGGGGATCGGTGGATAGACGGGTGGGCCACCGAGCTTGGGTGAAAACAATCCGCTGGCCACGAGCGCGACATCTCGCACAATCTCCGCATCCAAACGCAACCGGTTTTGTCGACCGAGCAGAATGTTCAGCGGATCGGCTTCCGCGAGGTCCGCGCGAACGACAGAGCTTTGCCGATACGTATTTGACATGACGATTTGCCGATGCAGTGACTTCAGACTCCAGTTGGCTTCACGAAGCGAAACGGCCAACCAATCGAGCAGTTGTGGATGGGTTGGCGAAGTGCCTTGCAAACCAAAATCACTATCGGTTTCAACCAGGCCGCGACCAAAGTACTGCTGCCAGACGCGGTTGGCGATCACACGACTCGTCAGAGGGTTTTCATCCGCAACGATCCAACGTGCCAGGTCGAGTCGATTGGGTTGTTCGCTTGTAGCGCGAAGTGGAGGCAGCACGGAGGGGGTCCCGGGGCTGACTTGTTCATCGGGACGCGTGAAGTCACCTTTGATGTACACAAACGTTTGCCGTGGTTGGCTGCGTTCGGACATCACCATGGTGGAGTTGGCACGCGCCAGTTCTCGGTCGATTTCGGAAATTCGCGTTTGCATGATTTTCACTTGCGAATCCTCTGCCAACACGCCACTCGCTAATGTCAGCGTGAGTTTCTCAGCCAGTTTCCGTTTGGCTGGTTTGACACCTAGAGCTTTAAGTACGTCTTTGGACAGCGATTTCTTGGGCTCGTCACCGAGTGAGTTTTCCCAAGCTGTGATCGCTTCGAGTTGTTGATCGCAAATCTCTTCCAGTGATTTTTCGAGTTGCTTCTTCTCTGTCGAAAGCGTTTGGGGATCAACATCGTCAGGATAAACTTTGAGGTTCGGTTCGTCTTGATTGTTCAAGAACGCGAACATCCGATAAAAATCTTTTTGCGTCAGTGGATCAAACTTGTGGTCATGACACTGAGCGCAACCCACGGTCAGTCCAAGCCACACCGTGCCAGTGGTCGCGACGCGATCAAAAACGCTGTCAATGCGAAACTGTTCAGGATCAATCCCGCCCTCTTGATTGATTTGAGTGTTGCGATGAAAGCCCGTCGCGATTTTTTGTGAGTCTGCTGCGTTGGGCAACAGGTCACCTGCCAGTTGCTCGATCGTGAATTGATCAAAGGGCATGTCTGCGTTCAGTGCATTAACGACCCAATCGCGGTACAACCAAATCTCGCGTGGTGAGTCGACGGAGTATCCATTGCTGTCGGCATATCGGGCTTGGTCTAGCCACCACCTGCCCCACCGCTCACCATAATGCGGACTGGCAAGCAATCGTTCGACGAGTGCTTCGTAGGCTGCGTCGAGGTCTTTTTCCGCTGCTTGTTCAAACACTTCGATCTCTGTTAACGACGGTGGCAAACCAGTCAGGTCGAGACTGACGCGTCGAAGTAAGGTCGCAGGTGCGGCGACCAGTGAAGGCGTCAGGTCCTTTTCACGCAACCGTGCATGAATGAAACCATCGATCGGGCTTGTCGTGTTATCGACGTCAGTCGGTGTGGTTTTGACGGGTGGCACGAATGCCCAATGAGTTTCGTAGTGGGCACCTTCGGCGATCCAGCGAGTGAGTTTTTCCTTTTGCACACTCGTCAGCGTGCGACCGGAATGCGGAGGTGGCATGAGTTCATCGTCATCCTCCGACAGGATTCTTTCGACGAGCAGACTGGCGTCTGGATCACCGACAATGATCGCTCCGCCCTCGTCAATCGCACCTACACTTGTATCGAGTCGCAAATCAGCCTCGCGAGCACTGGCATCAAAACCGTGACAGGCAAAACAGTTCTCAGAAAGAATAGGGCGAATGTCACGATCGAAACTCAGATTCTCGGTCGCCAGTGTCTCGGCAAAGGACAAACTTGTGCCGTGAAGCACCGACAGGAGGACGAAAGAAATTGCAAAAAAACGAAGCATGGGTCATGAGGTTGTGAAAGACAGCGGTCTCGTAAATCAATAGTGCTAATCATGATCGACACCCATTGAAAGAACACCGAGTGTAGCCAAAATCGTCTTGCTTGTCGAACAACGATGCTCCTTTCTTGATTAGAATACTTCCACCGATTTCGTCTCGACGTGTACTGGTTTTTTTGCCAAATCGAACCCTGACGGAATGGTCGCGTTTAACTGACATGAATCCCCCACCCCCTCCTTTGCCTGAAACCATGCTTTACCATCCCGCTCGGCTGACTGCCGGCTTGTTTTGTTTGCTGGCGTTTGTCGTAACGGCCTCTGCCGCAGAATCTCTCGACGCCTATCCGATCCAAAAGAACCAGCGGATGGCTGCCGTTGGAAACTCGCTCGCCGAACGAATGAACCTGTTTGGTCATTTCGAGACACGCCTGCATCTGCGGCACGCTAACGACAACATTCGCTTCCGCAATTTTGGCTGGCCCGCAGATGAAGTTGCCAATCGGCAACGCCCGAGTAATTACACCACAATTGACGATCCGCTCAAAGAATTTGCTCCCAACCTGTTTTTGTGTTTCTATGGATTCAACGAATCGTTCGCAGGCAGCGATGAAAAATCCGTGGCGCAGTTCATCGCCAACTATCGTAAGTGGATCGCCGAGTTAGCAGCGTCTTACACGAAAGATGGTGAGCCAGCACGGTTCATTCTGGTCAGCCCCGCGGCGTTTGAATCATCGGGCAATCCGCTGCATCCCGATGCAACTGAACGCAATGCGAGTCTCTCGGTGTATCGTGACGCGATTGAGACGCTTGCGAACGCTGACGGACATCGCTTTGTCGATTTGTTTACTGCCACCGCGACCGCCTTCGGCCAGACCGAGGGACTCCAGTTCACGATCAACGGTGTGCATCTCAATGAAGCAGGCGATCAATTGATGGGCAGGCTGCTCGACCAAGCGTTGTTCGGTGACGCAATATCGCCTGCGACTTCGCGCGAACAGTACGAGCGAGTTCGTAAATGGGTCAACGATAAGTCGTGGTTCCATCAGCAAGACTATCGCATTCTCAACGGCTGGTATGTGTACGTTGGACGACGTACGTGGGACACCGAAACGTTTCCAACGGAGTACCGCAAGATTCGCAACATAGTCGCCGTTCGCGATCAATACCTTTGGCATCTGGCCGCCGGACGGCCCGTCGCGGACGAACCCGATGACTCGGGCACGGGCAGTGTTGTCGTTCCAGAAACGATGTTCGGAACCCGTGATGAAAATTTCAGAAACATGCGTGAGCCAGAGGAACTGGTCTATCCGACGCCCGAAGAATCTATCGCGATGATGAAAGTACCTGAGGACTTTCGCGTCGAACTGTTTGCATCCGAACGCGAGTTTCCCGAACTGGCGAACCCCAGTCAAATTGCCTTCGACGGCAAAGGTCGGTTGTGGGTTTCGTGCATGCCGAACTATCCCCAATGGCAACCCGGTGCCAAACGGCCAGACGATCGCTTGTTAATTCTGGAAGACACGGACAACGATGGGCGTGCAGACAAGTCGACGGTGTTTTATGACAAACTAATTTGCCCCACCGGTTTTGAGTTTTACAACGGCGGCGTGCTCGTCGTGGACGAACCGCGGATTCTGTTTCTCAAAGATACTGATGGCGATAACAAGGCTGATGAGGTCGTGCAACTAATCGATGGAATCGCGACCGATGATACGCACCACACGATGGGTGCCTGGGAGTTTTCTCATGGCGGGTTGCTGTACATGCTCGAAGGCATCTCATTGTCAACGACACTCGAAACACCATGGGGTGCGTTTCGAAATAAGGATCGCGGCGGTGCGTACGTGTTTGATCCGATCACGATGCAGTTTCGACATTTCGTCACGCCAGGTTACGGCAATCCCTGGTGCCTCGTGTTTGATCAGTGGGGGAACGGGATCATCGGCGACGGTACCAATGCGAAACAACACTGGACTTCACCATTGTCGGGCAAAGAAGTGGCCACTCGAAAAACGCTTGAGCCGGTTTTCGACAATCAAGGCATGCGGCCTGCCGTCGGCAGTGAGTTTTTGCTGTCACGACATTTGCCGGATGCCATGCAAGGACAGTTCATCTATGCCTGTGTGATCAACATGCACGGGATGCCGCGATTCAATCTGCGAGACGAAGACGGCACGGCGGGCATGACGGGCGAACGCATCGAAGATCTGTTGTCATCGACCGACATGATTTTTCGCCCTGTCGATCCTAAAATCGGTCCCGATGGTGCCATCTGGTTTGGCGATTGGTGCAACGCGTTGATCGGACACATGCAGTATTCGCAGCGAGATCCCAATCGTGACCATACCCACGGTCGCGTTTACCGGATGATCCACACCAAAAAACCAGTGCTGGAAACAGTCAACCTGGAAACTAAATCGCCTGCCGATTTGCTCGACCATTTACTCGTGCCAGAGTTGCGGACGCGATACCGTGTGCGGCGTGTGCTGCGAGAACGCCCCAAAACCGAAGTGTATGCGGCGATCGCTCAGTGGCTGGGCACGAGCAACGATCCACGGCGATTGTGTGAAGCGATGTGGATTCAAGAGAGCTTCCGCGATCTCGATCCGAAGTTGATTGAGCGATTGATGCAGAGCGAAAACTTCAATGCACGCGCCGCTGCGGTACACGCCGTCGCCAACGAACTGGATCGTTTCAAAGACGCTGTCGCGTTATTAACCAGTGCCATCAACGACCCGCATCCACGGGTGCGTTTGGAAGCGGTGCGGGCGCTCAGTTTCGTTCCCACCGAAGCCGCCTTGGTGGCTGTGATCGGCGTGACGAAGCATCCGATGGATTATTGGATCCAGTACACACTCGAACACACACTGCACGCGTTTGAACCTGTTTGGAAAGGCCGCGAGATAGACGAAACGTTCTTGGCATCGGCTTCCGAAGAAACTCGTGCGGAACTCAAACGGTTTCTCGCCATGACCGGCCCCGGCGGTGAGGCTGTCATTCCACTGCATGTCGCTGAAGATCCAGATGCGAAGCCGAATAAGCGTGATGCTGCGATTCGTGATCTCGCGGCAATGCATGGCGGCAATGCGAATCGTGGTGAAGGTGTGTTCAAGCAAGTCTGTTCGGCCTGTCACATGGTCGGTGAACTCGGCAAAAAATTCGGCCCCGATCTCACCGATGTCGGCTCGCGTTTGAATGCGGAAAAGTTGATCCGTTCGATTTTGCTGCCCAATGAGGAGATCTCGAAAGGTTATGAGACGGTGATGCTTTTGGACTTCGACGGCGTCGCCCACAATGGGTTTATTCTGAAAGAAGATGACGAATCGATCACGCTCGGAATTGCCAATGGCAAAGAAGAAACCGTACTCAAAGACGAGATTGAGCTTCGCAAGGAAATGAAAGCGAGTTCGATGCCCGAAGGCTTGATCAAAACGATTGCCCCGATCGAATTCTTGGACTTAATCGAGTATTTGAAACAGCAAAAGGATGCTCGGCGAGTCAGCCAGAAGGGCAGCGGTCGCGGTCAAGAATGGGTGCGAACGGAGTATCGCAATCCGCCTGAACTGCGCACTCATGCTGGTGCGAAGGAGATTTCGCAAGACGCATGGCTGGCACTGGGGCCGAACTTCCCGGCCCAGAATTGGAATGAGCAAACGAACTTGTTGCTTGCCCCGATTGCCAACACGCAGTTCGATTTCGCGTTTCACTCGGACCACGATACAGACAACCCGTACGTGACGATTCGACTGTCCGAGAGCAAGTCACTCAAGCATCTATGGTTACGAAACCGTCATGAGCGGCAATTCCATGAGCGTGCTACGGGACTGACGGTATGGATCAGCGACAATGACCAGGACTACAAACAGCTCTGGTCAGCAACCAAACCAGCAGGTGAGTGGATGGTCGATTTCCCCGCCGGCACTCGCGCTCAGTACATCCGTATTGGTCTAGCCGGTAAAGGCACATTCCACTTGTCCCAAGCAGTCGTGTTTGGTGAGTGAGCGAGTTTGATCTAGCGCTGTTCAATACGGTTAATAACGACGAAAGCCCAGCAAAAACACCGGGCTTTCGTTATTTGAGATAAAGCTCTGATGCGTTCGGCGCTCCGGTGTCGGCCACCGGTGCAGGCATGGTCTGACGCCAAAATAGCCGAGAACAAGTCCGACCGACAAAGACCATTCGCTTGTCATGTTTTACGCATTGGTGCCTGTCGCCCGTAGTTCGTTTTCATTCCGGCAAAGCAAACGCCACGATGGTTCCGCCTCGCGGTCGGCCGCTTTTGCCGCCTCCGGCCGAAATGACCACATACTGGCGTCCATCTGCCATGTAGGTATTCGGACTGGCGTTACCGCTAAACGGCAACCTCGCTTTCCATAAAAGATCGCCGGTTTCCTTATTGAATGCGCGAAACGTTTCGTCCGCAGTGGCACCAATAAAGATCAGGCCTCCGGCCGTCACCAACGGGCCGCCGTAGTTTTCCGTTCCAGTCGGCGGAATTCCTCGGGCAGTCAGTTCGGGATACTCGCCTAACACGACACTCCACTTGATTTCGCCCGAGTTGAGATCCACCGCATTCAAAGTCCCCCACGGTGGCTTGATCGCTGGGTAACCTTCATCGTCCAACCAGCGACGGAATCCTCCAAAGGCATAGGTCGGCCGTTCGTTGTTAAGATCAACAGTGGTTGACTCTGGGGTCTTTGATTCGTCGCGATCGGCATTCTGGGGTGCGTCTTTTCTGAGTACGTAATCGAGTATGGCGGAACGCTGGGCCTCCGGCATGTCGCCATAAGCGGGCATCCGCCCTTTCCCTTGCCGCGTCTGCAGTTCGATCTCGGCTCGCGTTTTTCGTTTATCAATGTCGAGCAACGGTGGGAACTGCAGTTCGAGATTGCCTTTGAGATCCAGGCCATGACACACGCCGCAATAGAGCATGTAATCGCGTTCGCCCGGCATCAGCTTGGAGCCATCCGTATGACGTGTTTCAATCATTTGAAGCAACCACGGCATCTCGTTGACGTTGACGTAGTAGATCCCGTCAGGATCCGCAGCGCCGCCGCCCCACTCCATCCCGCCATCAAACCCAGGAAACATCACCGTCTCGTTCAGACTTGGTGCCGGGAAAGGCCCGAAGTTCTTTGCGGCACGAATCCGATCCAATGTCTTCTGATGTGTCTCAGGTGAAATGTTCGATGCATCTTCGTCAGTGTATCGCTGACGCATCAGCGGCGGTGGCTTGGTAGGGAACGGCTGAGTCGGCCAAGCCTGCTCGCCGAACAAATCGGATTGTGGAACC
This sequence comes from Rhodopirellula sp., assembly GCA_041740155.1. Lineage (GTDB taxonomy): Bacteria > Planctomycetota > Planctomycetia > Pirellulales > Pirellulaceae > Rhodopirellula. Next base: position 47,359 of record JBGSMN010000112.1, read on the forward strand.
GGTCGCTCCTCGATCGGCCAAAGAGGTTCACCCGTGACGCGGTCGAACACAAACAGCAGACCATGTTTGGTCCCCTGTGCAACCGCATCGATCTTCTTGCCGTCGTGGTTCACGGTGAGCAACACGGGCGGGCAGGGCAAGTCTTTATCAAGCAGATCGTGATGCACGATTTGAAAATGCCAGATCCGTTCCCCAGTGACGGCATTGAGCGCGAGGATGCAGTTGGCGAACAAGTTCTTACCATGTCGGTCGGCTCCATAGAAATCTGGCTCAGCGGTCTTGGTGGCGACGTAAACGATTCCTCGTTCTTCATCCAGCGACAGGCCGCACCAGGGCATCGCACCTGTTGCCGTTTTGTAGGTGTCTTCCGGCCAAGTGTCGTATCCGACCTCGCCGGGCCGGGGAATCAAATGAAAAATCCAACGACGCTCACCGGTTCTGACATCGAACGCTCGAACGGCCCCCTTGCCGCCCAGGCCGCCAACGATCAACAGGTCTTTGTACGTGACGCCGGGAGTGTTCAACCCCGAGCCAAGATTGATCGAACCATTCTCCCCAAACTCTCGAATGGTTTTGCCAGTCATCGGATCGATCGCGAATAGGAAACCGTTTACCCCAGTGAACAATCGCTGCTCCCCACCGGTTTCACTCCCCCAGTGAACCAGCCCTCGCTGCCTCGGGCTACCAGCGCCCGTGTGTTCGTTCGCCGGATCCCATTGCCAGAGTTCCGCGCCCGTGGCCGCGTCGAGCGCGATCACCTTGCGAGTTGCCGTCGGCGTGTAAAGCACGCCGCCCACCATCAGGTTGTTCGCCTGATACTCGGCTGCATTGCCCGTCTCATAGGTCCAGGCAACTTTCAATTGAGAGACATTTCCGCGATTGATCTGTTCGAGTGATGAATAGAGATCACGCTCTTTTCCCCCAAGATACTCCGGCCAATCGGTGTCCTGGCCACAGGCCGTGTTGAGCCAGAAGCAACTTACGATAATCAGTGCAAATTTGTAGGGTGCGTTCATAACGAGCAAGATTCAGGGAGCAAGTAAGGGCATTCTGCGATTCACTTCTGCCCAGTGGGAAGGGGCGTGACGTACTCGAGTACGGTTCTGAAAGTGAACGTCGCTTCAGGCACCTTTCTACCAAACTCACGTCGGAAATGCGGCACTATTCGATTCTTGAGAGTCTATTGTTATCGCCCGAACGTTGAGCATCGGCATGGTCGTCTGTGGAATGGACTAATGCGAGCTTTCCGTGGATTGGTTCGTTTGTTGCGTCATCGGTTTACTGGCAGGAAGATTAGGGGCAGGAATATGATCGGCATGAATTTTCCTGCCCTCAATTTTCCTGCCAGAACTGCAGTTGAGCGTACCTTTATCGACGAACAGTGTTCCCCGCCTCGGAAACGGCAGCGAAAAAAAAGTCTCTCGGCAACTTAATCTCCACAAACTCACGCGTTCGCAGAGCCATTTCGTACACTCAACGCGAAGCTTCCCCGCCATGGAACAAGCTCCGAGGTGAACCCGAAGTGAGTCCTTCAAATTTCACCCAAATCAAAACCGAAAACCCAGCCCGATCCCTGCGCGAGCCTCATGCTTGAGCAACCATTTTCCCCTAGTACAATTCGGCCCCTGAGAAATCGGATACCCTAGATGGGCTCTAAAAACAATCAAGGAGCAAGCCGTGCGGAAACTTCTGACCGCTTCATTACTGGGATGGTGCCTTTGCGGTGGCCTCGCGGCCAACGAGGTTGCTCCGAAGGACAGCCGCTGTGCTGCTCTCGCGGTTGGCAACCAGCAGGAGCTGCTGGCTATCCTCGACGGAGGTTCGCTGCCCGGTTTCGGCGCTTGGCGAGTGGGCAATCCCCGTGTCGGTCGGGCAACCGTCGCGTCGAAGGTCGGCAACTGTGCCACGAGTCTGGAGGGCGATGCTCAGCAGGGCGGTGCCAAGCTCGATGCCCGTCTTGCCGATGGTCCCTTTCCAGGCCTTCTGGGTTTTGGTTGTTGGGTCCATGTCGCTGAGGACGGCAACATCGCCACGATTGGGTTCCAGGTCTCCGATGGCGAAGGCGAAGCCCTGATTCGCACATGGCCGGCCAAGACAGGCTGGCAGTGGATCGAGTGCGATCTGGCCGATACCGCAGCGTTTCAGCAAGCCTATCCACAACGTGAGCGCAACGGTGTCGTCGATGCGAGCCTCAAGAGCATCCACCTCGTCGCGCTCACCAACCGCGAAGGGCATTGTGGGTTGGCCTGCGATGCTCTGATTGCCTGTCGGGAACCCGGTGAGCGAGTGTTGCGTGTGCAGACCAACGCTGCCGGATGGGGCGAGCCCGGCGAGGTACCGGCCATGCGATTGCTCGTGCACAACAGCTTTGCCGAGGCTAGCAGCATCGACATCACTTACCATCTTCAGCGCAACCCCCATCTGCGCTCGGTGATGGTGCCGCATCCGATAGACGGTCTTTATCATGCGAGCGGTGCGGCCAGTTGGGTTGAAGTGGATGGCAAGCGAATCGATGACGCTTCGTTGTGCGACGGCGATGACCAGAGCGCTTGCAACCTGCCCTGGAAACAGTACACCGGTGCCGATGCCATGGTCGATCTCGGTGAGCAACGGATGATCAGCCGTATGGACTGGATCGCCGGCGATGCCAATTGGATTTGGCGGGTCGATATCGCCGCTTCGGTCGACGGCGAGCACTGGCAGCCGGTGATCGGCCTCCAAGACTTTGACCTGCATGATCGCTGGGGTCATCATCGCTTTCCCGTTAAGGCTGCGTTCCCGGCCCGCTACCTACGGCTGCACTTCCATAAGAATAACGAGCAAGTGAGCGTCATCCGAATGCCGACGGCGTTGAAGATTTACGATGGCGTGGCCAACGACGCGGTCGCAATGCCCAAGGTGGGTGAGGAGGTGGTGGTCGGCAGTCAGCGTATCAACATTCCGGCCCGGTCCTTTGCCGAATGCTCCTTGGATCTGAGCGAACCGCTGGAGACCGGCGCTTATCTGATTGGCCTGGAGATTGACGGCGAGCGGCGCGAACTGCAGGTCGCTGATTATTTCGTCGCCCCCTTGGGAACGGTCGATGCCGAAGCCGGCAAACGCTTCGGTATCAATGCCTCTGAACCGAAATATGCCGAGTCGATGCGCCGTGTCGGTTTCGGCTGGGTGCGATTCGAAAATTGCAAATGGCAGATGTTCGCGCCGGCGCCGGATCGGGTGGCCTTCGACGGCTCGGTGGCACCTTGGCACGTTGACATGGATGGCTATTTCCAACGCTATCACGAGCTGGGTTTTAAGGTCCTTCCTTACGTCTTCGAAACGCCGGCCTGGGCGACCCGGGCCGGGTCCGACGTGAAGAAGAATCGCTCGCATTATCCGCCGAAAGACAACGCCGACTATGCCGAGGCCATCTTTCAACTGGTCGCCCGCATGGGAACCAAGCAGCACCCGGCCGAAGAGTTGCTAACCCCGGACCGGCGCAGTGCAACCGGTGGTATCGATGCGGTCGAGATTTGGAACGAGCCCAACCTCAACGATCCTGGCTGGGGTTTCTTCGTTGGCAGCCTGGATGAGTACTACGAGCTGTTCCGCCTGGCCGCCGAAGCTGCCAAACAGGCCGATCCCACGATGCCGGTTGCGGCGGCCGGATTCGCCGGCATCGATCCGGCGATCTACGAAGGGCTGGAACGCTATAGCTACGCCGATGGCAAACGACCGATCGATTTCGCCGATATCATCAACGTGCACTTCTACAGCGGCACCGCCGATCCGGAGCGTTGCGGCTGGGATCCCAATGTCGAACGCTCCGGACCGGGTGACCCGGCGTCGCTGACCTACGAGGAGAAACTCAACGCGGTGGTGAACTTCCGCGAGCGGGTCAAACCCGAGGCCGAGATCTGGATCACCGAGACCGGCAATGACGTTGGCGGCCCCCTCGGCTTAAGCGAACGCCACCAAGCGGCCAAGCTGCCACGCTGCCTGGCCATGGCGCTCGGTGCTGGTATCGATAAGGTCTTCGTCTATCGAGAGAAAGGCTCGACCCCAGCCCAACACGCCGGTGCTGGTCTGCTGCGCAACGATGAGAGTCGACGCCCTTCGTGGTTCACCTTGGCGAACATGGTTCGCGAGCTCCAAGGCTTCGACGGCAAGGCCCTGCGTCTGCCAAGCGAAGACGAGCGGGTCTGGGCCTATCTTTGGCGTGATGATAATCGCTGTCGCTTAATGATCTGGCGGATCGAGGAGGACGGGCCCATGCCCTTCGACCTCGGCTACGTCGAGTATCGTGATGCCTTCGGGGCTCGATACCGGGATGTGGCCAGCCGTGAGATGTTGCTTACCGACCTGCCGATCTACATTGATGTCGATGCTGAAGTTATGGTGGGACTGATTGCCAAGGCCGAAGCCGCTCAAGCGGATGCGCGTGCCGAACGCGAACGTCTGGCGAAACGACGAGTCATGCTTCTTGATTTTGGTAGCACGGAGCAAGTCGACAGCATGCAAGGTTATGGCCCGACTCGGCACTTCTTGGCCGTCGATGCCCAGACAGCGTGGGACTCGGTACGTGGCTGGGGCTTTGTGCAGCCGGGCCAGCGACTCATTGATGCCCACTGGGTCAAGAATAAGCGGGAACGCGATGCCGTCCGCATGGCGACCGGCAGCTGTTTTCGCCTGGCCTTGCCGGTCGGTAATTTTGAACTTCGCATCGCCGGCAGCGGCATCAACCAGGCCCCGGTGACCGTGACTCTGAGCGGAGGTATCGTGCGGGAACTGACCCTCGGCAGTGAAACCAGCGAGGTAAGCATTCCCGTCAGCAGCGATGGCACTCCCATCGACATCCAGTTCGGCGGCTATGGCGACCTGCGTTGGATAGCCGCCATCGAACAGTGAGGTTGGCCAAGTGTCCGGAACCATTTCCAGGTTTCGGAGCTTCGCATCTTGGTCGGTGGCTTTCTTCAGCGTCCTGTAGGACAATCGTTGACTCAGATCGATACCGACCAAAGAGATGTTTCGGTCGTCTTGCCGACAAGCAGCGCCAATAAAGCCGGGACGGCGATCGGAGAAAGGGGCGTGCTGGTCACGGTCAAGCTGACCGCCCCTTTGATTTGCCCTTACGCGTCAAATGCTAAAATGAACCGTCAACTCACCGCATAGCAGCGCACCATGGCGAGACTACTCCCTTCCGGATCGTCGCCTATCACGCTGCGAAAGTGGCGCCCGATAACGCTACTTTCGGGAGCGAAGGCGACAATCATGGATTGATTTAGTCGACTGCCAATTCTGCTGGAATGATGTCCACACCATGTCGAGAGTGGTAGACAGCAGTCGCCAAGCCTGGATCGTTGCCAGCCTTTTCGTAGCGATACACTTCGACGTCTTTCGCCGATGCAACTGTGGTGCTCTGAGTTGATTGCACGAATCGATGGCGCCAAACCGACGGTTCTTTATCGACATCACACTGCACCAGAATCAGCAACTCGGGATCATTGCCCACCACGTAAGCGAAGATACCACCGTCGACCCCCTGAGCAGATTCATCGTAGCGATAAAGCGGTTGTGGTAATAAACGCAGTTCACGTACGCCACGACTGGGTTCATCGGTATAAGCACTGAACTGTCGAGCGATCTGCCGCATTTGCATCAACCGTAGCGGTCGCGTTGCCGCCGGAGTTGCAACATCACTCGTTTCGTGCCACTCAGTTTTTTCGCTTTTGGCTGGCGTCCAGAAGGTTGTCTCCTGTCGCTTGCCAATCACTGGTTGATTGGTCAACGTCGAAAACACGTGGCAAAAACTTCGTTGATCGGCATTGATCAAGTACGAAAAGAACTGACCGATCACGATCGGGCGACCGTTACTTTCCCACACAAACGACGATCCGTTGATCTGGCCTTGCTCCAGCGGGTTGGTCCAATTCAAAATGGACTGCGATTTCAAAATCAGCGGCAATTCTTGATCGGAATACGTCAACTGATAATCGTTGGCGGCCCGTTCACGATAGAACTCGTACCACGCTTCGGCGCTGGCTTCAGTGGTTTCGGCCTGCTGTGCGCCGCACACGGTCGGCAAACCAGCTAGCAGAAGAATCACGATCATGTTTTTGAAGTTCATCGTCCCGCCAATTGGAAAGGGTCAGGTAGGCTTCGCCGGGGTCAGCCACGGGATTCAGGATTCAGTTAGCTTCCGTCGGAAGCCGACT
>JBGSMN010000125.1:0-8721 GCA_041740155.1 Rhodopirellula sp.
CCTGATCCCACGACCGAAGGTGACTTTTGCCGAAGGTTCTCCGTGGAGAATATCCTGCAACTGATGACTGGTTTTAATCGAATCCGGGAAAAGGTTTGGAAACAACAGCCTCATGAATTCTTCGACTGCGCAGTAATCGAAGGCGATGGCACCCAGGTGCTGACGTCCGCAGAAAAGAAGCAGGGAATAGGGATCAACTACAAAGGCCAGTGGGGATATCATCCGTTGGTAGTGACACTTGCCAATACGCGCGAGCCCTTGTTCATTGCCAATCGTAGCGGCAACCGTCCCAGTCACGAGAACGCGTCGTTGTATTTCGATCTAGCTGTCAAGAAGTGTCGTGATGCTGGCTTTCGCAAGATTGTCCTGCGAGGCGACACGGACTTTGCTTTAACGGAGAACTTTGATCGCTGGGACGATGACGACGTGGAGTTCGTATTCGGAATGGATGCCATGCCTAATCTGGTTGAGATCGCCGAAAACCTCGATGAATCAGCGTGGAAACCGATGCGACGGCGACGTTCACTCAAGAAGCCGAGTGCCAATCCACGAACCAAACGCAAGCGAGTGAAGGAGAAGATCGTCGAACGGAATGGTTATCTCAACAAGAAGCTTGTCAGTGAACGCATCGCGGAGTTCGATTACCAGCCAGGCAAATGTAACCGCCCGTACCGAGTGATCGTGTTGCACAAAGAAGTACATGTCAAACGTGGGCAGATGCGTCTGTTTGACGAAGAGGAACCAGTCTACTTTTTCTATATCACCAATGCGTCGAGATCATCCAAGCCAACCCGGCAAGTCGTTGTGGATGCCAATGCACGCTGCAATCAAGAAAACAACATTTCACAACTCGAAGAGTTTGCATTGCACGCTCCACTCAATGATCTGGTGAGCAATTGGGCATACATGATCATCGTTTCGTTGGCTTGGAACCTCAAGATATGGGCGGGCTTGATGATCCGACCGATTGGTACGGCGAAAAAAAAAGCTGAGCAGACTATTGAAAAAAACATACTCATCCACATGGACTTCTCAACTTTTCGAGACCGCATCTTGATGGTGCCAGCGCAGATCATTCGACGGAGCCGTTCGTTGATCTATCGCTTACTGAGCTACCGACCGTCGGTCGATACGTTGCTATTGATCGACTCAAACGTGCGTCGCCCGCTTCTGAGTTGACGACGCGACTTAACGAAGTCAGTGCCTGGACGCACTGATACCGTCACAACGCCTAACCCCCGAAAGAACCCTTCTCATGCCTATTACCTACGACGAACCAACGCATCCAGGTAGCCTGGAATGGTCACCGTTGCGCCGAAAAAACCGGGCACGCAAGATCCAGAACCCGAACGGCGGTCGCTTGTTTAAGCGTTAGTGTCATGTCCGTGACCAAACTTGCCGGTGTGGGGAAAACAGACCCCAACTCTCTCTTTAGCCAATCCCGAGCCTGATCCTCAGATACCGATGGCGTAGAAACTTGACCTGACAACTCGTCAGGCGGATTTACAACTACCAAAGGCAGGAAGTAGTCAAGAAGTTGAAGTTGCGATCCGTTGAGAGTTTCTGCAAGTTCTATTAAAACACTAATCTTGTGCTGGTTCAGCTTTTGGCGAAATTCCTCGATTCTCGCATCGAACCTATCTCGGGCTGCTCGCAGAACGACACGATCCTCGGCATCTCTCGAGTTACTCTACGAAGCAAATTTAAGTCGCTTGGCATTGAGCCAAGCGACTTTAATTCGTAAGTACGATTCCATGTTGCGGCTTGCATTTGCACGAACACCAAACCCGAATGGTTGGTTCACGGATGTGTTTCGCACCGTCTTGCTCTTGATGAAGAGTTATGAATGCGGCAACAAACCTAGGAAGAGTGATTTCCTGTCTCGCGAACCGCCAGCGAACTGGAATGTTTTTGCGAATGGGTGTCAGACTCGCACGCCAACTGCGGTTCTGTCCATCATCGATTTGGTGGTCAGAAGCGAAAAAGCAACTCTCGTTAATCGCAGAATTAGTTTTACTTTAGATTCGCGAGTCGTATTCGACAAACGCAGTACAGTGCGCGATCAATAGGACGTCATTCCAGTTGGGAATTCCTCCAGAAAGTCTTGCGCAGTTCAATAAGCTCAACCGACGGTCCGCTGCGACGTGAATGATTCTGCCAAGAAAGTTGGCGGAACAGTCTCTGAAAATCGGCTCTTAAGTTGTCAGCTTGCGATTCCTCCTCAAATCAATGTGAGTTCAAGAAAGATGTTTGCCATAAGTTCACGCACGAAAGTGTTTAGTCGTAAGCATCGGAATCGCCAACGGGGACTTCGCGTCGAGACTTTGGAACAACGGCAGTTGCTTGCTGCGGAGATCACTGGCACGTTCTATGAAGACGTTGATTCCAACGGCGTAAAGAGCGGTCCGGACAATACGCTGAGTGGCTGGACCGCGTTTGTTGATATCGACAAAAACGGCGTGCTCAACAATCTGCCTGATGGAACTTCCGAACCTTTTGCGGTTGCCAATTCAGGCGGCGACTACATGATCAACATGACTGGCCGCCCGTCTGGTGTTTATCGCGTCGCAGAAATCTTACAGGCGGGCTGGACCCCCACCGCACCTGTCTCTCGCGATGTTTCGTTCATCGCAGGCCAGAGCACAAACAAGATCGACTTCTTTAATTTCGCTGGCGGAACCATTCAAGGAGCGGTTTGGGAAGACTTGAATGAAGATGGGATTCGTGATGTCGATCCAGTGACGGGCGAGTTTACTGATCCAGGACTCGCGGGCTGGACCGTGTTTCTAGATCTGCGGGCTTCCGGGGGTGGTGGTCGGAATCAGATGCTTGATCCCGGCGAACCCTTTACCGTTACTGACGCGTTGGGAAACTATTCGTTTACGGATCTGCCGGCGGGCGACTACGAAGTGACGGAGGTTCAGCCGGTCGGTTGGGACGTGCCGCCTGGATTCGACATCCAGCAGACCGCAGGCGTTGTTGCATTGGGTACAGCGACCGCGGACTTTGCAAACTTCTCGGTGCTGAACGGATCGATCGAGGGAACCGTTTGGAATGATGTTAATGGAAACGGAGATCGGGACGTAGATCTGATAACTGGCTTGCCAACGGAACCAGGTTTGGAAGGCTGGACGGTTTACATTGACGCGAACTCAAACGGCGCGTTGGATGCAACGGAGCAATCAACGACGACGGATGTTGATGGCAAATACTATTTCGTTAGCGTTCTTGAGGGAACTCACCGCATCAAAGAAATCCTGCCGCCGAATTGGTCACCGGCACCAGGATACGCGGCGCAGCAAATCGCGGACGTCATTGCCGGAGAGAAAACGAAAGACGTCGATTTTGCCAACTTCACCGTGTTGAATGGTGCCATCACGGGTACGGTTTGGAATGACGCGAATCGTGACGGTGTGCGCAACAGCGTGTTTGGTGGTGGCTTCAGCGATCCTGGTCTCGAGGGGTGGACCGTCTATCTCGACATGAATCGCAATGGTGCGTTTGACGACAGTGAGCCAACTGCGTTGACTGACGTGGATGGAGTTTACACATTCCCGGATTTACAGATCGGTGAATACGAAGTCATCGAAGTCGTTCCCTCGGGATGGGAAACGGCACCTAGTTTCGGCGACAACCACAATGTCCGAGTTTACTCAGGTGCGACTTCGACCGCGCCTGATTTTGCGAACTTCAATTTGTCGACATTGGTGCTTGGATCTGTCAGCGGCTCGGTTTGGGATGACGTGAATGGCAACGGTGTACGCGATACGACTCCGACTACTGAACCGGGGTCCGCTGGCTGGACCGTGTTTGCTGACATAAACAATAACCGCGTGGCCGATCCTACGGAGCCCCAAGCGATTACGACTGCGGACGGAACGTACACGATCAGCGGCGTGACTCCGGGTACAACCACCATCGTTATTCTAGCACGAAGCGGTTGGCATGCGACATCGCCGATCACTGGATCTCAATCGCTGACATTGAAAAATGGCGAGAACGTCTCCGGTGTCAACTTCGGCGAGCAGCAGACTCGTAATTCGTCGCTGTCAGGAACCGTCTTTGCCGACGCGAACAAGAACGGTGTGCGTGACGCTAGTGAACGCGGGCTTGCAGGAATCGTCATCTATCTCGACATCAACGGCAACTCAGTTCGCGATACGGATGAGCCGTCGACCACTACGTCTGAGGATTTGTTCTTCACGCCGTCCGTTAACGAAGCAGGAACGTACAGCTTCACACACCTGGGCGACGGCAGCTACGTTATGCGACAGGAAGTGCCTGCAGTGTTGAGCGCTACGCCCGCGTCCGAGTTGCAACATTCTGCTGCCATCGTGTCATCGCTGAATGTGTCCGGAATTGACTTTGCAGACGTATATCGCCCCAATGAGATTCATGGTGTCAAGTTTGATGACCTCAACGGCAATGGAATGCGCGACGCAGGTGAACTAGGGATTGGTGGAACAACCGTATTCATTGACTTGGATCGCGACGACATTTTGGATGCGGGTGAACCGATCACGGTCACTCTCGGAGATGGTTCCTATGAGTTCCTCGATTTATCGCCAGGGGCTTACGTCGTTCGTGAAGTCCTTGAAGCGGGGCACTATCGAACAACTCCCGATACAGTGGGTGGAATCTTGTGGCCGGCAGGCGTTAGCAATCCTGCGGTTGGCAATGTCACACCGCTGATCATTCAGCAGTCGCTTGCGCAAGGAGAGAGCTATCTGCAAAACGTGACGATCACCTTGCCGAGTTCGGGCGGATTGACCAACTTGGTAGACGTCTTCTTGTTGTTTGATGATACGGGAAGCTTTACCTTCAACAGTCCTATCGTTCGCGGCGCATTTCCAACGATCATGACTGACCTGCAGGCATCGTTGCCCGGTGTTGATCTTGGATTTGGCGTGGGACGTTTTGAAGAGTACGGCAATTTCGCGTCGGAGTATTCCACGGGGCGTCCGTTTGTCTTGAATCAGCCAATCGTGGCTTCAACCACAACGGGTTACCAAACAGCCATCCAAGCAGCGTTAGATCGTACGGCCCCAGGATATGGCGGGGATCAGCCAGAGACGGACATCGAGGCGCTTTATCAGCTCGTGACTGGTCTCGGATTTGATGGCAACAACAATGGTTCGGTGTTGGACAGCGGAGCGGCTGGACTGGCTTCCACTCAGCTCACTCCGGGAAACAGCGGTGACGTTCCCTCGTTCGCGTCGTTCACGGTTGACACAACAAGCGGCGCATTGCCATCGGTTGGAACTATCGGTGGTGGCGGTTTCCGTGCTGGTGCGTTGCCTGTTGTCCTGTTGGCGACCGACACGGGTTTTGCTTACCAGCCCAAGGGCGAAACATCGATCACTGGCATCAATGGATTGTCACTTCCCATTAGCGATCTAACGCAGACGTCTCGCCAAACAACTCCATTTGGCTCAGGGGCCGGGCTTCAAGAAACAATCACTGGCTTGAATGCTCTTGGCGCGTTAGTGATCGGTCTGGGAACGAACGCTGGAGCAACAACCGATCCACGACTCGGACTGGAGTCGATCGCCAAGCTCACTGGCGCAACAAATCAAACGACCACCACGATTGCTAACGGAACCGCTGATCCGATTGCACCGGGAGACCCTTTCTACTTCCAAATCTCGTCAGGTTTTGCCAGTAGCGTTTCGGCAGGCATCACCAACGCCATTCAGAATGCCGTTACAAACGTTGCGGTGAATATCACTGTTCAAGCGTCCGATCCACGAGTTCACATTATTAATCATAGTGGAACGAGGGTTGGCGTCGGTGCTGGCCAAACTGCCGCATTCGATATCGAGTTTGTTGGTGATGGCGTCCCGCATCGCTTTGACCTGCAGTTTGTTCGCGAAGGCACGAACGTCGTCCTTGGATCGATCCCAGTTGTGCTTGGCACTCCGATTCCCGGCGATGGCTATCAATTCGATGATCTGGACGAGGGCGAAATCGAATTGGAGGACCACTTCGGCGATTCGCTGGATTCGGCTCTACCTCCAAACGTGGCACCAAGCTTCGTCGCTGGAGCAGATCAAATTGTTGCTGAAGATGCTGGTTTGCAGACCGTGATTCCATGGGCGACAAGCATTTCACCGGGTCCAGCTAGCGAAGCATCCCAAGTCGTTGACTTTATTGTCACCAACGACAACCCGTCACTATTCAGCGTAGCGCCTGCAATTTCTGCTGACGGAATACTTACCTTTACCTCAGCACCCAATGCTAGTGGCGCAGCCACAATCGCCGTTGTTCTGCACGACAATGGTGGAAAGGCAAACGGTGGGCAGGATACGAGTGTCTCTCAACAGTTCCTGATTACAGTGACTGCGGTAAATGACACCCCAGTTGCAGTGAACGATTCCTACTCAGTCAACCAAGACTCGGCGCTGACGATTTCCGCAGCGGGCGTTCTCAGCAACGACTCGGATGTTGACGGGAATGCACTGACAGCCGCTCAGGTTGTTACAGCCGCTCACGGTACTGTCGCACTCGCCGCCGACGGCTCCTTTACCTACACACCGTCCGCTGGTTTCGTGGGTACGGACAGCTTCACTTACGTCGCCAACGATGGAACAATTGACTCGAACATCGCTACCGTCACGATCACAGTCAACGCGGTGAATCATGCTCCAGTCGCCATGAACGATTCCTACTCAGTCAATCAAGACTCGACGCTGACGATTGCAGCAGCGGGCGTTCTTGGAAACGACACCGACGCTGACGGGAATGCACTGACGGCCGCACAGGTTGTGACAGCCGCTCACGGTACCGTAGCACTTGCCGCGAACGGTTCCTTTACCTACACGCCGACCGCTGGTTTCATGGGTACGGACAGCTTCACTTACGTCGCCAACGATGGAACGATTGACTCGAACATCGCCACGATCACGATCACAGTCAACGCGGTGAATCATGCCCCAGTCGCGGTGAATGATTCCTACTCGACTGACGAAGATACAACGCTAACGATCGCTGGTGCGGGAGTTCTCGGAAATGACGCGGATGCTGACAGTGCAGCATTGAACGCTGTGCTTGGAACTGCCCCAGCAAACGGCACCCTGACGTTGAATACGAACGGGTCGTTCACCTACACGCCATATGCGAACTTCAATGGCTCGGACAGTTTTACCTACAAAGCCAACGACGGGGCGTTAGATTCGAACGTGGCGACAGTCAATATCACGGTGAATCCGGTCAACGACGCACCTGATGCAGTCAACGACGCCTATACCTCAACGCAAGGCACCGACCTTGTGATCGCAGCACCGGGGGTTCTCGGAAATGACTCCGACGTTGATAGCACGACCCTTACAGCCGCGATTGAAGTCAGTCCAGCAAATGGTAACGTCACGCTTAGTGCTAACGGATCATTCACCTACACGGCTAACCTAGGTTTCACAGGGACGGACACTTTCACATACCGAGCCAGCGACGGTGCAACTGTTTCAAATGCGGCCATCGTCACTATCAACGTGGCACCACAGCCCGTAGAAGGTGGAGCAAAGTTTTTCGTTGTCGATGCGTCGAATCGTCGAACCTACCAATACGATGCTGGTGGTAACGCCGTTGAGAACAATCGACTCAATAAGGAAGACGAATCTCCACGTGGAATTGCCGCAAGTGCAGACGGTTCCGTCAAGTGGGTCGTCGACCAAAAGGGTGAAATATTTGTTTATGACGCACAAAATAAGCTGATTGGTTCTTGGGAAGTTAAGGATGTCGACAAGCCCGAAGGCGTTACCGTTCACGGAAAAGATTTGTGGGTCGTCGATCGTGAAGAGGATCGAGTGTACTTCTTCAAGAACGGCGCGTTACGTCGATCGGGAGGTGCAAAACCAACGTCGAGCTTTAATCTAGATCGCGGAAATCGCAATCCCATGGACATCGTTACTGATGGCACGCACATTTGGGTTGTCGATGACGCGAGAAAGGTTGACAAGGTCTTTCGTTATAGCGTCGGCGGATCTTTCGAAGGTAGTTGGGCCATCGATTCCGATAATGCTCAGCCAACGGGTCTTACAATCGATCCCAATGACGTAAATCACGTCTGGATCGTTGATTCTCGAAGTGATGCGGTGTACCAATACGATTCAGCGGCGGCAAGAACCAGTGGCCAGCAATCCGCGAACCTCACATTTGCCCTAGCTGCAGCAAATCGGAATCCACAAGGCATTGCCGATCCGCTGTCGGTTGCATTGGATACTACGACTGGCGTTCACTGGGAGAGTCACGTAGCCAAGGAAAATGATGGTCGTCTGCATTGGGAGAATTCTAAGAATGAGCTGGACGTCAACGATGATGGAAGCGTCTCTGCCAGTGATACGCTGGCGCTCATCAATCACTTGAGTCTAAACGAATCCACCGACGTCGCACTTCTGGATCTGAATGCAATGTTCCTTGATTCTAATGCAGACGGGAGAGTTTCTGCTGCAGATGCATTGGCAGTCATCAATGGCATGAATCGTTTGACGTTTACGGATCGTTCCGACCTGATCGACCGGGCCATCGGACAACTCGATGACGATGATGATGACAAGCGACAAGATGAGACTGACGATGACTTAGATGCAAACCTCGGTCACAACGTCACGTCGCGGTTGAAGTAGCCTAGTGTCCGTCCGGAAATTGCACGAGAGCGAGAGATTGGCGGATTTCGTATCCCTTGAGTGCTCTGAAGATTTCGCTGTTTGTGCGCTTCAGCGGAGG
>JBGSMN010000129.1:0-6965 GCA_041740155.1 Rhodopirellula sp.
CGGTAAACCGATCAAGTCATAATACAGCCGCTGAATCAGTGTGCGAGCATCAGCAGGCGGGGAAGGAGAAATTCCGGCAGAATGAAGTTTCTCTGTGATGAAGGCATCAATCGGATGATGTGATCCGTTGTTCGGAACGGCCGGTGAAACGAGAGGCCGAAGGGACCACCAATCGTTATCGATCTTTGGGCCAGATGAGTCAGGAGTGGCCGTACGATCATCGAATGCACCGCGTTGCACCCATTGAGTTAGCACGGCGATTTCTGCGTCAGGCAGCTTATCCTCCGGCATTTTTAGATTGTCATCCTCGTGACGGATGGCTCGAATCAAAATGCTATGTTCAGGTCTACCGACGACAACCGTCGGCCCCAAGCTGCCGCCGACTTCCCAACCGCTCCGCCAATCGAGTGCGAGTCCGCCTTCCATAGTTTCTGCTTGGTGGGAATGACAAGCAAAGCATCGTTTTCGCAGCAGCGGCTCAACTTCAGTATGAAAAAACGTCGCCTCATCACCTTGGTCGCCTTCCACTGCAAAGCTGGTCCCACAAGCCAACAACGTTCCCCATGCGATGGCAATACGAAGGCAGATCGCAGTGGGGTGGTGGAAAAACATAAGAGTCTGCGAATGTTGGGCACCGCCAAAGGTGGCTTGAGGTCGCGAGATCGGTGAGTTGAGTTCCTGGCGAGAAGATCACATTCTATCACAAACCGCCCATCCTTTTCATCTACAGCAGGCTGTGATTGCGACCATCCAGCCGTCCGAACGGCTAACGTTGAAAATATTTTTTGGAAACTTTGCTAGGAATGAGGGGTTTGATTCGCTATAACCTGAGGGTTGTGGCGTGTTATCACGCCCAAAATCAAGTTTGCCATCGCTTTCGAGCTTCCATAACACTCTTTTTACGAAAAGAGTCCCACCTTTGAGGCTCGTTCCCGCCCCACAACAACTCGGTGAGTTTTCGATGAAACATGCGCTGTCTCTGACGCTTTGGTGTGTTGTTCTCGCGATTATTTGCGTTTCGGTTTTGCGACCGAGCGTGCTCTACGCCGAACCAGCAACCACAAAAATTGTAAAATCGCTGGCCGAGACGCAGGACCAAACGATCAAACCCCTGCCGGAACGATTCGCTGACGCGACGACGACGGAAGTCCCCGACTTTCAGAAACATGTGATGCCACTGCTGGGCCGACTCGGCTGCAACGGACGTTCTTGCCACGGATCGTTTCAAGGTCGCGGCGGGTTCCAGCTCTCACTGTTCGGGTACGATTTCAAGGCCGATCACGCCGCGTTGCTCGCTGAAAACGCAGCACGTGTTGATACAGATGATATCGCAGAGAGTCTGATTCTCGCCAAACCGATCGACGCCGACATGCACGAGGGTGGTAAACGGTTCGACCAAGACAGTTGGCAATACCGGGCTCTACATCGTTGGATCGAAGCGGGCGCGAAGGCCGAAGGCGATACAATCCAAGCATTGAAACGGCTCGAAATCCTTCCCGCTGAGATTCAGTTTGAATCGGATGATCAGAACGTTCAGTTGACGGCCATCGCGTATTGGGCGGACGGCTCAAACGAGGACGTCACGTCGCTGTGTCGTTTTTCGAGTAATGACGATGCGGTCGCGGCGATCGACGAGAATGGCCACGTGCGCAGCGGATTAGAAGGGGACACGCATGTGGTCGTGGCCTATGACCGTGCCGTCGTGCCAGTGGCTGTCACGCGTCGTGTGCAATTGGATTCACCTGTCCCGACGCCACGTTCATCCGATCACCCCGTCGATCAATTGATCGCAGCCAAACATGCCAAACTGGGGATCACGCCTTCTGCTATTTGTACCGATGCAGAATATATTCGCCGCGTGAGTTTAGACATCACGGGCACGCTGCCCGCAGCCCTCGATGTGCGACGGTTCCTGGAAAGCGAGGATCCCAATAAGCGCAATCAACTCATCGACGATTTGCTTGACGCGCCCGGTTATGCTGCATGGTGGGCCACGCGCATGGCGGACTGGACGGGCAATAGCGATGAACAACTTAACAACGCCTTACCTGTTCGAAGTGCTCCGTCGCGATTGTGGTACGAATGGCTGCGGGTGCGATTCGACGACAACGTGCCTTACGACAAGATTGTCGAAGGCATCGTCACGGCTGAAAGCCGCCAGGAAGGTGAATCGTATCTGGATTACTGTGAATCGATGACAGCGGCCTGTCGGCCGGGTCAAGAAGACTTGTTCGCGGCCCGTGATGGAATGCCGTTGTTCTGGGCACGTCGCAATTTCCAGAAACCTGAGGAACGTGCGATTGGTTTCGCGTATGCGTTCCTGGGCGTTCGGATCGAGTGTGCACAGTGCCACAAGCATCCATTTGATCAATGGTCGAAAGATGATTTTGATCAGTTCTCAAAACTGTTCGTCAACATCAATTCGCGGCCTAACACAGTCGCCAAAGACGGCATCGCAACTCGTGATGAATTACTGGAAAAGATCACTGGTGGAAAAAAGGTGGCCAACGGCGACTTGCGAAAGCTGATCTACAATCGCGCTGAGCGAGGCGACACGGTGCCATTTCCTGAATTGATTTACAACGCTCGGCCTGCTCAAAACAAAGGTAATAAGAACGTCAAGAAGAACAAGAACGGCAAGCCAGTTGCTCCACCGATTCAAAGTGGCTTTGTTCTTGGCGAGTCCCAGCCGACATATCTCGATAAAGACCCGCGAGCGGAGTTGATGCAGTGGCTGCGTCAACCGGAAAATCCTTATTTTAGTCGAGCGATCGTCAATCGTGTCTGGTCGAATTATTTCGGCATTGGCATTATCAATCCCACCGATGATATGAACCTCGCCAACCCCGCCAGCAACGAACCGCTACTGCAATACCTCTCCGGTGGTCTCCGCGATCACGGCTACGACCTGCACTGGTTACATCGTGAGATCACGACCAGCGACGCGTATCAACGTAGCACGATCGCGAACGCTAGCAACGCCCACGACCGCACGAATTTTAGTCGTCATGTGCCACGCCGGTTGCCTGCCGAAGTGATTCGCGATGCAGTCGTCTTAGCGACACAGTCGACCATTCAATCCGATAAAATGCGATCGGACATGAATGACATGGCGATCGCCGCGGACGTTAGCCAAGGTCGCAATCAACGTGACTTTGCCTTGCAAGTCTTTGGTCAATCACAACGTACGAGTAATTGCGATTGTGACCGCAGCGACTCACCAAGTTTGTTGCAATCGATCTACTTGCGAAACGATTTGCAGATGTATCAACAGCTCGCCTCGAAGAACGGTTGGGTTGCTCAGGCTTGTGCGAGTATGGGCGAGGCCGGTCCGGCTAGCCGCAATGATCCGAAACAGGATCAAATCAGCAGAAAAGCCGATCAAATTCGATTGCAAAACATTGCTCGGATCAAACGTTTTCTTACGCTCGATGCGAAACAGCGTGAGCGGCAGCAAGAGAGTATTGAAAAAACATACAAAGCGATGCGGAAACGTTTCGCGGAATACGGTTTTGAAACACCGCCGCTCCAACAACTGCTCAAGAACCCTGATGATTGGCAGTTAGCGCGTGACAGCGATCAAGTGAAGCAAGACAAGACAGATCGTGCTGACTCGTTGGAAGCGATCATTGATGACGCCTATCTGCGAGTTCTATCGCGACACCCTGATGCCGAAGAAGTCGCAATTGCAATCAGCTACGTCAACGAATCGCAAAGTATGGCCGATGGTTTGTCATCAGTGATGTGGGCGCTTGTCAACACTAAAGAATTCATCATCACCCACTAAGTTTTCGTAGCGGAAGTCGTCAAGACTTTCGTTGATTTCGTAGCGGAAGTCGTCAAGACTTTCGCCCAATTCGCTTCCCCCATCGAAACTCTTAACGAGTTCCGCTATCCGTTTTCAATCTCCAAATTTCTCTTACACGAGTTTGTAAATCATGCGATTGCATAAGACCTGTGATGGCGCTAGCCGCCGTGATCTGCTTCGAATGGGTGTACTCGGTACCGGTGCAGTCGGTATCGGTGGACTGACACTGCCGACCTGGTTGCAAATGGCCAGTGCAGGCGAGGTCAACCAAACACGTGCGACGCGGGCGATCTTCATTGAACTGGTCGGTGGTCCGTCGCATCTCGACACCTTTGATTTGAAGCCAGATGCGCCCGACACCGTGCGTGGCGCGTTCTCGCCGATCAACACAAACGTTCCCGGAGTGCAGATTTCAGAGCATCTGCCTCGTCTTGCCAAAGTCGCTGACAAGTTCGCGATCTTGCGTGGAGTTTCGCATACGCTCGCCGCCCACCAACTCGGTCGTGAGTACGTGAACACGGGCAGCCGTCCGATCCCGGCGCTACAGTTCCCGAGTTTCGGCAGCGTTGTTTCGGACCAACGGGAAGCCGAGATGAGCATTCCCAGTCATGTGGCGATCCCGCAGGCGGGCCACGGTCCAGGTTTCCTAGGTTTGCAAAACGCAGCCTTGGAGACCAAGTCGACGCCTCGCTACGGAGAGAAGTTTTCCGTACGCGGTATCTCGCTGCCTGGCGATTTGTCGGTCGATGAAATCTCACGGCGGCAGGATTTATTGAAACGATTGGATCGCCGTTTCGCGAGCATGGAGGCTGACGATCAGTTGCTGCAAGGCTTGTCACGATTTGGAGAGCAAGCCTACGCAATGATCACGTCGCCGCGCGCACGAAAGGCGTTTGACATCAGCGAAGAGCCTCAGAGTTTCCAATCCCAGTTTGGCGAAGATCCGTTTGGTCAAAGCTGCTTGCTCGGTCTTCGTTTAGTTGAATCCGGCGTCAATTTTGTTTCCTTGCAACTCGGTGGCTGGGACACGCACCAAGACAACTTTACGAAATTGGAAACTGAACTACTTCCGAAACTCGACCACGGTCTGAGCGGTCTGCTGTCGGGGCTGGAACAACGCGGGCTGCTTGAATCGACGGCCGTGATGGTCACGGGTGAATTTGGTCGGACACCGAAAATCAATACGCGGAGCACCGAAGGCGGACGCGATCACTACCCACGCTGCATGTTCATGTTGATGGCGGGCGGTGGCGTACGCGGTGGCCAAGTGATCGGTGAAAGCGATGATACGGCCTCTGCCCCACGACATGAAGCGATCTCGCCTGACGATGTCGCCGCGAGTTTTTACTACAATCTCGGTATCGACCCCAATCAAGAGTTCAACTCCGATACTGGTCGTCGGATCACGTTGGTTCGTAACGGCAAAGTCATCGACGCGTTGTTTGCTTAAAGTTCTCATTCATCGCCCCCCGCATGCTCGATCGGAACGTTCGTCTGGCTTGGAGAAGTCTTCTTTGTTGCTGATCGAGTAGCTTTCGCAATCCGAAAATCTTCTTTGTGATGCCGTCTCCTTGACTTCCATCGTAGCGAACCGAGTATCGAAAACTGATCGCCCTGGGGTGCGATGGCAAGGAACACGACGCTGATGGTATCGCCAGTTTCTTAGCCGACATCGAACGGACGCTGGGCGAGCTCCCGCACGATGTACAATTGCTTGCCAAGCGTCACAAGCTCAGTATCGACATGAACGCCGCACCGCGGCGTGAAAGCGAACGGCTGAAAGTCGAGCAACTGATTGTGGATGGCAAAAAGCAAATCGAAGCGATCATAGAAACGCATCGCCAAAAGATGTCGCCGCTCTACGCGTGTCGATTTAACTTCAACCAGATTCTCAAGATTGCCCAGCACTCGCAAGACGACCACCGCTCATCCTGCGAGGACCGCAAGATACTCGCGCGGTTCGAAGCCGTGAATGAAGAGTTGACCAACGAGCAAGGCAAGGTCAATGCCGATATCAAGCAAATGAAGATCTGGATGGACGGCCACCGGCATGAATCAAAGATCATCGCGTTCGCCAATGCTGTGAAGTGGACCCTTCGAACTGTACGATCTATCAAACGAGTTCGGCGAAACGACCAACCTCGCAAACGAACATCCCACGTTGGTCATCAATGCGAATGAGATGATGAATCAAGCTCGCACGCCCGACCCTGTCTGACCTGACCCGGCGATGAAACCGGCGAAAAAGAAATCGTAACGACTCAATAATTTGGGTTAGCACTGCTCTCGGACGCGACTGGGACGCGGTTTTCAATCTCGGGTAACCCGAGCCGTTCGCGGCAGGCATCGAGCATCACCTTGGTCGCGCTCGCGCCGCAGCGAGTGACACCGATCTCGCGCACCGCTAACAACGCGTCGATATCGCGCACACCGCCCGCCGCTTTGACTTGCACGCTCGGTGCAGCGTGCTTTCGCATCAACTTCAAATCGTCAATCGTCGCACCACTGGGAGCATAGCCTGTCGAGGTCTTCACCCAATCAGCGTTCAGCTCCGAGCAAATCTCACACAGCTTGATCTTTTGCGCATCGTTCAGATACGCGTTCTCAAAAATCACTTTAACTTTTTGATGGGCTGCGTGAGCGACATCGATCACGGCTTTGATATCCGCGCGCACATCATCCCACTTGCCACTGAGCGTTTGGCTGATGTTGACGACCATGTCGAGTTCTTGGCCACCGTCAGCGATCGCTCGCTCGGCTTCGGCGACTTTGATCGCCGTCGTATTGCCGCCTTGGGGAAACCCGATCACCGTTGACGCTTTCACCGTACTGCCGCCAAGCAGATCTGCACACCGACGCAGGTAATACGGCATGATACAAACACTCGCGACGTCGTAGTCTAATGCGAGCTGGATGCCAGCTTCAAACGTGTCCACCGTCATCGTTGGGTTGAGCAACGAATGGTCAATCATTTTGGCGAGGTCTTCGTAAGTGTACTGCATGTTGGTTTGATTGAGAGAGGAAGATGAATTGTGTTGCCGAACTGTTCCAAGTGTACCAGTTTAATGGTGTTCGCGGGGTAGGTAGTTGCGCAAGTAGGTGTTGCTTTGAATCAGCGCGAGTCGACGCGACTGGAGTGAGCCTTCATACGCCCGGT
>JBGSMN010000145.1:0-59317 GCA_041740155.1 Rhodopirellula sp.
CAGCATCCGTTGGTGAGTTTTTTGACTCGAGTGCTTGCCTCGCACAATCAACCGAGTCTCTGTCCGAAAAGAAATAGTGTTGGAAAGCCTTATCCAATTGTGTGAATGTTTGGACATGCGCATTTGTCAGGTCGCGGATGACTTGGTGACCATCCGAAACGAAGCGTTCAACACGTTGGTAAGTCTGCTGGCTCACGCCACACCATGGCTTGTCGTTATCAAAGCAATCCCAACATTCACTCAAAATGAATCGCACCTGGCTCTCGCTGTCGCACTGAAAACCTTTGGCGACCGCGAGATCATTGTTGGCAATCCAGATGCTGCCATTGGCAACGCGGGAGGTGCCGCCAACTGTATCGGATTTCTCAATCACAACGACAGACTTGCCTGACCAAGCTGCGGCGGTTGCGGCACTCAACCCAGCTACGCCCGCTCCGATCACAAGCACATCCACTTGCCGTATCTGCACGTCGTGTTTCAAGCGAGACTCCTTCCGTCCAAGGTCAAAAGGGTCACTTGGCCAGGTCAGCGATGACTTGCAGTTCGGCATCCGAGAGTGCTCGGTCGAACACAGCGAGGCCGCCGATTAGGCCACCGTAGAAATTACCCCATTCGTGATCGCGATGGACCGCACCGACGGTGAATGACTCGCCATCGGTGCCGCCGTCATACAAACCCTCGTCGTAGGGGAATGGATTGCGCAGCGTCCAGGCATCCAGACGTCCGTCGACAAACACGGTCGACGATTGACCGTCGTACTTCATCGCAATGCAATGCCATTGATTCAAAGGAATGTCGGTGGCACCGCTGCTGTACGTTCGGCAAAATTCATAACCGGGCGTGGGACCACCGACCGATGAGACGTGGCCATGAACGCGGTTGGCCACCGGTGGCCGCTGCATGGTGTCAAAACGAGTGGCTGAGGGAGCATTCAAAAACATACAATACTGACGCTTCCTGCGGGTTTCTCCCCAGACGCCTGCGATCGCTTGCCAGGGCTGCGTGGTTTCGCGTTTGATCCAGGCAATCACGGTCACCTCGGCCGCCGGTCCGTGGATGTTCAGTCGCCCCAGTGTCTCGCGCGGGATCTCGAACCATTGACCGCGGTTCAGACGCGCGGAATGCGGTCCCCACACACCATCATCGACTCGCTGGATTCTGCCGCCTCGTTCTTGCAATCGTAGTTCAGCGGAAACTCGGTCCTGGCCAGCTTCTTCTTGAAAGTCCCAAAACGCGACCAGGCCGTCGGTTTTGCGGATGGTCTCGATACCGTCTGTCTTGGCCACCACGGTGTCATCGGCAATCGCGGTGAGGCTCGAAATCATCCATGCCCAAAAGCAGAGTTTGATTGAGAAGTTGAAAAGTCGCTTTAACATTTGAGCGCTCAGGAAGTTTTTGCTAACGATGTTCGATCGAACCAGCGGGTCATTCTAACTCAATCGGCACGGTCTGGTCGTCGCTCCGTTTGCTCGGCTCGAATGTTCGCCCCACACCGATCTTGATCAACGGTCGTAGGCACTTATCAATAGGTTTCTCAATAGAATAGGCCGTTCTGGCGATAGCGGGCTGTTGGTTTAGTCGTTTCGCAGGCGTACTCTCCGACGTAAAAGTACGCCTGCGGCTGACTGTAAAATAACAAAGAAGAGTACGCCTGCGGCTGACTGGTAAACAAAAGAGAATTGTGTGCATTGCCCGGTTGAGCAGAACGGCGAGATTGTCGACGATAAACACTAGATTGGTTCGTCACCGTCCGTTTTACTCGTTTGAAATGCCACGCTATGTCTGCTACTACCACCGCCGTTCGCCCTGTTTTGATCGCTGGTTCTTGGCGAGAGGCCACTTCCCAGGCCACTTTTCAGGCTACCGATCCGAATCACAACACCGTTCTGGAGAGCGTTTTCCCCGTCAGTGATTGGCAGGATTGCGATGCTGCGTTGGAGGCTGCGGCAGCGGCCGCTATCGAACTGCGGCGGATGCCTGCTGAGAAAATTGCAAGTTTCCTCGACCTGTATGCCAACAAAATCGAAGCAGCCAAAGACGCACTCGTCGACGCCGCGTTTGCCGAAACTGGACTGGCTCGCTCGCCCCGTCTCGCCGACGTTGAGTTGCCGCGAACCAGTAACCAATTGCGAGCCGCAGCGACGGCCTGCCGAACCGGCAACTGGGCGTTGCCGACGATTGATACGGCCGCTGGCATCCGATCCTGCTATCGACCACTCGGCCCCGTCTGCGTGTTCGGCCCGAATAACTTTCCGTTCGCATTCAACAGTGTATCGGGTGGCGATTTCGCAGCCGCCATTGCGGCCGGCAATCCGGTTATCGGCAAAGCGAATAGCTCTCACCCCGAGACCACTCGTTTGCTCGCAGAACTGGCACACGCCGCAGTAACTGAGAGTGGATTGCCGGCCGCGACGGTGCAGTTGATTTATCGGACGAGCCATGCCGATGGCGAACGTCTCGTCTCCGATCCACGCGTGGGTACGACTGGTTACACCGGCAGTCGCGGTGCGGGCTTGACCCTGAAAGCGGCGGCCGATCGCGCAGGCAAGCCGATTTATTTGGAACTGTCGAGCGTCAATCCAGTCGTCATCACACCCGGTGCGCTGGCCCAGCGTGGCGAAGCGATCGTGAATGATTTCTTGACCAGTGTGCTGATGGGAACGGGACAATTTTGCACAAACCCCGGTATGGTGTTGCTCGTCGCGGGCAGTGAAACCGATGCGTTTATCAGTGCTGTGCGGGAACGGTTCGTCTCGACACCTGCAGGCACGCTGCTCTCACCCGCTGTCGCTCGCTCGTTGAGCAAGAGTGTTAAAACGCTGATTGGCTTTGGTGCCAAACTTTTGACGGGCGGTGGCGAGGTCGAAGCGAATCGTTGTGCGATGGCAAACACGTTATTGCAGGTTGATGCCGATGCATTCTTAACAAACCCCGAGGGCTTTCAAACCGAAGCATTTGGGAATGCGTCGGTGTTGGTCGTGGCCAAAGATGTGTCGCAGTTATGTGAGGCGATCGACCAACTCGAAGGCAATCTCACCGGTTGTATTTATTCCAAACAGGACACTGTTGCCTCGTCGACGGAAGAGTCCGACGTGGCTCGTATCACGTTTTCGTTGGAACCCAAGGTCGGTCGATTGCTCAACGACAAAATGCCAACGGGCGTTGCTGTCAGTGCCGCGATGAATCATGGCGGCCCGTACCCCGCGACCGGTCACCCTGGCTTCACCGCTGTCGGTATCCCGGCCTCGTTATTGCGATTCGGCAAGCTGACAAGTTTCGACAACGTGCGACCATCACGACTGCCAACCTTGCTGGCCGACGCCGCACCAACGCCGCAAACGATGCGACTAATTGACGGACAGTGGCGCGTCGGCGCGGTTTAAATGGACAGCCGCGCTGTTGGCGAAACGATGAGTCATTAGAATTGTAAACATGCATCCTTTTCCAATTCCTGACGGAGGAATAACTTCTGTCGATCGCATGCGTTGGATCCTCGACGCCATCGACCTATCACTCTCGGCGGATCGCGCCGTCTATGTTCACTGTTTTGGAGGGATGGGACGAACCGGTACGACCGTCTGTTGTTGGCTACTGCGCCATAAGCTTGCCTCAACCGAGAACCTCCTCGAACTTTTAACGCACCTGCGGCGAACTGACGTTGAACAAGCCGGTTGGAAGGCACCAGAAAAAGTACGCTTTAGTCGGATGAGCCCTAAAAAGTTCGTAGCCGCGTATAATGCTGGACAACTGCATTGGTCAGCTTAGTAAAGGAATAACATGATCAGTGCGATACTCGTAGGAATAGGAATCGATCAAGCGTTTGGTAGTTGCTCAGAAGTCGTTCCGCACCTTGATCAATTTGGTATCACTCACCAATGCAAAGAGACAAAACGAAGAAGTCAACTCACAAGTGTTAGGTATTTTTGATGGCACGCAAATTAGATGAAATCCTCGTGGTTGATGTGGAGTCGACGTGTTGGGATGGGCCGCCACCGGAGGGCCAGGAGAGCGAGATTATCGAAGTTGGCTTGTGCGTTGTTGATGTCGGCTCGTTGACTCGAATCAGCAAACACAGCATGCTGATCAAGCCCGAGCGATCGACGATCAGTTCTTTCTGCACCGAACTAACAACGCTCACGCCTGAGATGTTCGCCGAGGCGGGGACACTGGCGGACGCGTGCAAGCGATTGAAGAAAGACTTTTCATCAAAAGATCGGTTGTGGGCGAGTTGGGGTGATTACGATCGTCGGCAGTTTGAGCGGGTGTGTCAGTCGGCGGGCGTCGGCTATCCATTTGGGCTGACGCACCTCAATGTGAAAACATTGTTCGCGGTTTCACTAGGATTGAATCACGAAGTCGGTTTGGATGGAGCGTACGAGAGGCTGGGGCTGACGATGGCGGGTACCCATCACCGCGGTGATGATGACGCTTGGAACATAGCGGACATTTTATGCCGACTTCTTGGTGCATCTCGAAAGATCTCGAAAGATCTCGCTTTGAACAAAGTGAACGTGCTGGACATTCCCGACGACTAATCTGCCGAGTTTGAATCTAGTGCAAATCAATCGGCAAGTCCTTTCCATTTCGGTTGAGCGGGTGGGCATTCACTTGAACGTTTCGCATTCAGCTCAATGTAATGTAGCCACGGCATCGGCACATTGTCCTCGTAAAAGATGGCGTCGACAGGGCACTCAGCAATACAGGCTTCACAGTCAACGCATTCATCAGGATGAATGTACACCATGTCTGCGTCTTCGTAAAAACAATCAATTGGGCAAACCTTTAAGCAAGCCTTGTCTTTGCAGCCTTTGCATGGTTCAGTCACGACCATCGTCATAATGGAGATCCTTCGGTTAGAATTAGAAAACAGAACGGGTACCGAAGGAGGTGAGAATCTGGACAACAAAGCGGACATCGAATTGCAAAAAATTTCAGATTCAGATCTGACGAACCGAGCCAGCCGTGAACTGGTCGACCTGTGGCATTCAGGCTCACAGGATGCTGCCCGCATACTTCTGGCTCGATACGAGGTCCGTTTGATCGCACTAGTTGCGTCTCGAATCAATCGCAAGTATCGCGACAGCATTGCTCCTGAAGACGTGGTGCAGTCTGCCATGGGTAGCTTCTTCCGAGTCACAAGAGCAGGTGCCAACCCATCGATCAAGCTCGAGAGCACAGCCTCCGCTTGGAACATTCTGGCGACATTCGTGCGCAGAAAACTGGCGAGGGCATTTGAACGAGAGACTGCTTCCAAACGCGGTGGCGGGCGGACCAGAGTGTCGCTCGATGATCTTGATCGCGATCTGAAAACAAAACCCTCCAAAACCGAATTGGATGAAATTCTAACAGAAGTCCATTCGATGCTTGATCCAGGACAATTTCAACTTCTCGAACTTCTGCTTGCGAACGCAACGCAGAAGGAAATTGCGAAGCAGCTAGGCGTTGACCAGCGGACCGTCCGTCGGCGTATTACAGCCATTCGAGAGATCGTTACAGGACGACTGGCATCTGCCCGAGAACAGAATGCGCCCCTATCGGAAACGCCCATCGAGAACATCAATCTTCCCAATATCAGTTATCGAGAGTTCGTGCTTGGTAAACTGGTTGGCAGAGGCGCATTTGGAAAAGTCTATCGAGCAAGACTGCAGTCCGATGACCAAGTCGTCGCTGTGAAGTTCATGCACCGATACTTATGGACCAACCCCAGCAGCAGACTTTCGTTTCTGCGGGAAATTGACAATGCATCAAAGATCAGCCATTCCGGTATCGTAAAATATTACGGCTGGGGGCAGTCGCCGCACGGCGGGCCTTATCTTGTCAGCGAGTATATCGATGGCCAGCCGCTCACAAGAATCCGCCCAAACGACTCGTGTACTTCGCTGCAATGGCTGGCCCAGATTTGCCAGGCGGTTGCAGCCGCGCATCAAGCGGGAGTTGTACATGGTGACTTAACTCCCAATAACATCTTGCTGAATCGCAACGGGCGAATCGTCATCACCGATTTCGGTTTCGCAACGCACCTACAACAGCGATTTACTGGCGGTGTTGCATTGGAGTCGATTGCATCCCAAGGTGGAACGCTTGGTTTTGCCGCCCCTGAGCAGGTCTCGTCTGCCTTCGGTACACTCAGCTTCGCTACGGATATCTATGCGATCGGAGGAATCGCTTTCTATCTGCTTACTGGTCGCAGTCCTCATGACGGAGAGATGTTGCTCAACACTGTCACCGACGATGACGTCGTGCTACCTGAATCGCCATTCATGCCTTCAGAGTCGAAGCTGATGGCTGTCGCAAAGTTGGCGTTAAAAAAAGCAGTCGACTGCAGACCCCGTTCAGTGGCTGACTTAGTTCCGCTCCTTTCGGACGAATGACAAGTAACCGGGCACGATTTTTACGCACTGGTTCTGGTCGAAGGCCCGCATCACGCGTTACATGACGCTGGTCATTTAATACGAGGACCTCATCCGCCCCGGCCACATCCACAATAACGCCGAGATCGCTACAATGGACACGTCACGTGGGCAAGCAAGTGGGCTAGTTCCACAGCAAATAGTTTATTCAACGACGCTTCAGCGGAGTGAGGAAAAATGTTTGATTGGCAGCAGCTTGAGTCGACGATCGCTGATGTCGCTGAAAATGCAGTTGTAGCGTGGATGAAGAAAAATCCGAGCCAACGTGCGTATGCATTTGCATTTCACGAGTGCTACAGGGAACTCGATGGTGTCATCACGATTCCACAATTAGGTGTCAACAGCATTCAAAAAACAACCGTCAATTATGACGACGAAGACGAGGGATGGAAGTGGAACTCGGCAGACTGGCATTGGTTAAACATTCTGCCAGCTCGGTCTTCCCTGGCGAAACTCGAAGCGAAGTTGACCACAGAGGCATGTCGAAGTACCCAAACGCATTGGTTGAAGTGCGAGAAACGCTTTCACTCGATACTGGTTCGAGTAGCCAAGTTGCTTTATAGAAAATTTGCCGAACACGCCCAGACGACAGACGATTTCTTTGTCTACATCGACGATGAAGGAGGCGATATCGAAACCATACGGCGCACGATTCCCGCGAAGTTGTTCACGAAGCACTTTGCAAAATTTGAGAAGCCGTCTCTCGACGCCCACGGTATCTCCCCAAAGGAACTGCTTGCAAAATATCTAGACGAAATCTACACGTACGAAAATGAAATCCTCGCTTTTGGTCAAGAGGCAATCGATCCGCTAATTCAGAAGCTTGATGATCCGACGGATGGTTGGGCAGCGGCTGGGCTGTTGGCAGATTTAAACCAGCCCACGAAAGCCGTGATCAGTGCATTACGCAAACACACCTCAGCTCATACCGGAATGGCGGAGTTTTGTTCCATGGCTCTATTCTCACTCGGTGACGTCGAGTTTCTGTTTAGCTTAGTAGGAAATGAAAAGACGCGGTGCCATGCCATCATGGGTATCACCAATGGGTTAAAGGTTGGCGATAGCAAACACAAGCCACCCATTCCACTCGACTATCGACATGTTGAACGTTTGCTGGCGCTGAATTCTGCGAAAATCAAAAAACAGGTTAGCAAAGAACTTGCTCCAGGATCTTCATTTATTGAAATCGCGGAAAGCGATCTAGAAGAACTACTTCGCGGATTAAGTACACCTCACGCAGTCATCCGGCAGCACGCAGCCTGTGTTTCCGACCGCAGAGCACTTGGGGCAAAAGTCGGAAAAATTCTCTTGCCGATTCTTGCTGACAAGCTAAACGATCCAGTTGCAAATGTTCGCCGCTTGGCATTACTGTCGTTGTCCTATTCGAAGGCAGCGGCCAAGCCCTATCATCCTCAAATGAAGCGGTTGCAAAAAGACAGCGATGCCAATGTCCGTGAGATCGCACGCTATGTCTTTCAATAGTGTGTGAAGTCGTGGAATTGGGTTCGATTTCATTGCGACTTCAAACGTAAGAAGACGTCGATGAGAACAGATCTATGGATTACAATGTCAAATTCGTTGAAGTATCGATTCGTCACATGAACTTGAATGCTGTGGCGGCTGGTAAACTGATCCAGGATTGCGCTCGAAGCCAATTGAACCACACACAGGACTCATTTTAGGAACTCCCTTCGTGCTTCACTTTGGTCTGTTGCTCGCACTGTTCACTTTCGTGCATGCCGCTGAATCCCAGTTCATGCTACATCCGGTGCCGTGGTAGTTTGCATCTGATCATTACAACGTCAAGGTCAGCGGAAGACCAGCATAGTACCAGCACGGGCACTGATTCGATCGTTGGATTTTCAACTCGTCTGCGATCCGGCCAGCGATGCAATCAGCCATTGCACGTTGGTCAGTCTCAAATTCATCCAGTTAGGCTTCAACGCATGCAGTTCTCGATTGCCAGTCTGTTGGCTGTTGCGTTCGCGGTCGCTATCGTGATGACGGTTGCTCGAACTGAAGCATCGCTGACGGTGTTGACATTTCCATTGATCCTCGGTCCGATCGCAGCGTTGCAAGTCACGCGTTCAAAGTCCGCCTTTGTGATTGGAATTTTGTCGTCTATTTTCTGGACGATCCTGTCCACCATTCCACTGCTGTTGATTGGCTGGTTCGTCTATTCAACCAGGCTGGGGCCAAACGAAAATCCGATGATGTTGTCTCTTTTTGACTTCATCACCGTTGGCTACTTCTTTGCGGTATCCTATCTTGGTGGTTACATCGGTGGGCACGTTGCCCGACCTGACTGAGGAGCAAGGCGTTTCTAGGTCTCACTCAATTGTCGAAACTATTGACGAGTTCCGCTACAATCCGAAACTCTTGACGCGTTCCGCTACATACCCTGATTTCCAGAGGACACACTCATGATTTTCAATCGCAGGAATTTCATTTCGGCCACTACCGTGATCGGTGCGGCAAGTGCGTTCGGCGTCCACACCTCCAGCGCCGCCGACGCGAAGACGATCGTCAATTTTGCCCTCGTCGGCTTGGGCAGCCTCAGTACCAACCAAATCGCTCCGGCGCTACAGAAAACCAAGCATGCAAAACTTGTTGGGATCGTGACTGGGACGCCTGCAAAAGAAAAGATCTGGGTCGATAAGTACGGGATCGAAAAGCAAAACATTTACAACTACGACACCTACGACAGGATCAGCGAGAACGAGGCGATCGACGTTGTCTGCATTGTTCTGCCTAACGGGATGCACAAAGAATATACGGTTCGTGGTGCCAGCGCTGGCAAGCATGTGTTGTGCGAAAAACCGATGGCCAACACATCTGATGAGTGCCGCGCGATGATCGCTGCCTGTCAAGAGAACGATCGCAAACTCGCGATCGGTTATCGTTGCCAATTCGAGCCGCACCACCAGCACTGCATTGAACTGGCTCGTAGTAAAAAGTTTGGTGACCTGAAAGCGATTGAGGCTGGGTTCGGTTTCAAGATTGGAGATCCGAACCAGTGGCGACTCAACGGAAAACTTGCTGGTGGCGGTGCGATGATGGACGTCGGCGTGTATGCCTTGCAAGCCTGTCGGTACATCACAGGAGAAGAACCGCAGTCGATCACGGCTCAGGAAACGAAAACGGACCTGAAGAAATTCGCCCAAGTTGATGAAACGATCACGTGGACGATGAAGATGCCCAGCGGTGTGAATTGTTATTGCAGCACGTCGTACGCTATCAACGGGATCAATCGCTTCAATGCCTATGCCGATAAGGGCTGGTTCGGTCTGGACCCCGCCTTCAGTTATGGTGGCATTCGTGGACGTAGCAGCGACGGGGCGATCGAGAAAGAGAACATCGATCAATTCGCCGCCGAAATGGACGCGTTTGCCAAGTGCATTTTGGAAGATCGCGATAGCAATGTACCGGGCGAAGAAGGATTGCGAGATCTGATCGCGGTCGAAGCGATCTATGAAAGTATTCGCAGCGGCAAACGCATCGACATTTAAGCAAACAATCTTTCAACAAAATCTCTTGCCCTTGAAGTCGCTTTCATGAACGAACCGTCGCCGCTGCCACCAAACAATCCCTACACTTCTCCAGTCGGGCCGGGTGCTTTGCCCCAGATGCCGAATCCGCCCTACCATCCGCAGGACGGAGACGGGACAGGCGGTGTGATCCCATACAAAAACCCTCATGCACTGATCGCCTATTACCTCGGGTTGTTTTCACTGTTTCCCTGTCTCGGTCTGGCGCTCGCCATTCCTGCTTTCATTCTAGGCATCATGGGTTTGCGTGCTCGCAAACGCAATCCCGCGATTCGTGGCAGCGTTCATGCTTGGATCGGAATTGTGATGGGCGGCATCTTCACGGTGATTTGGGGGCTGATGGCTCTCGCGATCATTGGCGGCTTGGTCGCCGAAGGCATGAAACCCTAGGTTTTCGCGTCAGGCGGGAGCACGTAACATCGCTGGACTTCCGCTACGCATTTGTGGAACGATACTCTTGACGAGTTCCGCTACGGGTTTGTTGATTTACTCTCAGACAATTGTCGTTTCGGTGTTGTTTGCAGCCGCGATCAACCACGCTTGCATCGAATTATTGAGTTGCGGATCGAGTCGCTGTAGTGTCTCACGCACGTCGGCAGGGACGTACACACGGACTCGTTTGACGTGCTTGTCAAACTGGCGGTTGGCCAGTACCGAGGCTACGGGAGACACGTCACCGAGTGTCATCACTTCACCGTTTCGCCCGATCACGTCGATGTTGATGTCGACTTCGAGCTTAACCGGTGGTGCGTCGATCAATACCAACGACGGATCCACTTCGCGACCAATCGCTTGGCTCACCGATGTGGCTAAGAAACGCGAACAGGCGACCAACCACCAGTACGGCCGGCGAGCTAACAAAGCATGCACTTCGCCGCCCAATTCGACGTTGAATTCAGCGGCCCGTTTGAGCAGCACGCGAGCTGGCCCGAACAGTCCATCGACAAGCATTTGAACCGGTGCAGAAGTGGAATCAAGCGCGGCACGCTGTAGCGATGCGATCCATTTGGCTTCTGATAGATCAGCCCACTGAGCCAAATCGATAGACGATGATGGCTTCTGCTGCAATTCAAACAACGCTCGCTGCAGCATCGCGGTCGCGGCGCGAACGGTGTGATGCCAGTAAACTTCGCTGAACATCACATACCGCCCGAAGACCATCATCTCTGCCGCCGTGCGTCCTTTTTCGCCGATCGCGAGTTTCGCTTCGCGCGGATGCGGGCATAACGCTGCGACGATTCGTTCAGGATCGAAATTGCGTCCATATGGCACACCTGCATGTAAACTATCACGTTGCAGGTAATCCAATTTGTCGATATCGATCGGACCGCTCAAACAACTGGCAAAGAACGATACCTCGTGAGCCGATAGTTGGCATGCTGATCGCTGGGGAAACGATTTCGGACGCAAGATTGTCATCACATCGTCGGCGTTACATCGCCAGTCGCGTTTTAAACACTCTGCGATCTGCGAGTCTCGCAGGATCGCCTCGACACGATCTTCGTGTTTGACTTGGCCAACAATCGACTCACCCATATCTTCAATCGGGTGACAATAAGGCCAGTGCCCTGCATCATGTACGAGCGCGGCAACGATGAAGGCTTCTTGGGCGATCACATTCTCGTTGTTTTCGAGCAGTGTTAAGTGATCCAGCAAACGCAGGGCATTGGCGTAGACACCGAGCGAGTGTTCCAGTCGGCTGTGCGTGGCCCCTGGATAAACCAACGCGACCAACCCGAGTTGGCTGATAGTGGCGAGTCGCCTTAGTGGCGGGCTATCCATGATCGCGCGCACGCGCTGCGTGATAGGAACATCCATCGATGGAGGAATGCGAACCCGCGACGAGCCTTGCCGCAGTGCGGCGATTTCAGGAAGTTTGATCAATGGATGAACTCTCTATCTTCGCAAAGCGATCGACGGGTTCAACGCCGGCCAGCGTCACACCGGCAGCGAGGGCGAGGATGATGACGATGGCAAAGTAAAAACCGGCGTGTAGCAAGCCGTTTGGGAATTCCAATTCAAAACACGCGACTGAGGCGAACGTGCCTAGTATCAACATCACGCAAAACGTGATCCCGGCCACGGTCCATGACATTTCTTTGGCTGCATCAAGCTCAAAAACGTATGCCGGGATGAAGGCGTACACGATCCAAGTGGCGACAAACAACGCCGAACAAACCAGGACGCGGTTGCGGAGTTCGATACCGGTGTAAGGAGCCAGCTCGCGATCATGGACAAAACTGTATCCGATGCGCACGAGCGGCGGGGCGAGCAAGACCGCACCGAGAATTTGTGCCCACAAAGGTGTCCCACCAATGAAGCGAAATCCGAGAGCCACGCCGAACAGGGCCACCACGCAGCCACTGGCGATCAACAGCATCCGGTTGGTCAGTTCGGGATCTTTGGCGGTGATCGGCTTAAGAACACTGCGGCCTTGCGAGTCTTTCGGTGCTCCATCGTCGGGGGCATGGATGACGACCTGTTCGCTAAGTTCAGGAACTTTGATTGGTTTTTTGCATGCTGGGCACGGTCCCGATTTGCCTGCGAATTTGTCGCTGACCTGAAATCGTTTATAGCAATGCGGGCAGGTGACTTGAATCGGCATCGCGACTCGCAGGAAGCGGAAAAGAGGGATGGAGAGGAGAAGTGCTGGATTCTAACCGATCGCGCCCACAATTTAACCCAGCCATCGACAAACCTTACCGCACTGGTGCGTCGCCCGGTTGCGTGGAGGCTTCTCCGCATCCGATGATACAGGAGCCGACGTACGACTTTCCTTTTT
Organism: Rhodopirellula sp.; assembly: GCA_041740155.1. Lineage (GTDB taxonomy): Bacteria > Planctomycetota > Planctomycetia > Pirellulales > Pirellulaceae > Rhodopirellula. The sequence goes on from JBGSMN010000145.1 coordinate 12,741, forward strand.
CTGAGTAGCGCGCGTGTCCGAAACTTCCGCCAACGACCCTTCGCCCGATCGCGATGACGAAAAACAGCAGCCCGATTTGACCGAAGATCAAGGGACCGTTGATCAGGCGGCGGCGCGGCGATTGTCATTGCAGGCGACCATGCCACCAGCGGAAGTGCCGGGCGTCCGCGTCGAACGGTTCTTGGGCGCGGGTGCGTTTGGCCAAGTTTGGGTCGGTCGGAATTTGAACACAGGGCGTGGGGTCGCAGTCAAATTCTATCTGCATCGCGGCGGCGTGAATTGGGCGTTGCTTTCGCGGGAAGTCAAGAATCTCGTGCAGTTGTCTGCGAATCGGCACGTCGTCCAAGTCCTCGAAGTCGGCTGGGATGCCGATCCTCCGTACTACGTGATGGAACTGATCGAAGGCGGTTCACTGGAAGATCTATTGCTGCGGCGCGGGCGTTTGCCTGTTAGTGAAGCGGTGGATTTGTTTCAAAAAATTTGTGTGGGCTTGAACCATTGTCATGGGAAAGGCGTGCTGCACTGCGACGTCAAACCAGCCAATATCTTGTTGGCAGCGGACAACGAGCCTCGGTTGGCCGATTTCGGACAGAGCCGGATGTCACACGACCAAACGCCCGCGATGGGAACCTTGTTTTACATGGCCCCCGAGCAAGCCGACTTGAACTCGACCCCCGATAGTCGCTGGGACGTGTACGCGGCCGGTGCGCTGCTGTTTCGGATGCTGACAGGGAACGCACCGCACCGCGAGCAATCGTTGTTATCGCAACTCGACACAGCGGGGTCGCTGCCAGGACGACTGGCTCGATATCGGGAAGCGATCGCCGCAGCACCCTCGGCCATGGATTCGCTTTCACGACGTGCGATCGACCGACCGTTGCGACGCATCTTAGGAAAATGCTTGCACGTTGATTCGAAGAAACGTTACGCGAACATGCAGCAGATCCTCGAAGACCTGCGACGGCGCGACGAGCAACAACGTCGTCGACCGCTGATGCTGCTCGGCATTGTTGGCCCAATCTTATTGCTCGTAGCGACTTGTGTTTACGCCTACCGCAGCATCAACCGCGCCACCCGCGAAGCCACCACGGCCGTTTATCAGGAAGCGCTTGGTAGTAACCAGTTTGCCGCCCGTTTTGCTGCTCAAAAACTTGAGACTGAGATTGAGCGATATTTCCGACTGACCGAATCCGAAGCCCGCCGCAAATCGTTCACCGAACTGCTCAGTGCCACACTTGCCGATGCGGACGTGCAATCCGCACTCTCAGAGATTGATTCATCGCCAACCCCTCGCGATGCGTTGTTGAAAACCAAAGCACGGGACACGCTGCTGGATAGCCCCGTACGACAAAAACTCAATGAATACCTCGAAGAACGATTGCAGATCTACACGTCTGATCAAGGACTCGCGACGCATCGTCAGCGCATCGCGTCGATGTTCATTGTCGACTCTTCAGGGACAATTTTTTCGAGTGCATTCGGTAATCCCGTTTCACGTGAGCAAGATAGTGCTGGACGCAACTTCGCGTATCGAACCTATTTCAATGGCTTGCGTGACGACCTGCCGCCGACCGTGCCACTCGATGATATCAAGCCGCTTCGAGCGACGCACTTATCATCGGCGTTTCAAAGTACGTCGACGGGTTTATGGAAAGTTGCTATTAGCGCACCGATTCGATTGAAACCCGACACTGCACCGGAGCATATTGATGCGGTGTTTGTGGCCACCATCAATCTTGGCGACTTTGAACTACTGCGTGAGAACAAATCGACATCCAATAGTCGGGCGGGCAGTCAAGTCGCAGTCTTGATCGAGGCCCGTGAAGGACCGTTGCGAGGAACGGTGCTGCAGCACCCGTTGATGGACGTGCAGCGAAGTGCGGGCGAGACGTTATCGGATCGACGGTTTCAAGTCGCACCGGAGCTGATCGACGAATTACTTCAAGGTGATGACGTGGACTATCGGGATCCGATGGCGATGGCTCCCGACGGTGCCCCGTATGACGGTCAGTGGATTGCTGCGATGCAGAGCGTCACGTTGCCGGAAGCACCCGTCGAATCCGCTCAGTCGAGTGGATCAGCGGGATCGCCCAATAACACGAATGTTCAGACGGATCTGCTGGTGCTCGTGCAATACAGACTGTCCGAAGTGTTGGGGCCGGTGCGACAATTGCAACAGTCGTTGTTCCGCGAGGGACTTGCCGCGATCGCCTCAATCCTGTTAGTGACTTTTTCGCTGTGGTGGGTCGTGCGACGGATCGGTAACGATGGCGAGCCAGGCGACCCCAATATTGACGAAGAAAGCGAGAAATCGCCCGCTGCGATGGAGACCATGACCGTCGCTTGAGCTAGGTTGCGGCAAAGGCTCAGGGGGAGTTTGACGCGTTATTACGCTTGCAACGTTTGCGCGACTCTGATGGGCCGGTGAGGTAGTCGATTTGATGATGCTGGCCTAGCTTTCATTAACACCCTGGGTAAACTAGGCAGAGCGTACCGCCAGATTGACGGGATATTTTGACGAACGAGGCCCCCATGTTGTTATTCAATAGCAAATAATGACGGATCAAATTGACCGGTACGCTACCTTGGTTTGAACGCTTGAACACCAGCCAGACGTACTGCCCAATGAGTTCGACATCAGAACGGATCGCCAAACTTTCGCCCCAGAAGCTAGCGCTGTTGAAACAGGCCATGGGCGAATCGAATCGAATCGCGGAACCGATTGCGATCGTAGGCATGGGGTGCCGATTCGCGGGAGCTGCGACCATTGCCGATTACTGGCGTCTGATTCACGACGGCACGGATACGACGGGTGAAATTCCCGCCTCTCGTTGGGACGTCGATGCCTTCTACGACGCCAGCGGCACGACTGCTGGCCGGATGCCCACACGCTGGGGCGGCTTCATTGACAGGATGGATCGTTTCGACGCAGCGTTCTTTGGCATCTCGCCGCGTGAAGCTGAGAAGATGGACCCGCAACATCGACTTCTGTTGGAGGTCGTGTGGGAAGCACTGGAATATGGCGGGATCGCACCGACGCAACTTCGCGAAACGGCAACAGGCGTGTTCGTGGGCGTGGGCGGTGTCGATTACTCGCGCATCCCCGTGCAACACGACAATTATTTTGAACAGATTACTGCTTACTCAGGAACCGGCAACGCGCTGAGCATCGCTGCCAACCGGATCTCATACACACTCGACCTGCGTGGTCCGAGTATGGCGATCGACACGGCGTGTTCATCATCGCTGGTCGCCACGCATTTGGCTGTTCGCAGCCTTCGTAGCAATGAGTGCGATGCGGCGATCGTGGGCGGAGTTAACGCGATCTTGACACCGGAAACGACACTCGCGTTTTCGCAAGCACACATGTTATCGCCTGATGGTAAGTGTCGTCCGTTCGATGATGCGGCCAATGGCTATGTACGTGGTGAAGGTTGCGGTGTCGTCGTGCTCAAGCGATTGTCCGACGCAATCAGCAACGGCGACATGATTTTGGCAACGATCCGAGGTAGTGCGGTCAATCAAGACGGTACGACATCTGGGATCACCGCACCACGTGGTGCCTCGCAAGTCGATGTGATTAAGCGGGCACTGCGAGATGCAAGTTGCAAGCCCGACGAGATCTCGTATGTAGAAGCTCACGGAACTGCGACACCTTTGGGCGACCCGATTGAGATCGGTGCGCTGACAGAAGTCTTCCGCTCACACAGCGGTGAACGTACAGCGCCCTGTTACATCGGCTCCGTAAAATCCAACATCGGCCATACCGAAACCGCCGCTGGCATGGCATCATTAATCAAAACAGTGTTGATGTGTCGTCATCAAACGATCCCGGGCCAAGCCCATTTTCAGAAACTCAACCGTCACCTCAAGCTCGATAACAGCCGATTGCGAGTGGCATCGGAGCGGATCGCATGGGACGCGGGAGGGGCAACGCGGAAAGCAGGCATCAGCAGCTTCGGTTTCGGCGGCACGAACGCGCACCTCGTGATCGAAGCGGCAACCAACGTCGCACCGCCGACTTATCCGCCATCGGATCGCCCAAAACATGTCATGGCGATCTCTGCCAAGAACCCTCAACAATTGCGCGATCTCGCTTCGAGCTTGAGTGAATCGATCGTCGACCCAGAAACTTATCCACTTGCCGACGCGTGCTACACCGCTGCTGTTGGTCGCGCCCATTTTCGGCATCGCCTGGCGATTCCCGCGTCGACCGCAGCAGAACTGAAACAGTCTCTCGACGCATTCGCCACTGGCACACTGCCGCGAGCTGCTAAACATGCCGTGGCAACGGTCGACCGCCGACGCAAAATCGCGTTTCTGTTTCCGGGACAGGGCACACAGGTGCCAGGTATGGGACGTGAGTTATTTCAAACGCATCGCGTGTTTCGCGAAGCATTGGAAAGCTGCGATGCCATCTTGGCGGACATTTTGCCGCAACGATTGTTGCACGTGCTCTATGAAGACGACTCGCCCAAGCCTTTAATTCATCAACCGCAATACACACAAACCGCGATTTTTTCCGTTGAGTACGCGTTATCGAGGTTGTGGCGTTCGTTCGGGATCGAGCCGACGGTGATGTTGGGGCACAGCATTGGCGACTATGTCGCGGCCTGCGAGGCGGGCGTGTTCACACTGGCCGAAGGTCTCACCCTGGTCGCGCATCGCGGCCGATTGGTGCAAAGCCTGCCCTCCGATGGCAAGATGGCCGTCGTCTTTTCCGATCGTGATCAAGTCGCTGAGTTGATCCGTCCGTACGAAAGCGAAGTAGCAATCGCGGCGCATAACGGGCCTCAGAATGTTGTCATCTCGGGGCGCTGTCATGCTGTTGATAATTTAATCCAACAGTTTGCTTCGATGGATCTGAAAACGATCACTCTCGAAGTATCCAGCGCAATGCACTCACCCTTATTAGATCCCGTGCTCGATGAGTTTGAACAACGTGCTGCGGAAGTTAATTTCCAATTGCCCAAGATTCCGCTGATCTCCAGTCGCACGGGTCAACGCACCGATGCTGCGATTTGCCAACCGACGTATTGGCGCGACCATCTGCGGTACACGGTCTGTTTTGCAGAGGCCGCGCAGACGCTGCAATCGTTTTCGATCGACGCTGCCATTGAGGTTGGTGCCGGAACGACGCTGTGCGGTTTGGCCAGCCGAGTTTGCAGTGGTGAAACGGTCGGTTGGTTGCCTTCGCTACGGAGTGGTCGTGGTGACTGGGATGTGCTCAGCGATAGTTTGGCCGATCTCTTTGTGCGAGGCATCAATGTCGATTGGAAAGCGTATGACGAACCGTGGAGTCGCCGCCGCTTGGTGATGCCGACCTATCCGTTTGAAGACACTTCGTACTGGTACGACCTATCGCGTCGACAAACATGGCATCTGTACGCTCAAATCGCGGAACATCGTGAGCGTCATCCACTGTTGGGTTCGCGTGTTCCGATGGCCGGCGACAAGACCGTGTTTGAAGTCATGCTGGATGCGGATCATCCAGGATTTCTCGCTGACCACTGCGTCGATCAAAGCCCCATCGTGCCAGCGGCCGCGTATATCGAACAAGCCTTGGCGGTCGCGTTAGAATTGTTCGGTGAGGGGCAGCACGCACTCGATCATTTGATCATTGATCAAGCACTCGTCTTGGCTACCGACAAACGCCGCTGTGTGCAAGTTCATGTCGGCCCCGAACTGCGTGGAGAGCGTTCGTTTGAGGTTTTCAGTCGACCTGAATCTGCTGAGCAGGAATCGCCGACGGCCTGGACCTTGCACGCATCGGGAACGATCAGGAAAGAAGCCGACGCTGCGGAATCTCACGAAACGATTCATCGCGACGAGATCGCGGCTCGGATGTCTGCAAATGTGGCAGGCGAAGCGTTCTACCAGCGGATGGCGGCTTGCGGTTTACGCTACGGCAACATGTTCCAAATCGTGTCGGAGTTGCACGTCGGTGATGGTGAGTGTTTGTGTCGCGTGGATCTCTCCGAAGCCTTGCAGAAAGACATGGCCGACTATGTCTTGCACCCCGCCGTGATGGATGGTTGTTTGCAATCGATCGCGGGCGTCGTGTTTGATCCCAGTGCGCCGATGGACACCGACTTGGTCTTGCCAACGCATGCCGATCAAGTTCGCGTTTTTCGGGATGTACCCTGGCAAACCTTGTGGATTCACACGCGTCGCACCAGTTCGCCAACGGAAACCGATACGATCGACGCTGACATCGTCTTGATGGATGATGATGGGAACCAAATTGCTGAGCTGCGCGGAGCGCGAGTCCAACGGGTTGCAAAACGGCGGTCAACACGAGCGAAGCAACCGCAAGATCTGTTGTACGCGATCACATGGCATGAGGCCGCGAATGACACAGCGGTTGGTCAACCTCGTCAAAGCAAACCTGGACGTTGGTTGCTGTTTGCCGATGCAACGGGAGTAGCCAAAAACTTGACCGCTTCTTTGTTGTCGTGGGGGCACGATGTTCGCGTGGTCGAAAAGGGAGTTGAGTTCGCCGCTTCATCGCGTGATGACTCGGGTCTGACACACTATCAACTCGACCCGCTTGATCGCTCGCACTATGAACGTTTGTTCGATAAGCTTTCAGCAGAGAAAGCTGGCGATTTCAATATTGTCGATTTGTGGGCATTGGATTCGGCCAATGCTGATAATGGTCGGTCTGATCAAGGGTTGGCTGCGACAGATATCTGCGCTCACTCACTATGGATGCTCAATGCACTGGCGAAATCAACATCGCTGGCCAGTGGGCAAACCATAATCGTGACACGGGGTGCCGAAGCAGTCAGCGATGCCGACGCAGTCTGGCCTGCTCAGACAGCGGTGTGGGGCATGGTCCGCACAGCCATGGTCGAGATGCCACACTTGACATTGCGGTTGATCGATTTAGACCCGAGCGAATCACCTGAAACAATCGAGCAGCCATTGCTTGCTGAGTTACAGCGTCTTGATCAAATGAATCAAGACGCCAGTCAGCGGATCGTCGAAGATCATGTCGCGTTGCGAGGCGATCATCGCTTCGTCGCGCGATTGGAAGCTGTTCCCACTAGCATCCAATCGACCGCCATGAACGTGTCGCGAAGCCTGCCAGCGTCAGAGCGATTCAGTCTGCGAGTGGGCGAGTCCACCAGCCTCGATGAACTGCATTATGTGCCGATTGGCGCGACCGAATTAGGTCCCGATGATGTGGAAATTCAAGTTAGCAGCACGGGGCTGAATTTCAGTGACGTGCTCCAGGCATTGGGATTGTATCCTGGCCTCAAAGACGAGATCGTGCCGCTGGGCATCGAGTGTGCAGGTGTGGTTTCTCGCGTGGGTACGAACGTTCAGCGATTCCGAATTGGCCAGCGTGTGATGGGAGTCGCACCGTATAGTTTTGCGTCTCACACGACGACCGCTCAATATGCGATTGTGGCCACCCCAGACAATCTTTCCGATGACGAAGCGGCTACGATTCCGATCACGTTTTTGACGGCGCATCATGCGTTGTGTTCGCTGGCTCGTTTAGGAAAGCACGAGAAAGTCTTGATTCATGCGGGCGCGGGCGGCGTCGGGTTGGCGGCGATTCAAATCGCTCAATCGATCGGTGCGGAGATTTTTGCGACCGCCGGTAGTGAAGAGAAACGCGAATTTCTTCGCTCGCTCGGTGTGCAACACGTGATGGATTCGCGCACGTTGGATTTCGCCGACGAAATTCTCGATATCACCAAAGGCCAGGGCGTTGATGTCGTCTTGAACAGTTTGCCGGGCGAAGCGATCACGGTAAGCCTATCGATCCTCGCCGCCTACGGACGTTTTTTAGAAATCGGCAAGACTGACATTTATCAAAACCGTCGGATCGGCCTGTTACCGTTTCAAGACAACCTTTCGTACCATGCGATTGATCTTGATCGGATGCTGCGCCAGCGACCCGACGAAATCATTCGTTTGTATGACGAGTTGATGCCGCTGTTTGAAAAAGGCGTTTATCAAGCGTTGCCGCTGAAAGCGTTTCCAGCGGAATCGATTGTCGGTGCGTTTCGGTACATGTCCCAGCGGAAGAACATCGGCAAAGTTGTTGTCTCGTTATCGGGTCGAGAATCGCAAGCTAGCGGCTCGGGCCAGACCGCATCTGAGGGTACAGACGTGACCTCGTCTGAAACACAGGGAACATTCTCCGGTGCAGGCACGATCTTGATCACCGGTGGTTTGGGTGCCTTGGGACAACAAGTCGCGCAGTATGCGGCCCGTAGCGGTGCCCGACATCTGGCGATTCTCACGCGCCGTGCGTCTGACGCGCTGCCTGAGTTGGATGCGATCATTGATAGCGGCGTTTCAGTCGCTGTGATTCAAGGCGACGTTTCTGACCAGCAAAGTCTTAGCCAGGCACTGGCCAGTTTGCCGGAATCGTTCCCACCAGTGCGTGGTGTTTTTCATGCTGCCGGTGTGTTGCGAGATGGATTGATGCAACGAATGGATTTAGAACAGTTGAATCAAGCGATGGCTCCGAAGACACAAGGAGCTTGGAATTTGCATCACGAGTTTTCCGATACGCTCGAATTCTTCGTGTTATTTTCCTCTGTCGCGGGAGTGATCGGCTCGCCGGGACAAGCCAACTACGCTGCTGGCAATGCGTTCTTAGATGGTTTAGCGCGACATCGTCGTCATCTGGGCTTGCCCGCCACCTCGATCGCCTGGGGGCCGTGGGATTCCGCAGGGATGGCATCGGCCCCTGAGATCCGACGACAACTCGGTGAACGCGGGATGAGTCCATTGGCTCAAGAAACTGGCATTCACCTCCTCGATTTAGTCCTGCAAAATCATGCGACGAATTTGGCGGTCGTTGACGCAAATTGGCAGTCACTCGTGCAGAAATTACCTGGCGGTGGTTCGAGCTTGTTCCGTCTATTTCAATCCGAGGGTTCGGTTCAAGGTGCATCGGCGTCATCGACAACACGAGATCAGCAACTTGTCAATCGTTTGCAATCGCTACCAACGGAGCAACGCCTCGCTGAATTGGTCGGCGTCATTGCCGCGTCGCTCAGTGACGTGATGGGTGTCGATCCAAAGTCGATTGAACCAGATCAACCGCTGGCCACGATGGGGTTGGATTCATTGATGGGCATGGAACTTCGCACGAAGTTGGAAGCGAAACTCGGCATCGCGATCCCGATGGCGAGTCTGTTCGATGACCCCAGCGTGATGTCGTTGGCGCGGATTTCCAACGCGGCTTATGATGTGAACGAAAATGTGTCAGCGAACGTTAGCGACGAGCAAATACAAACGTCCGCTGCATCGTCGGTCTCGGCCAACGGCCAACAGACAACCGACTCGCTATCGCCGTCATCAACTGGTGACTCGTCGAAACAATCCGCTACCAACGGAACCGGCAAACACGCTGGGCAGCCGCGTCCGAAATCCGGTTTGGTAGCCTTGGGCGGTTCGCGGGGAACGGGGACACCCGTATTCTGTTTGCATCCGATCGGAGGTGATTTGAGATGTTACGATGGCGTGGCTCGCGGGATCAATGATCGCCCAGTCTACGGACTGCGTCCTCAAGGATTGCAGCCCGGTTCAAAGCCTCATGCGACTTTGGATGCGATGGTGGACGATTATGTGAAAACCATTCGTGACGCGTTTCCCGTCGGTCCTTACTGTTTGATGGGTTGGTCGACGGGCGGCATCTTTGCCTACGAGATTGCCCGCAGGCTGCACAGCGAATCGACACCGGTGCAGTCATTGATGATTTTCGATACACCTCAGCCTCAAGTGTTCCGAACCGTCGACCTTGACGACAACGCGAGATTCTTGTGCGATCTAATCGAGTTCACGAATCATTTTGCCAATACAACGATGCAGCTTGATTACGACCAATTGCACCAGTTGCCCGAAGAGCAAGCCATCTCCAGTGTGCTGGCGTTGGCGATCGAGAACCGAGTCGTGCCGACTCAGACGACTCCTGAAAATCTTCGGCGATTGGTTCAATTGTGCAAACAACACGTCCGATTTTTGCAGCAGTACGAACCGCCGGAATGTGACTTGACGGTGGATTTGTTCTGCCCGCTTGAAACAGGGCTGCTCGCCACAGTCACCGGTCACGCGCTCGCCGATGATCTGGGGTGGGGAAACTTGGTGGCGTTGCGAACGCATCACGTGTCCGGGGATCACTTCACGATGATGACATCCCCGAACGCTGCTCGCCTCGCAAAACAAGTTGACGAGATACTCAATCAGACGATTTCAAAAACGCACGCGGTGAACCGTCTGGCCAATTCATTTTCCACGCCCGTGAGCAAATAGAAAGAAACCCTTCATGAATGCTCGTTGGGCGTATATCCGCTTGCAATCATTGCTAGTCAAGCAAATGATGGCCAATACCAAACACTCGCGTGAAGTGCAGCACCGTGTGTTGCAACGCAAACTACGACTTTGCGCCGACAGTCAGTTTGGCCACGACCATGCAATGACCACGATTCGAACAGTGGCGGATTTCCGCAAACAGGTGCCGATCACCGATTTTGAATACGTGCGTTCGTATGTTGATGAGGTCCGCAGCGGCAACCCGCAGGCATTGTTCAGTCCCAAGACACGGTTGTTGATGTTCGCGTTGACATCAGGAACGACGGAGAAACCCAAGCATATTCCGATCACTGATGAATTCGTCAAGGGATACAAACGAGGCTGGAAAATCTGGGGTTTGAAAGCCCATACCGATCATATTGATTTGGCGTGGAAAGACTATGTGCATTTAGCTAGCGATTGGCAATCCAGTCGCACGGAGAGCGGCGTGTGGTGCGGGAGCATTAGCGGCCTGGCCGCTGAGACACGTCCCGTGATCGTGCGTCGTCCATTCATCGTGCCGCCACAGGTCGGCAAAATTTCGGATTGGACAAGCCGCCAGTACACGACGCTGCGACTTTCGATCCCGTCACGAAAAGTGGGCATGATCGTTACGGCCAATCCATTAACGCTTGTCGGTTTAGCGCAGCTAGCCGATCGTGAAAAAGAGTCGTTGCTGCGCGACATGCGCGACGGCACGATTACATTACCAGCAGGATGTGTTGGAGGTGTTGATCCGACCCTCCAGTCTCGGCTACGGCGCGTCAGCAAAAAACGGGTGAAAGAACTCGAAGACATCGTCAGCCGCACCGGCCAATTACTGCCACGTGATTTCTGGCCCGAGCTTTCCATGGTCGGTGTCTGGATGGGTGGCTCGGTCAGCGCGTTCGTCCCGGAGGTGCGTGAATTGTATGGTGATTGCGCGTTCCGCGATCATGGATTATCCGCAAGTGAAGGTCGCATGACGATTCCGCTGCATGATGAATCCAATGCAGGTTTACTGGATTACGAATCTAATTTTTATGAATTCATTCCAGCCGATGAGTTCGACAGCAGCCATCCGACCGTGCTGGAAGCTCATGAGTTAGTCGAAGGCGAATCGTACTATATTCTCTTGACCAACTCCGGTGGATTGTTCCGCTACAACATCCATGACGTCGTTAAATGCGTCGGTTTCATGGGGCAGACACCGCTATTGACGTTCTTGCACAAAGGCGCCCATTGCAGCAGTATCACCGGAGAGAAACTCACTGAGTACCAAGTCGCGACGGCGGTTCGTCAGGGCTTCGCCGACTTGAACCGACCGGTCGAAACCGTGATGTTGGTACCGATGATCGGCAGCCAGCCGCGTTACATGCTGCTCGCCGAATCACACTTAGATCACGATGTCGACGCGATTGCTGCGGCGATTGATACGCGTTTGGCGAAGATCAATTGTGAATACGATGATCGCTTGCAAACCAAACGGCTACAACCGATCTGCACCAAATCTATCCCCACGGGATCGTGGCGTAAGTTCCGAGATCTGAAAATTGCGCAGCGTGGCGGTACTCAGGAACAATACAAGCACACATTCCTCGGTACGTCCGATGGCGTGCTGAACGAGCTGTAACCGCATCGGGTGAAATCTTTCCAGGAAATGAGCCGACGGCGTAAGCTATCGCCAAATCGGCTAATAAACCGAATCACTTCACCAGATGTGCTTAACGGAGCGACGCTCGTCAAGAGTTTCGTCATTCGCTAGGCAATTCAAATGATCGTTGCATCGGTAATTTCGGCAAGCTCTTTTCCCGAAAGCCCGCGAACAGTGATCCATCTTGGCGGAAATCGGAGGGGATCAACCGGCTGACTGCGATCGAATCGGGCAATGGTTGTGACCAACGGACGACCCAACGTGGCGTTTTGTCATCGGCCCAAGCAGGTTGACTGAAAATCAAATCGTTCATCGTCGTTGTCGTTCGCTGTCCCGTTTGATCTCGCACTACAAGCACGGGATCGTTCAACGTCGTATCCACTTCATACGCGTTGGAGGCACCCCGAATTCTCAACCACGATTGTTGTCGGTCTTCTCGCGACAAGCCGCTGATTTCAACTTGAGGCACCCCTCGGTCGACCACAAACACACTCTCCTCGGCGCGACGTTCGATCGCCACGGGGTATGGCGTGCTGACGCCCAATCGCATGAACAATAAACCGCGAGGGATGTACGCCGTGAGTCGTTGCAATGACAAACGAATCGAACCTGACTTCGGTTGTGGGCGCTGAATCGAGCCGCCGGTTTCAATCATTCGTCGCGAAACGGCGAGCAATCCGTTCTCCCATAACAATTGCAATTCCGCTGCGATGTCCATCCGCAACATCGAAATCTGGCCGCGGATGATCACGTTGTATAACTCGATTGAAACAAGCGGCATAGCGTCCGCCACCCCATTGCTCGTTCGCAGCGTCGTCGACGCACCACGCATAGATGATTCAGGATCCGTGACGATATTGAATGCGTGGATTTCGTCGCGGCGTGACGGATTGTCAATCGTGACCGAACAATCGGTCATTCGGACTTGACGGTTTTCGTTGAGTGCCAACATCGCCCCGCCATCGGTTTCGCTCGCTGGCACTGTCCAGTACAAGTGCAAATCAACGAGCTCAACTCGGTTTGTGCCGATCGTCACCATGTCACTGCGTTGCATATCGACTTCGTCAGTGGACTCGAACACAATCGCAGTCCCACCAGGCACCGACGAAGCGATCACAAGATCGTCTTCAGCAATGATGATCGGACCGGACATCAACACGGGAACGTCAACATCAATGCGTTCGACATGATGACGGGCAGCCAAATTCAACGCTTCTTGTAGCGAGGTTGCTAACGCCATCCCTTCCAATTCAGCTTCCTCAACCGCCAGCGCATCCCGCATCAACTCAGGCGTGACGATGCGAACCATGTATGGCGGGTCGAGGACCACGCTTCGGTCCTCGTCTTCGTCAGGCATCGCGTCGATGGTCGGCGGAGTGGATTCTCGCTGCATCACACCTACATCGTTGTCCGTACTGTCGACACCTGTGAACGAGGGCACACGTGGGCTAGTCTCCATTTCATCCTTGAAACCATCGCTCCCCCCAGAGTTAATTGGCAACGGGAAATTTCGCATACTCGGTGGATCGCTGGGCAAACGGCTCACACCAGTTCGCTGTCCATCGCTGCTGGGCAATGTGTCTGAAACTGCCACAGGACTGGCGGCTGCAGGCGGCAGCAGGTCGGCAGCGGCAGTCCCGCCGTTGGGATCGACGCTGGACGATGGATTGTTCGCACTGCTCGTCACGACAGGAATCGCAATTGGATTGACTGGCACCGAATCAGTGCTCGTGGGTTTGGTCTCAGCCCGCGATGCCACAGTTGGAACCGCCATGGCAATCGCGTCGGCTACGTTAGGGTTCGTTTCCCGTGGCGTTGACGTGTCGCTGATGTTTGCAGAGTCTGCACCGGAGTTAGTCGCGGTGCCAAGTAATTCCTGCATTGTGGGAGGGTTCGCGGTCGATGATTGCTTTGACGCTTCAGCACCATTGTTATTAGTTTGAAACGAAACGGGTAAGTTGGTTTGATTCCCACGGTTCGGCTCTGGAGCATTTGTCGGCGCGATCACCGGCACGGATTCCAATGCCGTTTCAGGGATCGTCGCAGCAACTTGCGTGCTGAACTCGCGTCGCTGTTGCCATGAGAACGCCTCCAGCATGATTCCGCTGATCGCTAACACCGAGGCGGCGACGACCCAGGGTAGATGCCCCAGCACTTGTCGCAAGAACGCGTTGTCACTCTCGATAGTGACCACATCCACCCCGCGACTGCGGCGCAGGTTCTCTCGCATCGCCAATTCACGCAGATCTGCGATCAAGAGCTGCGAATTTTGATAACGCTGGTCTGGCTGCTTAGCCAACATCTTTCGCAGGATGGCGGCCAAATCTTCGCTGGCGTCTTCACGCTGCTCGCGAATGTCCGGGATCGCCGCATTACCGTGATTGAGTAATTTCTGCAACATCGTGCCACCGGGATACGGTGGCGAACCAGTCAGCATGTAGAAGAACGTGCAGCCGAGCGAATACAAATCACTACGAATGTCTGCCAAACGAGGGTCGTGAGCTTGCTCAGGCGAGATGTAATCGAACGTGCCCAACGTCACGCCGCTGGCCGTCATGTCTTCGCTCGTGTCAAAACTCTCCGAACGAGCCAAGCCCATGTCAACGAGTTTGATTGAACTCTCTGCGGTGACGACAACATTGGATGGCTTGATATCGCGGTGAACGATCCCCCGTCGCGACGCATGCCCGATCGCCTCAGCAACTTGACAGGTGTAAAACACCGCATCGTCGAGCGACAACGGACCATTCTGAATGACAATGTCGCGAATATTTCGCCCATCGATGTATTCAAAAACGATGTAGTACCACGGCCCGTCATTGCCAACCTCAAACACGCGTGCGATCAGCGGATGATCGAGCTTCGCTGCACTTTGAGCTTCATTACGAAACCGACGCTGCAGATCGGGGTCACCCGCAGCAAACGGCACCACCTTCACCGCCACGGTTCGTCCCAACCGATCATCCACGGCGCGGAACACAGCCCCCATGCCACCGCCACCTATCTGTTCGAGCAACTCGAAATGATTGAGCCGCTGACCTTGTAGCTCACGTGTCAACGAAGCCGGTGTGTGCTGCGTCGGCCCGCGAAAAGAACCGCCACTGCCAGAGCCATCCGCAGGAGCAGGAACGCGGCCATCAGTATCGGAACCACTTGCCGTCGCGGAGCGGCTGGACCCGTGGCCTTCGTTTGCATTTACCCCGCCAACAGCCGACAGTTCTTCCACGCGTGACGAACCACCCGCAAGTGATCCGAGAAGATCTTGGCGGATGACCGTCTCGGCCCCCTCTAACTGCTGGGCCAGCTCTTGAGAGTCCTCATGCGGTTCGGCATTCGACCCCGCTTTGACGTTTTCGTCAGTCAGATCCTGAGCCGTCGCAGCGGTGCGGAACACCGTCGAGGCGTCAGGTCGAATGGCAGACGAGGAATCCATGCGGCCATGCATCAAAGGAAAAGGGGGCAGATAAGACGCGTTCCATCACCACTATAGGCTAATCTGTTTAGCGTTTTCTGGCAACAAATTCGCGCTCTCTCATACTAGAACGCGTAGATTGGACGAACGTTCTTGAGAATTTCCACGCTTGGTCGTTAATTGCTCCATCTTTGCCAATGCGTCCCGCCCAACGTCGCCTAAATCAACCGTCCAGTCGTTGACGTACAAATCGACATGTTGCATCAAAACCGTGTCGTCCATCGACTGGGCGTAACGGCGCATCGCGGGCAGAGCCGTCCCGGGGTTCGCCTGAGCAATCGCCAGCGACCGTGAAATCACCCCGCTAACCCGCCGCATCAACGCCTCATCGTGCTGGCTTCGCATCACCAGCCCCCCCAGCGGCAGTGGGCATCCTGTTTTTGCTTCCCAAAGTTCGCCCAAATCGGCGACCCGGTGCAAACCCGACTCACGATAAGTGAATCGGCCCTCGTGAATGCAGACGCCGAAATCCGCACGGCCCGCGACCAGTGCCGGCATGATCTGCGAAAAAACGACCTGCTCCACCCGCGTTTGATCCTGAAAAAACAAATCATATAACCAGTTCGCTGTTGTCCACTGGCCAGGACACAGCGTCAACATTCCCTGAGTATTTTTATCGTGCGTGCCAAGTCGGTTTTCCGCATGCCGCGACAACAATAACGGCCCCACGCCAAACCCCAGCGCCGCCCCAACCGGCAATACGACGATTTCGCCCCCCAACGCCAACGCCGTTCGAAAACTACACTTCGCGATATCAAATCGCCCCGCCATCAATCCCTGGTTGAGCTGATCGATATCAAGCAACTCCATCTCGAAGGCTAAACCATCCGTCGGCACGCGTCCTTCCATCAACGCCGCAAACGCAAAAGTGTCGTTCGGGCACGTCGATATCGCAAGTTTCAGCGGTGCACTCGATGACTCGCTCGATGGCCCATCACCGACCACTGGCACGTGAATCCGCGTCGGCGCGCCATCAAGAGTCGGCATCTGCCATGCCTAGCACATCGAACATGTTGTACAGCCCTGGAGGCATAGGCGATCCGTCACGCCCACGAACGAGCCACTTCGCCGCTGCCAGTGCTCCCGACGCGTAACAATCACGGTTACTCGCGGCAACATTCAGCTCGATCCGTTCCCCTAACATGCCAAACACGATCGTATGCTCGCCAGGATTATCGCCGACACGAATTGCGTGATAGCCAATTTCGTTTCGCATTCGCTGCCCTGTATGTCCTTGCCGACCATGCACATGTGCGACTGGGTTTTCGCAATCCATCACAGCGGCAATCAACTCACCAAACTTCAATGCCGTGCCGCTCGGGGCGTCAGCCTTGTAGCGATGATGCCGTTCCAAAATCTCAATGTCCAGACCGCCACCAACATCTCGCAGCGCCTTGGTGATTTGCTGAGCCATTCGCATCGACAAGTTCACCGCTAATGACATACTCGGTGCCCACACGATCGGGATCGAGCGAGCGGCGTCGGCGAGTGACGCTTTTTGCGAATCGCTCAGCCCTGTGGTTGCCACCACGAGCGGGTAACCTGCCGCGATGCAGTTCGCCACACAACTATCAATCGCCTCGGGTAGCGAAAAATCGACGACCACGTCCGTACCGCCGGGCCAGTTCGCCGCGATCGGAACTCCTTGAGCCGCGATGCCTGCCACCACACCCGCGTCTTCGCCGATGCGTGGATGACTCGGATGGTCAATCGCCGCCACTAACAAAAACTCCATATCGCTAACATTGGCCGCGGTGGTACCCGCTGCCAAAGCGACGACGCGCTGCCCCATTCGTCCGGCAGCCCCGTGGACTGCAAGTTTGATTGTTTTGTTCATACGCAAAAATCTAGCGTGGAAAGTTGATTTGGTAAAGCAAACGAATCATCCGAGAGAATGACGCGTTGTTCGAGATTCAGTGGCTGTCGTTTGAAATCTAACTGCGACACAGTCGCTGCAACCGATCCGCCGCCGCTCCGCTGTCGATCGCTTCTGCGGCGACTCTTGCCGCAGAGGCAAGATCTTGCTCGCGTCCGACCAGACACAATGCGGCCGCGCAGCCCGCGATCACGGTGTCACGTGGCGGGCCAGGTTTACCCGCGAACAAGTCGCGGATCACTGCTGCACTTTCCGCCGGATCGGCGACGACCAGCGAATCGACATCGCAGGCCGCCAGCCCGAAATCAGCAGCACGCCACACATGCTCGGTTTGTTCACTGCCGCTGATATCGAGGCAGCGAGTTTCGCATCCCAGCGAGATCTCGTCCTGACCATCGGCTGCATGCAGCACGAAGCTCCGCTGGGTTTTGAGTTGGCCGAGCGCCGCCGCAATCTTGGTTTGCGTTTCGGCAGAGGCCGTGCCCAGCAGTTGATGCGTCGCAGCAGCTGGGTTGCAAAGCGGACCGAGTAAATTAAACAACGTTGGCACACCGAGACTTCGTCGAATCGAAACCACATGCCGCATCGCTGGATGCAATTTCGCAGCGAAGCAAAAACAGATGCCATGTTCATTGAGGCTGCGCGAGACCGCTTCAGCATCAGATTCAATCGCCACGCCGAGATGTTCGAGCACGTCGGCGGACCCCGTGCGGCTGGTCGCGCGGCGATTGCCATGTTTGGCCACGGCAACACCGCACGCCGCCGCTAAAATTGCGACTGCCGTCGAGATATTGAACGTTCCCGTGCCGCTGCCGCCCGTGCCGCAGGTGTCTAGCAAGATCGCATGATCATGCTCGATCCGCGTCATATGAGCACGCATCGCGGTTGCCGCCCCCACCAATTCGCTGACAGCCTCGCCCTTGTCACGCAGCGCTAACAGTAAATCTCCGACGCTCGATTCCGGTGCCTCACCTCGCAGCATCGCGTCAATCAATTGGCCCGTTTGCTCGACAGAGAGATCGGTGCCAGAACGAGCAAGTTCAATAGCGTCAGGAAAATCAAGCATGAGGGCGATTTGGGAGAGTTCAAAGTGAGGAGTAAGGATTTCTGGCCGTAGCGGAACTCGTCAAGAGTTTCGTAGATCCCTGCAGGAACCGAAAGTCTTGACGACTTCCGCTACCGAACCGCTAGTAGCTAAAACCAATCGAAGTTCTTAGACTACAGAGTATGTCACGAAAAATCATACTCGACTGCGATCCTGGGATCGATGACGCAGTGGCCATCACGATGGCATTGTTTGATCCCCGTCTGGACGTGTTGGCGGTGACCGCGACGGCGGGCACGGTGGACGCAGCCCAATCCAACACCAATACTACCGCGCTGGTAACGAAACTCGATCCGGCTCGTTATCCACGGATCGGCTCCGCGTCACCGCCTTTCGACGGCCCCGCGCAAGGTGATATTCATCTCAATGGACCCGACGGATTAGCCGGTTGTCATTTCCCTACCGCCACGCGGCAAAACGACCACCCCAGCGACAAGGTGATGGCAGATCTCGTGCGCCAGCACCCTGGCGAGATCACCATCGTGTGCTTGGGACCGCTGACGAATCTAGCACGCATGTTGCGACGCGATCCGATGTTGGTGCCAATGATCGACAAAATCGTGATCAGTGGTGGATCGGTCGCCCACAGCGGTAACGCCACCGCCGTCGCGGAAATGAATTTCTATTTCGATCCAGCCAGTGCTCAAGAGGTGTTCGCCTCGCCAACGACCAAGAGCCTGGTGCCGTTGGATGTGACCGAGTCGATCACCTTTGGGCTGGACCTGATCGAGAAACTGCCCTGCGAGACCACACGAGCGGGCGAATTGCTCCACAAAATATTGCCCTACAAATTTCGCGTCATGCATCAAAAGTTGGGCCGGGAGGTGATGCCACTGCAAGACGCAGTGACGTTAATCTCAGTTGTCGAACCGGAATTATTCCAATGGGACGAAATGGCGGGCGATGTCGAAGTGACTGGCACGCTGACGCGCGGAATGACTTTGTTCGACCGGCGCTTACGCCCCGAATGGAAAACCAACATGGAAGTCGCCCGCCGATCATCAACCAGCGACGTCCGCGAATCCATCATCCGCAGCCTCCGCTACGCCGGCCAACAGACTTGAGAAGCTGTTGGCTTTTGTAGCTGAACTCGTCAAGAGTTTCGACTTGAGAATTTACATCAAAACAACGCGACTCAAGGTGCTGCCAGCGCCGGTCGTGGCCCCGAGTTTTCAACGGCGATCGCGGCTGTTTCCGAATTCAGATCTTTGACCAACTCGGGATGTTCGCTGAGATAGTTGTTGATTTCATCATCAGAAGCGACAGGCCCGCCTCCGTCGCCGCACCCGCACAGCAGGCCGGAGAGCAGAACAACGGTGCAGAATGGTAGCAACCACGATGAGCGAAGAGTGATACGTTGGTTCATGGAATCAGTCATAAAGGGATTATCAATCGTGAAAGAAACGGTGGTTGGAACTTAAAACTCTTCGTCAATGGTTTCTTTCGAAGCCGACGTGCCGAGTTTGCCCCACAACCCGAACGGGCTCTGCGCGCCAACGGTATAGGGGGCGGGGCTGGCATCGTAAACTTGTGTACTTGTTTCATCCCCCGCTTCGATCGAATCGGTAATGAACTTGACCGCACCATCACCCATCAGCACGTGACAGCCTCCTTGATGCCGGCTGCCGGGAGGAGCGATGGCGGCGTTGCCGTGGTAGTTCAAACGAGGCGCGGCTCCTCTGGCAATGCACATCTCTTTGTTCGGCGACAGAATTGTGTTGATTTGACCGTACATGGGCCGGCCGGATGCCCACTTGTAGCCGCGTTTTTGTTCCGCGTCACCAATGTTCGTGCCGCTGGCCCAAAACTGAGGACGTGTGGCGTCGACATAAGTGCGGCACGACAGTGCTTCGCCAGGTCCACGAATCCCCTGGCCCGTTCCACGTCCGCTGGCCCCGCCACCGAGGTTGGATTTGCCGTGAGTCCGTTTGTCTTGATCACCAAGGTCCGTGGGGATCTCGCCCATCGCGATGGTGTTTGATAGGCCATCGAGCACATCTCGGAAATAAGTATCCGTGCGTGCTTTGAACATGCCGCGACAGGCCGCGCGAGCGAGTTGGGCCAAGTTCGCTGGACTTTGGCGATTGCCATCTTCATCCGCGAAGCCGTGGTTAGAGATGTATGCTGAGTCACCCGAGCAGGCTGCGTAGTTGGTGCGTCCCGCCGATGGCAAACCCTTGCCAGGGTCGCTAGGACAACGCAGCGCTGGAACTTCGGTCAACCATGGTTCGTAGCGACTAACTTGATGGTGACTCAAGTTGGCCATCGGATTTCCACCCATCGACTGATGCCGATTGCCGTTTTGATCGACCAGTGGATTCGAGATCAGTTCCCACAAAGCTTGCTGTTCCATGAACGGCATCAATCCGACCAGAATACTCAATTCCTCGCGATTATTGGATTGCGGGGCAGTCGTTCCACCATTGGGCGCTCCGATACCGTTAGTGCCGCCCTGCAAACGAGGCAATTGATTATAGGCGGCGTGATAATTATGAATGGCCAAGCCGAGTTGCTTGAAATTATTGCTACAGCTCATCCGGCGAGCTGCCTCGCGGGCCGCTTGCACCGCTGGTAAAAGTAGCCCCACCAGCACGCCAATGATGGCGATCACTACGAGCAGTTCCACCAGGGTGAAACCATATCGAGGCCGCAACGATTTTTGAACACGCATCCGATAATACTCCGAAAACAGAAATTGAAAACACCGAATGGGGCGGTTACCCCCGTACCCACTCTTTTCCGCGCAATTTTGTCGCAGTGCCACGGAATCTTCTAAAAAGGGCCAAGTTTTGCGATTCGTCAAAAATCCCAGTAAAAAATCCTGAAAACGTGGCACGGGAAGCAATCAGCCAATAACTAAAGACGAATCCGCGATTGAAAACACCCGCCCAATACCGCATCATTGCATGACCACCGCCCCCCAACGATCGAAAGCCGAAGTGCTCGTGGAGTTGTTGTCAGAGCATCACAGCCAACTATATCGGTACATTCATTCGCTCGTGGGTAGTCCCCACGATGCACGCGATGTATTGCAAGAGACGTCATTTGCACTTTACGAAAAGTTCGATCTGTTCGATGCCGAACGTCCGTTCTTACCGTGGGCATACAAGTTTGCCTACATTCACGTCTTGAAATGGCGTGAACAACAATCACGACAAATGCCTTTGCTCAGTGGGGACGTCCTAGAGCTACTCGCCAAAGAGCGGCAAAGTCATGAAGGTCTCTTGAACGAGCGGTTGAATTTGCTCACAGAGTGCATGAAGCAGTTGCCCGAGCCTGATCGTGACCTGATGCGAGCTCGTTACCTCGATGGAATTTCCCCCGACCGAATGGCAGAAAAACTCGGTGCCAGTCGACGGACTTTGTTTCGCGATTTGAAACGTGTCCGCAACCTCTTAATGAACTGCATTGATCAAAAACTAGCGTTCGACGAATTTCCATGAACCCAAATCATCCAACCCCCGATCCGCACTTCAATCACCGTGCCCGTCTTGCCGAGTTAGCCTCAGGATTCATCGACCGAACGATAACGCCGGAGGAGATCGAAGAACTCGAATTCTTGCTGCGTGATAGCGAGGCGAATCGAACATTTTTCTTACAGTACATGGACCTGCAGGCAACGATTCCAGAAGTACTCGCGGAAATTACCGACGATCGAACTGAGGCGTGCAGTCCCGTTTTCGATTGGGCATCTACACTCGCTCAATATGCTGAATCTCGAAAAACTCCGGCAACCATCGGTACCGCGGGGCAATTCCTGGTTCCGCCGCTCCGTGCCAGCAACCTCGCGCCGTGGTTGATTGCGATTGCGTCGCTTGCCGTCTCTTGTCTGTTCGCGATTAGTTTCTATCTGACTCGTGACGTCAATCTGGCCACCTCGCATGCCGTCCGCAGCAGCCACGCGTCCGAACATTTAGAGCTGGTTCGACTGACCAGCGTCGCGGATGCGGAACTGTTTGACGAGTCAGTGCCTGTGATCGGCGCGCCACTGAAATATCATCATGAGTACGCTTTGGTGACAGGCATCATG
The DNA here is from genome assembly GCA_041740155.1 of Rhodopirellula sp. Classification (GTDB taxonomy): domain Bacteria; phylum Planctomycetota; class Planctomycetia; order Pirellulales; family Pirellulaceae; genus Rhodopirellula. The sequence continues at coordinate 35,177 of JBGSMN010000145.1, forward strand.
TCGTTGACGTTTCCCTGCGGGGCAGAAGTAATCTTGGAAGCACCCAGCGTCATCGAGATCACCGATCCAATGCGGATGCTGATCAAGGCAGGCAAGTGCAGCGTGCATGCACCGGATGGGGCAGAGGGATTCCGTGTCGACACGCCTGACAATACGATCGTCGACCTGGGAACGCGATTCGCCGTCAAAGTCAGTGACGCGGGCAGAACGGACGTGCATGTTGTCGAAGGGGCGGCCGAGATCAGTTCGCTCGCATCACCTGAAAACCGCTCCAAGCGTCTCAACGAACATCAAGCCTTGCGATTAGATGGTGTGAAAAACACCACGATTAAGTTCCGGCCAAGTGAATATCGATTGATGTTGCCCGATCGAGTCGTCCGCTATCAAAGTCGCGGTGAGGGTGAGCAATGTGCGGAACTGCTTTCCGTCACCGTACAACGCGGAGGGCGAATGATCGAATATCCTGTTGAAGATTTGATCGGTATCGACATCACTTATTTTCGCTCGTCCTTTAAGAATCGACACGTCGCCTGGGCAGAAGATATGCCGCTCACCGACGTTCGCGATGCCTTGCAATCAGATCGTTCGCTGATCTCGGGCCTGATTAACATCGGTGGTTCGGTGCAGCGGCTCACCGAATCACCGAAATTGGACGCTGACTATGCGAATGCGGGTACCGATGCGGAAGGCACGGAGGGCATGGCGATTCAATTCGCTCGGCCGGTGCAAAATGATGCAGGACCGGATGTGGTCTTGTTCGAAGTCCAATCTGTACTTGATACGCCCCATGGTGACCCGTTTCACGTCAGCCCGCTGGTGTTTGAAACCGGCCTGCGATCGCACACGATCTCGCGATATGACATTTCGATGAAATCGCCCGAAGCCCAGCGGGCGGCGACATTTGACCTGATCGATCTTGATCGTTCAGTTTCATCGCTCGATAAGCTGCGAGATTTTCAACCTGATTATTACCGACCCTCGGTCGGTTTTCTCATTGTGGCAACCGGCATCGACCTGAGCGATTTAGGTTATCCTGAAGGGCAGAGTGTTAGCGGATTGTTCTTGCAAGACGCGATGGACAATCATCTCTCGATCGACCCTATGTTCATTGCCGGATTTCCGGAGTTGAAAAACGAATGATGTTTTTTGTTAAAAACCCACGCTGTCCGTTGGCTGCGTTCGCTTTCACAGTTGGTCTCGCTACCTGTGTCAGTCCCGGTCTCCGTGCGGCGGACAAGTTGCCGCCTGAGCACGTTGAGTTTTTCGAGAACGACGTGCGGCCACTGCTCGCGGAGAAGTGTTTTAGTTGTCATGGCGAAGAAGATCAAAACGGTGAATTGCGTTTAGATCGATATGCCGATTTGATCCTCGGCGGCGAATCAGGCGAACCGGCGATCGTGCCAGGCAAACCTGACGAAAGTATGTTGGTTGATGCAATCAATTACCAAACGCTGGAGATGCCACCCGAGGAAAAACTTTCCGATGCCGAGATTCAAACACTGACGCGCTGGGTCGCCATCGGTGCTCCTTGGCCGGGTGCCGATCCCAACGCACCGCTGCGAAAGCGAGAGCAATTCGATGAAGACGATCGGCGGTGGTGGGCCATTCAGCCAATAAAGACGCCATCAATCCCGCTTGCCGAAGGTGATGGTTGGGAACGCAATCCGATCGACCATTTCACGATCGATCGAATGCTCTCCGAAGGGCTGACGCCCGCTCCCGAAGCCAGCAAACTCGACTTGATTCGTCGCCTCTATCTTGACGTGATTGGATTGCCGCCGACGCCCGAACAAGTTGCCGCGTTTCTATCGGACGATGCCGCCGATGCTTACGAACGGCTCGTCGATGCCTTGTTGCAGTCCAAAGGTTATGGTGAACATGCCGCTCGTCAATGGCTCGATCTTGTTCGCTATGCCGACAGCGATGGCTATCGCGCCGATGCGTTTCGACCGCATGCCTGGCGATATCGCGATTACGTCATTAACTCCTTCAACAGTGACAAACCATACGATCGCTTCGTGCAAGAACAACTCGCAGGTGACGAGATGTTTCCAAACGATCTCGACGCCCAAGTCGCGCTTGGGTATCTGCGACATTGGGTTTATGAATGGAATATTCGTGATGCACCCACACAGTGGAACACTATCATCGAAGATCTCACCGACACGACTGCGGACGTGTTCATGGGGTTGGGGTTGCAATGTGCTAAATGCCACAATCACAAGTTCGATCCGCTGCTGCAAAAAGACTACTTTCGCCTGCGTGCCTTCTTTGCTCCGGTGATGCCGCTGGATATCCCGCTCGCGACACCTGAGCAGCTTGCCAGTCACGATGAACAGACGAGGCAATGGGAAGCGAAAACAGTGACCATTCGCGAACAAATTGCAGCGATTGAAAAACGCCATCGCGAGCAGGTCCGCAACTTGGCAATTGACCGGTTCCCAGATGACATCAAAGGCATCGCACGCAAACCCGAAGCTGAGCGGACGGCCTACGAAGATCAAATGGCGTATCTCGTGCAGCGTCAGATTCAAGAAGAATATGATCGGCTCGACAGCGTTATCAAAGCCGATGAAAAAGAACAGTTGGTGCAACTTCGCCGCGAACTCAAAGAGTTCGATTCGCTCAAACCCTCCTCGCTTCCCATTGCGATGGTCGTGACGGACAATAACAAAACGCCACCACCGACGAGCATTCCAAAGTTCAAAGACAAACTGATCGAACCAGGCATTCCCACGATCCTCGATGCCAACCCGCTGCCGATCCCGCATGACCCATCGCTGACAACGTCGGGACGTCGCACGGCACTAGCACGCTGGATCACCGATCCCAAAAATCCGCTGACAGCGAGAGTCATCGCCAACCGTGTCTGGCAAAGTCACTTCGGGCGCGGATTGGCCGAGAATACGAGCGATTTTGGCATCCTCGGTGGTCCACCAACACACCCCGAATTGCTCGATTACTTAGCAACGAGTCTCGTCGCTGATGGCTGGAGTTTGAAATCGTTGCACCGCAAAGTGTTGCTATCAGCGACCTATCGGCAATCGACCCAGCATCCACAATCGATTACCTATCAAACAATTGATCCTGCTAACACGTTCTATTGGCGACGTGATACATCGCGTTTGAGTGCAGAACAGATTCGCGATTCGTTGCTCGTCGCCAGTGGTCAGTTACAAGATCGCAACGGTGGCAGCGGCGTGCATGGCGATTCAAGATTCCGCAGTGTTTACACTCGGGTGATGCGAAATTCACCTGACCAGTTGCTCAATAGCTTTGACCTGCCTCAGTTCTTCTCCAGCAACTCGTCGCGAAACACCACGACGACACCGATTCAATCGCTGCTGATGTTCAACAGTGATCTGTTGTTATCGCGAGCACGTTCGTTAGCCGAGCTGGTTTCGCGTCAATCGGGAGACTTGGAAACACGAGTGGCGACGGCTTGGCAACGAGTGTTTGGTCGAGCGGCAACGGCCAACGAAATCGCCTCATCACTGGCTTTCATCGCTCAGCAAACCGCGCACCTGGAATCGCTCGAAAACAAACGTGATGATGAAGATCAAACACTCATTGAGACATCGAAGCTTCCCTATCGCGATGGACAGGCTGTGCGTTTTCAGATCGACGATCCTTCGTTAATGCTATCGATCCCGCACGCTCCCGAAATGAACCTCGGTGATTTTACCATCGAGACGTTCTTTCAAATTCGCTCGATCGCGACGACCGGTGACGTGCGTTCGATCGTCAGCAAGTGGAACACATCGAAGAGTCCCGTGGGTTGGAATTTTGGCGTCACGGGCAAAGGCTCGCGTCGTAAACCACAGACGTTGGTTATGCACATGTTCGGCGGTTTGAGTAACGGAACGGTCGGCGAAGCGGCCATTTTTTCAGATCAACATATCGCGATGGACACGCCGTACTACGCCTCGGCGAGCGTGCGTTTGGCGCGAGATGGTGAGCCAGGCAAAGTCACGTTCTTTTTGAAAGATCTATCCAACGATGATGAGCCGTTGCAAATCGCCGAGATGCAGCACAACTTGAGCCAAGGGATTGTCAACGACGCGCCTCTGGCAATCGGTCGTCGCAGTGGCAAGAACGCCAGCTATTTTGATGGGTTGGTCGATGACGTGCGATTGGTCGGTCGTGCGATCGGTGTGGATGAGATTTTGCATACCGTCGAACGTGAAGTCCCAGACGTCGTGGGGTATTGGCAGTTTGAAGTCGACCCAGGCGTGCGGCGTAACAGTGTCAGTGCAAAACACGAAATCACTGCGTCGGGCGAAGCCATCATCAACGACACAGCAGCCGAAGCCGCACTCGTCGATTTTTGTCACGCGTTGTTGAATTCCAATGAGTTTTTGTATGTGAATTGATTGATCTCTTAAACGCCTTTGATCCAAGTTCCGCTACCCCACCCCACAACGACACAACATCATGCACATCACCATCCCGAAAACTCGACGCGAATTCCTGGCCCGCAGCGGTGGAGGTTTTGGAGCGGTTGCTTTGGCAGGGTTGATGTCCGGTGCGAATGCGGAGTCGATCGGTGGAACGACGCCCAGTGACGACACCCCGGCCCCGTTACTCAACCCAGTCGCTGCCAAACCTCCGCATCATCGACCGACCGCCAAACGCGTGATCTTTCTCTTCATGGAAGGCGGCCCTAGTCATCTGGACTTGTTCGATCCCAAACCGCTGCTCAACGAACTCGCCGGTCAAACAATCCCCGATAGTTTTGGCGAAGTGATCACGGCGATGGGTGAGATGAAATCTCCGCTGCTGGCCTGCAAACGAAAATGGAAACAGCATGGTGAGGGTGGACTGTGGATCTCCGATTGGTTGCCGCACCTTGCTGAGTGTGCCGACGATCTCGCTGTCATTCGCTCGTGTGTTGCCAACGGCATCAACCATTCCGCAGGCGTTTGCCAAATGAACACCTGCTCGATCTTGAGTGGGCGTCCATCTTTGGGCAGTTGGGTGACGTACGGATTGGGCAGTGAAAACGAAAACCTGCCAGCCTTTGTCGTGATGCAAGATAACAACGCGCAAGTCACGAACGGGCCAAGAAATTGGAGTGGTGGATTCATGCCCGCGGCTTATCAAGGCACGCAGTTGAGCGAAGGCAGTCAACCGATCCCGTACCTGAACACGCCCGAAGGCGTCACGCAAACGCGACAATTGTCAAAGCTGGATTTCCTGAATAATCTCAATCGCAATTTTGCCAAAGCGCATCCTGAGCAGAGCGAACTTGAAGCAAGAATCGCCAGTTACGAACTGGCGTTTCGCATGCAATCGGAAGCTCCCGAAGCGATTGATCTAAGCGATGAAACCGCCGAGACCTTAGAAATGTATGGCATCAACGACAAAGAAACGAACAGTTTTGGTCGGCTGTGTTTACTTGGTCGGCGGTTCGCTGAACGTGATGTGCGTTTCATTCAGTTGTATAGTGGTGCGGGATCGAAGTGGGATGCACACAGCAACATCGAAGGCAATCACAGCGGGCTGTGTCGCGGCGTGGATAAACCAATCGCGGGTCTGTTAAAAGACCTCAAACGTAGGGGCCTGCTCGACGACACGTTGGTCGTGTGGGGCGGTGAGTTCGGACGCACGCCGATGAGCGAGAAAGGCAACGGACGCGATCACAATCCGAGTGGCTTCACGATGTGGATGGCCGGCGGCGGCGTGAAAGGTGGCCAAGCGATCGGGGAAACCGACGACTTAGGATTGCACGCAACGGTCGACCGGCAACACGTTCAAGACCTACACACGAGCATCTTGCACTTGCTCGGACTCGATAACATGGCCCTGACCTACATCCACAAAGGCCGCCCAGAACGACCGACGATCAATGAAGGCAAGTTTTGCCAGCAATTGGTGACGGGGTAGCACGCCTCACCAGCGTTTTCGGCCTCGGCTGGGCGAGGAGGAAACGTTATTCAATGGTACCGCCCCAGAGACGTCGTGCCTTAATTCAGGTTGCCATCCCTGTCAGCGTTCTATCTCCCCATGTTGACAAGCGATTTAACGCGACAGGTTTATTTCCAATTTTCGAGTTAAGTTTCCTAACCGAAACTTTCCTCCGGTCCCGCTAAACAACTAGTGTGACCGAACGGTCTCATTTTCAGCCGTATCTGTCAGTCTGTCGGTCCTTCCTCTCTTGCCTCGATCAGCAAATCCGGCAACATCGCAAGGATACTCGACGGACTAGCAGCGAGTGCGTTTTTGTCGGCACTTAGACCAGGCACTCCATTTCATTGACTTTCTCAGCTCTCTGTGCCAATATTGCTAAAAAGCTTCATGATGAGCCAACGGGGGTGGGGGCCGACTCACCGCTCTGCTCGAGTGTCTCGCACATCGCTGCACGGATCGGGTTGAGATCCACATAGGCCGCACAGACCAGTAGCGACGCCTCGTCCGCGAGACGTGTCGCCCGATATCTGTCCTGAAAGAATCGGCCCACTTCATTTTCTTCGTGATTGGCCCGTTGTGCCACTCGTTGACAGAGTAGCCGCATCCACCAACTGATGCTGCTCAGCCTTTGCCGGATTTCAGTCCGTTTGATCGGGCAACCTGCAATCGAATTGTTTTCTGGCTGCGTTGGTTGCATCGGTGATCCATCTGCTTTGCGGTGATGTGGGCAAAGCAACAGCCACCGCCGAGCCACCTCCTCATCATCCCAAGTCGCCACGACATCTGGTCTTGATCTCAGAATCAGATGAAAGTGATTTGACAAGATGCAAACCCCAGAAGGTCGATCCCGAAGGCAGCGTCGAACTGTTTCAAGTGGGACTCGATCCAAAACTTGCGATGATCAAAGTTCTTTCCCGAAACAGCGTCATCACCCATCAAGAAGCAACGCCTGACCGTCCGATTGCAAACGTGAGCAATCACGATTTCATTGGGATCCAACACCTCTGCCCGCGCCATCCGAACCATCTCGCTTCTCCCGTAAAAAACTCTCACGCTTCAAGGTCAGCGAAACCCACTTTACCCGGTCAACCCCTGAAAAAATGCTCTGTCCCTTTCTGTCTCGCTTTCTGTCTCGCTCCTGCAAAAATGCTCTGTCCCTTTCTGTCTCGTCCCTTTCTGTCTCCCTCTCTGCCCCTTGGAGCCATCTCCGGTGCAGAAAGGTGGTTAATCGGTACCGGACACCTTTTCTTGCGCACCTTTTCTTGTCCTGCGTCATCCGTGTCGTCGAGATCTGGCCGAAGTGGGCGAGTTCAGATTGGTTGATGATCGCTCCAGTTTGGACCAATCGAAAGCAATGATGGGCCAGGGCGAGCAAACGGCTGATCCGAGGGACTCGGCCAGCAGGGATAAATGGCTTAGCTCCGTTTTGAATCTGTTTGGTTCCACTGCGTTTGATGGCGACGTGGAATGGGCGATTGATGGTTAGTCGTTCGGTCATTGAGCGTGCTCCAGTTGCGTCTCGGTCAATGTCTTCAAGCCGGTTGGGTGAAACGTGATTGCTACGTTGCCGCCTGGTCCGTCGAAGTTGACGCTGTCGATTAGCAGCCGGACCACGCGGACTTGTTCCTTGGGTGGTAGCGATTGCCATAGATCGTCTCGCATCTGTCGCGCTAGCGACTTCTGTTCGTCTCTTAACCGTTTGCTCTCAACTTGATTCCGTTCCTGAACATCGATGCTCGTTTGCTTCAGTAACACTGGGTCCTTGCCGATCGTACGAATTTGCTCGACTACAAACTGCTCGATCTCGCCGGCGGGTACTGACGGCGCGGGATACTCCGACCAGCCTCGCTGCATTGCTGTTCCACAGACGTAGTAGCGATATCGCTTGTTACCTTTGCAGCTAAACGAATGTGTCATGACACAGCCACACGATTTGCAATAGAGCAAACCCTTCAGCAAAGCGCTGTGTTTGTTGCGAACCATCGTTCCGCCTGATTGGCCATTGCGTTTGAGATTGGTCTGTACGCGGTCAAATACCTCGACGGGCACTATTGCGGTATGTTCGCCTTCGTGAGTCTCTTCCTTGTACTTGATCTTACCGATGTAGGTATCTGTAGGGTTACACGCAGAATGCGTGAGCCGACGACGGACGACATCGATTTATTCTTGATTTTTTCGGAATCAGTCGATGGGATCGAACGAAAAAAGATTCATGTCGCGGTTAATTCCCCAATATCAGACTGCCTTCGCAACGTGTCCGATGGTAATTCGCCAAAGCATTCCTTGTAAGCTCGGGAGAAGTCGCCGAAGTGCCAGAAGCCCCAGCGAAGTGCTTCGTTGGCAACTGTCGTCGAGGCGTGAGTTGCCACTTGCAATGTCTGCCGCGCGCGATGTAGCCTCAATCGGGTTAAATAGGCCATGGGGGGCATCCCTAGCAACTCCTTGAAGGCGTATTGCAAGGTTCGCTCGCTGACCCCCGCTGCTTCGCACAGGTCGGTGACATGAATTCTTTCTGCGGTATGCGAAAGCGCATAATTCTCGGCGATCTGCACGATTCTGCTGTGCCCCTGCTGCGTTAGATCGTGCGGCGACGGATCGATATACCTTGCCGATCCAATGGTAGCTAGAAGTTTTTCTAGCAACTCGGCTTGGCCGGTGGACTGTACTTGTGGGAAGTCGAATACATCTGGCTGTCTACTGGCTATATCGATCAAGCGACGCCCCCACTGATATAGTTCTCCAGCGCCTGATGAGTATGGTGTAAGCAACGTTATATTATGAGGAATATGAAACTCATCCTCGAGTTGCCGGCGTACAACGTGATCTCGAATCATATCTGGCGGCAACAGAAAGGCGACACTTTCGTAGCCCGCAGCAACAATCAACTCGACCTCAATTCCCGGAACGCTCGCCAATATCTGGTCAGCCCCAAGTGGCAACCCATTTACCGTGCCGAAAGAATCTGGGCCAAACGCTGTAAAGGCGACGAACCCCGCGTGCAAACTGGTTCGGGTGCGAACCGGAAGATTCGTCGAGTGAAACAAAACCAAGCAATCGCTCAGCCTCACCTCTACCCGTCTGGCCTTGAGCGGGCTAGAGCTCAACTTAACAACGTCCTGAGCGATTACCTGGATAGATTCACCCACCGACGTTGGATCACTGAGTTCCGTAATCTTGACAGCCGACAAAGGGGTGATTGTGTCTTGCTCGAATGGTGGCGACGAAGTTTTCATGGTTTGCGGAAATCCGATAGACGCCAGAATCGATTCGGTCAAAGTTAACAGCCAATCCAATCGCTACTTCATTCCAGAGGCGACTCGCCCAGGAGTTTGGTCATGCTGAAACGTTGGCCAATGTTCCAGTCCTTGATGCTCTTTACACTGTTTGCGTGGCCTGCATCCAGCTCATGTGCAGCCAATCCACCAAAAAGCCGTCCCAACATCCTGCTGATCGTAGCCGACGATATGGGCTACTCGGATCTTGGATGCTTCGGTGGTGAGATCCGTACTCCGAATATAGACGCTCTCGCTGCCCGCGGGTTGCGAGCAACTCATTTCTATGCAGCTCCCAGTTGTTCACCAACGCGGTCGATGCTGCTGAGCGGAACGGATAGCCACATCGCCGGGATCGGCAATATGGCCGAGTGGACTGGTCCGACACAGCGGGACCAGCCGGGCTACGAAGGGTTTCTAAATACCCGCGTTGTCACCGCAGCAACACGCTTGCGAGATGCTGGCTACCACACCTACATGGCGGGCAAATGGCATTTGGGGGACAAGCCTGATCAATGGCCTGCGGCGCGCGGCTTCACGCGCGACTTTTCCCTGCTGCAAGGAGCCGGCAGTCACTGGGCAGATACGTTGGGGTTGCTGCCTTCAGAACCTAAGGTGAGCTACACACGAAACGGAGAGCTGGTGAAGGAACTGCCCAAAGACTATTACTCGTCGAAGGATCTGACCAACTTCATTATCGAGAGCATGGATGCGAATGCACAGCATGATAAGCCATTCTTTGCTTATCTGGCTTACCAAGCTCCGCATGGTCCGCTGGCGGTTCCCGATCCGTGGATTGATCGTTGCAAAGGGAGATACGATCGAGGTTACGATGCCATTCGCGATGAAAGATTGGCTCGCCAAAAAAGGTTGGGGCTCACCGCTGACGACGTGGTCACGTTCCCAAGGCTGCCAAACATTCCGGCTTGGCTCGCGCTGACCGACGACCAGCGACAGCTTTCTGCCCGCAAGATGGAACTCTATGCCGCCATGGTCGAATGCCTGGACGACCAAATCGGCCGCTTGATAAACCACCTGAAAAAAATCGGCGAGTATGACAATACGTTGATCGTCTTCATGTCGGACAACGGCGCGGCGGGCGAGGACATGGGAGAGCTGGTTGCGAAACTTGCTCCCGCAGCCAAAGAATGGTTTGAAAAAACATTCGACAATCGGCCTGAAAACTGGGGTCGACCGCGCTCGGCGGTCGAGTACGGGCCAGCTTGGGCGCAGGTCAGCAGCGTGCCATTTCGCTTGTTCAAAGGCGTTGTGGCTGAAGGAGGTATTCGTGTAGCGCTGATCGTCAGCGGCCCAGGTGTCAAACACCAAGGAGCTATCAACCATTCGGTGTTGCATGTGATGGACCTGCTACCAACGTTCTTGGAATTAGCCCGCGTCGAGCTTCCCGCTGATAAAAGTGCAAAGAACAGCACACTCGCCCAAGGGAAATCCATGTGGCCCTTACTCGGTGGTCGCGCGAAAGAGATCCGCACCGAATCGGACTGGCTCGGTTGGGAACTGTTCGGCAACCGAGCGATTCGGCAAGGCGATTGGAAACTGCTGTACTTGCTGCCAGCGGCAGGAGGGACTGGAGATTGGGAATTATTCAATCTCAAAGACGACCCAGCGGAAATGCATGACCTGTCCGTAACAAATCCCGAAAAGAAAGCGGCTCTGCTGAAGCTTTGGGATGAATACGTGTTACGAAACGGCGTGATCGTGTCAGACGCTGGGCCTTTCGCAAGCCGCAAACCTTAATTACTCGGAGGACAACATTTTATGAAAATGCATCAAGTCAGTAATTCCTGCTATGCGGTGATCAACGAAAAGAATCGTGTCTGCGATGCCAATTCGGGATTGATCAATTGCGGTGGCGGTGTCGTGATCGACACCCAGTCGGACTTGGCACATGCCAGCCAAATGATTGAGATGTTCAGCCAGGTTTGGCCAGCAATGCCAGATCGCGTCATCAACACGCATGAAGACGCCGATCATGTCTGGGGAAATCAACTTTTCAAAGACGCGGAGATCATCGCGCATCGATCGGTACCCGAACGAATGAAGCAGGTCGCTGAACCGAAGGAAAGTCAGAAACTCTTGCACGGCGTGGGGCGATTCTTGACTCGTTTGGTTCTTAAAACTCTGCACCCGGGCTTGGAGGCTGCGGGGGAGCAATTGCTTGAAGATTACAACTTCGATGGCATTGAGCTTGTGTTGCCAACGACCTTGTTCGACACTCGCTATGAGCTCAATCTTGACGGTAAAGAGGTGCACCTCATTTACGTGGGGCCATGCCATCAAGTCGGTGATACCATCATTCATTTACCGGAAGAGCGGGTCGTTTTTGCCGGGGACGTATTGTTTCGGCAATGTACGCCGATGGGGTGGACTGGTTCTTATGAGAAGTGGTTTCAGTGCCTTGATCTAATTATTGAACTTGATCCTGAAACGATCGTTCCGGGGCATGGCCCACTTTGTGGCATTGAGGGGGCGATGGAGATGAGAGCGTATTTGGAATATGTCCGCACCGAATCCAAAGCTAGTTTTGACGCAGACCTAACTTCGTTAGAAGCGGCCAAGAAAATCGAATTTGGTCCCTATGGCGAGTGGCGTGCGCCCGCGAGACTTTACATGAACGTTGAACGCGCCTATCGCGAGTTTCGCAATGAGCCACCGGATGCTCCGTGGGATTCCTCCGCAACGTTTGACGCAATTTATGAGGTGGCGAAGTTCAAGGGGATTGAACCTGAGTTCTAATTCCTCCCCAAATGCGATCCATTAAATCAAGTCATCTAACCAATAGGAAATTGTCAATGAAATTCCCCATGATCCACGCCGACCAACAAGGCGAGACACATTTCGGCATCGACGATGTAGCCGAGCGTGAAGTTCCATTCGGTCCGCCGCCGAACCCGACTGGGCTAATGAGCGACTTTGGAGCCGTTGCGACGATGTTCGTATTCTCGGTCCCCGCCGGTACCGACGTGCCCGCCCATAACGCTCCTCAACCCTATATTGCCATCATTCTGTCGGGCGAAGGCGAAGTCGTAACGAGCGATGGTGAAGCCCGACGATTCCATCCCGGCGACGTGCTGTTCTGCAACGATCTAACCGGTAAGGGGCACGTGACCCGCGCGATCACGGACCTTAACGTCGCTTTCGTCAACCGTGCCGCTAACTAAGAAAGTGAACTCCCACATGACACATACCCCTAAGACACTGATTAATTCTACCGCTGGCCTCAAATTTACCGAGAGTCCGCGGTGGTATGACAACAAATTATGGTTCATCGATATCCACGACAAACGGATTAAAACGGTGGACCTGAAGGGCACCGTCACAACGGTCGTTGAGCTGCCTTTCATTCCCAACGGTTTTGGGCTCACACCCGACGGAAAGATCGTGGTCGGTGATGCTTTTGAGCGGAAAGTTTATCGTGTCGAAAACGACTCGCTTACACTGCTCGCTGATCTCAGTAAATTGTGCGTCTTTTGTCTCAGCGATGGGATCGTTGATGCGCACGGTCGGTTGTACGTGGGGGACATTGGATACAACTTCGTGGACCCGGCAGCCAAGCCGGTGGATACTTGCGTGCTTGTGCTGGTGGGTGCAGACGGTCAGGCATCGATTGTGGCGGAAAACCTTTGCTTTCCTAACGGCATTGTGATCACACCGGACAATCGGACAATGATTGTTGGTGAAACGATTGGTAATCGCCTGACGGCTTTTGACATCGCCGAAGATGGCAGTCTGGGCAATCGGCGTGTGTGGGCGCAATTGCCGTCAACGATTGGACCAGATGGAATTTGTCTCGATGCGGAAGGTGGCATTTGGTGCGCGAACCCAGAAGGGCAAGATAGTGTGGTGCGAGTTCTTGAAGGCGGTACGATTACGGATCGAATCAAGGTCGATAGACATGCTTACGCCGTGATGCTCGGCGGGCCAGAGCGAAAGCAGCTTTTCATTTGCACGTCCGGGTCACACGATCCGGCAGAGATCCACCGCAGTCCGAGTGCAAGCTTTCAAATGGTTGACGTTCCGGTACCTGGTGCAGGTACGCCGTGAATATCAACCCTGAGCTAATGCTGATGAGATCACTTGCGAGGCTAACAACGCTTTACGCGGCGAATTGTTCTTGTCGAAGATGACGATGACGCGAGAGAAATGATGAACAAACTTCTCGTGCTCGAACGCCACGACGTAGTCGCGAGCTGTGACAACGGAATACACGGATTAAACTCTGTGCTGACCATGCGGCCGGACGTTGCGATTCTCGACATCGGGATACCAGAAATGAATCGGCATCAACTGGCACAAAAGATCCGCGATGAACTAGGGCTTCGCAAATCGATGGCAGTGCGCAATGCGCAATGCGATTATCGTAGTTGTCCGAATTGCTTTTTCGCTTCGGAACATTAAAACTGGGAACTCATTTTCGAGCTTCGCCAGTTGGAACTGCAAGGCGGAATGCATCGCAAAATGCTTACCTAATCAAAGAGAACCCAATGAACCGATATGCCTTCGCTGCGCTCGCGGCACTGACTTTTTTCCCGCTGAATGTGCTTGCACAAGAGGGTATCGACCGCAGCGTGCTTCCGATACCAGAGCCGAAACGCCCTGTTTATTCAGAACTCGATATTCGCGATGTGAAAGCGCCTCCGCGGTTCGAGGTGAAAGCGCCCAAGGGCGCGCCCAACGTGGTGATCGTGCTGATCGACGACATGGGCTTTGGAGTTGCCGATGCGTTCGGTGGTCCGGTGTCGATGCCCAATCTGACACGTTTGGCAACCAATGGCTTGCGATTTAATCGCTTTCACACCACCGCTGTTTGTGCCCCGACAAGAGTCGCTTTGCTGACTGGCTACAATCATCATTCCAACAACATGGGATCGATCACCGAGACCGCGACCAGCATGCCTGGCATGAATTCGATTCGGCCTCAGACGATCACACCGATGGCGGAGGTCCTGCGTCAGAACGGATTCAATACAGCTTTCTTTGGCAAGAGCCACGAAGTCCCGGCCTGGGAAATCTCGCCAGTGGGCCCCCAAGATCGCTGGCCGACTCGCAGCGGATTCGAAAAATTCTATGGGTTTCTTGGCGGCGAGACCAATCAGTATGCACCGACGATCTACGACGGAGTCACCCTGGTCGAACCACCCGATGATCCTGACTATCATTTCACCGTCGACATGACGAATCAGGCGATTGCTTGGACGCAGTTTCAACACACGCTCGCGCCCGAGAAGCCGTTCTTTATGTACTACGCCCCTGGTGCAACGCATGCGCCTCATCATGTGCCTCGCGCGTATGCCGATCGCTACAAGGGCAAGTTCGATCAGGGATGGGACAAGCTGCGAGAAGAAACGCTGGCACGACAAATTGCCTTAGGCATTGTCCCTAAAGGAACCAAGCTGGCCCCCAAACCCAAGGACATCAAAGACTGGACCGACCTGAGTGCCGATGAGAAAAAACTATTCACGCGTCAAGCAGAGGTTTATGCAGGCTTCGCGGCGCACACTGACGAACAAGTCGGTCGCCTGGTGAATGCCTTGTCTGACATGGGAACGCTCGACAACACCGTGTTCATGTTCATTGCCGGTGATAACGGTGCCAGCGCAGAAGGCCAGATGAACGGCATGTTCAGCGAGATGACATACTTCAATGCTCTGCCAGAGAAAGTCGAAGACATGCTGAAGCATCTCGACGATTGGGGCAGCCCAAGCACGTATCCGCACATGGCCGCCGGCTGGGCCGTGGCTCTTGATGCACCGTTTTCTTATACCAAGCAAGTCGGTTCCGACTTCGGTGGCACTCGCAACGGCATGGTGATGCACTGGCCCAAAGGCATTCGCACCAAGAGCGGGCTTCGTTCCCAGTTCACGCACGTGATCGATGTGGCGCCCACCATTTATGAGCTTACAGGCGTACCGGCACCGAAGCGTGTCAACGGAATTGATCAGGATCCAGTTGAGGGCACCAGCTTTGCATACGCGCTCAATGATTCGGCGGCGGAGGAGCGACACACGGTGCAGTACTTCGAGATGTTCGGCAACCGTGCGATCTATCAAGACGGCTGGCTTGCTCGCACGATCCATCGTCCCGCATGGCGTGGCGTTCCGCTGAACTCACTTCAAAATGACGTTTGGGATCTGTATGATACCCAACAAGACTTTAGCCTCGCAAACAACTTGGCTGAAGAGCAGCCAGAGAAGCTGAAGGAAATGCAGGAGCTCTTTATGCAGGAGGCGGCCAAGTTTCATGTGCTTCCCATTGATGATCGTGTGCTTGAGCGAACCAACGCGGCACTGGTGGGAAGACCGACGGTCATGGAGGGCCGAGATCAAATGACTCTGCACGACGGCATGACCGCGATGGGGACTGATATCTTCATCGACTTGCGAAACAAGAGTTATTCGATCACGGCGGACTTGGAGATCGATGCAAACGCGAGCGGTGCAATCGTCTGCCAAGGCGGTCGCTTCGGCGGCTTGTCACTTTTTGTTAAGGATGGCAAGCCGGCATTCACCTACAACTTCCTCGGTCTTGAATCAACCACCATCGCCGCACCCGAACCGCTTGCTGCGGGTAAGTCCAAAGTGACCTATAACTTTGCCTACGACGGGGGCGGCGGAGGCAAAGGAGGGGCAGGCGTGATCAAAGTCGATGGCGTGAAGGTGGCCGAAGGTCGTTTGGAACGCACGCAGCCCGGCATCTTCTCCGTCGATGATCTCGCGGATGTAGGTGTCGATCTTGGGACTCCCGTCACGGACTACGGCGCATCGAGTCGTTTTACGGGGAAGATCAAATCGGTCACGATTGAAACCAAGAAGTAGTCTTAACCTAACAATTCACTCCTATAAGGTAGAACCGAATGAAAGCGATGATTTTCACGCTTGCAACGTTTGCGATGAGCCTTGCCGCGACGTTGGCCACGGCAGACGATCCCACGATTGCAGCGAATCCTGAAACCGAGATACGCAAAGCGGTGGAGGCTTATGTGCAAGCTTTCAACAAAGCGGACGCAAAGGCTCTCGCGGCGATGTGGTCGCCCGAAGCGGTTTATATCAATCCGTTAAGCGGTGACGAAGTCGTTGGCCGCGAGGCGATCGAGAAGCAATTCACAGCGATCTTCGCTGAAACCAAAGGCGCTAAGTTGGAAGCAGCGACCGACTCGGTGCAATTCATTTCGCCTGGAGTTGCCGTAGAACATGGCACTGCGAGGTTGATCCAAGAGAACGAAGTGCCCGAGGAGAGTCAAACCACGTCGATCTTCGTTAAGCGTGACGGAAAGTGGTTGTTGGATCGAGTTACCGAAGAGACCATCGTCACACCGCTCTCGCACTACGAGCAGTTGAAGGATCTTGAATGGATGGTCGGAAAGTGGACCGATCAAGATGACTTGGCGAAGGTTACCACGGAATGCAATTGGACGCGAAATAACAATTTCCTGGTTCGTTCGTTCGCCATCGAAATTGCTGATCGTATCGATATGTCGGGAATGCAGATCATTGGTTGGGATCCGGCCGCCAAGCAAATTCGTTCCTGGGTCTTTGATTCCGATGGTGGTTTTGGTGAAGGCACCTGGACCAAGAAAGACAATCGCTGGAGTGTCAATCAAAGAGGTGTATTGCCGGACGGTGGCAAGACATCGTCGGTGAACATCTTCACCCATTTAGATGACAACACCTGCACTCTTCAGTCTGTCAATCGCACCGTCGATGGCGAACTGCTTCCGAACATTGACGAAGTCACGATCACGAAGGAATAAATCTATCATGAGCAAAAATATACAGTTTGGGTTAGCACTGTTGGCGATGTTGTTTTTGACCACTCACGAAGCCGCTGCACGAGGCGGACGCGGTGGAGGTGGCGGTGGCGGCATGTCACGTGGTGGCGGAGGGGGATTCTCCGGTGGCGGCATGAGTCGCCCAAGCCCCTCGATGAATCGCTCGCCCTCCATGAGCCGTCCTTCGACGTCAATGAATCACCCGTCACCCTCGATGAGTCGCCCGACGAACTCGATGGCATCGCGTCCAAGCGGAATGCCGCCGCGTACATCCCAGCCGATTTCCGGAACGCGTCCAAGCTCCGGTTCAGGCGTTGGTTCGCGTCCTGGTGTGGGGAGCACGCCTGGC
The DNA here is from genome assembly GCA_041740155.1 of Rhodopirellula sp. GTDB lineage: Bacteria > Planctomycetota > Planctomycetia > Pirellulales > Pirellulaceae > Rhodopirellula. Next base: position 52,497 of record JBGSMN010000145.1, read on the forward strand.
CTTCGACCAGGAACTGGTGCGATTTCGGGCGCCAGGCCAGGCGGCGCTGGCGGGCTTGGCAGTGCAAGCGGCGCGCGACCAGGAACCAGTGCGATTGCGGGTTCACGGCCGTCCGCGGGGCAACTGAACGACTTTTTGGATATCAAGGCACCCAGTACCGGTAATAGACCAAGCACGCTGCCAAGCGGTCGCCCCGGCGACTTATCAGGGGCGATTGCTGGCGGAGTTGCTGGTGGTGCCGCCGCTGATTTCTTGCGCGGATCATCCGGTCGCCCCTCGACGCTTCCCGGCGATGTGGGCCGCCCCGGTGCAGGCATTGGTGATCGACCCGGCGTCGGCGACCGGCCGATCGCTGACCGGCCGATCGCTGACCGGCCTATCGGTGAACGCCCAATTGCTGACCGCCCGGGGATTGGTGATCGACCTATCGCCGATCGACCTATTGTTGATCGCCCGGGGATTGGTGATCGGCCTATCGCCGATCGCCCAGGCATTGGCGAGCGACCGATTGCGGAGAATCGACCTGATCGGATCGACAACCGACAAGAGTGGCAGGACAACCGAGGCGACCGACGCGATGAAGTGCGTGACCAGGTACGAGATAATTACCCACGGCTCGACTTCTGGTCGGACTATCCCGGATGGGCGGCATGGAGAATCAATACTCCTTATCGATGGGCGACATGGGGCGCGCTCAGCGGTTGGTGTAGCGGTTATGGCTGGACCGAATCGGTTCCGTATAGCTATGGCGAGAACGTCTATTACCAAGATAATTCGGTGTACTATGGTGAACAGCCCGTCGCGACCGCTGAGGAGTATGCACAGCAAGCGGAAACGATCATTGCCAGTGCACCCGAAGTTGCCCCGGAGCAGGCTGAATGGTTGCCGCTGGGTGTATTTGCTCTGACGCAAGACGGCCAACCTTCGGGTCCCGATCCTTCGCTGTTCCTTCAATTGGCCATTAGCAAGGAAGGAGCGATCACGGGTACCCTGCACAATACAGCTACTGATTCGACACAAACCGTCGAAGGCGTTGCCGACAAAGGGACTCAGCGAGTGGCGTGGGCAGTGGAGGGAAAGACGCGTCCGGTTATGGAGACCGGAGTGGTGAATCTGACCGAAGACACCGCGCCAGCACTGGTTCACTTCGCAGACGGGCAAACGCAGCAATGGCTGATGGTACGTCTGGAGGAGCCGTCGAAGTAGCTGATCGGCGGCAGTATCGTTGTAAGTTGATTCAGACTAAACTATGCGAGTGTTGAGCTCCGAGTCGACTAACCACGAACTGGCGACGAAAATGAAGCGATCAGGTCCTCTAAGCACGCTTCCTGATCGAAGCGAATTAGCGGCGGAGAGCAGCTCCGTCGCTAAGTGCCTTGTTCATGTCGTGGATCATGAGCTGGAAGGTTTGACGCTGGATGTTTGCGATAGCCTCAAGGTTGCTGGCTGTCCGCTGGCGACACACGTAAGCGAACAGCACAAGTTTGAGCAGTTTCTTACCGAACTCTCTGCCACCTTCGTCAAAGTTCAGCCGAGTGAAGTTGATGCGAATATATCCTCTGCCCTGCAGCGGATCGTCGAGTTTCTTGGAATCGATAGGAGTGGTTTCGGCGAGTTGACGCCGGATGGGTGTCGAATTCTGCAATCGTATGAACTGCCTGGCATCCCACCATCCCCTCGCGTCATTTTGGAACAGACATTCCCGTCCTTTGCGAAACTGCTCGTAAAGGGCGATGCCTTTCGAATGCCTGAAGACCTACCTCCGGAAGCCGAAGCCGAGAGGGAGTACAGCAATGAAGTGGGACTAAAGTCGAATTTGACGATCCCTCTGAAGTCGATGGGGACAGTCGTGGGTGGCATTGGGTTCGCAATGTTTCGCTACCATCGCCACTGGTCAGACGAACTGGTTCAACGCCTGTCTCTAATCGGAGAGATTTTCACGAATGCGATTGAGCGGAAGCGGGCGGACGCAGAGTTACGAGCTAAGGAAACATCTCTTCATCGCGCCCATGATGATCTTCGCCAACTTGCAGCCAAGCTTCTCAATGCCCAAGAAGAAGAGCGTCGACGAATTGCTCGCGAGATGCATGATGATTGGACTCAGCGTCTGGCAATACTCGGGATCGACGTTGCAAAAATCGTCAATCAACCCGACACATCCGAGAACGTGCGTAAGCCCCTTCGAGCGATGCAAGACGAACTCATACGACTGTCGGAAGATGTTCACGCACTTTCTCGCCGGGTAACTATTCAGCTGCATGGTTCTTTGGTGGCAGTGGTGGTAGTGTTCCGGTTGTTGCGTAGGTTGCTAAGGAAGCCAGGATGCATTCCAACGGATGGTGACCTCGAACACGAAGCGTGCGGAGGACGGTCATCAAGACCGACTGGGTCAACGCACCCTGGTCGCTGTGGTTGCAGTAGCTGTTCTTACGGATCATTACCGCCGGCCGAATTGCTCGTTCTCCCGCGTTGTTGTCCGACGGAACCTCGTCATACCACAGGAAAGTCAACAACTCGGGGCCATACTTTGCCATCCGTTTGGACAAGCGATTCGCATCAGCATGCTCCCAGGACTCTTCACCCAGCTTCGCTAAACGCGATTCTAGCTTCGCCACCGCAAGATCGTATGCCGCTTCGTCGAGTTTTCCCTTCTGAGCATGCAGCTTCTTGGCATCTCGGTACACACTGACCAAGCGGCGTGAGAACGATTTACACTCCGAAAGCAAACACGGGGACAGAGCATTTTATCGCAGCCCACCAAATACCCCGATGGTGGCACTTGGTTTTGCGTGTCTTCTGCCTTCGCCCAATCGGCGAGCATCGGCCCGAACGATGGAAAATCGAGAATCCGTTTCGCCAGAACAGAGCCGGTCGGAACGAGCGAACCGACTCACTCCGCATGAACGACGAAGGCGAAAGCGTGACGGCAACGATCGCCGACTGACGAGTTTGGTATTCAGACCGACAGCTAGGCAGTCATTTCAAAATCGGCGGAATACGGACGAGCTAACGTGAAAATGCCTTAGACACTCGGACCGGCCTGGCGGTTTTGGATGCTGAGTTCCTCTTCACCGTCGTCGCCGCTGTACCGCAGCACGCTGTGGATGTGATACGGTTCCAAACGGGCTTCGCCACCGAGGGCTTCGAGGTGGATTAAAAAGGAACAGCCAACGATCTTGGCTTCGCATTTCTCGAGCAGTCGCAAACAGGCTTCCACGGTGCCGCCGGTGGCTAACAGGTCGTCAACGATCAACACTCGTTGTCCTGGCCGAATGCCATCGACATGGATTTGCAACTCATCGGTACCATACTCGAGTTGGTAGGCGAACGAGTGCAGATCAAAAGGAAGTTTGCCGGGTTTGCGAATCGGCACAAAGCCAGCCCCCAAACGCATCGCCAGCGGTGTGCCGAAAATGAAACCTCGGGCTTCGGCGGCGGCGACAATGTCGATTTTGGCATCGAGAAACGGAGCCGCCATCTGGTCGACGGCCTCGTTGAGGGCGTCCGCATCAGCGAGAAGCGGTGTGATATCGCGGAACAAAATTCCCGGCTTAGGATAGTCGGGAATATCGCGGACAAATGACCGGAGGTCTGGCATGGAATGGCTCGTGGAGAGGAAGAAGCCGTTGTGGTTCAAAGCCTCTCAACGATAACCGACGTGCAAGTCGCGTCGTAGTGGATTGAGCCAATAAATTGCCTGTGAAACGAAATCAGCCTTCCACCGTGTCGGCTTGGGTCATGTCGTAGATGCGGTTCCAGGGGACGGCAGCGTCAGATTCACCGCTGACATTCTCAGCCCGACGGCGGCATTCGATGCAATCGCTGGCGTACGGAATCGCTCGCAAACGATTCAGCGGAATCGGTTTTTCGCAATCCTCGCAGTCGCCATAGGTGCCCTCACCGAATTTCACGATCGCTTCTTCGATCAACGCCAACTCCGCCGCCTCCACCTCGACCAACTGGCAATTCAGCTCGTCTTGGACAGTGTCCGCAGCGGCGTCCAAGGGGTCGCCGGTTTTTTGTTGATGCAGGTCACTGAGTAAGGAAAGGTCGCCAGCTAGCGCCTTTCGCAGGGCATCGCGACGGCGGATCAACGTGACTCGCAACTTTTGCAGTGATTCATTTCTGGACATGGGAAAACCTTTCATTCAGACGGGTGGCGTCCGGGTGACCGAGAGTCACGGCCTCACAGGAATCATTCAGACGTCCAAAGACGCCAGAAAGTTCGTTTCTGTAAGCCAATCAACCGACGGTACGAAACCTGAAACTTGGCGGTGGATTCGGAAACACAAACACTGTCCCCGCTGCAGCAGTTATGCTTCACCGCAGCAAGAGTAGACATTCGTGGGGAAATTCAAGCCCGAAAAGGAGGCATTCGGGCAGCTTCCGTCCCAGAAAGCAACGACTGTGCCGAAATTGCGGTTTTTAACCACGAAATCTTTTTTTCTAAACCGATCCTCGACATTGACATTTTGCCGACTACTCCAGTGGACGCAGGTTCAACGTGCCGAAATGCAATCCGTCTGGCTCGTCGTACGCGAAACTGCCACTGACATTGAAATACTGCCGTAACTCGTCAAACGACGGCATTTTCTGCCGCTGCAACAACTCCGCGAATTTCTTGGCGGTCGGTCGTCGTTCACCCCGCCGCATCAGGCTGTCGGCAAAAGTCGGCGAGGCGGCCATATCGTAAAGGACACGATAGTTGTCCGCGTCGCGATTAAATGTCAAGAAGAATGGCTTTTCACCAGCCAATTTGGCACCAAGTTCAGATACCATCAACGCGTAATCTTGGTCGTCAATCAGCCGCGCGGCACCACCCGCATGGGCTTTGATGATTTGTTCAGCAATCTCGCGGCTGTCACTGAGAATCAGGTAATCGTCCAATAACATCACGCTGCGTTCGGGTTGTCGGAGGGTTTCAGGCAAATCCCGGCTAGGACGCGCGAAATACACTTGGGTGCTGCCGATCGTTTCAGGCCGCATGTCTTCGGCAGGTAGTTTGGTGCGGATCTTATCAAGCATCTCGCTGGCTTTTTCGACGTCTTTTACTTGCAAAGCGTCACAGCGGGCGATCGCATTCCACGCGGCAGGCGACTGGTAGCGACGCACACCGACGTAGCGGCCGGTCAGATTGGCGATCAAATCATCTTTCAGGCTGACGTCGAGCCGCGCTTTAATTTGGTCCTCGCTGAACCGTTCAAACGCACCTTCTCCCGCGAATCGATTGACGATTTTCGAGAGATTGTCGGTGGCAGTGGCGATATCCCAGTTCGATGTCAAATAGTTTGTAGCGTCGGCGGGCACCCAATTCGGCGGGCTGGGTTCGGTGGGTTCTGGACGGACGACGCCGAAGAAACCATCGCGGGGAGGATCAATCACGACGTGTACATGGACGATGGTCTCAACGATGTCTCCGCCACGAAACACGCTGCCACCGAATCCACGTATTTTTTGCGCACCAAGTTCTTCGACGATCGGCAAAATGAAAAACGACGAACCGCCTTGACGGATGATTTTTTGGGCAATCGCATAGGGATTCACGAAGAAGGTGATCTGGGGTGTTTCCGCTTCGGCGCTGACCGAGCGGGTCATCACGGCACCAAAGTTGGGGTTGCTCGACAGATTGCCACCACCCGCCAGTTCAGCGGAATCGGACGTGCCTTGGGATCGCTCTGCGGCTTCTTTGCGGTTCTTCGGTGCATCGGTTTCGTTCCAACGCTCCAGTACGTCTGCGGCGGCGCGACGACCGATGCCCACGACAAACACGCCATCTCGATCGAACCATTCGACCACGGGGCCGTCGCCTCGTGGCCTTTTCCATGAGGTCACGCTGTGGTCATCGATTGTTTGTTCGGATTTAACGAACTGATTTTTTGTTGCCAGTTCACTGATTTTGGCGAGCAGTTCGCGCATCGTGGTTTGAGAATCGTTGTCCGACCCGGTTTCGATAATGAAAACGCCTGCAAAGTTGTTTTGATTGCGGCGTTGGCGTTGCATCCGCTGCGCGACTTCTTCGTCGGTTTCCTCTGCTTCATCCCCACCACGTTTTTTCTCAGGTTCTTCCTCGGGAGGCATGCCGGGCAAGAGTGCCATGGCGACCTGACCGCGGGGGATCGCCAGCATCTCGTCGAGGGACAGGCCGATCTCGCTTGCGAGTTCCTCGAGCACCTGGCTAGTCGTTTGGTAGGTGTCTGAAACGAAGGGTCGCATGGCTGGATCGTCCAGCATTTTACCGAGCGTGGAGTCGGCAAAGCCTGTTTTGAGCGACGTCACATCACGAATTCTCATGTATGCCAATGTGTCGCCGGGCAACAATTGCGAGGCGGGCGGGCAATTGGAAACGAACTCCTCTGCATGGGCACTTCGACTGTCCTGAGCCATCGCCAGCGACACCGGCAATGTTAAACTGGTCAAACTGGCTGTTAAAATGAATAAGACGAACGCCGTGCGCGCGTAGCCGTGCGAGAACAAACCCATGATTTTCGTGTCCAAACAGGAGGGCAAAATGCCCGTGGGGAGGTTAGAATGTGATCATCTTAGCAGTCACCGATCACCTCTTCTTGAAAATATCCGATGAACCGTTCCAACGCCAACGTCTGTGACAATCCGATCCGCATCGCCGCCCTGACAATTGCCGCGATCGTATGCTTCGCCGCACCCGTCGCTGCTAACAATGGAGGCGGCGGTCAAACACAGAATACAACTGGAAATCAGCAAACGGGCAATCAAGCTGGCGGAGCAGCGCAACCGGGAGGCAGTTTGAACCCCGATCAAGCGTTCGCGGGCGGCGTCGAGCGAACTGGAGCGGTGGGGCAATC
>JBGSMN010000201.1:0-14574 GCA_041740155.1 Rhodopirellula sp.
GCGATGCGATCCAAGCCAAAAGGCTTTTCCGTTGATAACGCCCGCCGCACCTTTGCCTTGGATCGTTTCAAAGTTGTCGGCGGCGACCAACTCAATGTTCCTGCGTTTCGCTTCATCGACAATTGCACGTGCGAGCGGATGATTGCTGTTGAGTTCCAAAGCACCGGCTCGCATCAGCAGTTCCGCTTCGTCGTGTCCGTTCATGGGGACAACATCCACCACAGCGGGCGCTCCCTGCGTCAGTGTGCCTGTTTTGTCCATCGCGATCGCCTTCAGTTGAGCCGGTAACTCGATGAACACTCCACCTTTGATAAGAACGCCGTTTCGAGCAGCCGCCGCCAAGGCAGCGACGACACTGACAGGAGTTGAAATCACGAGGGCACAAGGACACGCGATCACCAGCAGAACCAGCGAGCGGTACAGCCACACGGACCAAGCACCGTCAAAAGCCAATGGCGGTATCAGCAGCATCAACAGAGCCACGATCATCACAGCGGGCGTGTAAACAGCCGCGAATTTTTCGACCCACTTCTCGGATGGAGCACGCTTGGAACCAGCATCGCCCACCATCTTGATGATGCGAGCAAGCGTCGTATCGTCGGCAGCTTTGGTCGTTTCAATTTCCAACAGTCCGTCACCGTTGATGGTTCCGGCAAAAACCTCGTCGCCCAACTCTTTTTCAACAGGAACGCTCTCTCCGGTGATCGGAGCTTGATTGACGCCGCTAGTGCCGCTGATAACTCGACCATCAAGCGGTATCTTCTCACCGGGACGCACAATGACTGCGGAACCCGCGGGAACGTCCGCCGGAGCCACGTTGCGGACCTGACCCGTTTCATCGCGAAGATGGGCAATCGGAGGCGACAGGTCCATCAAAGACGCAATCGCTCGGCGTGCCCGGCCAACACTCCACGATTCCAGCAACAGGGATAGCGAAAACAAAAAAGCGACGGTCGCGCCCTCGAACCATTCGCCGATCAGCACCGCTCCAACGACGGCCACCGACATCAACAAGTTCATGTCGGGGCGAAACGAGATGAGTGACCGCCATGCTTTCGGCAGCACCATCAAAAGCCCAGCCAAAATGCCGATGCAGTACAAAGCGATCGACGCCCACGGTACGGATTCCGACTCACCGGCAAAGGTCAGTTGCCAAATCAACCCGGCCAATCCGAACAGCCCACTTACCGCAGTCAGAATCGAACGCTGATGCAGTTGCCAAAATGTTTGGTCTTCACCCGCTGCACTGCCGCCTCGCCAAGGTTCGGATTTGAGCCCAGACCTCTCAACGGCAGTCAGCACATCCGCCCGCGAAATGTCCAACGACGACGTATCGACGGTCAGCTTTCCATTAAGCAAATCAAAACCAAGCCGGTCTTGATCGCCAATCAACGGTATCAACTCACGTTTGAGCAGCGATACTTCTTCGGCACAGTCCATGCCGTGAATTCGTAAAATGATCGGTTCGTTGATAGGGTCATTCATTCGTTCGTTTCAACCTCAGACGGAGTTACATTCCAAGCGTCACGCCCTGCTTCAAAGGCTTCCCAAGCGACGTATGGCACAATCAACAGTGCGGCCACGGGATCAGCCCACCACCAACCTTGCCACTGAACCAGCCCAATGCCGATCAAGACGACGATGGTTTGGTACTCGCAAATCATCGTGTCGATGGCGTCATATTTCAGAGTCGCCGAATCGGTCTTCTTGCCATAGTGATACTTGCCCCACGCCAACATCGGGTTGACGACTAACGACACCAGCAAGATGCCAATGCCCCACCACGACATCGACGAAGTTTCTTGACTGATGAACTTGCTGATCGCCTCGTAGCAGATGAACAGGACAGCGATGGTAAATGCAGTCGACAAAACACTCAACGCGATCTTCTTTCGTTTACGCTTCGCTCGCTCATCAATTCCCCTGGCAACGCCGTTCAGTTGCCAAATCATAAACGCTGCGGAGTTCGCTTCGACGATGCTATCGACACCCCAACTGATCAATGCCGAACTGCCCGTCATGAACCCAGCCGTCAGCGAGATCGCCACCTCGATGATGTTGTAGATCAAGCTGGCAATCTCGACGTTGCGGCCCTTGCGAATCCATTTAGTTCGTTCTTCGCTCATCTCAATTCCTCCTCGATCAAGTGTTCCGATAGAGCTTCCAACAGCTCTTTGTGGCTTTGCGTTCCAACAAGTCTTTGCACCTCAATTCCATCAACGAATATCAGCAGCATTGGGTATTTGTCGATGTTGTATTTCTCTTTGATGAACGGGTTTTGGTCGATGTTCAATTCGGCGATTTTGGCTCTGCCCGACAAGTCCGATGCAAGTTCACGAATCGTCGGCTTCATGGCGATGCAAGGCTGACACCAAGGTGCCCACATATCGACCAATACGGGAAGCACACTGTCGATGACCTCGTTTTGAAAATTCGCGTCGGTTAATTGAATGGGATCGGCATCATTCACGGATGCAGTGTCGTTCACCGGCGACGAATCGCGACCGCATCCGGCAGCGAGCAGAACGAGAACGACAAGAGTCTTTGCGGAGTGATGATGATGATTCGTAAACGACATGACGAGTTATTCGCTTTGGACAATGATTCGCCAACGACCGCCGATGCGAGGGATCCCTCGCATCGACGGCAGAGAAGCAATCATTCGCTGGGGACTATTTCTTCGGTTTGGACGTGAACGTTCCGCTCGGGCCTTCGAGCTTCACCGGTTCCTTGCCAGCTTTCTCGATCGCTTCCCACATTTGCAGCGGCGATGGGGTCGCGCTGCTCTTGGGGGTGACGGTCGCGGTCTTGGATTTGACATCCATCTTGACGTCGCCGACGCCGGAGACTTCGGTCAACTTCGCCGCCACCTTCTTGGCGCAGTTCTCACAAGTGAGAACCTTCAAGGTGATGGTGGTTTGGGTCGTCGAAGCGCCAACCGCATCAGCGGCATTGGCAACGCGGCTTTGGGCCTTCATGCAAATGGCAGCGGCGAACGTCAGGGCAAGACATAGGGAGATACGGTACATTTTCAGATTCCTTTCAGGTAACAAACATAAACTTTCATCTGGTCGGTCCTTTCGGATGGGGGCTAGGTGTCACATGGCGATCTCCTTTGGTTTGTAGGACGAAGTGGGTGAACGGGGATGAGGTCAAATTGAAAAACGTGGCTGGGGGCGAGCGACTCAACGGGCTGGTCAAATACGCTACTGTTTTCGCCCCAGCCACTACGATCAAACGGCTATCGCCGTGGGTGGGTTGAGGCTTCAACTTTCGCCAAGGGCATGGTCGAATACTCGCGGTTCTCTGTTGAGGGAACGTTCAAACAATCGCCATTGCAGCAGGCTTGCGAAATGCAAGCCGTCCGGTGGGGCGAAGAACATCCACACATGCAACCGGGCTGAACGAGCAGAAAAGTTGCGAACGACATGGTCGTGACGCGCTGTAAGTGTCGGGTCCACGCGTTCCCTTTTGGCGACTTCCTTGACATGCTTACTCTGTAGGTTGCGGTGGCTTCTGGCCCGTTTTGGCTTCGTATCGCATTGCGAATTTGTCGAAGCGTGCAGGGCTGCAAATGAAACACTGCGATTCTGGTCGATCGTGCTCGTCGCACCAATCTCCATCCTCCTTGAACTTCGACACCAGCGACTTGTCGCAGAGCGCACATTCTTCCTCAGGCACGCCATGTTCGACGCACCACCAACCACCGTGGCTGTGATCGACGTTGGTTGCCGCGACGGGATCTGCTGCACCGTCGCCTGTGACTTGGTCTTTATTGCATCCACTCAATCCGATCGCCATGGCGGCGATGGTTGCGAGCGAGATGCCTTTGAAGCTAGTCATCCAATTCATCATCGTCATCGTAAAATTCTCCTTCGGCATGGCCGAACTAAAGTTAGACCGATGCCGTTTCAGACGCGCGCCTGATATCCGGATCAATCGGTTCATGGGGTTCAAGACGATGACCGTCATCGTCTCCGTCGTCGTCATCACCTGCATCAGCATCACTGCGCAGTTTTTCCATCGGCGTGTTGAACACGACGTAGAGCACTCGAAGCACGAGCAAACTCATCACCATCGCGCTGCACACACCGCCAATGACTACCGTTGCCAGTGGTCGTTGCACTTCGGCGCCCATCCCGGTGCTGAATGCCATCGGGACGAATCCAAGGCTCGCCACGAGCGTCGTCATCAAGATTGGACGCAATCGTGTCATCGCGGCCTCTTCGACCGCTTCGTCAAGTGATCGCCCTTTTCGCCGCAGTTGTCGAATCGTTGATACAAGAAGCATGTCATCGAGCACCGCGACTCCGGACAATGCGATGAATCCAACCGCTGCTGAAATCGAAAACGGCATGTCGCGAATCCACAACGCCAGAATCCCGCCAATCCACGCGAATGGAACGCCTGTAAAGACTCGGAACGAGTCAACCCAGTTGCGATAGGTCATGTACAGCAGCGAGAGAATCATTAGGAGTGCAATTGGCACAACGATCATTAGGCGGGTTTGAGCCCGTTGTAGATTCTCGAATTGCCCACCCCATTCGATGCGGTAGCGTCCGGCGGGCAATTGCACCTTTTCAGCAACCACACGTTGAGCTTCGGCAACGAAGCTGCCCAAGTCGCGACCACGGACATTCGATTCAATCGTAATGCGACGTTGGTACCAGTCTCGCTTGATCGTGTTCCAACCTTCCACGGTTTCGATCGTGGCCAGTCGGGAAAGCGGGATACGTTCGCCAGATGGCGTGGCAACCAAGATTTGCTTGATGGCCTCCGGATTCGCGCGAGCTTCTTCGGGCAGTCGGATGATCAGTGGAAACCGCAATTGGCCTTCGTAGACTTCGCCCACGTTATGCGTGCCCAAAGAGCGGACAAGATTCATGACCGTGCTGGCGGGTACTCCGTAGCGAGCGATCTGGTCTTGGTTGATGCGGATTTGCAGAACCGGCTGACCAGAAACCTGTTCGACTTTCACGTCTTCCGAACCTGGAATCGTGTTGAGTGCCCGCTCAATTTCTTCGGCTTTCTCCACCATCACGTCCAAGTCATCGCCGTAAAGAATCGCGGCGACATCCGAGCGTACTCCGGAGATCATTTCGTTCATTCGCATTTCAATCGGCTGCGACATCGCTAATCGCGGACCGGGTAGATCACGCAGTTCTTCCTGCACCTTGATCACCAATTCATCCTGCGTCTCGGCGCGCGTCCACTTCTCGCGTGGATGTAGTGTCAGAAACAAGTCGGTCAACTCCGTACCCATTGGGTCGGTCGCCACCTCCGCCGTTCCGATGCGACTCCAGACCTGTGCGACTTCATCCGGAAACTTTTCCAGAATGACCTGTTCCATTTTCGTGTTGTAACGCATGGATTCTTCCAGCGTCGTCCCCGCGAGTCGCACCACGTTGATGGTGATAGCACCTTCAGAAAGTCGTGGAACGAACTCACTGCCGAGATTCGGAGCGACGAGGCCAAAAACGGTTACAAGTAACAACAAGGCCGATCCGATAATGAACGTCTTGTGGTGCATCGTGAACCGCAACACCGGCGCGTAGAGGCGTTTTAACACGCGAATCAGTAGCGGCTCGGTTTCCTTGATGTTCTTGGGAAGGAACAGACTCGCCAACACGGGCATCAGTGTCAGTGAAAGAACCATCGACCCGGCAAGAGCCATAATCACGGTCATTGCCATCGGTCGGAACAGCTTGCCCTCGATGCCTTCGAGCGTCAGGATCGGCAAGTAGACGATCATAATGATCAGTTCGCCAAACATGGTCGGCTTGCGAACCTCAACCGCCGCATCGCGAATGATCTGCAAGCGACTGCGACCGTCCGACTTGTGGGCCAGGCAACGAACGCAGTTTTCAATCATCACGACTGAACTATCAACGACCAATCCAAAGTCGATGGCACCGAGGCTAAGCAAGCTGGCAGCAATGCCGAACTTCAGCATTCCTGAGAACGCGAACAGCATCGACAGCGGAATTGCGAGCGCCACAATGATTCCTGCTCGCAGATTTCCCAGGAAAATGAACAACACTGCAACGACCAGCAAACCGCCCTCGAACAGATTCTTCTGAACCGTGTGAATGACATGATCAATTAGCTCGGTACGGTCATAGACCGTTTGAATCTTGACGCCAGCAGGGAGTGAGTCCTGAATACCTTCGATCTTTTCTTTGATGGCCCAAGTGACGTCGTGGCTGTTTTCGCCCATCAGCATGAAGCCCAACCCCAATACCGCTTCACCGCGACCGTTTGCCGTGACCGCGCCCCGCCGAATCTCATGCCCAATCATCACATCGGCGACGTCGCGAATGCGAACTGGCACGCCATCCTTGGAAGTGATGACGATGTCTTCGATCTCCTTGATATTGACCGTTCGGCCAATTCCATGCACCAGCAGCATTTCGCTGCCGTCAGTGACCGTACCGCCGCCGACATTCTCGTTGTTCGTTTCAATTGCATCAGATACCTGCTCGAAGGTCAGGCCGTACTTGAACAGCCCTTCGGGATCGAGACGAATCTGATATTGCTTCTCGTACCCGCCCCAACTGTTCACTTCGGCCACACCTCGAACCGATCGCAATTGTGGCTTGACCACCCAGTCATGAATTGTTCGCAATTCGGTCATGCGTTTGACACGCTCGGCCTGAGAGGCTTCCGAGAAGTCAACACCGTCGTAAACCAGAACGTAGTGAAAAACTTCGCCCAAACCGGTCGAGACCGGACCCATCTGCGGTCGGCTGATACCGTCGGGTAGCTCGACTGTGGACAACCGTTCGTTAATCAACTGACGAGCAAAATAGATGTCGATGCCATCATCAAAAATGACCACGACCTGTGACAGACCGAACTTGGAGATCGAACGTAATTCGTGGAGTCCCGGCAATCCGCTGATTGCCTGCTCGACGGGAAAGGTGATCTGCCGTTCGATTTCTTCAGACGCCAGCGACGGGGCGACCGTGTTGATCTGAATTTGAACCGGTGTGGTGTCCGGGAATGCGTCGATATCGAGCTGTTGGAGTGAGAACACGCCTACAACCGCGAACAACGCCGCCGTTAGAATCACGAGCGCACGATGGCGCAGTGATACGTCGATTAGCCAATTTAGCATCCGTGCTCTCCTTTATTCTGCGACGCAGTCGCAGCCTGCACCAAGATTGTTTTTTAGTAACTGCGCTCGCAGCACGTCACTGCCCGCTGCGGCGATCACTTCACCGGGAAGCACACCAGAAATGACTTCCGTGAATTTCCCGTTCGTTGCACCCAAGCGTACCGAACGGACGTGAAAGACTTTGAAACTGTCGGGACTGTCGAAGTAATGTTTGTCACGCACGAAAACAACTTGGCAGCAACCTTCCCAGTGCGACGATCCTTTGGGAATCACGATGGCGTCTGACTCTTCCCTCAAAATGATTTGGCCCGTACCGAACGTTTCGCTTCGTAACTTGCCGTCAACGTTCGGCAGCATTGCTCGCACCTGCACCATCCGCGTTTGCGAGTCCGCCGCCGTGCTGATCCAGTCCAACTTGCCTTCCACTTCATAGCGACTGCCATCGGCTTGAAAGCGAATGGGTTGCCCGACAGCAAGCTGATCCATGTTCTCTAGTGGAACATTGAGTGTGAGCCACATCTGGCTGGTGTTCGCGACTTCAAACAGAATGCGAGTCGGGTCAACGACTTCACCCGGAGCAACATGCCGTTGCGTCACGAAGCCTTCGATCGGCGAAACGATCGGGATTAAGTTCGACGTGATTGTCTTGCTGTTAAGTTGGGCGCGAATCTCATCGGGAATTCCGAGCAAGCGCAGATTGTCGAGGACTTGTCGCTCAGACAGTCCTCGCAGCGATTCGGTGTCGATCGGAAATCCAAGATTTCGCAACGACTGTTCAGAGGACAGCACATCCGCTTGAGCTTTGGACAGGGCAGCTTCAGCATCGAGAATCCGCGACCCCGCAATTGCACTTCGAGCTTGATTAAGCCGCGAGACGTTTTGTCGTTGCAGGTTTTCTTCGGCCAACGCCCGCAGTAGATTCGTTTTTAAATCACCGACTTGTGCCGCATCCACGACGGCGAGAACTTCTCCTTTGGTGACCAAATCGCCAACGCCCTTGGTTACCAACCAAACGCTTCCGGGAACTCGCGATGCCAAGCTCGCTTGCTTCGTGGGGTCGTAAACAATCTCCCCGCTGCCGGTGATCGCTTCGACAATCGGAGCACGTTCAATCAATTCCACATCAACGCCAGCCTGCTTCACTGACTCAATAGAAGCGAACTGAATCCGGGTCTGGTAAATCTTGCAGGCGCTGTTGTTCTC
This sequence comes from Rhodopirellula sp., assembly GCA_041740155.1. GTDB lineage: Bacteria > Planctomycetota > Planctomycetia > Pirellulales > Pirellulaceae > Rhodopirellula. Next base: position 8,321 of record JBGSMN010000201.1, read on the forward strand.
TTTTCGCGGAGCCACGGCCAAAGCGCGAGCGGCTCGCTCAATATCGCTTGGCAATATCGACGGCGTCTCCTTCATCTGTGCTACATCGGGATGATCAAGCACGCAGTTGTGAACGCCATGTACCTCGCACCAACCGTAGTCGGGGCCTTTGAGCATCAGGGTGGGATCACACTCGACACAAATGGATTCAGGCACGGCGTGTTCTTCACACCAATCGTCGGCGACCGTCTCAACACTCCCAGTCAAAGCGGCGAACTTCGGAATTCGCCAATCGTTGTGGTGCCCGTAATAGAAGACCGCAGCAAATCCAATCAGTACCAACGTCGGCCCGATGCTACCAAGGGCAAGCGAGACAAATCGCCGGATCGGGCCACCCTTTTTGGTTTGCGTTTCGATCTCGGGAGTACGCACGGCCCGTCCGTTGGCCGAAGTTTCGGCGGAGGCGGGACGCGGATTTTTCTCCGGCGCATTGACGACTGACTGACTCATTGCAGAACTCCTGCTGGGATGGACGGGACAAGCGCGAACCGCAAAGATGCAATTCGAGCACTCAACCAACGGACACAGGCCGACCAGAAATGAACTCGAACGCGGTGTCGCAACATGCGACGAGCGCAATCGCGACCACAAATCGATTTCGAGGGTCAACCAACGTGGGCCAGCAGTGGCCTACAGCAATAGAGAGGCGTAAACGAGACGCACGTCTCGCCCGCTTTGCAGATCAAACCGTTGCGGATGTCGTTCTTCGCAGCGTTTGGCAAGCAGTTTGGACAGGTCCAGCGTTTCCAGACACAGCGGAGTCCAATCTAACAACAGCAGGAAGTCCGCCGACGCAGTGCGGGAATTCGACTCCGGCGTTACCTGACAAACGCAGCCCGTGTCGCAGGGGCAAGGGTTGTCACACGGGGCATTTCCCGGTGGCAACTGACTATCATCGCATGGAGTCGATTGTTCGTGTCCACAGTGACAACCACCAACTTGGTCCACTCCTGCTGCCGACGCAACATCCCCACCCGCCGCACAAAATACGGGGCATGCAATCACACGCAGTGTGATGAACGAGATGAACAGAAGACGAAACATCAAGAGGATGGGCAACCTGTAGATTGAGAGGAATCTAATGAATTAGTATAGGTTGGGAGAGCGTTTGCGGCAAGGTAAGTTCGACTACGGCTACAATTTGCATGAAGGGTGTCTATGCGTCCTTTACGAATCGTTCGTCTTTGATGCCGAGTTTCAGTTTCCACTCCATCGCACTGCAATAGAGAACTGGAACGACCAGCATGGTCATGATTTCGATCGTCATGCCGCCGAAGCTGGGGATGGCCATCGGCACCATGATGTCGCTGCCTCGGTCGGTGGAAGTGAGGACGGGGATGAGTGCTAGCAGTGAAAGTGATAACGAGCAGCACTTAGATCCAACTTCTTTGCGTTGAGTAACGGAACAAGCCAGCGGGATGCTGGCTTGTTTGTGCGTAGTGTTGTTTTGTCACCAACTAGAAACCGTGTCTCAATCGTCAAGCAGTCCTGGATAGCTCGGCCAATCGTCGCCCCAATCGCCGGGATGAACGACGGGATAATCCGGCATTCCAGGATAGGCTTCGCCGGGGTGACCTGGCGGAAGGTTATCGGGAGCAGAGTAGCCAGGCGGAACGTGATAGGGATGATCCGGTGGCAGTCGCGGCCAAACGTGAATCGGCGGCGGAGACTCGATCACGACCGGTTCTTCAGGTGGCGGCGGCCAAGGGTAGTCATCAGGCCACCAAGGCGGACGTGGGCCAGGGTCGGGAGTGCCTGGCGGATAGTCGTCTGGCCACACCGGCGGAGGCGGCAACGGCGGCGGAGTGAGGATGATCGGACCGTCGTCTTCCTCCTCCGGATCGTATGGCGACTCGCTGCCGGGCGGATCAAACGGTGGGACGAATGGATAGGGCGGCATTTCGGGATAGTCGGAAGGATACGTCATTGCAGGGCACTCCGTTGCAGAGGATTGGGATGGAAGAAGGCAGTGCGTTTGCTGGGACACAATCCGCACTGCGGGATGGATTTGGTCTCGAGGAAGGTTTGCAGTTCTTCATCCGTCGCGCTTTCTGAACACGCTTGGTAGTCGCGGAAGAGTTGCCATTGCGGCAAGTCTTGCAATCGCAGTTTGGATTCGAGCTTGGCGAAGTAGGCCAGTGCGGGACATTTCCAAAGCTTGCCCTCGTAGAGCTGCGTGCAGGTTTTCTGCATGCAGACTTTGAATGCGGCGTCCGGCCTGGAGTCGAACGGCATCGGTTTGCCATTTGCCACCTTGTATTGACGCATCCAGCCGCGGTGCGACTGTCGAATTTTGATGCGGACGCCGGGAAACTGTTCTCGCCAACGCCAAACGAGGTGTTTGACTTCACGGAATCGTTTGACGTAATCGTCGTGCTTGCCGTGCTGGCTGACTTCGAGCCGGCAGTTCGTTTCGACCAGCAATTTCGGCAGCTCGGGAAACCGATGCAGGAAGAACCCGTTGGTGACAAGCATCAAGTCGCTGTCCCAATGCTGCCTAGCAAGCTTGATGTGTTTCAAAATCGCGGGATTCAACAGGGGCTCCCCGCCGAGCAACGCGAATCGAGTCGGCTTCAGACGATGCGACCACTTCTGGTAATCGGCATCGGCTTGCTCGATCGCGGGCATCGCACCGGGCAAATGATGGTCGCTGTAGTGACTGCATTGCTGGCACGACAGATTGCAACCGTGGGCCAAGTGATATTCGAGAGCAGGAATTTCAATCATCGCCAGATAACTCGTTCGATTCCGTGTTTGCGGAGTGCGGTTTTCAGGAACTCGGGACGGCGGCGGCGGTAGCCGGGCGGATCGATGTGTTCATGTTTGAACGAATGAGAGACGTCGCAAGCGACGTTGACGCCGGCGATCTTGCATCGCCAAAAGAAGTCCCAGTGCTCTTCGACCTTGAGCGATTCATCCCAACGGATCGCTTGCAGGATGTCGCGATAGGCGACGAAGCAATTGCCGACGTAGTGGCACCAGTGGATCGAGCCTTGGCGGCGATAGTGACCGTGGGGAATTCGCAGCCGTTTGCCGTCGACCTTCATGAGCTTCGGGCGTTCTTGATGATTTGAAAGGGCGGCGAGCAGATCGAGGTCGTGATGGACTTTTAGCTTGCGGACGAGTTCGGGCAATCCGGTTCGCTCGGTGACCAAGTGATCGTCGTCGGTGAAGACGACGATGGGGGTGTCGCCGGCGTCGAGCAAGTGGTTTCGTCCGGCGGAGAGGCCGATGTCGTATTCGGTCTCAATCAATCGATCGACCATGGCGGCTTCAGCTTGGCAAGCCACGGAGAATCGAAGCTCGGGCATGCCGTCATCGAGAACGTGGATCAGCGGACGGTCGTCACCGTAATGCTGGTAGATACTGCGAACGAGGGCCGCGCAGCACTGCGGGCGGTGGATTGTTTTGATGCAGAAGGTGACTTGATCACGCACGAATCACGCCTCCGCCTGGGTATCGCATCGAATGGAAACCGTGTTTGCGAAGGCCCATGGATCGGTATTGGGATCGCTTGCGAAGGTCGCGGTAATCTTTGGACGCAACGTGGGCGTGGCGAATGAAGCAATCGCCAGCAACGGCGACTTTCAGATCGGCGATCTTGGCGCGGTAGAAGAACTCCCAATGTTCATAGGTTTTCAGTTCCTCATCCCAACGGAGACTTTGGATCGTTTCGGTCCGAGCGAGGAATGCGTTGGAAGACATGTGGCACCAAGCTACGTAGCCGTTTCGACGAATCTCGCCGCGGTGCATCCAGATTCTTTTGCCGTTCATCAGCGGCGACAGCATCGTCGGCCGGCCGCCGGAGCCTTGGCGGACGCCGAGAATGTCGATGTCGAGTTTGCAAAAACGGTCGATGAGCTTGTCGAGATTCAGATTCGGTGTGACGACGTGGTCATCGTCGAGCAGGAACATGAACTCGGTAGGAACCGCATCAACTGCCATATTGCGGCCGACTCCGACGCCAACATCGACTCGAGCCGGATGAATGACTTTGCACTTCGCTGCGGTCTCGGGATACGCTGGTAGAAAACGACGCTCCGGTTGTCCATCGTCGACCACGATGATTTTCGGTTGATCGATATGCTTGCACAGCGATTCGACCAAGCGGTGGCAGGACCAAGGGCGGTGGATGGTCTTGATGCAAAACGTGAGATCACTCAGCTTCATCAGCCGACTCCGGTGGAAGGATTCGTGCGAGCGAACCGGCGAGGGTTTGTTTTCTCAGTTCGCGATAACGTGGACGATTCGCGTCGTGAAGTAACGTCAGCGTTCTGGTTGCCCAACGCTCGCAGACCGGGACTCGGGCGCGGCCGTCGACGAGCACGAGATCTGGCGTCAAATCATCGGCGGCTTGGATATAGTTATTGAACTGTCTCGGTTGGGCTGGTTCGAAATCCGGGTTCGGCCAAGCCGGCGGTGCGAACCGGACTTCGACGTTGGGCGGAAACGGTTTGACTCGTTCGAGCCAGCGGGCGTTGTGTTCGATCGTCGTGACTTTGGCGACGCGATTGGCAAGCCAGAACGTGGAACGACCGCTACCGAATTCCAAAACGTGCATCATCGGATCCAACAGCGATTCGAACGCCACGATCTCTTCCTGTTGCATCCACGGTTCGGGAGACGTGAACGACTTTTTGACGGGATGGTAGATCGTGGGCGCCAATCCGATTGGCATGAAGGGCTTCCAGGTGACCATTCGCGAATCAGGAATGCTCACGGGTGAGAACCCGCAACGAGCCGCCAGTGTGGCGAAACGGATCTCGCCGGTTACCTGATCTAAGCCAGCCAAGTCATCGGTGTAAAGCGGCTCGATTCGTTGCATGGCTTCGTGCGAAACCATCACACAAGAGAACGGGACGACGCCAGTCGCAAGCGGTCGGACATCAGCCGGCAGGAATCGGCGAAAGCGGCGGAACCATTCGGGTTCACGCGTGGGCAAGCGAATCGACGGCGCAGCGAAGGGGTAATCGATCACGTCGGCCAGCCATGCAGTGATCGATTGGTTGACGAGCGTATCCCATTCGACAATGAAGTATCGGTCCGCAGAAACCCTGCGATTTCGGAACCAATCGATGACCAGTAAATCGGTGGATTTGGCTGTAAGCTTCGGGCGCCGGGAAACTTGGTCTCGCCACAGTGAATGCGGTAAATTGGCGATCGTCTCACCCGAACCGATCATCGCGTCGGATGAAAATGTGGTGGCGGGTCCAGCCGAGAATCGCGTCAGCCGTTGGTAATGATCCCGAGTGACTGAGTCATCTCGGTGATGCAGGAATAGAGAGCAGGTGGTCACGTGACAGTTGCTTCGGGATTAACGGGGATTGTCTTTGCCGAACTTCCGGAGTTCAGGATTGACGTGTTCGATCGCCGACTGGATTTCATCCGGTGTTGGCGTGATGCCAAGGAACTCGACCAGATTGCCGATCACTTCCTCGGGATACGTCACTAACTCGGCGAACTCAATCCGGAACACCGGCACTTCGGGATGGTCCGCGATGAAGTTGTCTCGGTGGTCACGGAGACTGCGTTGCAGCACCTCACAGTCCTCGTCGTTTGCCGCGAACCATTGGCCACGATGTTTCTCGCTTCTGTTCTGCAGCGAACGAATCGACGCTTCGATGTCTCGTTCGACGGAGATGATTCGCAGTGAATCGCCCAGTCCGGCGTGAAGGTGATTCACGAACCGACACAGGTGCGGATACTTCGTTCCAGAGACAGTTTTGTCGCGATTGGCTTCCGATTTGCGACTGACGATCCACGACTTGAGCATTTGAGTCAGTTGGTCGTCGCTGACATTGGGATCGGTAGCCGGGAAACGCATTACCTTTTCGCAGAGCTGTGCCAACCCGAGTGCTTCGCCGCCGCCGGTCGCTTCGTAGCCACCGAGTTGGTTCCCCATGTGAACGCCCAGATGGTGCATGACCATCGCGACGCACGACGTCCCAGCGCGGTGTGGGCCGAGCACTGCAAAGAACGGTGCATCGGAGTGATCGGCATTCTTAGCGTCATTGAAGAACCGCGTTTGACTCCACTTGCGACCGCAGATGTTGGACTTCGTCGGCAATTGTCCCACGAGCCAACGATCGGGCGTGTAAACCGCGATGGATTCCTTTTGGATGTTCTTTCCTTGAACGAGTGCTTGGTAGCGGCGCTGGATCAATCGACCGAGGTGATGGTCGATGTGATGCTTGGTGTGCCAGTCGTTCCAGGTC
>JBGSMN010000226.1:0-31365 GCA_041740155.1 Rhodopirellula sp.
ATGAAAGTGGCCTGACGATTTCCCAGACGGCTGGACAAGGCAAATCGTTGTTATTGAGACATGATCAAGAACGACGTGGTCGTTGGTTTGCCGCCGTTTCGCAGTGGTTGTTCATTCGATTGCCAGGCGTTGATCCGGCACCGATCATGCACTGGGTGGCTCCGATATCGCGACCGATTCTGTCGCGTGGTGGTGTGGTCGTGATGTCGTTCTTCGTGGCCACGTCGATGGTCGCGATGTTAGTACATCAGCATCGGTATGTTGCCGAATTGCCATCGGTACGTGCGTGGTTGACGATGGAAAATGCCTTGATCCTGGCGTCGGTGATCGCGATTACCAAGATCGCTCATGAACTCGGGCATGCTGCGGTATCGGAACGCTTCGGGGCACGTTGCCGGAGCATTGGGCCGATGCTGTTGGTGTTCACGCCTGCGTTGTACTGCGACACGTCGCAGTCCTGGATGCTGGCGAGCCGCTGGCAACGGGCAGCCGTCGGCTTGGCGGGCATCGCGACAGAGGTGGTGATCGCTGCGATCGCGGTGTGGGTATGGTTGGCGACGCCGACCGGCTTGGCTCACACGATTGCCTCGCACGTGATTATCGTGTGTGGAATCAGTACGGTATTGTTCAACGCCAATCCATTGTTGCGATACGATGGTTATTACGTGTTGTCAGATTTGTGGGATGTTCCAAATTTGGGTTTGCGAGCGAATCGCCGATTGACGGGATTGTTGCGGCGGGTTTGTTTGGGGATTGCCGATGATCAACCTACTGTTGAGCGTGTGGATGAATCGTGGAGGTTGTTGTTTTACGCAATCGCCGCAGTGACGTATCGATGGGTGCTGATGTTCACAATTGTCGCGTTCATCTGGATGGCATTGCGGCCACATGGGCTGGAAATTTTCGGCCAGATGGCAGCAGTCTTTGCGGTCATGAGTATGTTGATCGCGGCGATCGTGCCGCTGAGAAAATTTTTCAAGAACCCTGCCAACCGAAGGAAGATCCGCGTGTCACGAGTTTTTTTATCGGCCATCACGTTGGCGGGTTTGATTGCAGCTGGGTTCATTGAATTTCCACGTCACCTGATCGCGTCGTCGCGGATGGTTCCGGAATTGGAAACTCGCGTCTACGTGTCGTCGGCCGGCACGCTGGCGGAGTTGTTGGTGCGTCCGGGCGAGACAGTGAAGAAAGGTGACTTGATCGTGCGATTGGAGAATCCATCCTTTGCCATGGAATTGTTGGATGCCGAAGGTCGGTTAGGACAACACGAGCTGCGGATTGAATCATTGAAACAATCACAAACGTTGGTTCCTGAAGCGAGCGAGCATCTCGCGGCGGCGGAAGAAACGTTGCAGCAGTTGCGTGACGAGGTCGACGCGATTGTCCGCAAGCAAGAGGCTCTTTCGATCAAAGCACCGCGAAGTGGTATGGTGATTGCAGCAGCGGGGAATCGAGAATTATCGTCAGCGGGGGCATTGGATTTGGATGATGATGCGTTGGAAGTGAATTCGGATTCAATGCCGAGTGATGCTGGCACAAGTGTGCGTTTGGCATCGTGGTCGGGCCAGCCCACGGACGCGGAAAACATGAGTTGTTTTTTTGTAGCTGGGACCGAATTATTAAGTATCGCGGATACACAGCACTGGGTTGCCGAGATCGCTGTGGAGCCGGCGGAGGCGGAACGTTTGGCAGTCGGTTTACCGGCCGAAGTGATCTGGGACGCGGCACCCCAGACGCGTCTGACGGGCAAGGTGCAATCCATTGCCGAGGAAACATTCGAACCGACCATCGACAGTGTCCGTCGCGATCATCCAGAAGCCGCCCGCAATCGTTGGACGCCACAAACTCGATACCTCGTCTCTATCTCCATCGAACCAGCACCTGAAGCCAATGCTAAAAAACATTCAGCCGATCGCCGCGCCATCACATGGCTGGTCGGCAGTAGCGGTCGCGTGAAAATCGAAACCGCGAGCCAGAGTGTGTGGTCACGAGTCGCCGAAACGTTCGCGGGCGTGTTCCGATTCCGCTAAGGCGGTTTTCAATCCAGCTATCGTTTTCGTGCATAAGAATAGAATCGGCTAGCAGAAGTTCTCGGCGTCATCGCCGTGAACGAAGCGGGCAACTCTCAGCTCCGAGGGATTTTACATGCTAGTGCCAAACTTAAACTTAAACTTAAACTCAGGTTCTGACCGATTGCAGTGTGGATCAGTTTAAGTTGAAGTTGAAGTTGAAGTTGAAGATAATTGCGTTGCGAGGATGTTGATACCGTTTCTAAGTTACTCGGTTTGTTCGCCCAGTCCGACCATTTCGAGTAGTCGCAGCGCGTTCGTTGTGGGGGAGACACCTGCTCGCATGGTGTAGTCGAATGTCATGCGTTCATCACCGTCGGCGTCGGGGGTGATCGTTTCGCGGAAGTGAACGGTGTGAGCAACACGTTGCAACTCCGGTTCATCGGCAAGTTCCAGGTCATGGGTCGTGATCGCACCAATCGCACCGCTACCAATCAACATGCCCAGCACGCGTGTGACTGCGATTTGTCGTTCGCGACTGTTGGTACCTTGCAAAATCTCATCGAGCAAGAACAGAAGTCGACGACGTGGCGAGGGAGTGGCAGCAGAAGTGGTGCTAGCGTCTCCGGCTAGTTCGCGGGCGTGCTTGACGACGGCGGAGAGTCGATTGAGTTCCGCCATGTAAAATGAAACCCCTTGGCTGAGGTCGTCGCTTACACGGATACTTGTTGCCATCTCAATCGCGGGTAAACGCATCGAGGTGCAACATACTGGACCGCCCGCCATCGCGAGAGAAACGTTCAACCCCACGCTCCGCAACATCGTGCTCTTTCCCGACATATTGCTGCCCGTCACCAATAGTAACGTGCCCGCAGGGCCGATCGAGACATCGTTGTAAACACGCACCGCGTCGGATAGCAACGGATGACCGAGTTGTTTGCAAGCAACAATTGCCTCGACGCCTTTGTCAGATTGAGGCGAGCTAGTTTCGTCGCTATCGATCCACTGTGGTGAGGCCCAATGAGGATACTCATCGACGAGTGCGGCGAGCGATAACAATGATTCCAATTCTCCAAGAGCGATAAACCAACTGTCGACATGGCTGGCGTGATTTTGTTTCCAGGCTTCGAGCCTGCGTAGCACACGAACATCCCAAAGACCGAACGCTTGCAGAGGCAAGTACAGCAGAAACGTAGCGGCTGAATGTTTCAAGGCGCCAGCCTTGGCAACCGACGCTAACTCAATCATCGCGGCGCTCGCGGAGCTTTGTTCTCCGGCGGTTGCTAGTAGTGAACGTCGGATTTGCTCAATCGAGTTTGGTTGAGCGAGATTCTCCGGTGCACTTTTTGGCAACAGCTCAGCCGCTCGAAACAGCTCAGCATAGTCCTCGACGCTGCGGCGGGATTGGATCGCAATCGAAAAAATCTGAGCGACTGGCCCCAGTAGCAAGGAGGCGATCGACAGGTTCAATACAGCGATCACGATTAACGTTACAAGTGATATCCGCGACAGATCACGATTAATAGTGGCGGTAGCGAATAGCAACACAACGGCGGCGATGATAGCGAGGATCGCAGTGCCATTGCCCCACGGGATCAGCCAGCGCCGCGACGGCAGCCACATCGGCGATTGTGCCCATTGCACAAACGAATCAGGATCCCCCGTCGACGTGCCGACTTCACGGGCCAGCGTGTAAAATGAGAGTCGTTCTTGTCGCTCGGGTGCAAGCGACTGCACCGCTTGATGACGTTCACGAGCAATTTGGGGATCAACGGGACGAGTCAACCAGTTAGCAAGGGTCCGTTGACCAGGTGTTGTCGCGGCCATGGAAACGAACTGAAACAGCGATGCATTGCCGACTAAGTCGAGGTCATCTGCGAGCGCCCGTTGCCGTTCGTCAAGTTGCCGTGTCGCGGCGACTTTGCCGATCGAGTCACTGGCCAGCGATGACCAGTCGCGATCGAGTCGACGAACGAGTCGACGCAGTGTGCGTGATTGGTTTTGTTGTATTTCAATTTGTGTGCGAATGGACTCGTTGCGAATCACGACGACCAAAAACGCCAGCATCGTCAAGAACGCCAGCGTGATCCAAAACAGATGGCTGGTGGCGATGGCGAATCCGACGCCGATAACGAGCAAAAAAAACAGTCCGACGCGAACGCTGCCCAGTCGTGAATCAGATGAATTCAGGGTGGCGAGTTCGCTGTCGATGGCCGTGAGTTGATCGGCGTAGCGGGCGCGGGCTTCGCCGCCGCCGACTTCAGCGTGTGAGAGTGGTTGTGACATCCGTTTCAGGCTGCGTCCAGTTGAGCGGTTGGGCGGGCGACCGAAGTTGGTGACGCGTCAATGACTTTCAACGCGATTCGGTCTTGTAAGTTTGGCCGGAAAACCGTCAGCAGTAACAGTGGCAAGAACCATCCCATGTACAACCCACCGCCATAACTATGCCAGAACTGGGCCGCGATCATCAGCGCCGCCGAGCAACTGATCAGGATGCCAAGATTCTTCTGACCGGGCCAGATCGCAAAGAAGAAACTGAGAATCACGTAGGCCACAATGACGGGCAATCGCCAGATCGGATTCCAGCCCAATTCCCACACGCCCCGAGGGTCTTGCGTGGGGAAGAAGAGGCCAAACATTTGTCGTACGTGTTCAAAGAACGGCTCGGTACCACCGAGCACCAGCAGAGCCATCAAGACGGTGAGCATGGAGACCACACCGATGGCAAAACGCCGCACGCCACGTTGCCAATAGAAACTGCACCACAGCGGCAACAGGAACAACGGATAGTAAACGATGCCCGCAGCGGCACCGATAAACAGTCCAGCGAAGACGGGTTTGCGATATAGCAGAATGGCCCACAATATAAGCGCGGCAGGGACCACATGGTCAACGCGTCCGGTCATTTGCGCCGTGTAAGGTGACAGTAAATAAAGTGTCGCACACCCAGCGCCAGCGCGAAGGTTGCCAAAGTGTCGGTTGCCGATCAACAGGATGCCGATCAAGAGCGCCGATTGGCTGATGATGGCAATGATTTTTGCAATCGCGGCGCGTCGTTGTTGGGCGGGCGACAATTCATCGAGTGTGGGCGGTTCGGCACCCGCAAGTGCCTCGCTGACCGGACGCACCGGGATCGCCGGCAGCATGTTCATGAGTGCGTAACCAGGTCCTAGCTCTGGGCCTTGCTCACGCTGGATCTCAGGTGTGCTGGCGACAACGTTGGCCATCATGAACACGAACAACGAGATGCCGATGAAGTTCAATCCGCCGGTCGTCAAGTTTGGATCGAGCAACGGTCGACGTACCATCAACGGATCGAGCAGCATCCGAATGAGTAAGGCGAACTCGATCACGAACAACCATAAAAAACCGAACCGCCGCAAGGCAATAGCGGAATCATAAGCGGCGACTTGAGCCTCGCTGCGGGGATCATCACGAGATTCATCGCGGAGTTCATCAACGGCAACATCAGGCGGACCGGGCTGCTGCATTGACGCGATCTCGTTCGCATCGGACTCGTCTGCCGCCTCCGCTTGTGTAATGAGTGTCTCGGCGGGTGTCCTGCTTTGTTCAGCAATGCTCTGGACGAGTTGGCGATCGAGCCGAGTTTGTCGACGATAACCTTCGTTGACCATCAGCAGCCCCGGCGCGAGCATGATCAACAACACGATATCGAGATTGCGAATGCTCCAAAAACGTCGGAAAATGAAAAACAGCCCAATCGTTAGAAACGAGGACATGTAGACCCACGTGGTGGGGTCGGGGCGTCGGTAATAGAGGAGAAATTCGCTCATCGCGATCGAACCTGCCTGGTCACTTCCGAGAACGATTCGGTGCGGAAGGAAGAATGAATACTATAAGATAAACGCCATGACGCTGAGAAGATATCCCCAAGAGGATGCAAGTTGGCTCAGTGGTGCACGGACTCGCCCCGTAAGATTTTTTGCGAATCGAGGCCGAGTTTCTCAAACGCTCCAAGGACGTCTGGGAATGGAGAGTCGATGGGTTGCACTTGATCAGGGGCAACGTTGATCACCGTTCCACTCCACGGATCGGGCGAACCGGGCAAATACACAGTGACGCGTTCGACGTGCATCGCCTTGGCTTCGGAGCCAGCCTCGGGGCCCTGCTCGGGGCCAACTTCTGGGGATCGTTCCACCTCGAACGCCAGCCGCGAGTAGCCTTCCAAACGGACGTGGACTGGCTTGAGCCGGTTTTTGGCAATCTCGCCACCAATGTTCCCGCTGAGTTGCTCTTTGAAGATCGCGTAACGCGGGAACATCATCAACAAGTATTTTTCCAGCCACCCCGTGAACTGGCGGGCAACCGAACGGCTGGCCAAAATCCCGGCGACGAAGCACAGCATCACGATCACAAGCAACGCAATCGAGAAGATCAGTGCGTATCCCGCAACACCGCTGATGCCGAGTTTGTCATGCAAGAAAGGTTGGATTTGCACAGCCACCACGTACACGACCTGGGCAATTTGTCCCAGAAAAAAGCACAGCACCACGAATGGTAGCAGGAAAAAAATACCACCGATCGCGGTCGCGCGTAGAAAAGATAGATGTCGGGTGACGTGCTGTTTCATGATGATTGGAATAGGCGAAAGGTGTGGGACTGGGTTGATACCGCAATTCTTCGAGGCCAAGCGATGTCAATCGTGAAACTGTGATTTTTTTGTCGCTGATCTATCGCTGTGGGGGGCAAATTCGTTACGCATCGTAACGGACGCGATGCGTTCACGCTTACAAATACGCTCGATCAAAAGGAAACTCCCTTGGATCGCTCCACTTCCGACACGACTCGACACACCCCACATCAATCCGATCCCTCACGACTGGATGCTCCCCATCGGTCACCGCCCAGCCCGCGGTTGAGCCGTCCGGTGGAACCGCCAGCCGCTATCAATCGTCCGCTGATGAAGACTGCAACGAACGAAGCGACCACGCTCTATCGCCCCATCACACTGTTATATATGGCAGCTATCACACTATTGATGGTGCCCGTTTTGACGCTCATTGATCCATCAGTCGCACGGTTTTTTGAGACTTCGCCGCTGCCTCGTGATGTCGATTCAGCACTCGAATTGTCGCTGGTATTTTCTCATGGCACGGGCGTGTTTCTCGTGTTGATGACGATCATGCTGTTAGCGCCGCGAATGCGTTGGCAGGTGCCCCGTTTGGCAACCTTGGCCCTCGGTGGGGGTGCCGTCGCGACGATCACGAAATGGTTTGTCTTGCGACCACGGCCAAGTAACTTGAATTTGGAATACATCGGTAACGAGTCGGCTTGGTTGTGGGCATTCGATTGGGATCTTAGCGAAATCACTGCCTTTGAAGCGAGCACGCGAGCATTCCCTAGTGCGAATGTGGTGACTGCGACGGCACTGACAATCGGGTTGTGGATCATGCTGCCACCAGGACGTGTGCTGTTCGCCACGATTTGGATTGGCGTGTTGTTGCAACGCTTGCACACGGGTGCCCACTTCCTCAGCGATGCCTGTGGTGGCGTGGCCATTGGGCTGCTCTGGTCGTTTGTCTGCTATCATCCAAAATTGATGGGCACGCTGTTTGACCGTATGGCACCGGAACCTCGACGTCGTCGTCGACGATCCGCCGATGCCGACGCGCCTGCATTGCTCACTGCTGAAACCGACAACGACAGTGAGACCGACGACTATCGTGAAGATCGGTTCGACATCCACCGGCAGAATATTCGCGATGTATCGCACGATCAATCTCACCTCGACGAACGAGCTGCTTGATGATATCCAGTACCTCTCTGCGGCGAGTCGGGCCATCATCGCTAGGGTTAGCCTGCTTCTGGGTGCTTACCATCCCGATCGCGTCGGCACAGCGCGTGACGTATTCGTCGATACCCTCCTCGACGCCGATTTACACATCTGTGCCTCAATCGCAGACAACATACTCGTATCCCGCAGCGCCAGCCAACTCGAATACGAATCACCGCTCTTTCGAGCATTCGTACGAATCGGCGGAGCGAACCGCTCAAAGATTTCAACAAATCGCAGGCTCTACGAATTCTCCAGTTGCTGATGTCGCGGCTGAGAATGCGCGTTACGTCGAGCAATGGTTGCGTCTGACGGAATTACACTCTGCGCTGTCGAACCGCGTTTCGATGGCCAGCGAGAAATTCAATTCAACCTCACACGATCTGACGGACATCACCGCGAAAATCAGTCACTACGGATTATCGCCTACGATCGGTTTGTTGTTGCGGAGCAAACAAGATCAACTCGATCAATGGCAAGTCGATGACTCGGCCAATCTGTTCGCTAGCCAAGAACTTGCTCGCTCGCGAACCCTGCAACTCGAAGTTGATATGGTGCAGCACGACGGTGCGGATCCTGTCGCACAGAGCGACGCGATCTTCGCGGACGCGGGATACGCTGACCAACAGATTTCGATCTCCGTCGACACACAAATGCAAAGTTTGTTGCGGGAACGTTACTGGTGGATCACGATGCTGCGTGAAGGCTACCAAAATTATCAAGAGAAACTCGGTGAACTCGATGCCACGACGACAGCTTCGAGAAAAATCAACGCGGATTACCGCACGTTTATTGATCGGCACATCACCTGGATTCGTAGTGGCGAACCACTTGCCATCGACGACTTGCGTCAACTCGGTGGTGCTACGGCGGCATTATTCAACTCGGAACGCAGTGCCGATTTCGGGTATTCCGTGCAACGCAAATGGGAGTCCAGTCCGGTCGGTGGGATCGGCTTGCTGGTTTCGATTATCGCAATCTTAATCGTGCGGTGGCGAACGAAAACGTGGTTGATTGGAATCGGTGATCGAAAGCGAATGCGTGACGCCAGCGCGGGCACTCACAAATTCATCGTGGGCGTGTTGACGGTGCTAGTCGCGATCACGCTGCCTGGGGTTTTGTATTTGATCGCCCGTTGGCTGGGCAGCGGTTTCGTTTCCGCATCGACACTAAACGCATCGAGCGGCTTCTACGCAGCGAGTTTGGTGGCGTTGATGATTGAAGTACCACGTCAGTTGCTCCGCAATTCGGGCTATGTTGACAAACACGTCGAGGTTGAATTGCCACGCCGCGAACGTGCATCGACTTATTTGAAAATCATTGGCCTCGGGTTGGTACTGGCTGCTTACGTGGTCACCCTCGTCGGCGAGATCGACCATGGAATGTGGCGTGATTCGCTGGCACGGCTAGGTTTCATCGCTGCGATGGCACTCGTGACCTGGACGTTGCATCTCTCTCTGCGACCTGTCGGAGGTTTTCTCGAACCCTTGATTGCCAAGTTCGGTGGTCGTGTGATTCATCGAATACGGTTTGTGATATATCTCGTGGGTATCGGTTTCCCATCGGCAATAATCGTACTCTCAGCATTTGGGTATGGTTACACAGCCGCCGCGTTGATTCAGCGTGCAATCATCACGATTTCAAGTCTGTTGGTCGCTGCGACACTTTGGCCAGGCGTGAAGATCCTCTCCGCGCGAGCTTGGGAGTTGCTAACAGGTGCTGCTCCGACACCTCGTGACAGCAACGCTCGGCGGTATGCGCGTGATGAACCGGAGTCCACCGCGGGTGGTGTGCTCGGTGAGCACTTCCTCGAACTCAAACATCACCTCGCGTTTC
The DNA here is from genome assembly GCA_041740155.1 of Rhodopirellula sp. Classification (GTDB taxonomy): domain Bacteria; phylum Planctomycetota; class Planctomycetia; order Pirellulales; family Pirellulaceae; genus Rhodopirellula. Next base: position 9,640 of record JBGSMN010000226.1, read on the forward strand.
TGTGCCAGTGTGCGTTGGTATGCACCGCGATCACGGGTGTGGCATGGTTATGGATCGATATTTTTCCAAATGCTCGGATGGGTAACCCCGTCGTTTGGAATGTTAACGATACCGTGACGCGCTCGGTCGTCAACGAGGCGGGCCAATCGGTAATGAGCAGCGTCACCGAAACGACGCCGGTAACGGTCCTGCATTTGTTACTTGCAGCAGTGACGTTATTCGTCGCCTTTCAGCTAGCCAAACTATTGCCAGCGTTGTTCGATGCGTTGGTGTTGCAACGAGTTTCGTTCGATGAAGGCATGGAACATTTCTCGTTAGTGCTGGGTCGGTTTTTATTATTCGGTGTCGGTTGTTTTATTGCGTGTCAGTGGATTGGCATTCGTTGGCAGACAATCCAGTGGTTGGCGGTTGGGTTGACGATCGGTCTTGGGTTTGGCTTGCAAGACATGGTGCGTAATCTGTTCGGTGGTTTAATCGTGTTGTTTGAAAAACCAGCCCGCTTGGGCGATTTCATTTCAATTGGTAATGTACAAGGCCGTGTGTCGGCGCAGCGATTGCGAACAACGGTATTGTCGGATGACGAAGGTCGCGAAGTCATCATCCCGAATCAAAATTTTGTCGGTGAAGAGGTCGTGAATTGGCGTGGCGCGGGTCGGTTGAGTGTGATCCCGCTGGAAGTCGCGGTCAGCCGTGATGAGCGTCCTGCGGACGTTTGTCGGATGCTGACGGAATTGGTGATCGAGCAAGAAGATGTGTTGCTGACGCCGACACCGCAAGCGACTCTGGTATGTGTCGGCAAGCGTTCGCAGCGAATTGAACTGCGGGCCTGGATCGAGGAAGGTCACGACGCGGAAATCTATCGCGACTCGTTGTTAAAACTAGTTCGCCGTTTTTTGCATGACAAAAACTTGTTAGCAAAAATCCAGCCGACTCAGCCTGAGATGGGCAACACGCGAGATGAGCGGACGCCACCGTCAAATCGTCGTCGCCGAGTGGCGTGAGTATTCGATTTCACCGCAAAACTTGTAAAGAATTTTGATCAGAGCCAACGAAAGTCTTGAAGACTTCCGCTACGACTGAAGCGTATTACCAAGCGAAGAACGGCCACGGACCGGGGGAGTTAGCGTGTGGTGGCATTTCGATAAAACCGTCGCTGCCCGCGAGCGAGACCAGATCGCCAGAGCCTTTACCTATCAACAGTTTGGCGCGGCCAGGAGCAGTTAAACAAACCGCTCGCATCCAATGTAACGGCAGCGTTTTGTCACCCACGTCATCGAGCATGACGCTAGTCGGGGCGGGTCGCCAACGAATGATACCTGCAAGTTTGTTGATCACAGGCAGCGCGAACCGGACTGCCCCCATGGTGGCACTGACGGGATTACCAGGCAAACCAATAATTGGTTTCGCAATGCCAGTTGTTTCGTCGACCAAAATCGCACCGAGGATCGGTTTGCCAGGACGCAGGGGCAGTTTATGGAAAATCGTTCTCGCCCCGATCGCAGTCACAATCCGCGGCACATAATCGTGGTCGCCCATCGACACACCGCCCGTCAATAACACGACGTCGTGCGCGGCAAGGGCCGCTGTGATCGTCGCCTGCAATTCGTCAGGCCGGTCCGCCGCGTGCAACAACGTGAAGTCGTCGATGTATGCCTGACTATTCATCAAAGCGGCAATCGCGACTGAATTGCTGTTGCGGATTTTCCACGGCGGCAAGTTCTGCTCGGAAACATCGGTGGTCAGCTCATCGCCTGTCGTGATGATCGCGACTTTTACCAGGCGATGCACCTGGGTTGACGTGATTCCGAAACTGGCAATGGCAGCAGCTTGCGGTGATCGAACCACAATCCCGGCAGGTAACGCTTGGCTGCCTGCGGTGAGATTCTCGCCACGTCGACGGATGTTCGCACCGGGTGGATTACTACGTGCTTCGTTTCGTAATCGAATCGAGCCTAGTGGCGATACGGGTGAGGCGGTGTTTTCAACAGTGTGTTCGCGTTGGATGACTCGGTCGCAACCTGCGGGGGCCACGCCGCCGGTAAAAATTCGGATGACTCCGTGGCTGGAAAAACTCGGTGGTGGCGATCCAGGGATGCTTTCGGCGGTGACCGGCAACTCAGCATCGGCGTCCAACTCAGAAATGCCGCTAGCCCCTCGATCCGCCAGCGCGTAACCATCCATCGCGGAAACGTCAGCGGCTGGGTGATCGCGGTCAGCGATAATCGGCTGGGCGAGCACACGACCGAGAAAGTCGCGGCAATTGGATTCGGTGGTGACGGGGTGCAGCGGTTCGGCCAGTGCGTCGATCGCAGCATCAGGGTGATCAAAAGCGTAAACGTTCATGACAGCAAATCGTGAGGCGAATTAACGTTATGCAGGATTGCTGCAGGCAAGGCAACAGCGAGATGTTCGTGAGATTGAATAAAGCGATACAAGCTGCGTTGATTGGAATGAGCCAGTGTTTCGAGATCAGCTTGGAGATGAATCGGATAAATCGCAACGAGCGGTTGCAGTGATTTGCTGGCCTCCGGATCGGCGGAGCGAGCGACGACAATTGTGCTCGGATGTTGTTCAAACACGACTGCCAACGAGGTCAAATGCTGAGCATTTAACTTGGGCAGATCAACGGGCGTGACCATGACTCCGGTGCATTGAAGTGATTTGGCGAACAACATCGCTCGCGCGACTCCTTCGGCGGGACCTCGATCGACTTGAGAGTCCTCCAGGATTTTAAGCCCACCTGAGATTGTGATAGGAGTTTCACTGAGTAGTGAGCTTCCGTTTGTGGTGACGGAGCAGGCGACATATTGGCAGGAGGCCACGAGTTGCTCGATGGCATGGCTAAGGTAGGTGCCACCGTTGATGTGTGGTAGTTCTGCCTTGGGCCGGCCCATTCGCGTAGAACGCCCTCCAGCCAATACGACTCCGAGGAGCTGCGGGGCGCGGTGGTTATGAAGCATGATGAAGGGTTCGCGGACGTCGTCACGACTTTCGTTTTTCTAGGACACGGAAACTCTTGACGAGTTCCGCTACGTCGGCCTTTGTTCCAGCGGTACTTAGCCGGTTTCTGCGAGTGAAGTCGCGGGTATCTCGCGCAGTTCGTGATAGTGGTTCTGGGTACGATCGACGGTAAAACGAATTTGCTCTTCGGAGTGTTCACTCGTGATAAAAAATCGCAATCGGGCTGCGGATTCATCAACCGCAGGATACAAGATCGGCTGCACGTTGATGCCGTCTTTCTTCAAGCGATTGCTCAACCGCAATGCCACTAACGAATTACCTGTGATCACCGGCACGACGGGCGTGCCACCACTGTCACCGGTATCCAAGCCAGCCTTCTGACAGAGCGACAAGAATAGATTGCTGTTGTGTCGCAAGCGTTTCACTCGCTCGGGTTCCCGCGTCAGCACATCGAGCGACGCGATCGCCGCAGCCACTTGGCTGGGCGGCATCCCCACACTGAACACGAACCCTGGTGCGGTGTATCGCAACAATTCCACGAGTGCTTTGGAACCAGCGATGTATCCGCCGCACGAGGACGCCGACTTGCTGAGCGTGCCCATCCAAATGTCAACGTTTGTCGGATCCATGCCGTAGTGTTCGGCGATGCCGTGACCGGTCTCGCCCATGGTGCCAAAACTATGCGCTTCATCGACCATCAACATGCAGCGATGACGCTTCTTGACTTCGACAAATTTTGGCACATTTGAGAAATCGCCGTCCATGCTGTAGACGCCTTCGATCACGATCAGCGTCCGGCGATATTGATGGCGCAGCGCCGTCAGCATACGATCGAGTGATTCGTAGTCATTGTGTGGGAACGGTCGACGTTTGGCACCGGACAACAACGCGCCTTGTACGATACTGTTGTGCGACAAAGCATCATGCAAAATCAAATCTTCCGGACCGACGAGATGTCCGATGGTTGTTTCGTTGGTCGCATGGCCACCGACCATCGTGATTGCGGCATCGACGCCAACCCACTGTGCGATCTTACGTTCGAGTTCGCCGTGAATTGGTTTCTCACCGCTAACCAAACGACTGGCCGAGACGCTCGTGCCGTACCGCATGATCGCGTCGACTGCGGCGGCAGAGACTTCCGGGTGACCGCTCAATCCGAGATAGTTGTAGCTCGCGAAACTGATGAAGGTTTCGCCATCGATCACGGTCGTGTCGTTGACGATACTTTCGTGAACGGTGAAGTACGGATTCGGGCAACCGGTTAGTTGCATTTGCCGCATGGTCGCTTTCAATCGACGATACTCGGTGAACTGCGTCACGTCGTCTTCCGGCGCAACCGCGACGCTGCGGATGGGCCGCGAGATACTGCCATCGATCGACGTTTCGGTGATCGCAGCTCGCAGTTCCGCACCGTCAACTTTGTCGTCGCTAACGCCAAATTGTTGACTGGGATCGTTCAAAAACGCTTCCGCTCGCGAGCGGGCACCGGCGGGTAGATAGCGTTCGACGGCAGCCGCAATTTGGCCGAGCGTTTCGATTTCATCCAAGACTTGCTCGGGGAATCGACCGCCAAAGGTGCGTTCGAGATTGCGAGCGATCTCCAATCGTTCGAGGCTATCGAGTCCGAGATCAAGCACGATGTTCGTGTCGGTGGACATTTGGCCGGCCCGTTCGCCCGCGATCCGTCGCACGTGCATTTCTATCGCGTCAATGATGATCGGGTCAGCTTGCGCGTTCAGCCCACTGCTGCTGAAAGCGGCGGCTTTCATCATCGTTTCGCCTGCCGTGCGTAACGACGATTCTTCACCACGAATCCACTGCGCCACGACTTTTAATTCATCATCGCGGACGGCGTGCAAACAAGCATGTCGTTGGATCTTGCCGCTGCTCGTTTTCGGTACGCTGCTATTGCGAACGAGATAAACAGCATCGGGTGGTAGGTCGTGTTCTTCCGTCACGGCCCGGCGGATCGCTTGCAGATGATCGTCCCAATCGAGGTCGCGGCGGCGAATGGTTTCGGCGACGATCACGAGCTGTTCGCGATCGCTATCGTTCATGGCGAACGCCGCGACGGAGCCAGCTTGCACCACGTCGCTGGCTCGTTCGACTGTCGCTTCGATGTCTTGCGGGTAACGGTTGACGCCCCGCACGATGATCATGTCTTTGAGACGACCGGAAACATACAGTTGGCCTTCGTGAAGAAAACCCAAATCTCCGGTGCGCAGGAATGGTCCCTGCTGATCGCTCGTCATCGCTGAAAATGTCTTGGCGGACTCTTCGCGTCGTTGCCAATAGCCGCGTCCCACCGAGGGACTTTGCACCCAGATTTCACCAATGCTGCCAGGGGCCGCGATCGTGGAGGTTTCTGGATCAACAATCTCAATTCGTTCATTGGGCAACACCCGACCGCAACCAACGAGTTCGCGCGAAGTATCCATCGCTGCGGTTGGCTCGACAGTCTTTTCATCGAGCGACGATCCATCAAAATACTTCAGCACCGGACGTTGGCGATCATCGCCATTGTCCTTCGGGCCGCCCGTGACGATCAGCGTCGTTTCCGCCATGCCGTAGCAGGGCAAGTGCGATCGATGTTGAAAACCGATGTGGCTGAAACGTTCCGTGAATGCCGCCAGCGTTGAAGCTCGAATCGGTTCAGCACCATTGAAGGCGATCTCCCACGAGGAAAGATCCAAGCCAGCGACCTCGGCATCGTCGATTTTATCAACGCAAAGTTGATAGGCGAAATTCGGACCGCCGCTGACCGTGACATTGTACTTCGAAATCGTTTGCAGCCACCGAGCTGGTCGTTGCAAGAACGCCATCGGACTCATCAACACATTCGGGCAACCCATGAACATGGGCATCACCACCCCGCCGATCAAACCCATGTCGTGATAAGTCGGTAACCACGACGCACCGACGATCCGCTGATCGGGCTGAAAGGCATGCAAGATCAGTTCGCTGTTGGCGATCAAGTTGGCGTGCGTAAGCATCACGCCCTTGGGCGACCCGGTTGAACCGGACGTGTACTGCAACACGCCAAGCGCGTCGCTGCGCAGTCGCGGACATCGCCAATACGAACCGTCACGATGGTTTGGCGAATCGGTACCGAGCAATTGCACACCCACGAGGTCTTCGTGCAGATCCGGCCCCGAGAGTTGTTCGATCACCGATGAGGTCGACAATGCCCAACGAGCGTCGGCATCGAGCACGATCGAACGGATTCGTGACGCTTTGCGGTTACGTCGCGGCGGGAACGCTGGCACGGCGATCGCGCCAGCGGCAAACACAGCGAACAACCCGACCACGAAATCCAGACCCGGTGGATAGAGCAACAACACCCGGTCGCCAGGCCGAATGCCGCAGCGGCCTTGCAAATACCCAGCTAACCCCCGGACCTCGTTCCAAAGTTCGGCGTACGTCAGTGACTCGACGCTATCATCGCCATCGGTGAACGAAAAGGCGGTTTCGGAGGTGCGGGCCTGCTCCCAGTGCCTCAGAATTGAGACGAAATGGTCCCGCGGCGGCATGTCGCCAGAGAAGTAGTTTTGCAAATCCACCAGTATCAACCTAACGCGGGTACGAGTATTCGACGCTTCAGTCTATCTTCTCTGACCGGATTCTTCATCGGCTGTCGACCGAATTGTGGGCCTTCGCGACTCAGAATTATGCCATCACGATAGTTTGACTCGATCAGCCCGCTCGTGAAACCCAATTTTTTAACGCCACATCCGGGGCACGCCCAAGCCGGCGATGCCGCTCGTCTCGCCGATTCCGAGAGGTTGACTGTAGGCGGGGGTCGACCCAGGGCTGAGTTCGGTCGCACGTAAACCCGTCTGCAAGGTCGAACGGTGGCGTTCCCGAGAGGCGTAAGTGCCACCAGCCACTTGGCTTGTGCCAATCGGCTGAATCGAGGCCTGACTGGCCAGAGGTCGCAAGCGGGCGGCAATTTCCGGTGCGACGTTCGCCGCCACGCTGGGTGCCGGCGGGGCAACTCGCCCGATCGGTTCGTAATCAACCTGTTGCTCACGAGAGATTCGCGTCAACTGCTGGGGCACCTCTACCGTCTGAGTGACCGGTTCCCACTGCACCTGTGTGGTCGTTTCGGCGACCACTTGATCGCTGGCTTGCCAGTGCGTTTCGGGCACGTGGTGATAAGCAACGGCGGGTTGGCGAAACGGGTTCCAGCGGCCCTCGACTTTCGGTATCCAGCGGTATTCGGTCACGGGCATGTACGTCCGCCGAGTCGTTGGTTTGGTCTCCACCACCGTTTTCGGTTTGTAAACCGTCTGTTGTTGCTGAGTCATTTTGGTTTCGACGATCGGCCGTTCGATCGTGCGGATCACTTTGCGATAAACAATTCCTGTGGCGGGATCGGTATAATATCCTGGTGAATCTTCGGCATGCGAGACCATCGAGAGGAATAATGCTGGAGCCGCGACCGCGAACACTGCGGCCATATTGATAAGTCGTTGATTCTGACAAAATGCGAAGCGTCGCATGACAATCCTTCGTCGTGCGTTGGGAACCCCGACCCCGACACCGTGTGCCTTGGCGAGCGTTCTAAAAGAGAAGACACTACGAAAGTAAATATCGGATGCCAGCTTCGCTTCGCATGACATTCAACCGTACCACTGACGAGAAACCGCCGATGATCACACCGGATATTTTACCTATTCTGCGTTGTCCGTCCGATGGCGGGCCCCTGGCATGGGCCCAACCGGAACTAGTGAACTGCGTCAACGAGTCCATCAATTCGGGCGACGCACGCGATCAACTCGACACGCGCGTGGACGCCCCCATCGACGCGGGATTGGTCAACCAGTCGGCTGATCGGCTGTATCCCGTCCGCGATCAAATCGCGACCCTCGTGGCCGAGAACGCGATTCGAATCTGAAATCGCTCGCTTTGACCGTAGCGGAACGCGTCAAGAGTTTCGTTCGGTAAGGCACGGTCCGAAAGTCTTGACGACTTTCGCTACATTTTGCAGCGAAGCCGCTTTAAGCTCTCATCACACTGCCGATTTGGTTCGTACACAATCCACGAAATACCTGCGCACGCCATCGACGACCTCTTCGACCAGCCCGTGGATGTCGGTGTCAAAACCAGGGTATTTCGCGTTGAATTTTCTCGCGAATTGCAAGTACTCGATAATCGTTCGATTAAAGCACTCACCCGGAATCAACAACGGAATCCCAGGCGGATACGGCGTCAACAACACCGCCGTGACACGGCCTAGCAGATCGTCGATCTCCACCCGGTCGATCTCACGGTGAGTCATCATGTCGTATGCGTCGGACGGTTTCATCGCCGGTTCCATGTCCGATAAATACATCTCTGTCGTGACACGCGCGATGTCGTTCTCTTTGTAGGTTTCATGGATTTCGTGGCACAATTCCTTTAACCCTTTGTGTTCGTATTGCGGGAAGTGCTGGGCGAACTCCGGCAAGATTTTCCACATCGGCAGATTCTTGTCATAGTCGTCTTTGAACTGCTGCAACGCACTGACGAGTGTGTTCCAGCGTCCCTTGGTGATGCCAATCGTAAACATGATGAAGAAGGAATACAGTCCGGCCTTCTCCACAATCACGCCGTGCTCTGCGAGGTAATGCGTCACGATCGACGCGGGAATTCCAGTCTCGGCAAACGCCCCATTGAGATTCAATCCCGGCGTGACCACGGTGGCCTTAATCGGGTCGAGCATGTTGAAACCGGGAGCGATTTGGCCGAACCCGTGCCATTCATCGTTGGCATTTAAAATCCAATCTGCTTGGTTGCCGATATCGGTGTCGGGAATCTCGACTGGCCCCCACACTTGGAACCACCAATCATCGCCCCATTCCGCGTCGACCTTCCGCATCGCGCGGCGGAAATTCATCGCTTCAAGAATCGACTCTTCCACGAGCGCCGTGCCCCCTGGCGGTTCCATCATCGCAGCGGCCACGTCGCACGACGCAATGATCGAATACTGCGGTGAGGTTGACGAGTGCATCAAATACGCTTCGTTGAACACATGCCGATCGAGCTTTTGGTTCTTCGGTTCTTTGACGAGTATCTGCGACGCTTGCGAGATCCCTGCCAACAGTTTATGAGTGGAGTGGGTAGCAAAGACCATCGAATGCTCGCACGTCGGACGTCCACGACCGATCGCGTGCATGTCTTTGTAAAACTCATGAAAGGTTGCGTGGGGCAACCAAGCCTCGTCGAAATGCAGCGTTTCAATGAAACCGTCAAGCAGTTCCTTGAGCATCTCGACGTTGTAGACAATCCCGTCGTAAGTCGATTGGGTGATCGTTAAGATCCGCGGATTGCGATCGGGGTATTTCGCTTGAGCCGCGCGAGCAAACGGGTTGGCCTCAATTTTCTTTTGAATGTTGTCAGGATGAAACTCCTCCAACGGGATCGGGCCGATCAACCCCAAGTGATTTCGTTTGGGCGTCAAGAACACGGGCACCGCACCAGTCATGATGATCGAGTGCAGAATAGATTTATGGCAGTTGCGGTCCACGACGACGATGTCCCCCGAGGCGACGGTGGAATGCCACACCATCTTGTTGCTCGTTGACGTGCCGTTGGTGACAAAGAAACAATGATCTGCGCCAAAAATCCGGGCCGCGTTGCGTTCGGAGGCAGCCACAGGACCGGTGTGGTCAAGCAATTGACCAAGTTCCTCGACCGCGTTGCAAACGTCCGCCCGCAACATGTTCTCACCAAAAAATTGGTGAAACATCTGCCCTACAGGACTCTTCAAAAACGCCACGCCACCCGAGTGACCCGGACAGTGCCAAGAATAAGAGCCGTCGCTCGCGTATTCCAATAACGCCCGGAAAAACGGCGGTGCGAGACCATCGGTGTAGGCCCGCGCTTCGTGCAAGATATGCCTCGCCACAAACTGAGGGGTATCCTCGAACATGTGAATGAACCCGTGCAGTTCACGCAGAATGTCGTTGTTTTTAAAGCGGATTTCTTGGATAAATTCCCGCAGATTCTGAATCGCTGGGCCTTCGTCCTCATCATTCGATAAGACTTCCTCGTCATCGATCGACAAAATGAAGGCCGATGCCCGCGATTGTTGCTGAGCGAATTGCGACAAATCCCCGTAGCTTGTCGCCCCAATGACTTCCACGCCCTCCGCTTCGATCGCCTCGGCAAGTGCACGAATGCCCAACCCCGACGTGTTTTCAGAACGATAATCTTCGTCGATAATCAAAACGGGAAAGCGAAATTTCATACCGGGCCTTTGCTGCGCAGGGATTCAGGGGCGCGAAGTTTACGTTCCCCAGCGGTTTCGTCAACGCGGAGAACTTTTTGTAATGGGGTTTCGGACAAGATGCTTCGGTTAGAATGACGCCCCTCCACCCACTACACAAATATTGGAAGCTTTGATGATTGGTAACCGATTGATGGACGATACGTCTCGAAAAACTAGCAAGTTCGTGATTCTGACCGTAGCGTTCTGGATGACACTCGTATTTTTCTCCAGCAATCACCACGCCAACGCGAAACCACTCAAGGTGTTTGTGCTCGTCGGCCAATCGAACATGCAGGGACACGCAGACGTCCGCACTTTCCCACATATCGCGATGGACCCCGCCACTACACCCCTGCTCCACGAAATGCAGGCCGAAGATGGCTCGCCGCGAGTCAGCGACAACGTGTGGATCTCGCTGTTGTCCAGCGGTGTGGAAAAAAGCGGACGGCTAACGGTCGGCTACGGAGCCAGCGACACGAAAATCGGCCCGGAGCTGACGTTCGGAATCTACATGCACAAACAACTCGGTGAACCGATTTTGATCATCAAGACCGCTTGGGGCGGCAAGAGCCTAAACACGGATTTTCGCTCACCCAGCGCTGGCCCGTACGAATTTGACGAAACCCAACTCCAACGATTCCAACAGCAAGGCAAAGACGTTGCAGCGATCAAGGCAGAGAAAGCCGCCGCAACGGGACTGTATTACCGCTTAATGATCGACCATGTCCAAAAAGTCTTAGCTGACATCGACAACGTCTATCCCGACTACGACGCCGAGTCAGGTTATGAACTCGCCGGCATGGTGTGGTTCCAAGGCTGGAACGACATGGTCGACGGTGGCACCTACCCCAACCGAGACCAGCCTGGCGGGTACGACGCCTACAGCACCGCGATGGCTCATTTCATCCGCGATGTCCGCAAAGATTTATCAGCCCCGAAACTACCCTTTGTGATCGGTGTGATGGGTGTCGGTGGACCGGTTGATCAATACGGACCGGATCAACAACGCTACCGGTCAACACATCAAAACTTTCGCGACGCGATGGCCGCGCCAGCCCGGTTGCCCGAGTTCGCGGGCACTGTCGCGGCCGTGTTGACCGAGAAATCATGGGACCGCGAACTAACGGAACTTCGGGCGAAAGAGAGCAATGTTAAACAGGCGGCGAAAAAACAGAGCGATGCCGAAAAACTGTCGCGGGAAGAATCACGAACGCTCGAAGAAAAGTTGATCGCCGAAGCAATGTCGCCCCAAGAGATCGAGATGCTCCAAACAGGTGTTTCTAACGCGGAGTATCACTACCTTGGTTCGGCCAAAATCATGGCCCAAATCGGCAAGTCATTCGCCGAGGCGATGGGTGAGTTGCTAGCAAAGTGATTGCCGACGAGAACCGTGGTATCGGACGAAAAATAAGTGGTGGCGGCTTTCCGTCCCCCATGGACCAATGACGAATAAAAGCTGATGACAAAAAGGGGTTCGGGATTATTAGCACCTTGGCGGGACCGAAATCCAGGTCACCACAGGCCGTTTTTTGAGCAGCCAGGCAGATCGTCGCGAGCAAACTTCTCAGGGGGACTTCTCGGGAGAGCGTTTTTTGCGTCTAATGGGTTTGTGAATCCCATGGATCTCTCACACATTCCCCCCGATGAGTGTTCTCAGACGTTATGCCAACCAAGCCGACCGAAGAAGTTGAAACTGCCGAAGCCGCTCCCGAAATCGTGCTTGTCTATAACAAAGACGACGTCGATGAGCATGGGTATACCTCCGTGTGGAACATCGCTGCAGCAACCTGCGATGGCGACACCAACCGCACCCGCGACTTGGCCGGACGCATCCTGGGGTTTTTGTGTAAGAAAGAATACGAGCACGTGCTGATCAGTTCGACCGATGCCCAGTACCTCGACGAATGGTTCGAGCGTGAAAAAGCGATCCTGTACAACTGGAAAGCCGATTCGGAAACAACCGATGCGATTACCCAGCACGCCCAAGTCCCTGCAGCGGCGATGATCAGTTTTCTCAAACGAGAAAAGTTCAAACCGACCGCCAACTACAGCCCCCGGCGAGCTGATCGAGTGGCCTGGTTCCAAGAAAAATGGGGCGTGGGTTGAGCCGCGATGACCTCCAACGGCGGGAGAATCCCACTCCGCTCGTTCTCCACTCTTCATACGATCCCTCAGCCTCCAGCATCTCTCAGCCCGACTGCGTCTGACGAAACATCGGGTGACACTAACAAACTGCTGAGCGATCTCGTCGCATCGCCGCTGTGCGACCAACCAATCTCACACCCCATCGCCGCTCACTTGCGGCTGACCAAAAGTAGGTTGTGTAGCGTCGATGACGAGCGACCGAATTCGGAACAAGCAGCATGGGCTTGGCAAGCCAACGCGATATGGGTCACCGCCGACGGCAGCTTCCTCGACCCAGCCGGTCGGCGGCTAACCAACACTGCAGGCGATCCACCTGATCCCAAGGCCATGATCCCGTTTCCCGCCGACGCCCGGCGACGTCAAAGTGAAGCGGCCGTTAAACTACGCAATCGCATGATCGATCCGGTTGCCGACCTATTGCCTTTGCGAGGCGCAGAGGAAATCAACTCCATGGCTGCCGATGCCGTGGCCGCACGAGCGCTCGCATTGTTCTTGTCAGCCACTCGGGCTGAATCCATCCTCGCCGGCCAACCACTTGATGTCGTGAACATGCGTCGTCGCTGCCCGCTCGGCTTTGCCGCGTTATCACCGCGCGAGCAAGCATTCTTCAACGCATCTGTCCCGCCGATAGATGCATCCAACACGTTGGTGTGGCGTTATGAATCGCTGTTCGCGATACAGTGGGCACTGGGGATGCAATTTGAGTTGCCGTGGCCTGATGAGCACGCTGACCTCACCGCAGTCACTCGTTTGATGATCGATTTGCCCGACGCAGCGATCGTCGAGCAAGCACGCCTGCGACCGATGGACGAACTACTCGATGCCGCTGAACTGCACCATCAAGCCTTCCATGCAGTCGCTGAGGCTGAGCAATCAGGCCGCGATCTCTCGGGCGTTCTTGATATGGGCGTCCTTTGCGAACGGCTCATCGCATTGTCTTGGGTCTGCGGCCTTTCACCCGCAGCACCCGATTGGGACGCAACGACTCGCTGGGTAGAATCTGGTTGCGATCCGTTTGCGAGTGAAACCCGATCGAGTAAACTCCCTGCAAGTCAATTACGCGTCTAATCTCACGGAACTCTTTCGTCCGCCCTCGTAGCTCAGCTGGACAGAGCAGCTCATTCCTAACGAGCAGGTCGCAGGTTCAAATCCTGCCGAGGGTGCTTTGTTTTCCAAGTGTGCAGCTATCTGAATTTTCCAAAGATGAAGCATCTTGGCGGCTGGCGACCGGAAGAAGAACGAATTAACGGCCACTCGCGGTTTGAAGACTTGCCTCGTCACGGTACTCGTCGCGGTACAGGCCGATCTTCTCGAATGGGATTGCCTCGAAGCTGGGCAGTTCTTTCAACAGCAGAGAATCGCGTGTCAGCGAATAACCTCGCGTTTCCATGTACTGGAAACCCAAATCGATCGGATCGTCCGCAGTCCCAGCGAAGTGGGCAAAACCTTTGATCTCTTTTGCCGAGGCCACTCCACTGGACTCGCCCTCCGTTTGCACAACCAGGTTATTTTCGATCTCGAACTGATCGAGCAGTTTCTTGACGTTGGCGTCGAAGTTGCAAACTTGTTTCGAACAATCAACGAACACATTTCGCCGAATAGGAATGTATCGCGGCTCACGCGGTGAGTCGCTCATGATCCTTGCCAACTCGGGATAGCGATCGCTCCAAGGAGGTTGAGTGTAATTGAGTCGCTGTGCCTTGGCTTCCAAATGCCAACTCGGATCGGCCGGATTGTTCCATTGCTTCCACGTCATTCCGCGGGCGTCGATGTGCAGCCCGATCGGACAATCGATGATCAAGTTATTCAGGACCGGATTGCTGCGTCCACCACCGATCATGATCGCGCGGCCGGCGCGGTAGAACACGTTGCCTTCAAGTGTGTCGCCGCTGGCGCAATCATCCAAATAGATCCCCATCGTGTTGACGTGTTTCGCGTCGCCGCCACCGAGGTTGTGGATGAAATTGTGTTTCAGCAGATTCCCCTGGCTCGTCCAATCACGGCCCGTGTAGAACGCACCCGCGTCACCGGTTTCCATCACCACCCGGTAGATTTCATTGCGTTCGAAACGGTGTTCATTCCCTGCGTAGTAAACGGCGTTGTGTGGGGCGTCATGGATGCAGTTGTTCTCGACGATTTGCCCACACCCGCTGACCCTGATCCCCGGTGCATAGGTCCGCTGGAACAGCCCGTAGTGATGAATGTGATTGTTGATCGCCCGATTGTTCGCAGACCTCAACGACTGTCGAACGCCTCCGTCAAGTGACACGCCGCTTTTGCCAAGGTTGTAAAAGTCACACGAGCGAACGGTGTTCCGATCGCCGTCGATGGTGATCCCGGAATCGGCAAGATTGGCAATGCGGCAACCCACAATCTCAATCCCTTCGGTATTGCGTAACACCAAGCCGTTGCCGTGTGCGTATTCGAAACCGAGTCCCTCGAATTTCATATGCTTCACACTTGATGCTTGGACCAAAGGGCTCGTCAACGTCGCGAGAACGATATTGGCTGACCGCAGTTCGTCGCTCGGATAGAAATACAGAAGCTTGTTCGTTCGATCGAGGTACCACTCGCCCGGTGCGTCGAGTTCTTCCAGAGCGTTCAGTGCAAAGAAACGCCGCTCGGCCGCTCCCCAAGTCCCGGCATTGATACCGTAAGTATGTGGCGCGGCCAGCCGAATGACCTTCTTGTCTTGATCATACGACGCAATCCGAATCACCTCGTCACTCCAATCGTGAGTCCAGTAACCGAGCAGCCAAACGCCGTCGTCAAGTTTCCAATGTCGGGGCCGTGGATTCTCGAATTCAAAAGCACCTCCATGGGCAACACGCTTGGCAGGATCATCCGAATCGGGGTCGGGCAAGCCGGTGTCGATCGCGGTCGAAAACGACGCCCACTGCCCATCGGCCGAATCCAAGTTGGGCCATCTCGCCAACGTCATCGGTTGATCGTTGCAGTACAGCCAGGGCGACGAGGGCACGCCGCGGTAAGATTGCTTAAGCGGCGGAAATGATGTCGGCAGTGATTTTGCCAAGTCCGTTTTTGCCAAATCGCAAACCAGAACTTTGTCCCGCACTTGGGCATCGAGTCTTGAGCGGACGTTTGAATCGGAAATCGCTCGAAACGATTCCGGATCCAGCGTCACACCGCCGCGAATTTTCACCGTGCCGTTTTCGACGGCGCGGTAGACCACCGGGGCATCCTCCGTGCCGCTGTCTTGGGCGGTCAATTCAAATGAGGCGTCGAGCCGATAGACCCCCGCACCGATCCACACCGTGACCGGATCGCCCAGGCGTAAGTCGCCCGATTTCCTAGCCGTTCGGATCGCGTCGCGAGCTTGCGTAAGCGTCGAAAACGGTGCTTGCTTGCTGCCATCGGTGTCAGTGCCGGTCTCCTCGGCGACATACACGTTCCACTCCGCACGCAGCGGAAGCGGTATCCAAGCAAGCAGCGTAATATAGAAACAAAAACGGAGACAACGATTCAGACGGTTCATGGGGTTAACCTTTATGGAGTTTAGACCGATTTTGGTACCGCGAGATGAAAGGAAACTCGCGCGGCTAATCCGTGGGAGCGGACCGTTGCAGCCGCAAGGAATGCCGACGTTTCGATTCCTCACGTTTGAAAATTTCCGCAACCTCGAACACACAATTCTCGCCGTCCGCTTTCACGATCGCACAATCCGGTGACGACGGCCCTTGTTGGTTGGGGTAGTAAGCGGTTGCGTCTTTTAGTGCTACTTTTTCACCGTTGATACGCGGCCAATCGAAAGTCACGTTGACAGCAACCGATCTGGTCGGTCGAAGAAGATGACTGGATCGAACTGGGCGACCTTGAGCCTAGTGACCACGTTCAAACCGAATCTGGTCCCACGCGATGAGAATCGCTATTTCATGCGGCTTGAGATTTGTTGCTGAAGGGAATTGATTGTCGCTTGCAATTCTTCTGGGCTGAGGCCCGCTAGTTCCTCATCCGACGACTGTGCAATACGAAGGATTGCTTGCAGCGTACGTATCATATTCGCTTTTTCTCAGGCTACGCCCCTTGCCTTTCCGCGTGCTTCTCCGCGTGCTTCACCCTTCTTGATCAACTGGTCAGCGACCGAGCCAGGCTCGGGTTGAACGGGCCAAAACTCTGAAAGTAACTCATTCATCTTCTCTTCCCCTAAAACCGGGTTCACACTCATCACGTAGACTCTTATTTTATCGAGTAAATCTCTCGCCAGCTGTTGGCTAATCTTCTGAGAAAGCATCTGAAACAGGATCCGCGATAAGGCGTCTAGCTCAGCCGTTCTCCCATATTTTAGCAGCGTCAGCGCGACTTGCAAAATCGAGTCGCCAGCCATCGCCGCGTCATCCATCCGGCTGACATCCAAGATCGCAAGTTCCAGTCTCGGTACATACCGCTTCCAGCTCTCAGGAACCGGAATCAGTTGGTCGAGACTGCGAGCGGTGCGCCACGGGCTGGCACCATTGTAGACCACCCAAGGAATGATCGGCAGCAGCGGCTGGTTAGTCGCTCATTGCAATGCGGAGGTGGCTAGGGATTCTGCGGCTTGTTTTCGAAATGGCTTTGGCACCGTGTGCGTGAACAGCCGCTCGCTGGCGTCATAAAACGAAAGTGAGAGACCAGTTTCATTGATGAGTAACCAGCAGAATCCGGGGGTTGCTTCCGCGAAGATCGTTTCGTTGATCCACGAGGTGCTGCGAAGCTTGGACCCAGCACCACTGACGATCTGTAGCCAACTGGCTTCGGATTGCAATAACTGCAGATCATGGTCGTGGCCGGACAAATACAAGTCGACGCCAAATTCCTCGAACACGGGCGGAAGCACGCGGGCGATTCGATGGATCGCTTCGTGTTGCCCGCCAGACAACGCGGGATGGTGGCCGACGACAATTTTGTAGTCCGCGTCGCAAATAGAAAGCCGATCACGCAACCACTGCAACTGCTGATCGGCTTCGGCGGAATCCACGAGCAGGATGTTGGTGTCGAGCACGAAGATGTCGATTGTTGCTTCGCGCGAGGTGTGCCGAGTCGTGTAATAACGTGACGGCATTTTCCATCGACGACTGCGAGCGGAGTATTGTACCTGAGCGTCCGCGTTGCCGTAGACATCGTGATTGCCCAAGCAAACGTAAAACGGCATCTCGAATGACTCGGCGTCGAATAACAATTCAAAATCGCTGTCGAAGCGCGGGTCATCAGACGATTCGACACCCTGTTCGTAAAAATTGTCGCCTAGCAACATCGCGGCGTCTGGCCTGGACCAGGAGGCGTGGTTTCGCATTGCTTGGACGACAGCCGTTCGTTGAGACGTGTCTTTGCCAGTGTCGCCAACGACCAGCATGCTGAACCCATTGCCACGCCCGACGGGTCGCGGTTCGACTCCCGCGTCGAATGAGCGCCGACCACGTGTGGCGATGATCCATTGGTTGTGCGCGGCGACCCGGTAACCAATGTAGCCCAGCGGCGCGAACAGCAAAGCTAGAGCGGACCTACGAGTCCATCGAGAAACGGGTGACAGTTTGCGATCCATGCAACTAATTCTTTAGTAATTTATTCCAAAAAAATCGAAAGTGTTCGTGAGAGTCTTAACGGGCAAGAATCGTGCTGAGTTTTCGGATTGACTATCGATCGATTTTGTAAAATTGCTTATGTATCTGCAAGCGATCCGCGAATAGTTTAAAGACGCCGACTTGTGAGCTCGCCTCGTTGATGCACTATCCACCAAGATTAGAAAATTAGCCTCATCGAGCCGTTCTCAGGTAAGCTCTCCAATCGCGTAGGACTAGCCGATAAGTATGCCGAAGTTCAACCCTGGGGCCAGCAAATTCGTGCATGTCGAAGCCAACTAGCGGAATGAGGGTGAAACGATGAGATACAGATGGAACGGTTCCTTTCTCATGTTGTTTGAACCACATCTCAGTGGACTCTTAAGGTATTCTACGAAGTGGTTAGTTTTTTCACAATCCCGATTTGTTCCACACTTACGCCGAAAGAGACGAACTATTGGCCTCTGAAGTCGCCATAAAGCTCGGTTAGGAAAGGGATCGGAAGTCACGCTAGTCGAAGGTTCCTCTGCGCGTTGAACCTAAGCAGCCAACTTGTCCGTTAACTTTATGCCTCCCGCTCTCATTGGCGCCTCTTACAATCAACCGTCATGACGCACGAACTCACGCGCCTGCTAGACGCAGCTACCTTTGGAGATCGCCAGGCTGCAGCCGACCTGTTGCCACTTCTTTATGACGAACTGCGTAAACTCGCGGCTACAAAGATGGCGGCGGAACCAAAACAGCAAACCTTACAAGCCACGGCGCTCGTGCACGAAGCCTATCTCCGATTGCTGGGCACTGCCGATGCCAAACATTGGCAAGGCCGGGGCCACTTCTTCGCAGCAGCAGCCGAAGCCATGCGGCGAATTCTGGTCGACAACGCCCGTCGCAAAAAGCGTCTGAAACACGGTGGTGAATTGGTACGCGTCGAGTTTGATGATCTTCCCATCGAAGCCCCTAGACCACGTGAAGATCTACTGGCTCTGGATGCGGCTTTGGACAAACTGAAAGATGCCGACGGCACTGCGGCAGAGTTAGTCCAGCTACGCTATTTTGCCGGCCTGACATTAGTTGAAGCCGCAGAGATTCTTGATCTTTCTGAGCGATCCACCCAGCGCGTCTGGACCTTTGCCAAGGCCTGGCTGAGGCGGGAAATCCAGGCTTCCGCCACGGAAAAATAATTTTTGGCGGACTTTTTGACGAGCGACGCATGGATCTCTGGCGGAGGGTAACGCGGCCGTCATACTGACGGCGGCTTCAAGTACGCCTCACGAGCGACTTATCCCAATATTAGTCACAACGACTTTGGACACCGAGATGAACGAACGAGCCATTTTTGAGGCTGCTTTAGAAATTGCCGATCCGGAAAAACGGCAAGCCTATCTAGCTCAAGCTTGCCTTGATCATCCCCAACTTCTCGAGAACGTCAACGCTTTACTGCAAGCTCATACCTCGGCAGGTTCATTTCTAGAAATCCCAGTCGTCCAGCGCGAAGAATTGCTCCCTAGCCCTGGGACGGATCGCACGATTGATTTCAGCCATCTCGCCAAACCTGAAGACGACGAAAATGACGACGTCCGACTGGCGCTGAGTGTGCTGCAGCCGTCTACCAAGTCAGGTTCCATCGGACGGTTGTTGCATTACGAAATGTTGCAAGTTTTAGGGCAAGGAGCGTTTGGTGTGGTGCTGAAAGCGTTTGATGAAAAACTGCATCGTCCGGTCGCAATCAAGATGATGAACCCGCGCATGGCAGCCACCTCGCCGCCTAGAAAGCGATTCCTACGGGAAGCGCGTGCTGCTGCGGCCATTCGCCACGAGAACATCGTGCAGGTCTACAGCGTCGAAGAACAACCGCTGCCGTTCTTGGTCATGGAATTTATCGACGGCCAAACGCTGCAAGACAAACTGGACGGCAACGGCCCGCTGGACATTCCCGAGATACTCCACCTGGGTCGCCAGATCGCAGACGGACTGGCTGCCGCGCATGCGATGAATCTCATCCATCGCGACATCAAGCCGGGAAATATCCTGTTGGAAAAAGGGGTGGAGCAGAAGGTGAAGATCACCGACTTCGGTCTGGCCCGCACGGTCGATGATGCCAGCATGACGCAAACCGGCATGATCTCTGGCACGCCGATGTATATGGCTCCCGAACAAGCCCAAGGTCAGCCACTCGATCATCGGGCCGACCTCTTCAGTTTGGGCAGCGTGCTCTATCAAATGACCTGCGGTCGCCCTCCGTTTCGTGCGCCAACTGCCATTGCTGTGCTGCGTCGCGTGGCCGAAGAAACACCGCGGCCGCTGCAAGAGATTCTGCCCGAACTTCCTGACTGGCTGGTTGCAATTATCGCTAAGTTGCATGCGAAAGCTCCCACCGAGCGTTTTCAAACGGCAAGGGAAGTCGCGGACTTGTTCGGCAAATGTCAGGCGGAGTTGCAGTCGACCGGCAAAGTGACTTGCGTGCCGCTGCCGGAAAAACCGGTTGCTGTCGTGAACGAAGCAGTTGCTCCAGCGCAGACGTCGGTTGCCTTGTCGGAGCGCCCTGCCGCGAACTCATCGCGCGTCATTGCGACGCTGGTCACGGTCTTACTCGTGATCATTGCTTTTCTTAGCTACAGTCCCTTGTCTCACTATGCCGCTCGCTTGCGGGCTGCGAAGACAATGGTCGAACCTGCAAAGCCGAATGCTTCCGAACTTCCCACGTTGCCGGTCGAATCAGTCGCCGCTGTCGGCTGGCACGGCTGGCCCGCCGACGCACCGCCGCCGGCGATTGCGCCGTTTGATGCCGAGCAGGCGAAGCAGCATCAGGAAGCCTGGGCCGCGTATCTGAAAGTGCCGGTCGAGTATACCAACACCATCGGCATGAAGTTCCGCCTCATCCCGCCCGGCGAGTTCATGATGGGCAGCACTCGGGAACAAATCGAAACGGCGCTGCCTGCGGCGGGCGATGATATTCTGTGGCAAGACTGTATCAAGAGCGAAGGGCCACAGCATAAGGTCGTGCTGACTCAACCTGTCTACTTTGGCGTGCATGAAGTAACTCAGGCTCAGTTCCAGCAACTCACGCAAAGGAATCCTTCCGCCTTCGCAGCATCCGGAAAATGGGCCGAATATGTCGCGGGAATGGTGACGTCGGCGTTGCCCGTGGAAGGTGTGGGCTGGAGTGACGCGACCGAATTCTGCCGATTGCTGACAAAACAGGAACGTCTCAAGGATACCGTCGAGGATGCGTCGATGTTCGTTCCGTTCGGCAAAGAACCTTATCGCCTTCCATTGGAAACCGAATGGGAGTTCGCCTGTCGCGCTGGGTCGAACGGTACATTCTGGCCGGGCAATTCGTTCGCAGATCTTTCGCGTGTCGCATGGTTCACAGACACATCGAACGACCGGACGCATGCGGTGGGCGAACTGCCGAGCAACTCGTTCGGTCTGTTTGACATGCACGGCAACGTTTGGGAATGGGTTCAGGATGCCTGGAACCCCGGCTGGTATTCAAGCCTGAGTAACACGGTCGCCGTGAATCCGTTCAACAGACCTACCGCAGATTCTGAACGAATGACTCGCGGCGGAAATTATGTTTCTGGCTCAAACGCCTGCAGCAGTGCCTCCCGCTGTTCAGAGGCATCGGCCTATGAGGCTTCCGTGATTGGTTTTCGAGTTGCCATGTCTGTCGACGCTGTGCGTCAGGCGTTGAAGGTGACGGGGCCGGCGATGCCCAAGGCGGAGGCGACCACGCCGTCGGCTCCCGCTCTCGACCCCATCGACTTCGCCGCCGAACGAAAAGCCGCTGAGTGGGCATTGGCTAAGGGTGGT
>JBGSMN010000272.1:0-23749 GCA_041740155.1 Rhodopirellula sp.
CTAGACAATGACACCCTAGACAATGACACCCTAGACAATGACACCCTAGACAATGACACCCTAGACAATGACACCCTAGACAATGACACCCTAGACAATGACACCCTAGACAATGACACTTTGGACAATGACACCTTGAACGAAGTGGAATAATTGCGTTGACATTGCGTTAGGGTGCAAAGCCTCAGAATTTTTGCATCGCCCAGGACAATGTTCTGGGCGTTGGATCAACGGGCACGCGGCATGGGTTCCGCAGCAATAGCACTAGCCTGTGAGTAGCGGAAGTCGTCAAGACCTTCAACATGGTGAAATACACTGAAAAATCGAGACTCTTGACGAGTTCCGCTATCTCAAGAATTCTAAAAGTCCTAAGCGTTGCTGATAGTCAACTTGAACTAACCGAAGAGAGTTGAGAGCAATGGCGACCACGCTGAGCGATCAACAAGAGCAAACTTATCAGGAATTCAAGGGCCTGGTAAATATGCAGCCCCAGGTACTGGAGCAGTGGCTGCAAACCGAGGATTCAAAATCGGTTGGCCAGACCAGAGATGGTGACAATGAGTCGGTCGGTCATCAGTCGGGTCGGAAGATTGTTGAAAATAGGCGTACGAACAAGGCTGACCTCAGTGATGATCAGTTCGAGCACATGCGAAAAGTTTGTGGATACATCAAACGCCACTCCGCTCAGCGCCCCGCTGGCGACGTCGCTGATACAGATTGGTGTTTCAGTTTGAAGAATTGGGGACACGATCCAACAAAATGATGAAATCATGAGCGATGATTCCTTGAGCGGAATGCTGAAGCGCATCGACTCGCTGTCCAATGAGCGAAAGGAAGTGTCATTCGGCGATGCATTGGATGCGGCTGGTGACAACACATTCGCTTCGATCGTACTGCTTGTCGGCGTCATCATGATGGTGCCGGGGCCTGCCGATATCCCTGGTGTGCCAAGTGTTCTGGGTATTATCATAACGATCGCTTGCGTTCAGATGCTCATTGGGCGTGAACATATTTGGGTGCCCAATTGGTTGGAAAAACGACGGATTGCCAGCCAGCGATTGCAACAAATGATTAACTGGCTACAGAAGCCCGCGCGCTGGATGGATCGGATCACAAAACAGCGATACACGTGGCTGATCGACCACGCGGGCGTGGGCATTGTCGCGATCGCGTGTATCTTGATCTCCAGCGCGACGCCAATTTTGGAGTTTGTCCCGTTTAGCGCCAACGTCGCGGGAGCAGCCATCACGACATTCGCTCTCGCCTTGATTGCCAAAGACGGATTGATCGCGGTACTTGCACTGATCTTTTCGATCGCCACGTTGGGGATAATCGTTTACAAGCTGTTGTGATTGCCGTGTGAGATACCACGACAAATCACAACTCGTCAGGCAAGTTCAAGTCAAATGCTCAATGCACACGTTGCCCGGGCAGCGCGCCTTCATCGACACCGAGGATAAAGACCTCAGCACCGCCTGGGCCAGCGGCAGTGACCATGCCTTCACTCAAGCCGAATCGCATTTTTCGAGGTTGTAGATTGGCGACCATCACGACTAAACGACCGACCAGTTTTTCTGGTTCGTAGGCTGCTTTGATGCCTGCAAAAACTTGACGGGTTTCGTCGCCACCGAGACCTAAGGTTAGCTTCAACAGTTTATTGGCCTCCGGTACATGCTCGGCAGCGAGCACGCGGGCGACTCGCAAGTCAACTTTCGCGAAATCTTCGATGGAGATCTCCGCAGCCAGCGGTTCGTCTTTGAGCGGCTGGTCACTGTCATTGAACGTGGCCACTGGCGCATCGGTAACCTCTGCGTCAGCAGCGGCTTGTGCTTTGCTTTCTTCGATCATCTTTTCTAATTCCTCGGGTTGAACTCGGTCCATCATGCGATTGAATTGGGCCACGCCGGAACCGACCAACGGCGTTTGACTTTGGTCCCACGAAACAATGGGATCGTTGAGTAGCTCACCACATGCCTGGGCAAGAGATGGCAGAACGGGTGCTAGATAAACTGCGAGTTGACGAAACAGATTGAGTGCCACCGTGCAAACGTCACGCAACTCGGCTTGCCGCTCTGCTGCCTTTTTCATTTCCCAAGGACGAGCATGTTCGACAAACGGATTGGCGGCGTCGGCGAGTTCCATGATCAACCGCATCGCCTTGGCATATTCGCATTGTTCAAAAGCCTCCGCGATCGCTTCTCCCTGAGCCGCCGCGTTGACGAACAATCCACCATCGTCAGGATAGGTCTCGGACAGGCCCGTTTGTTGAGCAAACTTGCCAACTCGGCTAGCGAGATTGACGACTTTGCCGACCAAATCCGAATTGATTTTGTCGACAAACTCACTCACAGATAAATCGAGATCCTCGACACGCGCCGAGAGTTTCGACGCATAAAAATAACGCAGTGCCGCAGGGTCCACATGTGTCAAGAATGTTTCCGCCGTGATGAATGTTCCATCACGCTTGGACATTTTCATGCCGTTAACATTTAAGAATCCGTGAATATGCACGCGTGTGGGCAACGAATAACCCGCCGTTTTGAGCATGCCGGGCCAGAACAGTGTATGAAAATAGGTGATGTCTTTGCCGATGAAATGATGAACCTCACACTCGTCACTCTTCCACCAATCGGCAAGCTGTTCGCCATTCCTGTCGCACCACTGCTGCGTGCTGGCGATGTATCCGATCGGTGCATCGAACCATACGTACCAATAATTGCCAGGCGAATCGGGGATTTCGAAACCAAAGTAGGGTGCGGGGCGGCTGACGTCCCAATCTCGCAATTCGTCGGCTAGAAAGTGGCCTTTGAGATAGTTCGCTGTTTCACTTTGCAGGGCACCCGATGTCGACACCCAGTCGGCGAGAAAGCCATGAAGTTTTTCGAGTTGGACGAACAGGTGTGCCGATTCTTTGAGGATCGGCGTGGCACCACTGAGCGTGCTGACAGGATTGATCAGATCGGTCGGGGCGTAAGTGTGGCCGCACGTGCAATTGTCGCCTGCCTGATCTGCACGACCGCATTTCGGACACGTGCCGCGTACAAACCGGTCGGCAAGAAACGTTTTAGCATCGGGATCGTAGAGCTGCTCAATGGTTTTCTCCACGACGAGTTCTTGGCTGCGGAGGGCTTGCCAAAACTCGCCGCAAATTTTGCGATTTTCGTCGCTGTGGGTGCTGCCGTAATTGTCGAACTCGATCCCAAAGCCTGCGAAATCTTGCTGATGCGATTGACTCATCTCGCCGATCAGTTCCAGTTCGCTACGACCTTCCTTTCTAGCCCGGATCATGATCGCGGTGCCGTGGGTGTCGTCGGCACAGATGTAAAGACAACGGTGGCCGCGAAGTTTTTGAAAACGAACCCAGATATCCGTTTGCAAATACTCGACGAGGTGACCGATGTGGATCGGCCCATTAGCGTAGGGCAACGCGGCAGTGACGAGGAGGCGACGAGACATGGGTGGTGCGATTTCGTTGAAAATGAGACGTGCAGAAGCGAATTCGGACTGACATTCTTGCAAACTCACTGCGAATCGACCAGGACGGGGATTACTCCAAAATCGCGTACTCAACCGCATCGGCGAACAGCAATCCGTGCTCGGTCAATTCAATGTGGTCACGCCTGCGGGCAGGATCTTGCCTGCGGACCAAGACACCGTTTTGCAAGTAGGGTTCGATCCGAGTGGCGATCGTGGCAGCGAAATCGTAACCGACTCGCTCGTTGATTTGAAACAAGTCGATACCGTCGATCTGACGAATACCAAAGGCGGCGATTTCGCGGGCATGTTGATCAAGTGGGATGCGTTCGCGCTCAGCCACGGCGTCACCGTGCTGTAGCATCCGTTTGATATACGTCGTCGGACTGCGGTGATTGACGTTGCGATCTCCGCCGACAAAACATGCCGCGCTCGGTCCGATCGCGTACCAACCATGTCCATTCCAGTACACGCTGTTGTGACGACTGCGTGCTCCCGGTTTAGCGAAACTACTGATCTCGTAGTGCTGATAACCCGCCTCACTAAGCATCCGCCGCGATGACTCGTACATAGCGATGTCGGTGTCTTCGCTGACAACTTGCAACGCACCTCGGCGTCGACGCGACCAGAACTCAGTACCCTTTTCGTAGGTTAATGAGTACGTCGAAACGTGTTGAACCGGCAATTCAATTGCGGTGCGTAAATCCTGCTGCCACTGGGTGAGCGTCTCCCCGGGAGCGGCAAAGATCAGATCGATCGAGATGTTGTTGATCCATTGGCTGGCAAGTTCAATAGCAGCGATTGCTTGTTCGCCGCTGTGGCTTCGCTGCAGCGTTTTTAGTTTTGTATCGTTGAACGATTGCACGCCGAGACTCAGTCGATTGACACCGGCTGCACGTAAAATCTCAAGCGTCTCGCTGTCAACATCTTCGGGATTGGCTTCACAGGTAAACTCAGCGTTCGTTGACAACGACGTTCTCTGATTCAAGATTGCAAGTAACCGTCTCAGGCGCGACGAAGTAAGCTGGGTCGGTGTGCCGCCACCGAGATACAGCGTATCGAGCGGTATTGAATCCTGTGAAAGTCGCTGTTGGATACCGTCCAATTCGATTTCGACAGCGTCGAGAAAACGATCTTGCAACTCATCACGACCAGCCAACACGCTGAAATTGCAATAGCCACAACGATGCCGACAAAAGGGGACATGCACGTACATCGACCGCGGCACCGGCCATCCACCGAGTGGGCAGTTACCAACGTCGAGATTCCGAGCTGACGCGAGGTCGCGATTCGTATTCATGGATTGGATGGAGATCTCGGCAAGTGACGGCTATTTTCCGGTGATCGTGAAGACGGGCTTGTGTTCCGTACAAACCAAGATGCGTGCTGCGTGATCACCGACAAAACGGATGGGAATTGTACACTCGAAATCCAATTGCAGTAGGCAGCTCATTTTCACGCCACACTGACGAAAATCGGCTCGTCGTCACATCGCATTTCACTTAGCGTGGTTTGTTTGACGTTCTACCGGAAATCTCAAACGCCGCCCAGAAAAACGGATGCACGAACTTGTGATTCGTGGATTCGCTTTCATTTCCATGAATTTGCAGCATCTTGCGTTTTGCATGGCTCAGCGAGTCGACATAGCTCTGTCCACCGGCAACCTCTTGCCAAAAGTATTCCATCAATTGCGACGTGGAAGTATCAGACACGCTCCACAGCGATGACATGACTCGCTGAGCACCAGCGAGGTGAAAAGACTGTCGCAGTCCAGCCACGCCTTCTCCATTGCGTGAGTCACCTAAGCCAGTTTCGCAAGCGCTAAGCACGACCAGTTCGGTCCCGCGTAAATCGCTCGAAAGCACTTCCAACCCTAACAGCAGTCCATCTTCATCCGAGTTGGAATCGCCTGCATGATTCGCGCCAGCCATAGCTAGCCCACAATTGCCTAGCGATTGGGCGGATAACACCTGGTCGCTGGCTGGCGTGACCCATGCCGGACGATGATCAAATCGTTCTTCCGTATGAAAGTACCCGTGAGTACCAATGAGTAAATACTTGGGGTGCTGCGCATTGCGAATGACCATTTCACTCGCTTCCACACCCGAGAATTTTTGCACATCGCTTGCCGACACTTGCCTCAAATAAGGCTCGATTCGCTCGGCCTCGACTTGGGTTCCAGGCAGCTCATTCCATTGGTCAGGAAGTGAGGCCCGTCGTGATCGCAGTCGATCACCACCACTCGCAAGAAAAAACGCTGTGGAGTTGTTCGCATCCAACACCTCGGCGACTGGGTCAGTCAAATCATCAGTAGCAGCGGTCGCGCGGCTGTCCCCATTCTCAGATACTGGATCATGGACTGAGCGACCCGCTGCATAGTCTGGATTAAAAACCAACATTGGTGCAGAAACAGAATGGTCATTGGTCGGCTCTGTGATCAACTCCCGCATGCTCACAACGGTCGATATTGTAAAGTCTTCGATCAGGTATCGGTCATTTTGCACCAAACTGCTCCAAGGCACAAACCAGAGCAAATCATCGGGCGAAATGATCAGTGTATCTACCCCGTCGAACGAGGTGGCCATCGGTTTGAGCAGCAGTGAGTAAAGCTCGCTTAACTTTGTCCGCACGTTCTTGATGGCGTCATCAGGGTCGTAGCTGAGGAGTTTGAATACATTCTCTTCATTGCTCAGTTCGGAACGCAGTTCATCGAATATCACCTCGACTTCCGACATCGCTCCAAGTTGAAAGACCTGCGGTGAATTTGACCGAGATGTCACCGTGGCTATTAACACTTTCTCCCACGATTGATCTCCCGATGGTGGCATCCAAACGACAAAAAAGTCGATGGCGAGTTCGTTGTCCGCCAGTTTGTCTGCGACTTCGTTAACCTCACGCCATGGACGCTCGAATAACTGCTCACGACCAAGGTCGCGAATGATCTTCGCCTCCTCGCTTCGCAGCGTGACTTGTTGAGATTCGTTTCGATGATTTGCTGCCTGGCGCGTTTGCGACTGGACCGCCAATTTTGCCAATTCGATGCGAATTTCCCCCAATCGCAGGAGCGATTCTTCATCTGCACCGGTGTTCGCCTGCATCATGGTTCGCATTGCGGCAATTTCGTTCAGAACTCCTTTGAAATTCAGCAACCAACCAACGACGCTGGCGTCCCATTTTGAGGAATCCTCCAACGTGCTGACGTAGGCGAGTGCCTCATGGAGCTCAGGTAGAAACTGTCCGTGGAGAAAGCTGATTTGTTCCGCTTCGCTGAGCCCAGTCAGGTTGCCACCAAGGTGCTCATGATATCCACGGAAACTCTGATTGCGCAAACGCAGTGCTCCGTCGTCGCGGTCAAGCAACTGAAGTGCGAGTGCCATGTTGCTTTGAATCAAACAGAGCGACGGATTACTAAGTTCTACCTGCCCGCGAAGTTGCCGCTCCGCTTTGGCCAGCAGTTCGATGGCAGCTTGGTATTGCTTTTTCGAATCGCGTTCATGCTCGCGGGCAAGTTGCAGGCCGTAGGTGATGTACGCAGCGGCAAGATGGTTTTCTGCTCTCGCGGTATCTGGATGAATCTGACCTGGTGCGGCATCTAACGCCTCATGTCGAATCTTGACGCAATCACGTAGTCGTGAGATCGCGTCTTGGTGTTTGCCTAGTGCAAGCTCGCAGATAGCCAACTCTTCGATCGCGGCAGCGTAATCAGGATGCCGTTTGGAAATGGAAGAGGAATACTTCTGCACTGCTTGTGCGGCATAGTTCGCTGCCTCGGCAAGCTTGCCGTTCTGGCGATGACAAGTGGAAAGTCCTAGCAACGCATCTGCAGTTAGGCGTGTCGCTTCGCTACTGGCAGAAACCGAGACAATCGCCCCTTTAGAAAATAGTTCGGTTGCCTTATCAGTCATGTGAAGATTGAGATACGTGCGACCAAGACCATTGAGAAGTCGCAGTTCCAAACTCGAACCGACGTTACCTTTCAAGTTAGCAAAGACAGCCATGCCTCCGCGAAAGTAGTCTTCAGCGGCGACGTATTCTCCCATCAATTGAGACAGCACGCCACCTACCAAGCAGGCTTTTGCGTACGTGAGGTCGTGCTGCTGTTCAGGCTGCGAAAAAAGTGCATCCATGTCGTCGAGAGTTTGCTGCGCCGCTGGATAGTCTCCGACGAGCGCATGAACGAAGGCGAGTCGCTGCTGCAATTCGAGATTCTGCTGGGTTGTGGTGGGAGACTGGATCATTGCCTTCCGATAGATCTGGGCTGCCGCTATCAGTTTGCCCCGACGTTCTAAGCAAACGCCAATCTTCTCCATGATGCTAAGGCGAAATGTCGGATCGACTTTGCGATCCTCCGGTAGCAATGACAACGCTTGTTCGAGATGCCGCTGGGCATTCGCATAGTCGAATTCAAGTTCGCTTGATGAGCCGTGGACGCTAGCCTCGGGCGTTGCTGGGTTGTTGATCACCTTGTCGGGATCTGTGGCTAACGCCATCGGCTCGGTTAGCTCACTTCCCGCCTGGACCGAACCGATGATAGTCGCGTCATCAACACCTGGAGTGTCTGTTGGCGTGCCGATGAGCAATAACCTCATCTCAGTTTCAGCGAGATTTTTAAGTGCAATCGCATGATTGAATGGATTGACAGGTTCCAATTCCTCACATGACTGCACGGCGGCGACCAGTATTTGATGTGCTTCGGTGTACCGTCCTGCCTTAAACGAGACTTGCGATTGTCGTTGTGCGATCTCCAGCTCTTTCATTTCAGACGTCGGCCGGGCTTCCAACCATGCATCGGTTGCACGATTGAGATGTTGCTCAGCAATGTCCCAGTGTGAGAGCGTGGCGTGTAAATCAAACAATACGAGGTTGGCAGCTATCCGTTCGGATGGAGACTTTGCTAGCACGACCGCTTGCTCGGCGTGGGCGATGCCCTCGTTCGCTTTTCCAATTGCACCGTACAGGCTAGCAATCTTTAGCAACTGCGCCGTCTCCATTTCTTCCGCGTTGATGAGCTTAACGATTTTACGGAGCGATTGTTCGGCTTCATAGAAATGGCCTGTCACGATTCGTAACGCGATCATCAGTTCATGATACGACCGTAGATTGCCAAAGGAACTCCGTTGGAATCGACCGAGGATGCGTTCCACAAATTGGAAATCCCCATAGAAAATTTTGAGATGCCCAAGCATGAAAGCGACTTGCGCTAATCCTGCCGACGACGTCAATTCATTTTGATGTTCACGGACCACGGTGGAGAGCAGTTCGAGCGATTCAGCACGCCAACCAATAAAGATCAAGAGCTGTGCCTCGTAGGCGTAGAGTTCATAGGCAAGATCGGCTTCGCCCATTTCTGCCAGCGAATTTCTCGCTTCTTTGAATAGAGTGCGGCATTCGTAGACATCCTCAGGCGTGAGCAAGTGATCGAACGCCATGTCCTCGAAAAGTTTCAACGCATCTTTGAGAATGACCATGAAATAGGGGTCTTCCGTTGCGGTCCGAAGCGCCTGTGTGTAGGCAGCGGCCGCATCGGAATAAGCGCCATTGAGATGCAAGGCCCACGCGTGGGCGTGCAGCGTTTGCATGAGTGCTTGGTCAGCATCCTCGCTGGGCTTGCTAGACTTGAGGGCGTTCGCCGCCAATTCATAATGTTTACTCGCAGCGTGAGGATCGCCGTTCTGCAACTCCAACCACCCCAGGTTTCGTAGACACGCGACCGTTTGCAAATGGGATTGCCCGTAGATCGCGGTGCGAAGTTGGTAGGCTTCTTCTTGCTGGTGAATCGCCAAACGCCAGTTACCGTTATCCGCAGCAACTTTACTGCGGTTAACACAGACTTGAGCCTTGGCAATCCGGTCGTCGGGTTTGCCGCCTGCTTGACCCCAGGCAATCGCTGACGATGTGATCAGCAGCGCGAAAAATACGGTGAGCCGAACACGGGGTTTAGGATCCATAACGCAGGCTGATAATTTCTCGGATCTTACCGACATCGCGAGGCACAGGTTTAAGTTGTTGCTCGACGGGATCACCGATCGCAGTTCCCGAACGAAGCGGAAGGTCGTCGGGGACTTCGTCTGGTGGTGGTGTTTGGCCTTTCGGCCAGGCCATACGAAAGCGCACAACGATCACCCCTTCATCGGCTGCCTCTCCCAGTTCAGTTGCGGCAGCGGACTCGGCAAAGCTGCCGACGACGAACGTGTTAGCACGACTGCGAGTGACAAACCAGCCGTTCACGATCATGTTGCCACCGGCGGGAACCAAAAAGCCCGCCGGGCTGCCCCGCTCTTCCGAAAAGGCAAAAACGTCGAGTCCGTCGATCGTTACATTAGCAACAGCGTCAAGCTCAGAGTCGTTTGTGAGTTGCAGGACGTATCGGGCACCATGTTCAATCTTGACGAACGCGACTCCTTGGTCATCGACAATCTCACAGGGACCTGCTTTGAGCAGTACCCCGACACCGTACTTCCCGCCAATTGCCCGAGCCTTTCCATCGCGGATTTCGACGCTTGGATTTTTAAACGCTTGGTTGATTTTTGCTTCTCGTTCTTTACCGCCATCCTGCGGGCTAAGCACCGCCGTTGGTCCTACAGTATTGACAATGGTCTCTTCATCGAGTGCAAAATCAATGCGCTCGGGAAAGGAGGCAACCGCATCGCCGTTGGAATCTTTTATCGAGAGACTCAAATCAAGCACCGCTGGGGAATCACCTGAATAGGAATATTGACCTGAGATGACAGGATGTTGGCCACGTCGCACAATTTCCACTTGCCGGTCTTTCAGTTTATCGACGACCATTTTGCGGATTCCTGAGCCAGCACTGAGGTCTTGCTGAGCATTGCCAATGAATGCCCCTACAATCACGGGGCCTTTCGGGGCGTTAATCTTTGAGTGTTCAAGAGCTTTCTTTAAGACGCTACCTAGTGACACCTCTAACTCCGCTGCGTGCAGGCACGGTGTCGCAAGGCTCAGTATTGGGAGCAAGAGTGACAGGACGAGGCCGTGATCGCGATTACGCATAAAACTTTTTCCGAAAGAGTGGTTTTCGTCGTTTGAATTGGATTTAAGAAAACAAGCCAGTGTTTTAGAGTTAATAGCTTCCATCGCCTATTCCATCGCTTATTTCATCGCTCGTTCCACCTCCCATTGCACCTCCCATTGCACCGTCGATTGCTCCGTTCATTCCATCGTCAATTGCACCGTTCGTTCCACCATCACCACCTCCATCGCTGTAACCGCCTCCAGGAACGGGAATGAGAAGATCACGCTGCGGCTTGATGGCTGGTGTTTTCACAATTCGCTCGTAGTAGTCGTGGACATCGGCTCGAATCATGACACTGCGACTAATGGGAGAATTGGCTCGGTGGCTCTGCTTCACAACTTTGCTGCCAAGATATCGGTAAGAAACTTCCGGTTCCTCTTTCGGTTGGCGAAGCGGAATGCGGATGAATCTCGGGGCTCGATCAATTACTGGCAACGTGGGCCGGGATTGAGGGTGCGGTGTTGGAGATGGTGGCGGAATTGGCGCTGGATGAGGAGTTGAAGTTGCAGGAGTCGGTGTTGAAGGTGGCGTTGCGGGAGGTGTATGCGAAGGTGAGTCTGGAGTGCCGTACGGACCTGTGGTAGCAGGCGTGTATTGCACGAGCGTGAACCGCTGAGAAGACTGGTTTCTGGTTTGCGTTTTACCAATAATTGCAAATGGATTGGGCCTCAGTGGACGATGCTGGTGGAAGGCTTGCTCGTTGATGGTTCTAACAATCCGAGCCTCACGATTGGCGATTTTGCCATCGAGTATTTTCGCTTGCAGTGCCGTTTGTGCTTGCTCCAATGACAGACCGACGAGTTGGGGAACCAATGGACCCATTTCAACACGAATGCCGACACCACGATTCACCATAACGTTGGGTCGGGGGTTCTGGTCACAGATCACGTCATCGGACAGCTTTGCGGGAATCTGTTCCACTAATCCGAGATCCTCTTTCGCGAGTTTTGCCTGAACATCGTCAGGGACCAGCCCGATCAATCTTGGTGCTTGCAACTGGCTGTAATATTGCACTGGTGTTCCCTTGGGGACGATCGTTCCAGCCTCCGGTGACATCTTCGTCACCGGGTGATGAGGGCGCACGGTATTATCTCGTTTGGGTTGCAGTCTCACATCGACCACCTTCTCGTCTGCTTCCCCAAGCGGGATCGTAAGGATCTCAGGTACACGGACGCCGACACTGCGAATCACAATCGTGCTGCGGTAGTTGGCCAATCCTGATGAAGGGCTTGCTTCGAGTACCAGGTCATCTTCGCGAGCATCGTCGGCGTCGATGGAAATTTCGAAATCAAGATCACGGATCTTTGTGCGAGCGTCTGCAATGGTCAGCTCCTTTACCACCGGAACGAAGACCCGGCACAACTCAAAACCGGTTGGTCCATGAGTGACTGGACCAACGTATTGATAGTACCGATTCGATGAAACAGAATGTGCTGCTTGCTGCACAAATCCCGAGCGCGATTGCAGTTGCGTATAGGTTTGTTCGACAATCATCGGCGAAGGCATCTCGACGGTGGCTCCCATGCCTCGCGTGAAAGCTGTTTGGAATCCGTTGCCACCAACTTGCGTCAAATTCGTCCCTGCGCTACCACTGAAACGTCTCA
The DNA here is from genome assembly GCA_041740155.1 of Rhodopirellula sp. GTDB lineage: Bacteria > Planctomycetota > Planctomycetia > Pirellulales > Pirellulaceae > Rhodopirellula. The sequence continues at coordinate 12,112 of JBGSMN010000272.1, forward strand.
ACTTTGCCGAGACAATCCCTACTGGCGGTTCCCAGACAAGCATGCCTCCGTTGCCAGGAACCGGTGCGCGGTGCAGTGACGGGGCATCGGTCATTTGAAGATACAGCGTGCCGCTGGTTGCTATCGCCATCAGGGCGATAAACACGAAAACAAGAGCCAATCGCCGAGGCATCATGCGAGTTGCTCTCGGATGTTTTGAATTCCCTCTAGGTTTCGCTTTCGTAAACATAATTTTTTCTGGTTTTGATAACCCTAAAATGATTCTCAATAGATGGGGGTCCCTAACCCCAATTCAACAACCATCTCATTGAAGATACTTTGTTCCCACTGCACCCGCTTGATGCCGCCTCCTGTGGTCACTGATCGGAGGCCGAGCCTCTGCAAGTTTGGATTGGCATCGATCAGCTCGATCAAACGGGATACATCCGTGATGCCTAGCTCGATAGCAATCTCTTCGGCTTGCAAGTCACCTTGATATCGAATCGCAACATGGCGCATGGGTTCGGCGTCTTCGGCTAACAAACTGCTCTCATCAGCAAGTCCTTGATAGCACTGATTCAGCGCGGTCATAAAACGCTCGCTATCTTTTTGCAGATGCTCGTCCAGAGTTGCTTGAGCGGGAAATATTCTGGCAATGTGGCGTGCTGGCAAGCCGCTGAGGGAGTGACCAGACCGAATATCATCGGTGAACATCACCATGCCATTTTGATGACATGAGAAACAAGAGATTGCATTGACGACGACTGGCCCTCCCGAGGCTTGTGTTTTGTCTTGCACGATTTCAATGGGAGCATCACCGACCAACCGACTGCCCACAGCGTTAGCCAACATGTAAGCTTGCATGCCGTTGGGGAGATTGAATATCATCTCCCCGCCATCGAACTCGAACGCGTTATTGCTAAACGGATTGTCAGGAAAGTCTGGCCCAAGCGGGTTCTGAATCACATCGCGTGTGTCATTGCTATCCCGAAAATCATAAGATTTCCAATAGGCACCGTATCGAGTGGAATATCGTTCGACGAGCCGGTTGTGATTGGAGACATTGCTCTTACGAAAGCCTGCACGAACCACGCTGCTGTCGAGAAAGTCGCGATGCGGGTTGACGCGCAGGAAACTTTCAAGACTGGATATGGAGGCCAACACCTGCGGGGAATTGGGTGGCGCGAGTAATTCGTAGTATAACTCATTTCGTGAGGCATGATTGACGAACCAATCGGCACGTACGTATTCAACGCTGCGATCTTTAGGATGGACGCCCTGCCTAAGTTTATGGATACTGCTTGCGACCGAAGCGATGCTCGGCTCACGGTGTGAACGGATTTCACGAGCGAAGTGATAATCTCGCAGTAGCCGTAGCCATTTCTTCTCATCCCATCCGTATTTCTCCAAATCAATTCGTAAGACAACGCCTGCCGGATCGAGCTTTTGGGGAGCCTCACAATCAGGTTGCCAACTCAGGCTGTTGATAAGTTTTGCAGTTGCCATACGCAACATGAGCACGTCGTTTGTAGAACTATTGATGCTGCCGCGACCGACACGTTCTGAAAACGAGTTGTTATAGATATTATGCAGCGAAAAATACCGGTAGCTGCGACGTTGTTTGGTCGTTGCCGCTGTGAGATCTTTCTCGATCGCTGCAAGCACCATGGCTTCCGTGACGGCCTGTCGCGTCTCCTGAATCGGGAACTTCGGTGCTCCCTGCAAGATCCAATCACGAATCGTCTGTTTGTCGGATTCGTTAAGCGGATTGTCTGGTGGCATTTCACCGGCGACGATTCGCGTCCAAGCTTCGGAGCTTTCTAAGTCATTGGCGACGATATACTCGGTAGTCAATGCGGTGTGATCGAGAATATTGAGATCGGATTCAGGTTCCGCACCGCCATGACAGCGATGACAGTGTTCTTGGAGAACCTGGAACGCTTTGCTGGCTGACTCCGTTTCACCGACAGACGTTTCGGCGGCAGTGATGAGCACTGGCCAGAGCGTGAAGAGCGATACGGAAATCAATCGTCCTGCCATCTTATTTCCTGTCGTGGGTGGGATCGGATCTTTCCGAACGAAAGCCATTTTCTCTATGCAGAAACGATCACTCGATCAGACAAAAAAGAAAACTACTCAACTTCGATGGGCGGGCCGAGCTGGCCGAAACCCCCTTCGCCTCCATCGTCTGAGCCCGCTTCATTGATGACAACGACTGGCGGAGCTTCTGTCTGCGGTACCTCAAGGATAGGAGCACCCGAGAGCGCGTAGAGTTCGTGCATCATCGTGTAAAGTTTTTGATAGGCGGCTTCTTCGCCAACTTTTGGTTTGGCAAAGGTCATTCCGCGGCTATTCATCCATGCGATCAAGGTACCCGCATCGCGTCCATGTATGTCTGGGATGAAGTTACTGGTGATACCGAGTACAGCTTGGGGGTTTTCGACCAACGCTTCGATCTCGCGTTTCTTTTGGTGTAAGAAATCTTCGGCGCGAGCGAGTTGGCGGTACTTATCAGGCTCCATTCGATGGAGCCGTCCGCGATCGGGACTCTTACCGAAGAAGCGAAAGAAGTCTTGCGCCAAGGCGGCAAACGCGTCGGAAAGTTCTGCCGCCATTTGCAGTTGAGCTGTAGGATTGGATTCATGCACGATTGCTTCATTGAGGCTTTCGATTTTGCTGCGAATGTCATCAAAATCCGTTTGCCGGAAAAATACGGGCCATTCCATTTCCATAGCACTTGCATTGGGAGTATCCAGTCGAAACTCCATCCAGACACCATTGCTATTGCGTGAACGCACACGTAAATGATGTAGCATTTCCGGAGTCAGCCGCCATCGATCTGTTGGCCCGTTGGCACCGAACAGTTCGTCAAGTGAGGCTCCGTACCCAAGCGGCGTGCCTACAAACAGCTCGTTGAGAAAACCGAGATTCTTGACGTCGCCCCCGGAGGTGCCAGAATGGCGTGCAATATACTCGTATCGACGCCGCGCGGCCGTATCTTTGAAATGTAACGTTTGATCTTGCCGGATATCGTAGAGATCGCGCAGCCGCATCTTGCCTGTTTCATTGAGTTCACGTCTGTCAAAATAAACAGCGACGTGTTTTTTCCAGTTGTCGAGTTCAAGGTCAACCGCCTCGGCAATGGTTTTGCGAGCTTCGGCTTGCAATTTCAAAAACTTGCCCTCGGACTCGATAAGTTTGCCCGCACCTTCCATGTACTTGCCAGCACCTTCTAAGCGTGCAGCGAGTGGGTCGGTGTAGCCTCCAGCGAATCCTCCGCCTCCGAAGAAGCCTCCGTCACCTAAACCGCCAATGGCAGCCGCACCACCCAAGGTCGAAAAAATGCGAGTATCGGTTAAATTCGATCCGACCGCTGTCACAGTGACTTGATATCGGGTCTGCGGAGTCAGCACAAATCCTTTCATGCTACTAAGAACAGAGTAAGTTCTCGTTCCGCCAACCGTTTTATCAGCAGGGCCAGCGAAATTGATGGTCGTTCCATTGCCCGCGCCTCCCCCTCCAAATTGCGCAATGTTTACCGTAAAGTTTAGTTGTTGTTGACCAACGGTGGCCCAAAGAATTCTTGCGCTGGTTTCGGTAACTTGTTGTGGCTCATGCACTGTTAGTTGAGCGTGAGCCGTTGTTGTGGTTGATATGGAACCCATGAAACTGATCGCTAAAAGCAAAAAACGAAGTAATTTCATGGGGATGTTCCTTTGGGAATCTGCTGTAGCAATTCGGCAATGGTGGCAGACGGCACCATGTCGAATTCGTCACTGAGTTGGGCAATGGGGTCGGAATCGCTCGCTTTGGCGGTCGTGTCGCGGGCTGGCCCTCGGTACATACCGAAAAGTCCGCCTCGGAGGTCAACCACTGGGCAGCCAAGGTGCAAGAACGCTTGATAGTCATTGGAATCCGCCTGAATCCGACCTATCCATCGTCTCGGTGAAGCGGTGCTTTGAATCAGCACGGGATGTGTCGCGGTCAGCTTCCATTCTTGGACCACCCGACTCTTATCGTTTTGCAATCCAGCGTATTCCACGTCAGCGAAAACGGAAGGATTGAACAGTTTGAAAGGCTGGCCTGCACGAACCCCAGGTGATGGCCCGATTTCGAGTGTGCTAAATCTGTCACTTGATCTATTCACTCTTATCCAACCAACATCGACCGCATCCACATCCGAACGAGCCTCAGGCAAAGATTCCAGGGATTGCTTCAGTACAGTACGGACTTCTTCCGTCTCGGCTTTTGAGCTGGGTTTCGCGGATTGATACTCAACGATCTTTTTGAGCAGAGATATCAGGTTTTGCTGTCTCGATTGAAAATCAGAGTGCTGACCCATAGCAGCGATTGGTATTCTCGCTCCAGATTGCGCGTGAACCACACTCGCGATCTGAGGTTTAGGCAAAAGTGGCGACAACACTCTGGCATTCGTGATCAGTAAATCGGGTGTCGTCGCCCAGGCCGAAGCAAGTGCGATGTCATGTGTCGAGCCATCAGACCCTGTGTACTGGGCAACAACGACAAACATCGCGTCGCGCACCCGTTCCATGTCAGTAAGTTCTGGTGTTGCTGGTGAAACGACAAGTGGCACTGAAATGGTTGCTGATTTTAACTTGGAGTTATCGTCGCTTGCACGGTCAGAGTATTCTTCTTTGTATTCAACTTTAGGTTTTGCTTCAGCTACTTGATTGCCCTTGAAAATCGCAGACCATATCATCGGTAACGAGATCAGGCTCAACACGATCAACAACGCCCCGCCTATTAGCACAGTTTGCAAACGTTGCGACGTTTGCCGATCGGGACTTGGCATTTCAGACCTTGCTGAAGATGACTGTTTGACGGTCGTGGCGCTGGTGCCCTTGGTCTCAACTGGATTGGCACTCCGACCATTGGCTTTGGCGTGTCGCTGCAAACTGCTTAACGTCTCGGCAACATTGCCAAAGCGAACGACATCGCTGGGCGTCAATCGAGCGGCTGAGGATAGACGCTCACCATTGCCCAAGCGAGTTCCATTGGTGCTGCCCAAATCTCGCACGATCCATACGTTGTTTGGATCGCAAAATAGCATGGCGTGATTCGCGGAGACACTTTCATCTTCAATCACGACTTCGTTAGACGTCGCCCGACCGATGCGGATTTTTTCCAACGCTGAGTTTTCATCCGGCCATGGCATCAGCACGCTGCCTGCAAGCATGATCTTTTCCCCAGAAGCAACCGGCGTCTGCTTGACGATGCGTTTCTGATTTAGAAACGTGCTGTTACGACTTGCTAGATCCTCGATAAAATATTGGTCTGCGTGCAGGGACAAGCGGCAATGACGTCGCGAAATCACGCTGTCATTGATGTGGAGATCAGCGTCTAAAGCGCTGCCGATGGTCCACTGACGGTCGGTCATTCGATTCCTCTTCAGCAAGGCGGGGGGTTTGGCTGGATTCTACCCCGCTGGAAACGTAGTAGCAAGCGAAGGCTGTCCGTTGAGGATAGCCAAATTGCGCTGCCTTTCGTTCAGCTTCCTTAAATCCAGAGTTTCAGACGGTTGTCCAACATTCCAGGCAGCGATTTCTGCACAAAGCGTTTGATTTGCGCGTCCGTGTAGCGTGTCGATAGATGTGAACCGATGACAAGCTCGTTTTTGAAATTGTCTTGGCGTTCACGGTAATCATCGACGTGCATGTGTCCGTGTTTGTGGATTTTGTCACGGCGGTGCTCGGGGGCTGCGAACGTCAGTTCGCTTACCAAGATCTTGGCATCGTAAAATTCGGGATTGTCATCTAGCCCTTGTGGGGCGGTGTCGCCCGTGTACGCGAACAAGGGCACCCGCCGCTCGGTCGTGATCTCCGTGCCCGCTTCACGCAAATTGCGGATCTCTTCGCCAGACAATTCGAGGTATTCCGGTTTGAGTTTGTGGCGACGTTGATAGACAATGAATCCGAGCGCGTCGATGGTGTGTTTGACGGCGACGCTTTTGACGATCAGCTCACGACCGATCGGTGTCTCGTCTCCGCCAATCAATCCGATCAATTCGCACGGCATCGCACCGCGATCGAGCGAACGAAAAAGCTGTAGCATTTTCCAAGCGGTATCGACGGCGCTATCCGGCATGTAAATCACGGGCGGGTCCATCTTCATCATCCGCCGGCGTGAGACATAGGCAGGCAGCGCGGCAATGTGGTCGAGGTGCGCGTGGGAGATGAACATGGTCGGGGTGCCCATGAAATCCCACGGCTGAATGCCAGCATCAAAGAGCAGTTTAAGCTCGTTGACTCGCCAACAAGTTTGCACGGCGGCGCGCGAGTAGCCTTCGATGGTCAGTCCGTCGTGGACGTGCGACAGCAGGGGAACGTTTACAGTCATGAGCGAGCGGGGACTTGGCTTGGATGATTTGCGAGAGCTAAAGTTTCTGTGCAGACACCTTAACTTGCCCGCAGGCTCGGGGTAAGAACGCTTCGGATTTTCGCTCAGAGTGGCGTCCAGGATAGTTTTCGATTGTCGATCATCTCAGCCAAAACTTCCACCGAAATCCAATCAAGCGTCACGTCGTCGTCCGAAACCCAGCGGGCGAGATGCTGCCGCTGTGTGGAATCTAATTCGCTGGGCATCGACGCCATGCCCGCCAAACGTCCATTGCTGTCGAGAATCAAACCGCCCGAAAAGAGAAACTCTGAGGGCGTCACGCCAGCCACTTTGCCAACGTACATCGGCGGTTGATCAGTGCTAATTCGAGGTAAAGTGAACAACGACTGGATCTCCATTTCATGCATCGCAGAGGAGGCACTGTCCCCAAAGGTGGCGTCTTCCTGGACTGAAAAAACCCCTAACAAGCGATGTCGCTTCAACAGTCCCATCGGCTGACGTGGCGAGGTGAACTTTGCAAAATGCGATTCGGTATTTGCATCAGGATTATCGGAAACGTCTTGAAGCGGTTGAAACAAATAGCCGGGGAGTTTATCGGCAGATCGAATACAGCCCACATCAAACACTCGCGAGAGCATTCGAGCAGTTTGAGCGGTACGGGTGATGCGATCATGCGCTGCAGTGGTTTTGCTGTTCTCGCTGAGAGCGTCTGGCCAGGTTGCTGAGGCACGCTCGCTTGCAATTTCCAACCATTCATTGCACTGGTTTTCGATCCGGCGACTTTCGTTCCAGCGAGGATGCAAGGCCGTCGCCTCAATCGCCACGCTCGCTCCCGACGAGAAGTGAAAACACCGAGGCTGTGCGGTCGTATCAATGTCTCTTAGTTGCTCGATAACGCTGGAGCACGTCAGCAACCGCTGGGTATCGATTGCCAAGGCACAACCCAAACGTCGTCGATGGCCATCGCCGTTGACAACGATCCAATACAAACTTTTGTGGATTTTCGAAGCAATCGTGAAATCAGGAGCGTCCGCAGGTGGTGCGGGAACATTGCTGGTTCCGAGAGAATTTGGCCGAGCTGAAGTTTCCGCGATGATTTCTTTGATTGAATTGTTTTCAATCTTGCTTTGATCGGTGGCACCCACCTGCGTCGCGTCAGTCGTCTGAGGCGCTTGGTTCGGCTCCACGTTGACGAGATTCTGCCGAGCGACGTGTTCTTGCCAAGTCCCCACGCTGACCAGTCGCCAACCCGATAGCACCAGCAGTGCCAGTGCGGCCAGCGAGACAGTCTGTATCAAAACCGGTTTCGCTCGATAGATTTTTGTCAAACGCGCGAACCATCCGCTGGATTGAACGATGATGGTCGAGGTTTGACTGGTCGATCGAACGCTGGGTGGACGATCACGCAGCGTGGGTGGATCGTCGCCATTGTCGATCGAGCTGCTAAGTGCGGCTGGCACGCGGTGCCTTAGACTGCCCAGCGTTTCCTTGACATTGCCGAAATGAATCGTATCGAGCGGTGTGACTCGGGCCGCAGACGTCAGTGTCTCGCTGTCGCCCACTCGCGTCCCATTGGTGCTCCCTAGATCGCGAACGATCCAAACCCCATTGGCATCGCGAAACAAAATCGCGTGATTGCCGGAAACACTTTCGTCGTCAATTCTAATATCATTGCCATCGTTACGTCCGATTCGCAACCTCTCGGTCGCACGATTCTCGTCGGGCCACGGCATCAGAATACTGCCCGCCAACAGTACTCGGGTTCCTGGTTCGATCGCCGTCCGCGTGACGACCCGTTGCTGCCTCAGAAAGGTTCCGTTGCGACTCGCTAAATCCTCAATGAAGTATTGGTCCGCGTGCAATGACAATCGGCAATGTCGGCGCGAGACCACATTTTCGCGGACGAGCACGTCTACGTCGCGGTCGCAGCCAATGATCCATTGTCGATCGGGCATATTCGTCTCGTCGCCGGGTGGCATTCATGAGTGACATCTCGACGACAAGTGTACCCCCCCAGCCGCTGGCAAGCAAATCCCGAACTCCGCTAGATACTGGCATCCTGTCGTAGCGGAACTCATCAAGAGTTTCGGCCGTCGCTGGGTTAATGCTTAGATCAGGCGTCGCAACGCGTTGTTTGCAAAGCAAAGTCAGCCGCTTGATGCGATTTTATCAAAAAACGAGACAAATCGGCAAAGTCGATCAAGCTAGAACGTCGGTCATGCCGATTCTGAGGATGGTAGAGCGGAGCAAGGTCCGAATTCCACCAACACAAAAATCAAACAACAGTAGTGGTGAGCAAGGCCCCGTCTCCTCGCTCATAAGCTTGGTCGCCCGCGAGCGATCCACTCAACCCCGTTTTCAACGAAGTGTGAAACATGGCCGACGCAACTATCTCTCACCAAGATTCGCGATCCACTGGCTCGAAACCTGTCGTGTCACGCCGAGCGACCCGTCGCCGACTCCTGGCGACTTTGCTCATCGGCGGCACGCTCAGCGTCTCGTCGGTCGGCTGTGCTGGGCGCAGTATGTCGCTGGCGTCAATGAATCCTTTCAAAGGCAAAACCGCCAACGAAACGAAGATTTCCGAGACGCCTAACAAACTCGTTTCAACAACGGGCAAGGTTGCGTCGGGAACGGTAACAGCGACGAAAAACGTCGCCGCAAAAACGACCAGCACCATCGGTGGTTGGTTTGGCCGTGATAAGGCCGAAGCTGATCCAGATGATCCGTTGTCGCTCGAAAACAATCCTGAGAAATTGCAACCCGATGTGTTCGTGGCTAACGGTCAATTATGGGAATCCACTGGCAATTTGACCAAGGCGATGGAAAGTTATGCCAAGGCGCTCGAGACGCAGCCCAATAACGGACCCGCACTGACGAGCATCGCGCGCTTGCATTTTCGCGAAGGTAATTATTCACAATCGGCTGAGTATTTCCAAAAAGCGATCGCCCAAAGTCCCACCGATGCGGCGTTATACAATGACTTGGGTTTAACGCTCAGCAAGCTAAACCAACACGACATGGCGGCTCAGACGCTACAGCGTGCTCTCGATTTGGCACCAGGCACCTCTCGCTATGCAAACAATCTAGCCAGCGTGCATTTTGATTCGGGCAAGACTGACCAAGCGATGAAGGTGTTGAAGGCAAACAACAAGACCGCTGTCGCGCACTTCAACATGGCGTTCTTGCATTACAAGAAGGGGCAGCAGGCCGAGGCTCAATCACAACTCACCCAAGCACTCGCTTACGAACACGAAGCGTCGTCGGATCCAGCCACACGGCGGGCGATCGACCGATCGCGTGACATGTTGGCTCAGCTCAACCCCGGCGGTCAAATGCCCGCTGGTGTTCCATCGTCACCGACGGGCATGCCTAAGTCCAACAGTGTGCCGACAGACATTGGACCGGCGGCAGGCCCCTCAGCGATTATCGCTGCGGCTCCCGCACACCGCACCAATCAATCGCCGCAAGTACTCGGGCAAGTGGCACCCTACGGTGTCGGAACTGTGCCCATGACTCCAGCTAGTTACCAAGACCCGCGCAGTTACATGGCTCCGCAGGTGCCCGGTGGCCAGCAAATTGCTGTCCCATCGTTTGCTCCTGCCACAACGCCATCAACTGTTGCGACACCACCGAGTGCTCCAATGACCGCACCAACACAAACACCAGCGAGTGCTCCGCCATCAGCGAGTGGATTCACATTGCCCGGTGGATTTCAGTTGCCGAGTAACTAACCAACGGCGATCGATGGTTTGGACCATTGGGGACAAAGGTTCTGCATAGGCCTAGATCAAGGAATCGCCGCGAGCGTATTTGCCGAGAGTTTCTTGATACTTGCGTTTGCCCTCTTCGACGCTTTTGCGAATCGCTTTGGTGCTCTCTTCGCTTTCTTTGCGAAGCTCGGCGATCATTTGCAACGACTCGATCTGAAAACCGCTGATCGAATCGACTAGCTTTTGCACCGATTCCGGGTCAATCGTACTTCCGTAACCCGCCTTGAGTGCAGCCCGCTCGAGCTCACGGCCCAAACTCGCGACGTCTTCAAGACCACGGTTGACACCGTCCTTCATCGCCTCGGTGGCCTGAGTCACTTCATGCAAACCATGTTGGCTGGTGTAGACTGTGCCTAAGATCGTGAAGACGTGTTCATTGGTCGTGAAGAACGTCACGGCGCGGCGGAACACGCGTTCTTTGACATCGTGCGTTTGTTTCAATTTGGTAATCAGCGTCTCGCCGACATCGTAGCCAATTTCAAGGTTCTCAGCGATGTCTTTGAGCAGTTGATACGTCTTGTCTTCTTTCTCAAACAAATGCCGGGCTTCGTCGCGTCGCAGTTCCAATTGACTCTTGCCGCCCTCATCGGTGCCGGTGTAATTGTCCAGAGCCGTCTGGGCCGCACCCAATCCGTTCTTGGCGGCTTCGAGAATCGGCAAGTGTGTGTCGAGTAGTTCGCGAGCGAGTACTTCGGATTCTTTCAAGGCGAAGCGGAAGTCGATGTAAGCATCCATGATCTGCTCTTCCGACTTCAACGCATGCTTGGTGTCCTTCGCCACCTCACCGTAAACTTCGACGATTTGTTCAAAACGATCGCTGGGCGTGCCGCGACGCATCTTCATCCACCAATTCGAGACCTTTTCGGTGCCGCTGATTTTGCCATCATCGAGTTGCGAGATCAGCCGTTTGCTGTCGTCACGGATGGAATCGAACATCTGCGCAATGTCCATGTACCGATTTCCGATCTGCACACTCTCGACGTTCTCGCGAACCAACGCGTTGAACGAACTCATGTGCTTGATCACTTCGGCGATCGCCAGCACTTTGGCTTCATCGAGATACTTAACGTCTTCTAGCAACGTGATCAGTTCTTGCGGTGCTTCGTTTTTTGCCGCTCCGTACTTCTTAAGCGTCTCAAGTGCCCGGTCGAGATAGTCTCGCATGGACGTCGTGCGCGTATCGAGTCCCTGTCCGGTTGCTTTCGATTGTGATGTAGTTGTCGATTCGGCAGGAACGCCTGCTTGTGCTTGTTGGCTCATGGCCCAAAACTCGTTAAATAGCGGAAGTGGTCGAGTGACTGAACGACACCAATAGCGTAAACGTCTGTGAACCTCGCAGCAATCAGCCTTGGTTCGAAAATTGTCTCGCCGAGCATCGGGTGACTTGGGGTTCCCACATTGCCTGTACTCCCACCAAACGCCAGTCTCAGCATAGAATGGACTGAAGTTCAGGCGGTGGACCGATGGCTGGAACTGACCAAAACTCGCTCACCACAGATTGAAGTTAACGAGAAGCTCACGATGAATTC
>JBGSMN010000306.1:0-3559 GCA_041740155.1 Rhodopirellula sp.
TTGGGGCCTTTCGCATGGAATTAAGGTAAGCACTCTGAAGGTACGACAACACAGCATGATAATCTTAGGCGAGGCACGAATGCTGGTGTCTGGCCTTTAGGCGATCTTCGAGCGAGAGCAATCGGCTAAAAACTACACACCAACTCCTAAGGCCCGCGCTATTCAGGCAAGTTACCCTTTGCACGTAACCCATGTTAAGCTGTCTGCAATGTCGAGAGTGGTGCGGAGCTTGATTTTTCCTTTTCTCTAGTGAACTCCATGAGCGTTGTATTGGCATTCGATCAAGGCACGACCAGTTCGCGGGCGATCGTGTTTGATCATTCTGGATCGATTCTTGGCGTATGCCAACGCGAATTCACGCAACATTATCCACAACCAGGCTGGGTCGAGCATGACGCAAATGAGATTTGGCAGTCGCAACTAGACGTCGCTCGTGAAGTCCTTGCCCAGTGTAAGTTATCCGCACACGACGTGGCCGCCATTGGTATCACCAACCAACGTGAGACGACGTTGCTTTGGAGTCGCGCCACTGGCGAACCGCTCCACCAGGCGATTGTTTGGCAAGATCGACGAACTGCATCGTTCTGTGATTCGCTCCGCCAAGCAGGACACACTGATTTCGTTCAACAGAAGTCAGGACTGTTGATCGATGCCTACTTTTGTGCCACCAAGCTGCATTGGTTGCTCGAAAACGTGCCGGGTGCGCGACAGCGGGCCGAGCGTGGTGAACTCGCCTTTGGGACGATTGACAGTTGGCTGATATGGAAGCTGACCGGTGGCCGCGTCCATGCCACTGACGTGACCAACGCCTCGCGAACGATGCTGCTAAACATTGAATCTTGCCAGTGGGACGACGATCTGTTGTCGCTGTTCAATATCCCACGTTCCGTTTTGCCGGACGTGCTGCCATCGAGCCACATCTATGGCGAAACGGTCGCGGAACTATTCGGCGCACCGATCAAGCTGGGCGGTGCCGCCGGTGATCAGCAATCCGCACTGTTCGGGCAAAATTGCACTCGCCACGGGATGGCCAAGAATACCTACGGTACCGGTTGCTTCATGTTGATGAACATTGGTGACAAGCCGACGGCATCGAAATGCAAGTTGTTGACCACGGTCGCTTGCAGTCTCGAAGGCCAGCGCGAGTATGCGCTCGAGGGCAGCGTGTTCATTGCCGGCGCGGCCGTCCAGTGGCTGCGCGATGGTCTTGGCATCATTGATTCTTCGTCCGATGTCGAGTCGCTTGCCGCAAGCGTCCCCGACAGCGATGGCGTTTATATGGTTCCCGCGTTCGCCGGTCTCGGTGCACCGCATTGGGATTCCTACGCTCGGGGAACGATTGTGGGCATCACGCGCGGTACAACGAAGGCGCACCTGGCTCGCGCCGCACTGGAGGGCATTGCTTTTCAAGTCGCTGACGTGCTCGATGCGATGCGGAAAGACGCGGGAATTCCGATCGAGGAGTTGCGGGTAGACGGCGGCGCGTCGGCAAACGATCTGTTGATGCAGTTTCAAGCGGACATTTTGCAAGTGCCCGTGGTGCGACCGAAAATCATTGAAACCACCGCACTTGGCGCAGCGTACCTAGCCGGACTCAGTGTCGGCTTTTGGAATAACGGCAGCGAAATTGCCGAGGTATGGCAGACAGACCGAGTGTTTCAGCCATCGATGCTAACCGACGAAGTATTGCGGCGCAGAAGTCGCTGGGCTGAGGCGCTGCATCGCTCACGCGCGTGGGAATCAAATTCATGACGACGAGCGGGATGAGTCGAAAGAATTCGATTCAGCGATTGCGACAGCGAACCACGCCCTGGGACATCGTTGTGATCGGCGGTGGGGCGACTGGAATCGGAGTCGCGTTAGACGCTGCCAGTCGCGGTTTGGATGTGCTGCTGGTTGAACAATCTGACTTCGGCAAGGGAACCTCCAGCCGCAGTACAAAACTGGTCCACGGTGGAGTCCGTTACTTGCGTCAGGGCAACATCACACTCGTCCGAGACGCACTACGCGAGCGAACTCGGCTCCGCAACAACGCTCCCCATCTTGTTCATGACCTGCCGTTCTTGATTCCGTGTCACACCCTTTGGCAACGTTTTTTTTACGGCGTTGGATTGAAGCTGTATGATTTTCTCGCTGCGGGCAACAACTTCGGTCGCTCGCATGGTGTCTCGATGGATGAAGCCATGCGAGTTGTCCCGGCGCTGCGGCGGGAGGGGATTCGCGGCGGCGTCATCTATCACGATGGCCAATTTGATGATGCGCGTTTGCTGCTCAACATGGCGCGGACGGCGCATGATCAGGGTGCCTGTTTATTGAATTATATGGCCGTCACCGGGTTGACGAAGAACGCACAAGGCACAATCACCGGCGTGACGGCAATCGATCACGAGACAAGCGACGAGTTCCAACTCCATTTGCGCTGTTTGATCAATGCGGCAGGCCCGTTCTGCGACAGCATCAGAAAGTTTGATGACGCGAACTGTGAAAAGATGCTCGCTCACAGTCAAGGCGTGCACTTGGTTTTACCTCGACAATTCTTTCCGGGTGACACCGCGATCATTGTCCCCAAGACTCCCGACGGCCGCGTGATCTTTATCATTCCCTGGCACGGTCACGCCCTGGTGGGAACGACTGACACGCCGATTTCGGATGCGACACTTGAACCAACCCCACAAGCCGATGAAATCAAGTTTTTACTAGACACCCTTGCGCAATATCTGGTAACTCCCCCAACACTCGCCGATGTTTGCAGTGTTTTTACGGGCATACGACCACTTGTTCGCGGCGACAAATCGGCTCGCACAGCATCCTTGGCTCGAGACCATGTGCTCCAGCTTTCAGCATCGGGTTTGCTTACCATTACCGGTGGCAAGTGGACGACAGTTCGCAAGATGAGCGAAGATTGTGTCGACCGCATCGTGAAAATTCTTGGGTGCGCTGTTCGTACATGTCAAACAGAATCCATGCTGATTCATGGAGCCGACTTGCAAGCGACAGGAGTGTCCCAAGCTCTGGCGTCGCGGAGTTACTATGGTTCGGATCTCCATCAGATTCAGAAACTGGAAAAAGATAAACCGACGCTCGCCACAAAGCTTCACCCATCGCTCGACATACGCGGCTCGGATATCGTTTGGGCAGTTGACATGGAGATGGCAAGAACCGTGGAGGACGTACTTTCACGTCGAACGCGTTCCCTTTTTCTCGATAGCCGAGCCGCCTTGGAAATCGCAAGAAAGACGGCAGAAGTAATGAGTGAGCATCTTGGTCGAGATCAAGCGTGGATTGAACGACAAGTCGTATCCTTCCAAGAAACGGCCAGCCATTTTTCGCCGTCTTAACACGAGATTTCAGAGTCTTGAAAGTCCCGCTGCCGTTTAATTCAAACCCGTTTTCTAGAAGAAACCATGCGCCCGTACCTCGCTGAATTTCACGGAACCACGTTACTCATCCTGTTCGGAAATGGTGTCGTGTGTAACGTTTTGTTGAGTCAAACGAACGGCAACAAAGCAGGCTGGATTGTGATCGCTGCAGGTTGGGGAATCGCCGTTTTTATTGGTGC
>JBGSMN010000241.1:0-4257 GCA_041740155.1 Rhodopirellula sp.
TCTTCACCACTAGGAACAAAATCGATAAGCGACTGTAAAAAGCGAATCGCATCGCTGACAATCGTCCTATTGATGCCGGTCGGAACGCTATCGACTGCAATCGTCACTTCTTGGTTGCTGCGATAGCCTTGCTCCGTCAAGTTCGCTGAGCTAACAATGACGCGAACGCAATTCTCCCATGCAAGAAGACTCAACTTTGCGTGCTGCTTTCCATTCGGTATACGAACCGGTAAAACATCCCATCGCATCGAATGTTCGACGCCAGATTGCGCACGATCAACGAGAACGCCGGCGTATACTCTCCCTAAGTTCGCTTCTCGTTCCAGCAGATATGCCAATTCCTCACGCTGCGGATCGGAGTCGACCTGCAGGAAACGGGCCAGGCATTGCTCTTCAAACAATCCCGGCTGAAACGTAAACGTTGTGGCCAGACAACCAATCGCCTCACCAGCGGCAACAGGAGGTCGCCATAGCTCTAGCATCGCGACAGCAGAGTCAGACTTCTTTTTCTTTGCCATGGTTACCGAATATCCTTATAGAAATTGCGGATAGGCCGCCCTCGGTAGTCATGCACAAATCGATTTGGCATTGGCTCTGCAACGTTGTCGCGATACTGCTGACGCAAGTAAATCCGGTCATCACCTAGACGATCGAACCAAGGTCGTTTTCCAGAATCACTCTTTCCTTTTTGAATCGCTTCGTGATGTTCACACAACGCAATCGAAATCTCGCCTGCCAGCATGGGGTCAGAGAAATCCTTGAATCGCTCATCGAATTGACTTGCCAATCCACTGTCGATTTCTTGAAGTGAAGAGTATGCCGCTTCGAAGGCCGCGGAGAGATTGCCAATGGCGTTTTCAAAGTCTGATTCGTCCCCCAAATCCGTGACTTTGAGTCCACGCATGTCAGCATAAACGGCATGTCTTCGTATCAAATTGAAACCATCGCTTAACTTCCTGCAGAAGGCTTCGTACAACGAGATTGATTCCAGTAGTGGCAATATCCCTGGTGAACGGGTTTTCAATTCTTCGACAACTCTTTCCTCACAATACGATTCATCATCCAAGCCCTCTTGAAGGCTCCAGATGTCTGGTAAGGCTCCCAACGCACGATGATCCTTGTTGAGTAACAACCGGCTTAAAACCTTTCGTTCTTGTTTACCAGCTCCGTCTGGCTTCAGCGCTTGAGCGAGCTGTTCCCAGGCATCTCCGTTCCAGTAGGTGTGTGTGCGTGGTGGGCTCGCCTCCAGGCTGCGTCGCAGACCCGTTCGCCAAACATCGAGCGTCTGGTTCGCATCGCGCAGACTGCTCCAGCCTTGATCACGAGCCCAAGCGAGCACGAGTTCTTCCGCGCCCGACTGCGGACTCATGTGCACATCAACGAGGCCAAGATGAATCGCCAGCCTTTTGTACACGCCATGGAATCCGAAAATTCGCGGTGTCTTCAGATAGCTCCGCTCGTCCAGATATTTATGCGAGTTGAGTGCTCGTTTCGTTACAAGCGTCCCCGGTACACCTCGAATCTCTGCGGCGACGGTTGGCGATCGCAGCAGCGATTCCACGACTAGCCATTCCCAAACCAACCATGGTGCGCAACCATCGTCGGTTGAGCTTGATCCAAAATCTTCAGTGACGATAGCGCCCACCGCCATCGCCGTCAGAAACCGGATTCGCTGCATTCGCTCGCGTACCGCCGGCACCAAACGAGTCGCCAATTGATCGGCGATTAGATACAGCCCCAGCGGATCGAGCGTACCCTCGCTACTTGTCTCAGGATCAAAACTCGTCAGGCTTGGTAGAACGACACTCATTTTTCGTGGTCACTCATTGGTTACATCGATACTTTGTGAGGTCATGACTTCAGAATGGAAAGAACCAGGACGGTTCGGGTTTGCGTTTTGGTTTAAGTGGTTTGGTTAGTCGGCTTGGCGAGCGGAGGAGCCATTCGTAGCCACCTTCTGCTCCTTGTTGGCAATCGTAGACCTCGACGGTTCCGACGATGACACCACGGTGAAGGCTGTCTAGATCCAGGCCGAACTCGGATTGCATCTCCTGCTCGTCCTCTTCAGGGTAACGGGTGGCGCTGGCGTAGATGTAAACCGTGCCTCGAACATCGGTTGGGTAGTTGCGATATTCAATTTCCTTGTCGCCAACCATGATCAACTCAGCCCATGGCTGACGTACACTCAAGGCTCGAAGCGATTTATCGGCGGTGTTCGCGTCTCCAAGCTCAACGTCAGTGTTGCCAACGCGAATGGTCTTTGGAGATTCTGGTTTGTTAGGAGTCGCGTGACTGGAGCGACGACTGCCGATCGATGGTTTGAACGTTTCGTCAGGCGACGGTATGGTCACACGGATTTGCTCGTGGAGCACGCTGGCGACTGCGGCGTCGTCGCGTAGTCGCATGGACGTGACTTCGTCTGCCAAACGCGGTGACAGGCATTCTGAGAACTTGAGTCCTCGGATTGCCTTCTCGTGTGCAACGGGGCGTAAGTCTTCTGGACGGGCCTGCATAAGCACTTGTTGAGCCGCTTGTATCTGTTCGCTTGTTGCGCCCTCCGAGAACTTGAGGCTGAATCCGTCGCTGGATACCGTCGACTTAAGGTCTTGAGCGAGATAGTAAGCGAGTGTGGCGTTGGCTTTTGCGCCGGCAAACGTCCACCAAGACCAGCGATCGCCTGATTCCAGTAGCAACGACGTTGAGTCAGCTTGAAGCCAACTGAAATCATCTCGCAAACGTTCGATCTCTGCCTTGCACCTTTTCGACCACCGGTCTGAATCATCGGATCGACACAGGATGGACTGCATGGTCTTACAGATCTTGTACGAGAGCCCAAGACCAGATCCAGGCCAACGAGTTCGTCCAAGCACATCGGTCGGTTCCACGAACGCGATCTTACGCTGCCAGTCGATGTAGTTCACTTTCCACGCGTTGCCACCGAGTGACAAAACGCGAGGGCCGTCCTGCTTCACCGTCAACGCCGATTCGTCGACTTGGCCGATCTCTTGTCGACCATGCAAAACTCGGAAGATCGGCGGCGTCATGAAAACGGAAAAGAGTTCCATGAAGTTCTGACGGCCAAACGTCTGCTCTCCCTTGGCACCCAGCCATAGCAGCCCCGAATCATCGGAAAGAATCTCGGTATCGATCATCCAGCGAACGAGCTCATCGACGGCTTCCTTGGGTAGCTGGCTGAATCCATATACGCCTTCGATCCACTTAAACCAGTCCAGTCGGCCGATGCCACTTTCTTGAAGTGCCAACGCCATCAGTTGCTGCGACAGTATGTGATAAGGTTCAGGCGGAGGAATGATCGGCTCGACGAATCCGCTTTCCCACAGTTCGGTCAGCGCTGCCGCCTGAAGCAATCGCTCTGGCTTGGTTGCAAGCATCAAGCAGTTGCGAACACTTCCCTGCCGGCGTCCTGTACGCCCCATGCGTTGTAAGAAGCTGGCAACCGTTAATGGTGCATCAATCTGAATGACGCGATCCAGGTCGCCCACATCTATGCCTAGCTCTAGAACGCTGGTCGCCACAATGACACAGTCGCTTTCCTGGGCGAACGCTTTCTCTGTCCTGTGTCGCTCTTCCTGGCTCAACGAGCTGTGGGTGACGAATGCATTGACACCATAGGACTTCAGCATCAAGCCAAGCTCTTCGGTGCCGGCGCGGCTATCGAGGAACACCAGTCGCTTTTCACCGCGATGCAGGCGCGAAATTACAGTCGCTGCATTCTCCAGCGAACCGACATAGTCGATCTGAACATCTGCCGGCGCTGCTTCACTCGGTGGAGGGTAGGCCACGCTCTTCTTGCCCTGGCAATTGCCCGCAATCCATGTCAGCAATACTTCCGGATTGCCAACCGTTGCTGACAATCCAATTCGCTGGATCTCCTGTCCTGCGAGCTTCGAAACACGCTCCAGCACGCTCAGAAGGTGCCAGCCTCGATCGTCTCCAGCAAAGGCATGGACTTCATCGACGATGATCATCTTCAGGTCGCCAAACATGCGCTGATCATCGACGCTACGCGATACCAGCATCACCTCCAGCGACTCTGGTGTCGTCAACAAACAGTCTGGCGGCTCGCGTAGGATCTTGCGCCGTGCTGATGCCCCCACGTCCCCATGCCAAAGCGCAGATCTTCTGCCGAGCAGGTTGCAATAGCGTGATAAGCGATCATCGAGGTTGTTCAACAACGCCTTGATCGGACAAACGTAAAGCACACTCAGTCCGGTCCAGTTTTCCGTCAACATTCTG
>JBGSMN010000360.1:0-36415 GCA_041740155.1 Rhodopirellula sp.
AAGTCAGGTCGAAATTCCTTCACGCCCATCCCGGCATCGAAACCATTATTGGCGGTGCGAATTTCAAAACGACCATCGCGTTGGAAACCGTCCTGCATCAAGTCCACGAGATCTTGGTCATCGTCGACAATCAACAGTTTCTTTTTGCCGCTTTCGAGAGCATCGGTGGGGATGCCGTTGTCCTTCATGAACATAAAAAGCTGCTCACGTGGGATGCGACGGAACTTGCTGCCAGGGACACGGAATCCCTTGAGCGAACCGTTATCGAAACAACGGATAATCGTCTGTTGGCTGACTTTGCAAATTTTTGCAGCTTCGCCAGTCGTAAAAACAGTTTTCTTGGTCATGGCCGGAACCATCCTCCCTGTGGGGTAGTACCATTACCTGTAAAAGCGAAGGTTTGAGATATCCCACCTTCACTGACTCACTTCAATTAGCAAAACCTCGGGCACGATGCACTAGCACTTATGCCACGCAGTCGAGCACGCAGCCCTAAAACCTTTCCACGAACGTAAAGCTCGCAAACAACTGCAGAACACGTGCGACCCGCAAGCGGCATAAGCAACCTGTCCTCCCTGGCTTACCAATATTCCAGAATTCTAGCAGTTTGGTAAACTAGGTCAAGATTGATCTGTGCTTCATCTTCTTTGCAAAACCGGTGGTTTTCTGCGGTGATTGGCGTACAATACAACTTCCTCCCGGTGTTGAATCCAAATCCATTGAGAAAATCTTTTTTCTTAATAAACCCTCCCGCCTTTCAACACCTCCATTCCCTCCTTCCATCGAAGCGAGTTCGCAACGTCACCGTGATTAACGGCTGCGTTTGCGATCGAACATCATGTCCATGAATCGAATCATTTTCGCGTTCATAATGCTGGTTGTTCTCACTGCTAGCACGTTCATGAGCGTCAGTAGCGCGGTTGCCAATCCAGTTGCTAGCAAAGACAACGAGATGGATGCCACGTATCAAATCGGCCAGAAAATTTTCAGCACGAAATGTGCTAGCTGTCACGGTAGCGAAGGACAGGGCGTCGAAAAGTTTTATCCCGATCCTTTGATCGGCGATGCGTCGATCGGTGAACTGGCGGAGATCATTGCCGAAACGATGCCTGAGGAAGATCCCGATGAGTGCGTCGGGGCTGAGGCCGAAGCGGTGGCATCGTTCATGCACCATCAGTTCTACAGCGAAGCGGCGCAGATCCGCAATCGACCGCCTCGCCAAGCATTGCAACGACTAACCGGCAATCAACTTCGCAGTTCGCTATCGGATCTCTACGGTCATTTCGCAAACATCCGCACGGATAAATGGAGCGAGCGACAATCACAACACGGCCTCGAAGCGAATTACTTCAACGGCATGCAGTGGAAAGATGACGCACGAAAGATTCAGCGCATCGATCCAGTAATCGATTTTGATTTCAAACTCGATGGCCCCAAACATGCCGACGGTAAAGACGCTGGCATCGACGGAGAGAATTTTTATATCCACTGGAATGGCGGTTTGCGTGTGGAACAGACTGGACGATATGAAATCATCGTCCGTAGCACGACCTCGTTCATCTGCAAATTCGGTCACGATCGAAATGAACTGATCGACAACCACGTGCAATCCGAAGGACACGATGAGTTCCGCCGTACGCTGACCCTGACGGGCGGACGCACCTATCCCATTCGCATCGATTTCAAACAACGCAAACGCAAAGGCGAAACGCCACCATCGAGCATTTCGATTTCATGGATTCCGCCTGGTGGCGTGGAAGAGATCGTGCCCGCCAAGCACTGGGTCCCCGGCTGGGTGCCTGCTGCCCTGCGTTTGGAAACTCAAATGCCTCCCGACGATCGCACCTACGGTTTTCCCCGTGGGATATCCGTCGACTCGGCCTGGGATGAAGCCGTCACGTCCGCTGCGTTGGAGTTCGCCAACCAAGTCATCGATGAATTGTGGGACGATTATCAAAATCGTCACAAGAAAGACAAACTCAGTCGCGAAGATCTCTTGCGTCGATTCCTCCGCGAACTTATCGCCGTCGCCCATCGTGTGCCTGTCGACTCGCCCGCGACCGAACGCATCGTCAACACCGCCTTCGCAGCCAATAAAGACGACACAGATCGAATACGTCACGCAGTATTGCTCACGATCAAATCACCTCGCTATCTCTACCCCAGTCTCGATGCGGACCGCAGCGAAGCGTGGCAGGCCGCCAGCCGCGTGGCGTTAACGCTGCATGATTGCTTGCCAGGTGACGAGTGGCTGATCAACGAAATCAACAAACAACCGTCGACCGATCCGAACCGCATTCGCAGTCTGGCGAACGTGTTCGTCGACGACGCACGGACGCGAGCCAAAGTTCGTGAGATGTTTTATCACTGGCTGGAGATCTCGCCGACAGACGATTTGCGAAAAGACGAAGAACTCTTTCCCGGTTTTGACGCCGCTCTGGTCAGCGATCTCCGGGATTCACTTAACGCGTTTATCGACTCCGTCGTCTGGAGCGAGGCGAGTGACTACCGTCAACTGGTCGCTGCCGATTGGGCCCTGACGACACCACGATTGAGCAAGTTTTATGGTGACGCATGGGCACCTGCCGACTCCGGTGAAACGTCTGGCCAAACAGGTTCCGCTAGCAATTTGACTCGCACCGTCGCCGACGCCGATGCACATGTCGGCGTGCTGACTCATCCGCTCGTGATGGCAAAGTTTGCCCATCACCGCAACAGTTCACCGATTCACCGTGGTGTGTTCTTGATTCGACATGTGATGGGCAGAACGCTCCGCCCGCCCAATGCAGCCTTCGCACCGCTGAGTCCCGACCTGCATCCCGATTTAACGACTCGGCAGCGTATCGAGTTGCAAACCAGTCCCGAGAGCTGTCAAATTTGTCACGCGAAGATCAATCCGCTGGGGTACTCGCTGGAACAATTTGACGCTGTCGGTCGCTTTCGCCAACAAGAGAACGGCAAACCAATCGACGCCACCGGTTCCTACACGACACGCATGGACGAAGAAATTCGCTTCCAATCAGCACGTGAACTGGGTGATTACATTGCCGCGAGCGAGGACGCTCAATCGGCGTTCGTATCGCGAGTGTTCCAGTACATGGTCAAACAACCGATCGCCGCTTACGGAACCGACCGGCATGAAACGCTCACCAAACAATTCCGAGATTCCGGCTTCAATATCCGCCAGCTCCTGATCGAAATCGCTGTCGCCAGCAACTAGCAACTAGCAACTAGCAACTAGCAACCATTAACCGAGAACCAAAAATCATGCGTACCTCACGTCGTCGCTTCCTGCAAAAAACCGGCATCAGTGCCGCTGCCACGCACTTTGCCATGAATCTGCCCAGTCTCGCGTTGGGTGCCGAAGCTGCCGGTCGAAAACGGTTGGTGATCGTGTTCAGTCCCAACGGTGTGATCCCCGATCACTTCTGGCCCAGTATCGGCAAGGATCAAAACGAAGCCTCGCTCGAGTTCAAACGCATTCTCAAACCGATCGAGCCGTTTCGCAGTCAAACCGTCACCATGCACGGTTTGTGCAATCAAATCCAGGGCGACGGCGACGGGCACATGCGTGGTATCGGTTGCTTGTTGACGGGCGTCGAGTTATTCCCCGGTGATATCCAAGGCGGCAGTGACACGCCCGCGGGTTGGTCACAGGGCATCAGCATTGACCAATTCCTCAAGAATCAATTGCAAGCCGATGCGAAGACGCGCACCCGATTTGGTTCACTCGAGTTCGGTGTGATGGTTCCCGATCGCGCCGACACGTGGACACGCATGTCCTACAGCGGCCCGAACCAACCTGTCGCTCCGATCGACGATCCATACAAGATGTTTGACAAGTTGTACGGGCAAGCGAAAAACCGTGAACTGCTCGCCAGCGTGCTCGACGAGCTTACGGACGATTTCCAAACACTTGAAAAGATGGTCAGTGCCGAGGATCGTCATCTACTGCAACAACACCAAGCGCTTGTGCGCAAGGTCGAACAAGACCTGAAAGTGGAATTGGCGGCGCAGTCCGATACGATTGGACATGCGGTCCCGGAACTGCCACCGAACATCGAAGACCAGAACGATAACATGCCGCAGATCACGCGGATGCAGATCGAGTTGATGGTGAATTCATTTGCCGCTGACTTTGCCCGCATCGCCACGCTGCAAATCACCAACAGTGTCGGGGGTGCTCGTATGCGTTGGCTCGACATTGACGACGGCCACCATGGATTGTCACACGAACCAGACAGCAACGAGGATTCTTACGAGAAGTTGATCAAGATCAATACGTGGTACTGTGAGCAAGTCGCGCATTTGGCTAAACGGTTGCAAGAGACACCGGAACCAGGCGGTGAAGGCTCGATGCTCGATCACACCACGATCGTGTGGACAAATGAACTTGGTAGAGGCAACTCGCACACCCGCGACAACATCCCGTTTGTGCTCGTCGGTGGCGGCTTGGGAATTGCCGGTGACCGTGCGATTGATTTCAAAAAGGTGTCACACAATCGTTTCTTGTTAACGCTCGCCGAGCGTATGGGGTTCCCGCAAAAGACGTTTGGTAACCCCGATTTCTGCGGCGATGGTGTTCTGACAGGTGTTTAGTTTCAATACTATCAAATGGACGCTTTTGGTGAGGCGAGAGCGTCAGCGTTAACTTCGGGCTTTCTCACCACCTCCCTCAATGCTTTGCTATGGGGGATGTCGAGCGACGCCGTTCAGGCGTACGCGAAGGAGGGGGCACAGTGCTGGCATGGTTGACACTGCGCGGATCTTCCAAATGCTTAAGTTGCAGAATCTCAATACGAACCCGAAAGTGCTCTCGATCAACGATGTTCTACGACTGATCGGCGAAACCAAAACACTACGGGTGTTCGCCTACTCTTTGACCATCGTTCCTGGCGCTGGCGATGACCGCAGTCGCCGCAATGTCTTTCCATTGTCAAAACGCACCGTTCGGCGATTCCGGTCCATCGGCTGGTTCGCGGTCATCTTGCGAAGTGATGTGCGAAGCCGATTGATTCTGGCTACTTGATGCCGCGACTGCAGTGTAGCAAATCAAGCCGTATACGGAAGCCAGGACGATACCCCATCCGAGCATATCGACGGTATCGTTCCAAGCACTGGAAAAAACCTTGAGTTGAAAATTGCGGTCGGTTCGAGGATTCGCAGTGACGAAGCTATTAATTGCAACGGCCTGACCAACACCGACAAAGAACGTCCAAATGGCGGTCAGCAGATAGTGTGTCGCCATCGCCAACGGAATCGTTAATCGTAAGCGGTTGTGAATTAGGCAACAAACTGCCTATGGTGTCAAAAAGAGAAACTCGGCCCAATCAGAAGCGCCAGTGGAAGCTTCGGAACAAAACGCAGCGAAATGCAACGCAGTCAGCGCGGCGGCAGCGAGCAAATAGAGGATGGTGCATCTTGTCATAGGACGTCTAAACTATGTAACGCACGAAGGATTCAGCTACCGCAACTAACAAACCGTTCCACCCGGCGGCGACGAAAGATTCTCCAATTCCAATCGCCCGACTCCGGTTCACGGCATGTTTCGGATCGACCTGACTTAGGCGAGCGTCGTCGACCGATTCTTCACTACGTTGTTTAACGCGTTTGCAAGTACATCGGAACTGCTTAGCGACCGACACACATAGATACCATTCCCGTCGCTAAATTTGATCAAGTAACCGCGAGTATGTCCTCGATGCTTCCTATTTTCGACCCAACGAACATCGTTGATCCCAACCATGATGCAGCCGATCGCGATCGCGATCCATGGAAGCAGAAAGGCGCCGACAACAGCTAGCCCAATCCAAATGGGGATTACCTCAGATCGCGTAGATGGAACGACCTGGCCAACAAGCTTCATGAGCAGACCTCTCTGGTAACGCTGGCGATCAGCGGGCGGAAATGCCGCGAATGATTTTGAATTCGCTGAAAAACCGGGTGGACGAAAAACCGGAACGCCATTTTCGCTCCTTTGCATAGCTTGGTTCGCCACATATTAGCGCGACTATTTAGTCCTCGTCGTCACCGAACTCACCATATTCAAGCTCTTCGACGATGTCGTATTCGCCACAGCCCAACAATTTCGACTCTTCGAAAACCGCGTACATGCCATGTTCTTCAAGGTGCGAGGACGGAGCTTCAAGAGAAAAAACGTATCGGCGGCTCGCACCTATCTCAACCGACAGAATGCGAATGCGGTCCAGATAGTCTTGGTCGGACGGATCGGCGACGATGTAGGCGGATTCTTCAGTTTCGCCCAGACTCTCCTCCTCCAATATTGAGTAGGCGTATTTCGCAGCCTCAATGAAACCAGGAATTAACGACTCGAAGTTATCGGACAGCCATTTTGCTGCTTCCACAGGCGGGTCTTGGTCATCAAGTGAATTGACATCAATGCCGTTGTAATTGCGTTCCGGCTGAGATATTTCGGTACCAGCGAGGATGTCTTTACGCATCGAGTCAATTTCATGAGGGGATGGCACGCCGCCTAACGTCCCCAAAAGTTGCTGCATCATGTTCGCGCGTGGATCGTTTGGATTGTTCAGTATTGCATCAACCTTCGGCTGAAGCTTGGCGAACATTTGGTTCTGGTGCTCAGCCGCTTTCGCAAGCAGGTCAGCTTGAGCCAACGGTGACATCGGCGGGTAGGCTTGTTGCTCGATCTTCTCATAATCGCGACCGATGCATTCCGCTCCGCTGTGGCGAAACTTGAGTGCTCCCGATTCGCAGTAGAAACCAGGAAGCGATTCAAGTTGAACACGGTGGTTGTCGGCGTTCTGCCATCGAACTGAAACCTCGACTGAATGAACAACATTGATATTTACAAGCCGGGATATACGCTTACAGCGAGCAACCTGATGGCGCGTAGAACAGTGGCCATCTCGGATCATGCAAGGGCGATTGCAGTGATCCGTCGCGTACTCGCTCCTGATGGAGTTGTTGCAATACGTAGTCCGGATTGGAGTGGTTTTCTTGTCATCCCTGAGTTGCCGGGCATCAACAAGGCTGTTCGTGCATATGCCGATCGACAGATCGCGAACGGCGGTGACATCCACATCGCTGAAATTCTGTTTCGCTGATGCGCTGCTTGGCCGGCGTGTGACTACGTCCATCGGCAGGAATGAGCAAATGCGGGTGTTGATGAGTTTCCAGTATTGGCGGAGACCTCCTGGCTGGATAGCGCCAGGTTGATGAAAATCATAGCTCGAAGTGTAAGCGAGGAAACGATATGGGTAAGGTCCCTCGCTTACGCGTCGGGTTAAGTAAACACGCTACTTTCCATCAACCTTGCGCTGTCCAGCTAGGCAGTTGGTTGAAAGTGGGTGGCCCCTCTGCCCTCCTTTCTTCAGGCAGCACCATCTCCGTCACGACGCGCCAATTCAAGCGACGCGAAGCATTGCCCTTGTACCAAGAAAAGGAGTTCGTCAACGTTTCGGTTTCTCGATGCGGTTGGTCCGCGAATTGCTAAAGGCTGTTTGAAGTCTGATTGGCCATTTCAGCATCAACTTCCTCCCCTTCCATTTCATAGGAACCTTAAAATGTCAATGAAAACACTCGCCGATGCCTTCTACGACGAACTGCGTGACGCGTTGAGTGCCGAGAAACAGTTGGTCAAAGCCCTTCCAAAGATGATCAAAAAAGCATCATCGGAGAAACTGGCAACCGCCTTGCAAGATCACCTTGAAGAAACTGAGAAGCAGGTCGAACGGGTGGAGAAGGCCTTTGACGACACCGGAAAAAAACCTCGGGCCAAGACATGCGAAGCCATGAAAGGGTTGGTCACCGAAGCGGAAGAGATGCTTAAGGAAGAGGCCGAACCGGCTGTCAAGGACGCGGTAATTATCGCGTGCGCCCAAAAGGTCGAGCACTACGAAATTGCCACGTACGGCACACTGTGTACCTGGGCCGAAGCTCTCGGATACGACCAAGCGTTGAAGTTGCTCAAGCAAAATATCGACGAAGAAGAAGCCGCCGACAAAAAGCTCAGTGAGCTTGCCAAGACAATCAATCAAGATGCTTTGGCAGACGTTTAATTCGCTGTTTCGATTCAGCGTGAACTGGAGCTTTGAATGATTCACGTTCATTCAACAATTCAAAGTGGAATGAAGTGAAGTGAACAAATTGAACTGCGGTCCGCTGACAGTATATCCTCCACGATGGAAGATTGATCGCATTCTGGTGCTTTCCCAAAGCATGTGGGATTGGCGGCTACTTTCGTAACCGCCGTCCTTTCAGATTATACACGTGATGCGGCGATCGAGTCGATTTCATCCAGAAAAAGGGTTGCTTTGTGCGCGAGTGCGAACGTTCCTCTGCGACGGCGGTCCGCACTGGTGAAGGCTCCCTTCTCATGGCCGAACAGTTCGCTTTCCAGCAATGAATCAGGAATGGCGCCGCAATTCAGCGTGATCAACGGATGTCCGCTGCGAGGGCTTAAGCAATGAATCTGTGTCGCGACGAGTTCTTTGCCGGTCCCTGTTTCGCCCTCAATGCAAAGGTTGACGTTTTGTGGAGCCACACGTCGAACCAGATCAAAGACATCTTGCATCGCCGAACTACGGCCAATCATTGGTCCGAAACCACGAGATTTCTGTTCGTGATCAATCGACGTCATTGATCGCCGAAAGCGTCGGATCGTGGATGTGATGGCCGTCTCAACCGGCAGACGTTCAAAGACCGATCCACCTGCGAAGCCGCGCACTCGGGCTTGTCGAACGAGCGTTTCGAGATCATCAGACGTCGTGACTGGACCTCCGAAAGCTAGGCAGAGTGGACGTCTTGAAGTGACACTGACAAGCTCCAGCATTTCATTAAGTTGAGAGACTGACTGCTGAATCCGGTCACGTCGTTCTCGAACATCCTGCAACTCTTGAGTCAGACCCAGATTCAGAACAAGTCCGTCGACTTCTGCGTCCAGAAACTCGCGGACTTCATCTGCGGTTAACGCGAAACCAAACGTGGTCAACCCAAGCGTTTTGGCGCGTCGCAACATTGCAGCTTCGCAGGCGGTACCGGCTTCGATGGCTTGACGATACCTGCCGTCATAAATCCTATTGCAGGCCAGTTGACGACGCCCTACACGCCCCAGCTCTTCCACCGACGCAGATACTCATCAACCAACGACTCGGACTCAGCCGCGTAAACTCCAGCAATGACCGGAATCGATAGTGATTGCGGCAACAGGTGATAACGAAGTAGATCCTCAGTCTAATGATTGGCATTTGCAAAGGGCATGAATGCCGCCAACGTTCCCATGCCATGATTGCGATACACTCCCGCGTTAAGGGCCATGATCAGATCCGCTCCGGCATCGGCAGCACACCGAGCCACCATTCCAGAGCCCGCAACGACAGCTAACACCGGTCGCTCGACCGTGTCCGCCTGAATGAGATCTCGTATGGAAGCCATTGGTTTGATTTGCCTTCGCGATTGCCAACATCGCCGCGCGTGAGTTGTTTCGCGGCGTAAGCGCTACTTTGCGCCACCAAGGTAACACTCTAACGCAATTTGTCGTGCTAGAACTTGGCATTCTTAAGAATTTATCCAGCAAATTACTTGGCAAATCAAAATGTATTGGGATACGAAACTGTCGTTGGCACAAAAATCGCCATGTCCACTATTCGTCACTTCAGCGTTTTCAATGGAATCCGTTTTTCTATGAATTCATGTGTCTACGCCATCGCCACGATGGATACGAAAGGAGCGGAGTTAGCCTTTGTCGCTGACGTGCTACGCGCTGCCGGAACCCAGGTAAAAATGGTCGATGTGGGAACTCTGGCTGCGCCGTTGATACAGCCCGACGTTTCGCGAATGGAGGTTCTGGCCGCAGGTGAGACGGCATCAACAACGAGCGATACCTCGGATCGTGGGAGGGCGATAAACCTGATGGCCGATGCACTGCGTAATTTTCTGACGGCGGAAGTCAAAGCCGGACGCATCTCTGGAGTGATCGGACTGGGTGGCAGTGGTGGGACATCATTGATTACGACGGCGATGCGAGCGTTGCCGATTGGCTTGCCCAAGCTGATGGTCTCCACAGTCGCAAGCGGCGATGTTGGGCTATACATCGATTGCAGTGACATCACGATGATGTATTCGGTGGTCGATGTTGCCGGTTTGAACGCGATCTCTGAAGTCGTTCTCGCGAATGCCTCTCACGCGATGGCCGGGATGGTGCAGCATACCCGTCGGGCGGGATCAACTCGGCCTACACTGGGAATGACGATGTTCGGAGTCACGACACCCGTCTCCATTATGCCGGAGGGACTATTGAAGAATTTCAATCCGGAACAAACTCGCGATCTTTTGACGTATCTGCTGACGCCGGGTCCAACCATGCCGCGCGAAAACATCGGCGTCCCGCGACCAGTGTCTCGCTCGATCACGGAAGTGAATGCCATCCTTGCCGATGCACCCGAACCGCCATCGGACTGGCGACCTCTGCGAATTGTTCTCGTTGCGGGACCGAAAGACCACGGCCCCGATGAACATGATTATCCCGCATGGCTGAAAGCGTGGAGTGAGTTACTGTCAATCGGCCAAAACGTCGAGATCGTCACCGCGATGGAATGGCCGGACCCGGCGGAGTTTGAACGAGCAGACGTCATAGTGTTCTATCAGCGAGGACAGTGGAACGCACAGCGGGCCGCTGCTGTTGATGGATTTCTGGAACGCGATGGCGGTTTGGTTTACGTCCACTATGCCGTCGACGGACAACGGGATGCACCCGGGTTCGCCAAACGAATCTCACTTGCGTGGGGCAATGGTGCGAGGTTCCGCCACGGTCCGTTGACACTGCATTTTAATCATGACCCGGACCATCCTGTCTCGCGGGGTTTTACGACACTCAGGCTGGTCGATGAGAGCTATTGGAATCTCACGGGAGAACTTGCCGACAACCGAGTTCTTGGCTGGGCCAACGAATAGAACCAGCCACAGCCGCTGTTCTGGTCGCTCGAACAAGTCAAAGGCCGCATCTTCGTCTCCATCCCTGGCCACTACTCATGGACATTCGACGATCCGCTTTTCCGCGTGTTACTGCTGCGCGGAATCGCATGGTCAGCGAAAGAACCCGTGGATCGATTCAACAATCTCGTCCTTCCCGGTGCGGATGTCATCCAGCCCACCGTTCAGTCCGCAGTCTCAAATGCCACCAGGTCCGCAAAGACCCGCGTGCTGATGTTCACACAAAGTCGAGGCTTCAAACACGACGTGGTCAATCGTGATCAGCGAGACGGCACCCGACGTGATCTCGCCATAGGCGAAGTCGCCATGACTCAGCTTGGTGAGCAGTCCGGTTTGTTCTCGGTCACCTGCACGCAGGATACGGTGGCTGACTACACGAAGGAGAATCTGCAAAACTTCGACGTGGTGATTTTCTATACCTCCGGCGAACTGGCAATCAGCGACGAAGCTCGCGACTATTTTCTGAACGACTGGTTAAAGCAGAAAGGTCACGGCTGGATCGGAATTCACGCTGCCGCAGACACCTATAAGACGAGGAATCCGCAGCATCAATGGCACTGGGATCTTTGTGGTGGAACTTTCGATGGACATCCCTGGACGGCTGGCGAAACGGTAACCATCTCTGTTCACGATCCAGATCATGCGGCGATGAAGTCGTTCGGTAGCGAATTCCAAATCAAAGACGAAATCTACTGGTACTACAATTGGGTTCCCGAAAACGTTCGCGTGCTGATGAGCCTCAATCTAGAAAAATGCCGCGTGAAAGGCGAACTTGTCTCGATAAAGGAAGCTGGCAAAGACGTCGAAAAACTGAAAGTCCGTCACGTTCCTGTTGCCTGGTGCCGATCATGGGGCGAAGGAAAAGTTTACTTCAACAATCTCGGCCACAATGAATCTACTTGGACCGACAAACGATTCCTCAATTCCACTGTGGCAGCCATCCGCTGGATTCGCGGCGAACTTCCGGGTGAAACGATGCCAAACCCAGAAGTGTCCGCAGCGCAACAAACAAAGGCTCTGAAGGATGCGGGAGTGATCGAGGAAGAATAAACGATCCGCACCGGGAAGGTTGTTGACGCCGCATACGATTCCGGGCACTATGCTGTCTGGGCTGATCTTGATCATTGTACCTCCGCACTGTGCATAAACTGCCTTCCACTGAATTTCGGTTAAGGGTCAGAGCTTTTGGCAACTTTGCGTCAGCACTCTGTGGGCTCGAATCGCACGATCACAACACGGAGGGTAGACGCCATGTCACTCGCCAAAGTGCCAAATCGAATGAGACGGTGGCGTCATTGAAGCCAGACCTTAAACAAGCGGACGCTTTCAACGATGATGCGGGTTGTTCTCGGCCCAGTAGATTTTGTCGCGTAAGGTGCGGACGCTGTGCAATTCAAAATCTGGAGCGGTCATTGGTCGTTGGCACAGTGAGAATGTAGACTCACTCTTTAGTTTTGACGGATTCCGATACAACGGAACCTTGTGGCAACGTGCGGGCAATGCGCAGGCCCATGTACGGATGCTGAGCCACGGTACGAGATTGTTCGCGTTTGGCGCTTCGCATCGTCGTGGGAACGTAAAAGACCGCACTACCACGCAGGTAATTAACATCCGCTCGCGATCGGCTTTTTTCGATCTGGTCGTCCACGACGACGGGCAACGAATAGTTCCGGGGTGGTGATACTTCACACCACTCCATCACGTTGCCCAACGTATCAAACAAACCGAAACCATTGGGCAGCAGTTGCTTGACCGGATGAAAGCTGACTTGCGAATTAACAGTTGAACTCTCAGTCGTCCATGCGTACTTGGGTAGTAACTCCGCTGCATTGCCGAATGATCGCGGTGTGATCGTTAGGGCACGACAGCAGTACTCCCATTCCGCTTCGGTCGGCAAGCGATATCCCGTGCGCTGCAGAAAATTATCGGGCACGGTGAAACTATCGGTAGCATCTAGTTGAGCTCGCATCTGTTCGATCGGTGGGTAACACATTTGGTCTTCGGTAATCCCCTCTTCCTCACTCAACCGGCGGCAATAGATCATTGCAGTGTACCAATCGACTGCTGTGATCGGACAATCATTACTTGGCGTGTACTGCGTCGCGTACAACGCCGCCGGATTGAATCGTTGAAATTCCGCGACTGTGACTTCGGCTGCACTGATCGCGAAGCTGCGTGGAATGCGATAGCGAGTGGAGACTTCCAAATTGTGATCGCGAAACGCTTCGTGCCCTGGAGAACCCATGCGGAATTCCACCGGTCCTATAATTTCGATCATCGTTTGCCCCTGGCTGTTGCGATGCCAAGTGGGGCCGTCTGTCGACGAATCGGTCGACGGTCCTGGAGTACGCACGATCTCAGCGAGGACATCATGCCAGTTCCAACGACGACACAGAAACTCACAGATGGAGTGAATCGCGGCGGACGACTGCGTTGTGCCCCACACGCTGATCTGATTACGTAGTTCAAACAATGAGTAGGGAGGGAGTTGTTCTGGACGATATTCGGCGAGCGCCGCGATGATTGCGAACCGACGTGATTCGTTGGGTTCAATCATCAGTCGGTCAAACAGCACATGCGGGTTCACCCCAAACGATGCCAAGCGGTCGATCAAGAATGAACGCAATCGACCATCTGGACTGCTCTGAAGGAGTGGCCACAGACTCTCCGGTGAACCGAGTCGCAACAGAGCAATCACAGCATTGGCTTGACGACTGGCGAGTTCATCTTTCGCATCATCAGATACAATGGGACGATGCCAAACCGAGGCGGCCATCAGATTGTCGGTGTGATCATCAGACACCAGTGAAATACTGACAGGCCGAAAGTCGCGATTAACAAAATCTCGGCAGCGAGCGAGGTGCTCTTGATGGTTGATCCGAGAAAGTGCTTCTGACTCCATCGCGCCGCCGTTCCACCACACGGCAGCATAGCTAATATCTTGCTCATCAAACTCACCAACCGGGTTCATGCGCACATCGGTTTGATGCCAGCCATCGAGTACCCGCGAGTCGTAGCTGAACTGTGAGTCGTTCCACACGTCCTCGCATTGCGGATGACCGATCGTACGCCAACGAACAGAACTATAACGGTCCATCCCGTCGGCATACCGAACTTTCAAATTTGACTTTGGTACATAGCCGCCCTCAGCCAATGGTCCCCATCCCTGGCTCTGATGCTCAACTTCAGTGAGACCAACATAGATTCGTGAATCAATCATCGAATCAAGCGCCCCGGTCCATAGCACGCCGTACTCGATTGAATCACGACTGCCATCGACCGCAGGGATGACGGTGATATCCGTTGGGAAAAGCGATTGTTCTTTCAACCGAGCTTGCGTGTCAGCGACATCGTCGGAATTCTCATGACGTGTGAACTCCCAGGTGAGGTTGTCACGAGTCCAAATCGCCGATACGAACTGATTTCCATTGAACAAATAGGCGCGAACACAACTAGGTCGATACCCGCACGATTGGACTTGATCGGCAAGCACCGCGAATTGATCAAGCGGTATTCGTTGACAGAGGAAAAACGCTGACGCGGCAAGGCCTTCGTAGTTTTCAATGAGTAAACGCGTCGCCTCGTCGAGGTTAGCGAGCTGAGTATCGCTCGATGGATCGTTGTCGAGATTGGAAGGACTGGGCCAGGTTGGCAGTGCGGATTTTGTCAACTCGTTGAGTAGTTCTCGAACGACCGGCTCTGGACTGGATTCCGCGACAGGCAATAACAGTTCAAACTGATCCGTCGTCGCGATATTCAATAGATTGCTCAATTCACGATCGGTGGGTTGAAGGCATTTCGACAACATGATCGCCGCGTTGAGCCGCACATCATCGCGTTGATTCGCACCAAAGTACGCTTGAGTCGGTTTGCGGAGGTATTCCGCGATGGCAGAAAATCCTGGAGCCAATTCGACGACAAGTGGAGTGCGTTGATTCACGATCGTTCGCGCCAATCGATCACTGAGCTGCTCCCACACCGAGTTCTGCGGATCGAATTGCGCCAGAGCCAAGGCGGCTCGTAACCAACCCAACTCGTCAATGTCATGCGATTGCACGACGCTACTGAGCAGTTCCGTCGCCAATTTCTTTCGCAAATGCAAGCGATCGCAAATCAGCATCACCTGATCAACATCGACAACCACTAATGAATCAATCAATTGTCGAGTTTGTGTTGGATCACTGTCGACTAACGCCAAACGAGCGCGGAGCACCTCGTCGTCGGATCGAGTGGGGTCATCAACAATTGCACGCAGTAACGGTGCAGCCTGCTCGCGGATCGGTTGCAAATCCTCGATCGACTCGCGGATGTGATCAATATCGGCAGCCAATAAACGCTGAACACCGAGTTGGACTTCGCGTTGCCTCAAGTTGTCCTGGACCCGCTCGCTAGTCCACATCGCTCCCCAGCCGATCAGAGCGGCCAGCACGGCCCACACCGCCCAACTCGCTCCATAGTATCGCGTCGCCGCATTGAGCATTTCCTGTTCATCGCCGCTACGCTCGGACGCACTCGTGAGCGTCAAGATGCGAAGATGCTCGAAACTGCTTGGCAAGAAACGACTCTCCCGTTTCCGACGCCAATACTGAGTGAGTTCTTGCAGTCGCAGTTTGGCGCGGCCCCGAGGTGTTTGCCGATCGCTGCGAGTTAGCCATTCACGCAGTGGTGGGACGAGGAAATCGTGAGTCAATTGGTACGACAACGGTGAGCTATCATCGCTACTATCATCAGACACGGTCGGTGTGATCATCCGCAACTCTTGATCGAGCGCCGCGACCAGTTCTTCAAAATCACGTGCGTTCAAATGAGAGACTTCACGCAACCGTGAGATATCTTTCATTTGCCCCTTGATGTTGGTCCCCACCTCAGGCAACAGTTCTGCCAACACAGCTTGTGCCGCCGCTTTCATGGAGCGGTGATGCGGGGATGCAATCGAATCGTTGAACGTTGCGTCGAGAAAATTGAGATCGACGCCTTCCGCACCACCGAACTGAGCGAGCGTTTTCAGGTTCCATTCACTGCTCTTCAACATTTGTGCGAGAACAACGAGGTGAATCGAGATCACTTTGCCGTCTTCCTGAACCGCATCGACAAGTTGCTGAACAAACTGTCGTTGTTCGTTGGTCATCTCACTTGCGTCGTCGGGCAAGCATCCATAGGCACGACCAAATTCCGTCAACACGTATCGAGCATGTCGTAAATTGAAACGATCGACCGCCGTGCTATTAACATCTTGAACCAATCGAATGTCCAGCTCGTGGAAGAATCGCGTTGCTGGCATCCAAAAGTCGTCGCGGATCAACACCATCGCTTGCAAATGAATGCCGTCGCACTGACGGATCGCGTTGAGCAATTCAGTGTGTTCAATGATGGAGTGGCCATGCAACCATTGTTCAAACTGATCCAAGATGACGACGACTTTCTTGCCGCCAGGGACCGCTCCTTTGCGAATCGCCGCCATGACATCGACTAACGATCGCTTTTGATTCGGACGGCCTGACCGGGGTGCCAACAATGGTGCCAGGAGGGATAACAGACGCGACTCGGTATGTTTTGCGGTGGACTCCACATAAACCACTTGAACTGACTGATCGAGCAAAGGGATCAAACCCGCTCGGACCAACGAAGATTTGCCCGAGCCTGATGCTCCATACATCAACCCAACGCGAAACGAGTCTTCGAGTTGTCGCGACTCGATCCGGAGTTTGAGCCGCCGAATAATCTCTGGGATTCCGTCAGCGTCTCGTGTTCCAGGGACGAGTTTCAAAAAGAAGCTCTGGTCATTTTCATCAAACGCGCGCAAACCTTTCGGGACAACCGGTGCATCGCTTGGTTCGTCGCTGGGCTTGGGCAGAGGGGTCGTTCCCGCTGGAAGCGACAACGAAAAATCCATCTGGTGATTCACCGTGCTTTTGCAATCAGCAAATTTTTGCAGGTCAGTCGCCATCTCAAGCCCATTGTCATAGCGATCCGAAAGCCGCTGGGCGAGCGTCTTCATACAGATTCGTTCTAACTCTACATCAATGTGCGGTGCGATTTGTCGCAGCGGTTGTGGTTCGGCACGCACGATGTTCTGCAGTAATTGCTCGTTCGAATCGCCTTTGAAAGGACGAATGCCAAGCAGCAACTCATACAGCACGATCCCCAGTGCGAAGATATCTGCACGACCGTCGACCAAGTGACCTTCACCTCGAGCCTGTTCGGGACTCATGTAAGAATAGGTTCCGATCAACAAATTCTGATGGGTATTGCGAACATCATCATCATCACGAATGGCTAAACCAAAGTCGGTCAACCACGCATGATTGTCCGACCCGATCAAGATGTTGCTTGGCTTGACATCGCGATGCACGATCCCCTTTTCGTGTGCATGATGCAGAGCAGCAGCAATTTGGATCACCCACGCCACGCTCTGCTGAAACGAGGGACGTTGTCGGTTCAAATGTTCGCGCAGGTCCACGCCATCGATCAGCTTTGAGACGACGAAAAACGGAAACGCCTCCGCCGAACTGACATCATAAACAGGGACGATGTGCGGGTGATCGAGCATCGCCACCATGCGAGCTTCTGCGCTCCACGCAGTAGCATCGTCACGATCAGACGGCAACCGTCGGGGGACTTTGATCGCGACTTCACGCTCCAATGATTCATCGTTGGCATGGTACACCGTACCAAAGCCGCCCGAACCGATCACTCCCATCACTCGATAGCGTCCAATGTTCTCAGGTGTCGTCGGCGATTGTGCCGAACCCTGGTCATCGGGCGTGTAGTCCGCCAGATGCGTGCTTTCGTTAGCGTCCGACACGGAACGTTGTCCTGGTTCGACCAAAGAAACTAGAGACACTCGATTCCCCACTGGTCACCGCGTTTCTGCGGAACTAGTTGAGAATAGCTACGTGTGCCGAGTGTACTCTGTTTCTAGTGGCTCTGAAAGACAACGAGTTGCTCACTCGCGATCAGCGGCTACGGCGTCAACGTCCAGTCGCGTCGTTGGCGGCTGCTGGGGATACCCATTTTTTTGCGGTACTTGGTGACCGTGCGGCGCGCGACCGTCATGCCAGTGGCTTGCAACTCGTCCACGAGCGCTTCATCACTGAATGGTTTGCTCTTATCTTCTTTGTCGATCAGCTCCTGCAGCTTCAAACGGATCGTATCCCAAGCGACGTCTTCTCCATCCTCCGTTTGTGTGCCACCGACAAAGAAACGGCGGAGTGGCAAAATGCCTCGCGGAGTTTGAATCCACTTATCGTCGACCGCGCGGCTGACCGTTGTCACGTGAACGCCAACCTTGTCAGCAATTTGCTGCATTTTCAATGGCTCGATCGCTTCAGGCCCTTCGTCCAAGAAACGTTTTTGATGCTCAACGATCGCTTCGGAAACTTTCGTCAGCGTGCTGCGGCGTTGTTCGATCGAGTCGATCAACCACTGCGCGCCATTGATTTTTTGTTTGATGAACTCGCGTTCTTCGGCTGAGCAATCGGGCGCCTGCAATCGTCGCCGGTAATAGTCGCTGATGTACAGATTGGGCACGCGATCGTCGTCCAACCGCACGCGGTATTCACCCGATTCATCTTGTTCGAGAATGATGTCAGGCGTGACATTGGGAACGTAAGTTTCCAAAAACGCAGCACCAGGTTTCGGGTTTAGTAAATGCAGGTCGTCACGTAGCTCTTGGATTTGTTCAATCGAAAAACCAGTCTTCTTAGAAATGTGAGGTAAGCGATTCTCCGCCAAATCGTTCAAGTGAAAACGAATCAGCTTTTGCAATTCTTCGTAGTGAGGATGCGTACTGTCGAGTTGCAAGATTAAACATTCGGCCAAATCACGCGCGGCAATGCCGGTCGGCTCGAGCGTCTGAACAAGACGCAGCGCTTCCTCGGCGCGAGCTAAGTCCTGTTTCGTATGCCCAGGAGGCAGCATGTCGGCGATCGGCGTTCGCAAGTAACCGCCGTCGGAGGCGTTGAGCGTGCTGATGATCCGTTCGGCAATCTGCTCCAGGTCATCGTCGATGTCCATTTCGGCGAGCTGATGCAACAGGAAATCGTTGAGCGATTCGGGACGTGACTGCGCATTGGCCATCATATCGTGCCGTCGATCTGCTTCCTCAGACATGCGATTGGCGCTGCGACGGAACGAGTCGTCAAAATTGCTCGACGAGTCAGCGTCCATGTTGAGCAATCGCTCAAAGTCGTCTTTGTTATCGTGATCGTTATCGACGATCAGTTCTTTCTCGTTTTCGCTGCGAGAATCATTCGTCGGTGAATCGTCGTCGTTGTCGTCCGGTGCGAGCGGATCTCCCGAGACGAGCTCGAGCAACGGATTCTCGTTCATCTCCTGCTCGATTCGCTCCTGCAGCGCGAGCGTGGGCATTTGCAGGATCTCCATCGACTGGATCATTCGCGGTGCGAGTTTTTGCACCTGACTTTGTCGGGCATGCAGCCCTACTGACATCCGCATGAGAATTCCATTCTTGTGAAAAGGTGACCTGAAAACGCGTTTCATACAGTGTAGAGCGAATTCAATGCCAAATGGAATAAGGATTTCGTTTTTTGGCCCGCTAAGGGGTGCGTTCTCGCCTAAATCCCGCTTTTTTCGATGCAAACTAAGACTCAATAAAAATCCTCAATGATCAGAACTGGAGCTTAGCTGCTAAATCGACCAAGTGACCGCACCCCCGCGAAGTACGCGACATCGGCTACCGGGACTCACGCGTGCTCTCTTTTTTTGCGGACCGCTGGCGCGTGTGGGTGGTCAACATCAAAACTGGACAAGCTGTTGTCTTCGTCGTCGCAGATGTCTGGACGTTGTGCTAGAACAAATGTGAGGCTCGGTGAAATTCGTTTTCCGTTTCAATTTAATTGATAGGGTTTTGGTGTGATGGAAAGCTTCTCTTCAGGTTCTTTAACCACGCCCAGCCTAGTGAATGGCTTGCGATCGGATCAATCAGCACACTGGTCCCGACTCGATTTGTTGTACGGTCCCATCATTGAATCTTGGATTCTTCAGGCCGGAGTTTCTGCGAGTGAGGTTGCGGATGTGCGACAGGACGTATTGTCGTCGGTAGCGCAGAACATCGCCCAATACAAGCACACGCCCAACGTGACGGGTTCGCTGAGGAGATGGATGTGGGGCATCGCAAGACACAAAATCATCGATTACCACCGCCGACGTCAGCGACGCGTCGTTTCTGAGGGCGGTACCGCTGCATTGATGAAAATACAGCAGTTACCTGAACAACCCTACGAAGATTCCGATCCCGATACCGTGTCGCGCGTGCGCAAGGAACTGTGTGCTCGGGCGTTGGCGATTCTGCAAAACGACTTCGTCGAAACGACTTGGCAAGCGTTTTGGTTGACCGTCGTGGAAGATCGCTCGGCCGACGAGGTCTCTCAACAATTGGGGATGAGCAAACAGGCCATTCGCCAAGCCCGATACCGGGTGCTGCGTCGTTTACGTGAAGAATTGGGCGACGATATGCCTGTGTGATGAGCTGGAAAAACTCAGATAAGCTCGCGGGGACAGGCGATGTTCCATCAGGAATCTGAACTTTCCTGTGGCGCGTCTGCGAAAAACTGAATGTACCCTTTACTCACGAACTGCAATCTCCGTTGAGAATCATCATGCCTCATCCAGAATTGGACACGCTGTCCCAGTGGATTATCGGCTCGCTCGGCCCAGACAATTCCTCTGCGGTGGCGGCGCATGTCGAAAATTGCAGCCAATGCGAAGACACTGTGAACAAACTGGAGGCCGAGAAACCGACGTCCATCGAATTCGTTCGTGAAGCGGGGACGATCATGGCAATGGACGCATCCAAACAGCACCACGAATTCACGGCTCGACAACACGCGCCTGAACAATTGGGGCCTTATCGACTACTTGGCGAACTCGGGCGAGGTGGGATGGGGACGGTGTATCTCGCCGTTCACGAGCGACTAGTAAGAGAAGTCGCGATTAAAATCCTACCGCCCCACCGCATGAGCGATTCGGATTCGGTCGCTCGATTCCACCGTGAGATGAAAGCAGTCGGTCGAGTCGATCATCCCAACATCGTTCGGGCAACCGATGCGGGCGAAATCGATGGCACGTTGTTCTTGGTAATGGAATGCGTTGATGGCGAAGATTTGTCAAGGATTCAACGTCACCAGGGTCTGCTGTGCGTGGCCGACGCATGTGAGATTGTTCGCCAAGCCGCCATGGGGCTGGAGGAAGCATCTGCTCATGGGATGATTCATCTAGATATCAAGCCGTCTAATCTAATGCTCGCACGATCCCGCTCAGGGCCAGCGACTGTGAAAGTATTGGACTTGGGCCTGGCACGAATCGGCAATGAAGAACATCAGGAACTGACATCGACCGGCCAGATCATGGGTTCGATCGACTACATGTCGCCTGAACAATTTGACAACACACATACCGTCGACATTCGCTCGGACATTTACTCACTCGGCGCGACATTGTACCGACTGCTAACTGGAAGAACGCCACTGGGCGGTGACATTGAGATGACGCCGCTGCAGAAAATGTCGGCGATGGCAACCAAAACACCACGTCCGATTGGTCAGTACCGAACTGATCTTCCCAGCGGACTCGGCTCGTTGATCGACCGCATGTTGGCAAAGGATCCCAGCGATCGCCCAGCCTCAGCGACCGAAGTTGTATGCGAGATTTCTGCGTTCACCGATGGTCATGATCTTGATGCCTTGTTGGAATTCGACTCCAAGATCACACCTCTGGCGAGCGAAACATTGACGCGGGCACACTACGCGAACACGTTCAGCCATGTTGACGTCAATCCGGTTAGTGAGACTGCAGCATCAGCTTTGCCCGCAGCGACCCACCAAGTATCTGACCCCATGGCACCAGTTCCGGTTGCCCAAGTGAAGCCCGCCACTTTAGCAGTCAAGTTTTCTCGACGCCCCGGGCCGTTGGTCGCCACTGGCCTGTTGATAGCGAGTTTTGTGGCCATCGCGATTGTGTTTATGCTGCGAACCGAAGACGGCGGTTACGTTCGCTTTGAAGTGAATGATCCCTCCTTGAAAATCGCCTTTGCCGATCACACCTACACGATCGACGACGCAGGGAAAGAGTATCGGATTGCCGAGGGTGAGCATCAATTGCGGATCACGCACGGAGAGATGCAGTTTACGACGGCTGAGTTTCGACTGGGCGATGGCGAGCACGCGAGATTAAAAGTGTCGTACGAAAACGACGTCGTTAAGCTTCACCACGATGGGAACACTCAGACTCTACTGCCCATCGAGTCGTCCCCGGAAGCCGCCACGACTGCCGATAAGCCGGCTGATCCCGCTGGTAAGCTGGATGATTCTCCAGGCACTGGTAAGGATGGCATGATCGTCGGCGCTGGATCGTTTGATATGCCTGTTGACTTCGCGCCTGGTGATCCGCCAGCGATTGTTTTTTCAAGTAAGCTTCCTGGTGACGCGTTGCAACCTCAAGCTGACGTGGTTGTCGAATCAGTGACTTATGGCATGTTCCTCGACAAATCGGTCACTCTTGAGGTTTGGATTCGGCGTGATCCAAAGAACCTCCCGAGTTGGCGTTTTATGGGAATTAGCGATTTCGTTTTGATGCCGTCGGCTGGCGATCACGGTCGCCCTGTCGATGTACGTTGGGAAGGCGGGAGCATCGGCTCACAGCTTTCGCATCAGGACGTCGTCGAAGGTTGGCATCACCTGGCGGGAGTGCGAGATCAGGAAAAGCGTGAACATCGCTTTTACGTCAACGGCAAGCTGATGGGGCGAGCTCCATTCGATGGTGAACCCCAGATGATACCGGAA
This sequence comes from Rhodopirellula sp., assembly GCA_041740155.1. Classification (GTDB taxonomy): domain Bacteria; phylum Planctomycetota; class Planctomycetia; order Pirellulales; family Pirellulaceae; genus Rhodopirellula. Next base: position 22,773 of record JBGSMN010000360.1, read on the forward strand.
ACTCACACAGATCCCTTGATCTTGGCGCATGGCTATACAGGTCTGCTGGGACCAGCCCGAGTTTCAGCGAGTGCACGATATGAAAATAATTTCGTTCCCGCTGAGCGATTTCAACCTGATGACGACGCGGTTGCCATCTACAACCTCGACGACACCTCCAACAGTAAAGTGCTCGTCGACAGTAGCGGCCACGAGCACCACGGCCGCATCCTCGCTGGTCGTTACTTCAACGCGACGACCTCTTCGGACAGCCAACCAGCAAGCCGGTAAACGAACTCTAACAAGTCGAAACCCATCGGCGTCTTACCTGGTCGATGAGGGTGTCACGCGCATTGCGTGTGACTTGTTTCGAGGAATCGGTCGCGAATTTAATTTTTGTGTGACGCTCCCACGAAGCTATTGGTGTGGTGAGGTTATTCGGGTGATAAGTGCCAAAAACGACGGCAAAAGACTGGTAATGATCACGTACATGGCCATACTGCCCGCCGGGTGGCTGCTGCCTCCGTCAGAGGGCGAGACCCGCATGATTACTCATTTATTCGCAATTTAGAACAGCGAACATCGGTTTTGGATCGGATCATGGCAAAGCGAAAATCATTTTTCAGTCGCAGGCGCAAGTCCACCTCTCAGCAATCCGAACGTAGGCAGCGTCGAACTCGATGCGTCATCGAGCAACTGGAAGACCGCCGACTGTTGGCGGTTGATTGCAGTTCGCTGACCAGCTACCAGTGCGACGTGCAGACGTTCGTGGATACGCCGACATGGAAGGCACTGAAGGTCCAACGGGACATCGCAATCGATGAGCCCGAGTCCAATGTCATGCACCTGGCCTCGCACAACGCTTTTAACACACTCGAAGACGGATTCAGTGCGATTCCGATTGTCGGCCCAAATCAAATCTACTCGATGAAACACCAACTGGACATCGGTATCCGAATTCTGGAGATTGATCCGTGGAAGCTCGCCGATGGGAAGCTCTACATGTCTCACGGAAAGAATGAAACCATAGGTGATCTTTCAAGAGCCCCCAGTGGCTCACGGCTGCTAAGTGAGGGTATCGCTGAAATCAAAGATTGGCTGCTGCTCAATCCGCAGGAAGTTGTCTTCATCAACGTCAATATTAAAGACGAAAACGCGCTTTCGACGACACGGCGGGTGGTCTACGACGCGATGAAGGAAGGGTTTGGAGATCTCTACGCGGACTTTGCCGACGATTTCGGTAACACGGTAAACTTGCAAGGAAAATCAAGGCGAGATTTGGTCAACGACGGGATTCGTCTGATTCGAATTAGCGATGGGCAAGGCGCTGACGGGACCCGTACAGAAGCGGACCTCGCAACACTTACGTTCCTGGAAACAGCATTCGAGTCACCCGAGAAGCTCGGTGGCGACAATTCGTTTTATGGTGATGGCCAAAAGGATGGCGAACCAAACCCTCGTGTCTCCAAAGCCGGATTGACTCAGATGGTTCGCTACAATCCTGACTCGATCGCAACGGATTTTGCACTGGGTGAACAAGGAGATTTAAAGGGAGCGCTTGCGGGAACTTTTGCAGCTGCTGGTGCGGCTGCTGGCGCAACCGTTGGTACGTTTTTATTAACGGGCACTTATATCGGTGGCGCGCTCGGCGCAGTCGCTGGCGCGATCACGGGGGCGACAGCTGAACATCATTTTTACGAACTCCCTGAAGGTGATCGCGGAGAGCGGCTCAAGGGGGCGGTCTGGAGTTTTGACCTGAGTGATCCAGGGTTGAACCGGATCGTGGCTGACACGGCGAGCACTGATGGGCGTGATTACGTGATTCAAGGTGGGGCGGGAATATCCGATCAACGACGGTGGAAGTCTGCCGCTGGTGGTGAGAATTATCGCTACGCATTGCGATCGGTCAATATTTTTGACAGGGCGGGTGTCGAGGTCAAACCCGATCCAACAACGGGTGTCACTCCGCTCAAGAACGGCAACTACAAATGGAAACTGTCCGAAGCATCGGGCACGTTCACGGATGCTTGGAAGAAAATAAAGCCTGGGGAGCTGATGGACGCCAATGGTGTCCAATGGATGTTCGCAGGCCCAATCAATGGATTGCAGAACGAGTTGCTTTACAACGCAGTACAGAGCGATGCCAACACTCCGTCTGGTGTTTGGCTAAACATTCGCGATACCAATGGCAAAGGTGATTGGCAGGTCAACAAGCCTACCGACGTGACCATTGAAAACGACGTGCTGACGATCAGGGATTCCGTTGGCTTAGATGATGCTATCGAGCTCAAATTCAACAATGACAAGGTCACCATTACCAACAGCACCATGCCAGGTTGGCGGAGAGTCGTTGAACTCAAGGAATTCGAAACGATTCACGTTGATGCGGGAGCGGGGAACGATCGGCTAACGGTCAGCGGAGCGTCAACCTCGACAGTGATCCACAGTCTCGGCAATTTGATCCAGTTTTCTGGAAATAGCATTAGCTACGTGAGAGTTGAAAATGTAAGCGAGCAAGTGAATGCAGCCGACAAGCAGATCGACTTGACTGCAGCACAGGATTCACTTCAAGTCGCGATCACCGAAAAGGTTGTGGCGGCCAAACAATTGGGCAACACGGCGAAGTTGGTGATCACTAAGCCAACCGCTAGTTTGTCGATCAATGCCATGGATGGAGATGACACGATCAGTGTCGCCGACCGCTTAAAGGTATCCAATGCGGACTATGTCACCGTGGCCGACTACGGAATCACGGTTAAGATCGATGGAGGCGCTGGGGTGGATCGACTGACAGGCGGCATCGGCAAGGAAACGCTGATTGATTTAAAGGGTTCGGGAACACTTGTGGGAGGAAAAAACGACGACATCTTGGTCATCGGCCGCGAAAGCAATTTAGATAATGTTGACGGTGGTGACGGCACCGACACATTGCGATTTGAGGGGTTGGCAAAGCGAGACGACAACGTGGTGCTCAAGGAAACGAGTATCGACGTTCGCGGCCAAGGATTCAACAACCCCTTCAAAGGCATCTCAAACATTGCCATCGAACTCTCCGAAGTCGATGATTCGTTCAGAATTGAGCAAGCAGCAATACCGACGCATGTGTCGGGTGGTGGCGGTATGGGGTCACTCACGATCGATGCGTCTTTGCGAGTGAATAATTTGTCGGTCGTGTTGACTGGAACATCAGTCGAGGGCCTCACCAACGAGCCGGTTACGTATGAACAGCTGGGATTACTGAGTCTAGCACTCGGAGGTCAAGCCGACACCGTGGAAGTTCGCGGTACACATCATAGAACGGAGGTGACGATCGAGGGCAACGCGGACGATCATGTCACGATCCATGGGATTAATGCAGACTCCGGTGTGAACGTGTTTGTGATGGTTCCCAAGGTGACTTTGAATATCCCCGGAAATCCGTTAACCGCCACCTTCTTAGATCAGCTTGTCTTGCAGGCGGAGCAGTTGGTCATCGACAACTCACAGCACACATCAGACGTTGCCTGGCGTCGCGATCAAGATGAGATCTTCGTAGGGTCAAACCGGTTGCTTGAAGTCAATGGCGTCAAAACGGTTTCATTTCTCGCAGGTACGGCTACTGACTCTCTTTCGGTTTCAAACCCATCGGCCAACGATCAGATCGCTACGATCGACGACGGTCAGGTCTTGATCCGCGAAGGTGAAATTGTTTTATCCCCACGTACGGAAATCAATTCGAGCCTGACCGCAGAAAACTATACCGACCGCATTCCAGTTGGGTCGCAGATCAACCCGACGGCCACAGCCGCAGATGGTGGGTTTGTTTACCAAGGGAGCGCGAACAGCTATTTGACCGTGTCAAAAATTGAAGCCGATGGCTCTCTGACGTGGATCGAATCAATCGACAACGGAATCGTACCCCATTCTGGAATCACTGGGATTGCCGTTGCAGCCAGCAAGCACGTCTATGTCACCAGCCAGGCGAACAGCCGGATCAACGTTTACGAAATGATCGACGCAACTGGCCGGCTATTCCGTCGCAGCCAAACGCAGCTTCCGGATTTATCCGGTCAAGTTACCGGCGCAGGAAAATATGTCTTCTTTAGCACTGCCAACGGGATTTCGCGATTCGAACGCGACCTCGAATCAGGCCAACTTTTGGGTTCACCAACATCGGTCCTGACGGGCGACTATGGCAAGATACAAGTTGAGCCGTCGGGGCTTTCGATCTTCGTCGTCAACAAGACATTGGGCCGATTGGAGAGACACACCATTAACGGTGCGGGCGACCTCGCACTTGTCGCCTCCCAGGCGACGGCTTACACCGTGAACGATATTGCCATCTCCGGTGAAGATGTGTTTTTGGCAACGTCCGCTGGCGTCCGCAAATTTGATCGAACGAGTCTTTCTCCACTGGCTGACTACGGCTCGGCGAGACTCAGTGATCCCGAAGTGACCTCGGTGATCGTGCGCGAAGACGGCCGTGTTGTGGCATCCTTTAAAAACCCGGGCACTTCGTCGATCGCCGAAATCTTAGTTTTGGAAGCGATCGATACGAATGACGACGCCGGTTTCATTCCTGGTGATGACGAAGTCATTATCAAGATCAACGGTCAGGAGCTCTGGTATTCAGGTGGCAATAACGTTGAAAAAGGCAGCGAAACCATCAACAAAAGATTTGCGTTCGAAAGTTCAGCGACTCTTCAAGTATTCGAATTGTCAGGAGACCGCGGCGCAGCCGAATACACGTCCGAAGTGACCGTTTTAACTCCGCAAGATCCCTTGACGAGTACTGTGAACGATGAGATCAAGAACTATAAGGATGCTGATGACGATCTACACTACAACCTAATCTACCGGTTGTTGGCGCCGACCCCGTCGCTAATGGTGTTTGACGTCAATTTGGCCCCGCTAGGAATGTCGGATTCGATTGGCCGTGACGCTGAACTAACCCGTGGTGGGGTCGGCGAGCAGTTTATTGCCAATGGTGCGTCGATTAGTGGTACGACAGACATCACGACAATCACCCAGCTTCAAGACAACGCCGAGGTAAGCCGGACTCTGGGCGAGCAGACTCCCAATGACGTTTCTGCGGTCACGGTGATCGATGAGGCCACGGGAATTCGTTATACGCTCAGTTCCACATACGGTGCGATGTGGATTTCGAATGCCAACGGTGAACCACTGCAGCAAGTCCCGATCCCCGGATTGATTGATCAGGGAAGTATTGCAATTTATGGAAAGCACATCTACATCGCTCATCCTTCTGAGAGCAAAATCCTGGTCTTCGAGCGCAGCGAGACGACAGGCCTAGCGATCTTTTTGAGCCCTGTACAAATTGTGCGTGATGGCGTTCACAGTGATTCTTTGGCAAACGTTAGTGACTTGATCATCAGTGAAGATGGGAAATTCGTCTATGCGACTTCACCGACAGACAATGCGATCGCGATTCTCAAACGCGATGCTGGCAATGGGAGGTTGAATTCGTTTCTTGTCGAGGAATTCGGAGATTTTACGCCGGAGCGAATTCAACGAGTGCCGGGCACAGAAATTCATTACGTGACGTTCAAGGACGTTGATGGTAGTCGTGGGTGGATTGGGCTTGAACGTGATCCGCAAACCGGAGAATTCATTGATGTCTTTGGTCTACAAGGTGGCGGTGACTTCGCCTTCGCGCCCAACGGGAAGTTTGCTTACTCAAAATCACCCTTGGATGACGGTGCTTTGTTTATTGAACCGCTGGAAAATGGAATCGTTGTTCCAGGTGGTGATGTCATCGACGGCAGTTTGTTCGGTTCGATTGGCCCCATCAGCAGTTTAGCTGCAGCGGGTTCCTTCCTCTTCGTGACGAGCGCGAACACAGATACAGTGGCAGTTCTGAAAGTCATTGACGTGGACAACGTTTCATTCGTGCAACGCATCAGCGTACGTGGTCTTGGCGAAAGGCCGACTTCACTGGCGGTTTATGACAACAAACTGCATGTTACTAGCGGAATCACAGGTGTGCTGAATCGAGGCATTCAAGTGTTCGATATCGACACCACACCCGAACCTCGTGAATTCATTGTTCATTTTCAGAATGCCGAGGACTTCGATCTATCATTGGGGACTGGCGAGGACCGGATAACACTGATCGGGTCCAATGTGCCAACGCTTCTGGACGGCGGTGCGGGAGCAGACACGTTCTTGATTGATGGGGAAAGTCTGGGGCCGAACACCACGATCGTTGGTGGTGATCCAAATGTATCTCCAGGCGATGTCCTCAATTTTGATGCTCATGGCAGAGCGGCTGATCCAAACTTAGCCAGCCACCCGTCTGCAGGATCGCTGAAGATCGTCGGCGAGGCGGATTCGATTGACTACACCCAAATCGAAACAGTCAACATTATTGATGGTCCAACATCAGATGCGGGCGGACCGTATTCGATCGTCGAAGGTAGCTCTGTGCAGCTTGACGCCTCAGGCACAACATCACCACCAGGAACCGGCACGCTCGCGTTCGCGTGGGATTTGAATGGCGACACGAATTTTACCGACGCGGTTGGCTCGACCCCCGTCGTGCCTTGGTCTCGATTGGTCGAACTGGGCGTGCACCAGAGCGGCAACTACGAAATCGCGTTGCAGGTCACAAACGATCTCGGAGTCAATGTCGCCAAGGGCACCCTGACGATCATCGATGTGCAGCTCAATGCAGGGGTTCCGCAAACATTGTCTGGAATCGAGGGGAGTTCTTTTTCATTGCCGCTCACGCACGAGACGGCCGGTGGCTATGTAATCTCCATTGATACAGCTGCGGGCGAAACCTTCTCTAGTTTTGGGTCAGTGGATTCTGCTTTAACAGATACTTCGGTCGAATTTGTGTATAAAGACGACGGTCAGTACCCCTTGTTTGCGACCATTCGCTACGACAATGGTGTTGTCGCGAGTACCCAACACACGGTGGAAATCAGCAACGTTGCACCTAATTTGTTCTTGCAAAACCTGGTCCTCCCACCCGTCACCACGGTTGACGAAGGCGAAGACTATTACCAAGCCTTGTTTGCGACGGACCCCGGTGAAGACACGATTACGTCTTGGATGGTGAATTGGGGTGACGGCCAGATCGAACAGATCTTTGGGTCGCCTTCACCGTCAGATCACACCTTTGGTATAAGAGCGACTCACGTGTACCAGGACAATGGCGTTTATACGGTGACGGCGACTGCTGTTGATGAGGATACGACCGCGGAGGCCCCTTATGTCTCAAACGAGATGATGGAGGTGACGGTCCTGGACGTCGCGCCAGACTTAGCTATTTCCGGCGCTCCTCAAGTCAACGAGGGGCAGCAATACCCACTGGCGTTCTCGGCCTTGGACCCAGGTGACGACCCGATCAGTAGCTGGGTTGTTGATTGGGGCGACGGTAGTCCACTTGAAACATTTGATGGCGAGACGACCAACGTGACTCATGTGTTTGCCGACGGTGACAACAACTTTACTGTCAAGTTAGTGTCGGCAACTGACGTCGACGGTGTCGTCTACACAGGGACGAGCACGGTGGATGTCGCCGTGGTCGAAGTGCTACCCATTGTGCGAGTTTCAACTGAGGATCGTCGCAGCATTGTCGAAGGCGACTCAATGACACTGAACCTCTATGCATTCGACCCAGGTGGCGAAACGATCGATGAATGGTCGATCGATTGGGGCGATGGTAGCGCTGCAGAACTGGTGGCGGCGACGGCAACAACCGTGTCGCACACTTATGCTGACGATGAAGACGGCGCTAGCGACTTGACGTCCTACACGATTGTTGCGACCGCGATTCAGGACGGCACACGTTTTGACGCCGATGGACTGACAATCCAAATCGCCAATCAAACACCTTTGATCTCACTCAGCGCAAGCCCACAAGTTGATGCAACCAATGATCCATTCGTTCTGAGTATCGACGAAGTCGTCGATCCAGGATCGGATACGATCACTGAGTATCGTATTTCTTGGGGTGATGGATCTACCTTCGGCGATGAAGACTACGAAAGTGTTTCGGGCTCACTGCCACTAAGTGTGCCGCACAATTTCCAAGGAAGTCTTTCGGCCCATACGGTGAGGGTATCAGCGATCGATGAGGACGGTTCGCATTTTGTCGGTCAGATCATTGTCGGCGTCGAAGGAGACTTGATACCGCTGGCATTTAGGGCGAATGCGCCAACGATTGGGCAAGCGGTTCAGTGGGGAGACGGAGTCACCAGCAGGTACTCCCAGCGTGACAATGCGGTTGTTACCGACGATAGCGGTCGAGACGTTGAAGTCATGCTTGCCGAGCACCAGTACCGAGACAATGGAGTTTATGCAATTGCATCGACCTTAGTGTCCACAGCGCTTGTAGACGGCATCACCATTCCAGAAGTTAAGAGCACATCAACGCTGGTCGTTAGCAACGCGGCTCCCGTGATCGAAGATATCCTGGTCTCGGTGACGACCGACAGCAACGGTCTGTATCGTGTTGAGGGAAGCTTTAGCGACGCTGGGCTTGCCGATACGCATGTGGTCACGGTGACGTGGGAGAACGGGACGACGACGCAAGCCACGGTCACGCAAGGCGAGGGAACTGGAACCTTCGAAGCCACGCACGAGTATCTGCCAGTTTCAACGTTACCGCTGGGGCAAACGACCATTACTGTTACCGTCACCGATGATGATGGTGGAGTTGCCAGCCAGAGTTTGATGCCTTTGGTCGTCACAACGGCGGACGATGAACTTGATGCCCTGCCACTGAATGCCAATGACTTGAGTCTGCGAGAAGCGATCACGTTTGCCAATAACAGCGAGGGTGCGAGATACATCACATTCGATGCCTCATTGAGAGGTCAGATTTTCAAATTTGAAATGGGCGAACTCTCTGTCGAGGATACGCTTCACATACAAGGGCTTGGAGCCAGCGATACGATCTTGGCTGCGAGAGACATCAACACAGTTGCGGATAATTCGCGTATTTTCAACATCAAATCGAACGCCGGCGATGTCAACATCGAGCATCTAACGATTACGTCAGGAAAAGTTGGTACCGGTGAGAATGGCGGTGGCATCCTGTTTGACTCTCCAGGTATCCTTCGTCTCTCGAATGTCGTGGTCTCAGCAAATAAGGCCGAAGCTGGGTTCGGTGGGGGCATCTATGCGTCAGGCGGCCACGTCGTCATCAGCAGTGACACGAAGATTCAGGGTAACACCGGCAGCCAAGGCGGCGGAGGCATTTACTCGCTGGGGGATGTCACGATCGAATCATCCCAAATCACCATCAATACTGCCACTGGTGACGGTAGCGGGGCTGGCATCTATGTTCAGGCTGGCAAATTAATGATCACTGATAGTACGATCAACGGCAATCGAGCCGGCCACGACGGTGGCGGCGTGCGCGGCGGTGGTGATACGACGATTTCAGATTCCCAAATTAGCGGTAATCACGCTGGCGTCTCGACGGACGGTGGTAGCGGCGGCGGCATTGCGAATTTCGGCAGTCTAATCGTCCAAAACTCGACGATTGAAATGAACCACGCTGACACGGGACAGGGTGGAGGAATCATGAATAGCGGCGTTACGGGAATCGCAGAAATCACCGCCTCGACGATCAGCGAAAACACCGCCAAAAACGGAGCAGGCATTGCGACAGTCAACGCCACCACCCGTTTTGTCAATGCAACGATTAGCTCGAATACGTCAAGCGAGTTGGCGGGCGGAATACTGAACACTTCCAGTGGTGCTGGGAGTGTTTCACGAACGTCGATCATGCAATCAACCATCGCGTACAATGTTACTGGAATAGCGGGCGCCATCCACTCCAAAACACAAACCGGTGCAACTGCGGGTATTGTCACAATTGCGAACTCGATCGTCTGGGAGAATGTTGGACCGAACGATGAAACAGATCAGCGTAACGTTTCAGCGCAGAATACAGCCGGAGCCTCGGGTGCGGTCGTCACGTCACTTGGCAATAACTTATCCAATGATGACGGCGCTGCTTTGCTGGATATCAACCGCGACATCGTCAATGTATCAGTCGACGTCCTTGACCCCAACCTCAGCCATCACGGCGGACCGACGAGCACTCATCAATTGGTGGCTGATAGCCCAGCGCTCGATCGAATCAGCGGCTATCGAGAATTGGCCCAACAGTATTCACCGGAGTTGTACTTGTCACTTGATGGGCAGCTCGAAACCTCTCCGTTGACGTCCAGTCCCGACGCGGCGATGACTCATAACGTCTCTGCTTTGCCCGTTACCAATGGTGTGACTCGCGCAGGAACATTCGACGGAACCAATTCACTCTCGATTGATTCGCTGCCAATTCAAAAGAACTTCACAATTGCGTTGTGGGTGAGAACAACCCAGGAGAATCTAGGAACCGAACATTGGTACCAAGGCTGGGGTTTGGTGGATGCGGACGTGCCGAATATTCAACAAGATTTTGGAACATCGGTCGTCAACGGCAAGTTCGCCTTCGGAGTCGGTTCGCCCGACACGACCATTCTGTCAACAACTTCGATCAATGACGGACATTGGCATCATGTTGCCGCTACACGAGACGCCACAACAGGCCAAATGCATGTCTATGTGGACGGTGTGATGGAAGCAAGCGGCACTGGCAGTACAAGCCAGCTCCGAGCGCCAAGCCGCATTGCAATCGGTCAAATCCAAACAGGAATCAACTTTTTTGAAGGTTCGATGGACGAAATCGCGTTGTATGCGTCCGCGTTATCGGGGCAGCAGATTGCTCAACTGCATGGTTCAATCGGAAGTCCCCGCGTCGATCAACGTGGTACGGCGCGTCCCCAAGGAGACGCGATTGACATTGGAGCCTTTGAGACAATTATTGTCGTTGTTGACGTAACCGCTCCAACCATCAATACTCCGAACGACATCATTGTCGAAGGGGATACCATCGGCGGTGCAATGATCTCCAATGCCGCCATCGCGGCCTTTATAAATGGAGCTTTCGCAACTGATGACATTGATACCAGCGTGGCCATTACCCACAATGCACCTTCCGTCTTTCAGGTCGGTGAAACGATCGTCACGTTCAGCGCGACGGACGATTCAGGCAATGAAAGCACGACGACAGCCACCGTCACCGTGCAAGACACAACCAACCCGGTGATCACGGGGCCGAGTGACCTGACCATCGAAGCAACCTCCCCCGCGGGCACACCGATCACGCTCGCCACCATCATTGGATTCCTGGATGGCGCCATCGTATCGGACATTGTCGACGCGGCACCCGCCATCAGAACCGCTGCGCCCGCCACCTTCCCGATTGGAACGACCTCTGTCACCTTCACCGCTCAAGACGCTGCGGGCAACGAAGCAACGGTGACAGCCGATGTCATCGTCGTCGATACAACATCTCCCGCGCTGACAGTGCCTATGAATATCTCCATTCAAGCGAACGTTCCTGCTGGAGCCGAATCGTCGTTAGCTGCCATCCAAGCATTTCTCACTGCAGCGACTGCAACGGACAATGGTGATTCCAGTCCAACGATCACGACCAGCACCGTTCCGGCTGCGCTGCCTCTCGGCGTGACCGTGGTGACATTCACGGCGACCGATGCGAACAATAACACCTCCATGGCAACGGCAACAATCACCGTCACTAATGCCGCTCCGCCACAAGTCATCGTTCCATCTGACATCACCGTCGAGGGCAACATCACTGGCGGTGCCAGTGCGAACTTGCAAGCAATCGTCGACTTCCTAGCTGCAGGCACAGCGATCGATCCAGTCGATGGTGTCATCACAGTCACTACAACGCCGCCCACAACCTTTGTCTTGGGCAGCAACCAGGTCACCTTCACGGCAACGAACAACGCCGGTGTGTCAAGTTCCGCCAGTGCCAACGTGATCGTTGGGGACAACACGGTGCCAACCGTGACGCCGCCAGCGACTTTAACAATCCAATCTCCCACAGCGAGCGGAGTTGCCGCAACCGAAAGCTCGATCACGGCCTTCTTGATGAGAGCAACATCCTCAGACATTGTGGATGCGGCACCGGTGATTTCTAATGATGCACCAACCAACTTTCCTATTGGAACCACAACGGTTACCTTCACAGCGACTGACGCCTCCGGTAATCAGGGTACAGCAACGTCCAACGTGGTCGTCACTTTCACAGTTGCAGAAACCTTTGACTTTGGCGACGCCCCGGCAGCCTACCCGGTGACGCTCGCCCAGGACGGTGCACGTCACACTCCCGGTTCGTTGATCCTCGGCACGGCGATAGACTACGAAGACGACGGGATGCCAAGCAATAATGCGTCCGCAGATGGCATCAAAGATGATGGCGTGACGTTGCTGGCAACGGCAATTGCTAGCGCGAGCTCGGACACCGTATCCAGCCTTGCCATTGTCGCTTCGGCTGCAGGAAAACTGGACGCCTGGATCGACTTCGACAACGACGGAGCATGGTCCGAGACTGAAAAGATTCTCCAAAGCGTCGTTCTCAACGCCGGAGCAAATACGCTCAGCTACACGATCCCGATGGGCTCAGCGGCGACTGGCGCTGCAGCCCGCTTCCGGCTGAGTACTGCCGGCACGACGCTGCCCACCGGCGCGGCAACCGATGGTGAAGTGGAAGATTATATCATCACGCTCCAGGCCGCTGGCAACAACAACGTGAATGTCACGAACATCAATCCTGGTACGGCCACGATCGAATCGAATGGTAGTGACGTGATCGTTCGCGCGGGAGACATGATCTTGTTTCAAGGTCCGGCCAACCAGCTCGCTCTGGTAGATTTCACCGGAACCAGCGGTGACGACACGATCTTGTTGAGCACCACGCTCGTGGAATTCCCCGGCTCGATCGCCGTCGCGGGTGGCGCAGGCCGCGACTCGCTCGTGATTGAAGGCAACGATCGAACGTTGGATCTTGCAGCCATGCCTGATGGCAGCATGGCAGGTATCGAGATTCTCGATCTTCGAGGCTCTGGTGATAATAGCCTCATACTCCGCGAAGCTCAGGTCGCCAGTTTGCCGGATGCGGGACAAACACTTCGTGTGATCAAGGATCCGATGGACAAGGTGACGTTCACCACCGGTGATTTTGCGATTAGTGGCTCGATGTTCGCTGATGGAGGGCTGCTCATTGAGGCAAAATCAGGCTCCACGACGATCCAGTTCGCGGGAACCCAGTGGACCAATCCCATCAATCATGCTGACGTCAATGGAGAGACGGGGGTGACGGCGCGTGATGCTCTTTTGATCATCAACGAACTCAACGATCCCAAGGCACAGTACTACGACAGTGCGTCCAAACTAATCTCGACAGAACAATTAGCAGGATCGTTTCCTCTGTTGTTTTTAGATGTTTCGGGCGATGGGCTGTTAAGCGCTCTCGATGCATTGCAGGTCATCAATGTGCTTAACGCACAAGATTTAGGGAGTGAACCACTTGAGGTGGGCGAGCCAACTCCAATTGCCGTTTCTTCAGAGGTTGCAAGCACACTAACAGATGAGGATGAACAGCTCGACGAGGTTAGGCTCAATGAGCTAGCAGTGAGTATGAAATGGGTCAGCGTGTCAGTCGATGATAGGACGACTGAACCTGCGTCGGCAATTCACGTGCCTTCAGAGGCTGATCATCACGAACCCGCAAGCTCCTCTGACTCTCAGTTATTGGAGTGGGCACTTGATGAGTGGTTTAGTGAGTTAGGAAA
>JBGSMN010000364.1:0-3157 GCA_041740155.1 Rhodopirellula sp.
AGCTACAGGTTGGGGCGCGGGAGGTTGTTGTGCAATTGGTTGCTGAGGCTGAGGCCGCGCCGCACCGCTGCGAACATACGCCAGCACATCCTCTTTGAGCAGCCGACCACCGGGGCCAGTGGCGGGCACATCGGCGGCACGCAGTTGATGCTCGTCAAGTAACCGCTGGGCCGCAGGCATCACGAAACCAGCACCACTGCCTGAATGAGACGCTGGCGTTTGGTTGCCCGCAGGTGCCGGGCTGGTCGCTGTTACGGAGCTGGCTGATGTCGATGGCGCGACATTAGCCGATGCTGTGCTCGTTGGGCTGGCCGGTGCGGAGGCTGCCGGGCTGGCCGGTGCCCCGCTGCCGACTGGACGTTCACCCAGCCGAATACTGGCGATCGTCTCGCCGATTTCTGCGAAGGCTTCGCTTTGTTTCAAAATCCCAGTCAGGAACCCGCTCGCTGGCGCGGGGATCTGCACCGACGCCTTTTCGGTCTCAATCTCCACGAGATCTTCGCCGCTCTCGACCCACTCGCCGTCTTTTTTGAGCCAGCTGCCGATTTGGACTTCGCTAATGGATTCGCCCACAGTGGGGACGTCAACGGAAATGATTTCGCTCACGGAAACGTTTTCTACGAAATAGGGAATGGATGGGGCTATCGGAGACACGCCAATAGGATAGCGAGCAGCACGCAGGACGGGCAGTGGAGGGCAGATGGCCAGCAGCGAAGTGCCCAGATTTTTCGAGAAAATTCGTCTCAATCGATGGCTCGATTGAGCCGATGAAAGCGGATAGCCGGAGATGCATTCTCGATAAATTCGCTTCAATCCTTAAGACCCCATCATTCCATGTCCAATGAATCCAGTGGAGGGCACCCGCTACAAGCCGGGCTGATCGTGCTGTGTTTGGCCGGTGGCGGTTGGTACTTCTTTCGCAATTACGACGTCGATGGACTCGACGGCATTTCCATCCTGCCAAAACAGGAAAGCCGCATGATGGAGATGGGTGACCCGTTCACGTTCGCCTCATCCACTGCCGACGATCCCACTGGTCGTCCATCAACGTCCATGAGCAACGCGAAATCCGGCGGATCGTGGCTGGCTAGTTTGGAGTCGCTGACATCCTCACGAGCGACGGACCCAGACTTCGAGGCCGACCCGATTATTTCTAGCCCGAGCGATCTACACGCCAGTGAATCGAAACCAGAGTTCGCGCGTCGGACTCGTTACGCACCCGCTCATCTTCGCGTGGCATCTTGGGCGCTCGATGGTTTCGGGCCGACAAAACTCGCTAGTGATTTAGCGCGAAAAAATTTGGTTCGCGTCGTGCGGCAATTCGACGTGATTGCATTGCAACAGATCTCGTCTTTGCAAATGGACCTCGTCCCGAGAATGGTTGATGCCATCAATGAGAGTTCACTCGGAGGTGGAGCACCGCTGTACGATTACGTGATCGGTTCGCCAACCGGCCCAGAAGATCGTGGCGAGTTGATGGCGATCCTGTTCAATCCTGCGCGAGTCCGTGTCGACCGCACACAAACCTATACCATCGCCGATCCAGATAACCAACTCACTTATGATCCATTAGTCGCCTGGTTCCGAGCTGCCGAACCAAAAGAGGATGAGGCGTGGACGTTCACGATGGTCAACGTGCGAATTGACTTGTCACGTGCACCACGCGAAGTCGCATTGATGGGGCAACTGTTCAAATCGGTGCGCGATGATGGACGCGGCGAAGATGATGTGCTCGTGGCGGGATTGTTCCAAGCCGATGATGCGTACTTACTTCCAGTGATTGCTGGACCCAATGTGCGCGCAGCGGTAACCAGCACGCCGACAGACATTTTTGGCAGGCATCAAACGAGCAACCTTTTGTTTGATCGCGCACTAACCGCCGAAGCGATCGGTCGTGGCGGTATCTACGATTTCTTGCGTGTCTACAACCTCAGCGTGGCCCAAGCCCAAGCGGTATCGAGCTATGTTCCGGTCTATGCCGAATTCTCACCACTGGAAGGCTCGCCGCTGATCCATCAAGCCACCATTCCGGCGAGTACGCCTCACTAAAGTCTCGTTCAGACACCGAGGATTCGAAATAACTTTGAATCTTTAGTGTGACTGCCCCAGGTGGGTGAAAAACATAACCCGAAGCGTAAGTGAGGGAACGTTTAGGTAAGGTCCCTCGCTGACGCGTCGGTTTAAGAAAACACGCAACTTTTCACGTACTTGGCGTAGTCCAATTAGAAGCTTGTGACTCCTTAGAAGCCGAGCCGTTGCTTTTCCAGAAAATATCCGTCTACAAAGTAATAACAGCCAGAACCCTCGTAAGGCTGGAATGTTTTGGTGAATCCATCCAACTTGCTTTGTTGAGAAGACGATCGCAAGTTTGTAGCCAGAAAGCCATAGCTCACGGCGACGCTGAGATCGGACACGCAAGGCGGCGAATCGGAATCGATCCAGAATCGCATTTTGACACGGCCTTTACTGTCTTGATCTTTGCCGCCCAGGTGATCCAGTGTAAGTGTCAACAGCGGTGTGACTGGTGCCGACTTTTTCGCATCGACATGGCTCTTCGCGTCGCCCGCCGATCGCAGTTCATTGGGATAGCTCGCGAAGATCTCAGAGTCATTCTGCCAATTGTTGAGTCCTTGCAGTGCGGGATAGCTCAGCGTAAACGCATTTTCATGCACCAACTTGTTCTCTGGGCCGATTAACTCCATCGTCACCGATTTTCGCGTGCTCTTGTCAACGCGAGTTCGCAACTCGTAAACGGTATCGCCCCGCAAGTTAACCGTAATCGTGTTGGGAATGCGACGGTGGTCGTGCCCCCAACTATTAAGCACGGTGTATGTCTCTTCGCTCGAACCAATCGCTTCCCGAATGGCATAAACCAAACGATGCTGGCCAGCGGGTACATAGAACAGCATCCGCCGTTCGCCGGAAGGAGCATACGCCGCGAGTTGGCGAACGATGTTGTTGCCGCTACTAACGAGAAACCGGTCTCGCGTTACGACTCGCTTCTGCAGTTGTTTCAACGGGTGCAATCCCATTCAGATGACATTTTTTGCTAGCAATTAGATTGGTTTCCGGCCGGTGTTTCTGCGTTGTCTCGCGATGTTATGTTGAGCGATTCAAGGATGAGTTTTTGATCGCTTAGCAAGGATGCGTGTAACAA
>JBGSMN010000400.1:0-4096 GCA_041740155.1 Rhodopirellula sp.
ATAACCTGGGCAGAAGACTTGCTCGCCACTCGATACCGCTTAGATGGTAACTCTGTGCTCACTCCTACAGACCCCAAAGTCAATAAGGCAAGTGGAAGTATTGATAATCCAACCCCTGCTTCAGAAAGACTACCCGCGCCCAGCCCAACCAACTCTTTTCCCAATCTGGATGGACCTTCCATGCTGCCAGATTCAGAAACATCAACTCGCGAACTCGGCTCAGACGCGACAGTCCGCTCGGCCTTGCCATACTATCAACCGCTCTATCCAGAAATTACGCCGGTGCCCTCTGGGATAACGAATACATCACCACGCTTCATCATTCAATAGCTTCCACACTCAAAACTTTCATGCGTAAGCGATTCAAGGACCGAAACCAGCCAGCCCTGCGTGGTCATATGGTCGGCTGGAGAACCAACGCATCAGCGCTGCTGCTCGTTGTTGTAGCTGGCTTGAAACCTGTCTATGCGCAGCCGACGGCATCGTCCCCAGCCGTTGGTCAAGTTCGAATTAATTTACGTGGAGCAACGCCATTGTCGACTCTCGTTGAGTACGTCAGCAATCGGGCAAATATTCGCTTTATCTACGACGAGAGCCTAAGTCAAAAACAAATCAATCTTCAGATTCCCGAGGAGATTCCCGTCGAAAGTTTGTTTGAGGTTTTGCAGAGCGCCTTGTTGGTTAACGGCATGGCGGTATCGTCAACGGAGTCGCCGGGCTGGTATCGGATTGTACCCAATGACCGCATCCCGCAAGTTTCGGTGCCTTCGAGATCCGATGAAGAACTGCAAGCGATGGGATCGGCCATGCCCGTCACGCAAGTATTCACTTTGCAACGCGGAGATCCAAATCAAATCAAAACGCTTATTCAGCCATTTTTGACGTCGCTGGGCTCGAACGTGATTGCCGTACCGGCGAACCGAACCATTATCGCTACGGATATAGCTGCAAATCTGCGGCGCATTTCAAAATTGATCGAATTGCTCGATGCAGAACAGTACACATCTTCAATTCGCATTGTGAAAGCTGAACAAGTCAATGTGCAACTGTTAGCCGAAAAACTTAGACTTATTTTGGAAGCTCGTGCAAGAATGGAGTCCACTGGTCCAACGTCGGGCGTGCAGCAAACGGCATCTCAAACCAATATAGGAGTTGAGATCGCAGTCGATGAGCGTCTCAATCAGCTCATATTGATTGGATTGCCTGCTCAAATTGAAGCCGCCATCGAAATTTTGAAAATATTGGATGTCCCACTTGCAACTTCTACGATTACTTATCGACCTCAGTTTCTCTCGGCCGAGCAACTCAATTCCATTATTCTCACGTGGGTTGATTCAATCTCTCCGCGGCCCGTCTTCGACGCTCGCGTTGAAGGGAGCGCCTTAGTAATTACAACGATGGAGACGGTACATAGCGAGATTCGGCGATTAATTCTTCAACTCGACTCGCGTGAAACGTCGGCCAAGCAGAGTCCGATTCGCTTTTACAAAATCAAGAACGTACCAGTCCAAGATATTCTGGATACACTCAACAGCTTACAAGGAGGCTTTGGTAACAATCCCTTCGCCTCACAAGGTCGAGATAACTCTAGATCGCGTACCACCAACGATCGAGCGATTCCTGGGCAAAACAACCCGTTCCTCGTTAATGGCGGAACCGCTCAACCGGGCCTGATACCACCCAATCCACCGGCACTTCGTAACGGCCTATCGCAAGTCAACGGTCAAACGGCGCAGCTACAGTCGCAAGCTGGAGGCTCGCCCTTGTTAGACAGTCAAAACGTCACTTACGGAGCTGGCTTTCCATTTAACAATGGTTCGTTGGGCGTCGGCAATAACTTGGGCTATTTTGGAGGCGGCCTGCCGTACGAACGAGGGATTCAATCGCCGCTGGGCAATGCAACTGTCACAGGAGACATCGGTAGCAACACACTGATCATTATCGCAGAACCTGAAGTTCAACAAGCTTATGAGCAACTAATCGAGTTCTTAGATAAGCGTCGACCACAGGTGATGATTGAAGCGCGTGTGGTCATCATCGACACATCTGATAATTTCACTTTAGGAGTCGAAGTATCCGGAGGCGATCGACAGGGCGACAAACGCTTGTTTGCTTTTAGCAGTTACGGGCTTTCACAAGTCAATCCGATTAATGGTGCATTAACTATTAATCCTGGGACCGGCTTCAATGCGACTCTGGTTGATCCATCAACGGCAGATGTCGTAGTTCGTGCTCTAACCAACCATCGACGAGCTCGCGTATTGTCGTCACCAAAAATTTTGGTCGACGATAATGCCGAAGGTACACTGACCAGCGTCAACGAAGTTCCGTTTACAAGTGTCAACGCCTCGCAAACGGTCGCTACAACTAGTTTCGCAGGTTTTGCGGAGGCAGGCACGACAATCACGGTGACGCCCACCATCAGCGAAGCAAGGCACATTAACTTAAACTATATCGTGACGCTTAATTCCTTTACTGGGGCTGGTTCCGCAGGTGTTCCGCCGCCACGCCAAACCAATGAAATTAGTTCACGCGTCACTGTCCCAGACACCTATACGATTATCGTCGGTGGCCTTACGCAAAAGAATGATTCATCGACATTTAGTGGGATCCCCTATCTCGAAAAAATCCCACTGCTCCGAGACATATCCAGTCTTCAAGGCAATAGCTTCAGTGAAACATCGCTCTTCGTATTTCTGAGACCGGTCATCGTTGACGATGATAAATTTCGAGATCTGCTCTATCTAACCAAAGGTGCGGCCAAGAAAGCAAAAGATGGTCACAATTACCCTGCGAGCTCGCCGCTAATCATGTTATCGGAAGACTGCGACTAATTCGCACTTGATGATGTACGCCGGATTTGTGCAGTAGTATCGTAACCGCAGACCGAGCAACACTACATGGTGGCTCGCATAGTTACTCGGTCGACTTCTTCCCGCGTTGTGAGACCACTTTCGATTTTTTCTCGGCCACTGTCACTGAGCAATCGCATACCTTTTGAGATGGCATAGTCGCGTAGCTCTGATGAGTGGGATCGTCGAGTAATGGAGCCACGCATCGCCTCGTCCACCGTCAAGAGTTCATAGATGCCTAAGCGTCCGCGATAGCCCGTTTGTCGGCAGGCAGAACAGCCTTGCGTCGAGTTCGCCTTGCACTCCGGACATAGACTGCGGACAAGCCGTTGCGCCAGCACAGAAACAAGACTGCTCGCAAGCAAATAGGGCTCAATTGCCAGATCCAGCATTCGCGTCACTGCACTCGCGGCGTCATTGGTATGTAAGGTACTAAATACGAGATGACCAGTAAGTGCTGCCTGCACTGCCATCATCGCCGTCTCCGCGTCACGAATCTCCCCAAGCATGATAATATCTGGATCTTGCCGCAGAATGCTTCTCAAGCCGCTCGCAAAAGTCATCCCCTTCTTCAAGTTGATTTGTGTTTGCGAGACGTTTTCTAATTGGTATTCAATGGGGTCTTCTAAAGTAACCGCATTACGATCGATCGTGTTGAGTTCTTGTAAGGCCGCATATAACGTTGTGCTCTTGCCGCTCCCGGTCGGTCCGGTTACCAAAATCAAGCCATGTTCAACCGAAATGGCTTGGCGAAAGGCCGTAAGAGTACGCGGGTCCATCCCCAGTTCTGGAAGCGTGTAGAGCCGAGCGCTCTTGTCTAACAGGCGAACGACAATTCTCTCACCATGACTAGCTGGCATTGATGCGATGCGCAAGTCGATGACACGACTTCCGACACGAACAGTCGCTCTACCATCTTGGGGTAGACGCTTCTCCGCAATATCCATCCTTCCAGCAACTTTGATGCGAGTCAAAACCTCTTCTTGAAGGTCTTTAGGTATATCGCGGACGTCGAAAAGAATACCGTCCATTCGCATTCGCACGACCATCCGTTCGCTACGTGGCTGAAAATGAATATCAGAGGCTTTGTTCTGAACTGCCTCAAATAAAATGCGGTTTACCAAGTCTACAACCGGAGCATCAGTATTCTCCTGCAGTAAATCATCAGAGTACTCCGCATTTGAAAGCTTGACTTCCGGTTTGGATTGCTCATCTTGTTGCGCGGAATTGAGTGAATTGCGATA
>JBGSMN010000406.1:0-74978 GCA_041740155.1 Rhodopirellula sp.
GTGAGTCAACATCGGGTACGTGTGGGGTCGACAAAGTTGGAATACGAGACGTTTTGATCCAGTATCATAACTGAAGCCAGATTGCTCAGCGGCAACGAAGAAATCATCTTTGACCAACATCCTGTCAAACTCCCCGCCGAAGGGGCTATACTGAGTTTGCTGCAAGATGGTGTCGTAGTGCAGGTCCTCAGGACTTTCGAGTCCAAACCCAAGCCCCCTGAATCAGGAAGCTTTTGCCGAAGTTCTGCTGCGCCTTCACCTTCCACTCACATTTCCATCTCCGGCCTAGTCGTTTTTCGAGTGACTCGTAACTCTTCCAATCCTATCGATCTCGCGCTGCCCGCCGATCCTTCATCGACGACGGCACTACTCGTTGCTTCCAAAGGCGGCAATAACGAGGCTTTGGGCGATCTGTTGTTGCGGTATCGTGGATACTTGTTGATGCTCGCTCACCGCTATTTGTCCGACCAACTTCGCCGCCGGATTGACCCCGCTGATATAGTTCAGGTGACCTTTCTCGAAGCCAAACGCGACTTATCAGCGTTCCGCGGCGAGACGCCAGCAGAGTTTGCTGGCTGGTTGCGGGGGATGCTCAAGAACAACATCGCTTCGGCACTTTCGCATCACGTGATGACGCAAAAACGCAGCACGAAAAAGGAAGTGCATGCCAACGCAGGTGACGGCGATTCTGGCTCTCATGGCAATTGGATCGCCCAATTGCCTGGCGGAAAAACCAGCCCCAGTGGCATCGCGGTACGTGAGGAAGCTGTGATGGCGATGATGGACGCCTTGCATCAACTACCTGAAACACAAGCCGAAGCGATCCGGCTGCGATACATGGAAGGCCTGCCACTCAAAGAGATCGTCGAACGGATGGGCAAGAGCGATACCGCTGTGGCTGGGTTGCTCAAACGCGGTCTGCAAAAACTACGCACGTTGCTGGACACCGGCAGCAGCCCCTGGTGGACGACATGAGCACGCACAGCGACAACGATCCCAAGGCAGATGACAACAGTGATGAAGCGCAGATCGATGAAGCGTTTGCGTTGTATCTGCAAGCCTGTGATCGTGGGGAGTTAGAGTCGCGAGAAGAGTTCCTCAATCAGTTCCCGAGCCTGTCAGGCCAATTGCGTGAGTTGATGGAGGCCGCTGATTTGATCGGCAGCTTCACTCAGACCAATCAACAGCCACCTGCGAAACCAGCATCCACGCCGAATCAATTCCCCGTCATCAACCTTTCCGATCCAGATGAAACCGGTCCTTGCCTGGTTGGTGTTGCTTCCATAGGAACTGAGTTGACGGGCATCGCCGTCGACCATGAAACCGTCGGTATGTCCGCCCTCGGTGCGAACGAAACTGACAGCGATCTCTCTGGACTTGATCCACACGCCACGCTGCCTGTCGCCAACCGACAGCAAGGCGATTCGGGGCCCTCGTTGCCGTTTGAAATGGAAGACTACACGCTGCTCAAAGTGCTCGGGATGGGCGGCATGGGCGTTGTTTATCTAGCCAAACAACGCGATCTCGAACGACTCGTCGCCGTGAAAATGATTCGCAGTGGGATGCTGGCAGGGGAAGCTGAAGTCAAACGTTTTTACACGGAAGCCAAGGCGGCGGCCCGTTTGAAACACCCCAACATCGTCGCCGTGCATCAATTCGGCAGACGAGCGGGACACCACTTCTTTTCGATGCAGTACATCGAAGGGCAAGACTTGCAACGCGTATTGACGAAAGGGCCGTTGGCACCGCGACGGGCCGCCGAGATTGTCCGCGACGTTGCCCGCGCAATCGAACACGCCCACAGTCGTGGTGTGTTGCATCGCGATTTAAAACCGGGCAACGTCATGATCGACGAGCAGGATCAAGTTCACGTTACTGATTTCGGTTTGGCGAAAAATGTTGATGCGGACAGCAGTTTGACGGGCAGTGGCGAGGCCGTCGGCACACCGCATTACATGGCCCCTGAGCAAGCCGTCGGGAATAGTGACGGGGCAACCGCACAAAGCGACATCTATTCGCTCGGTGGTATTTTGTTCGCTGCGATCGCGGGACGACCGCCTTTGGTCGGCGATACGGTCATGCAAACACTGATGCGTGTCGTGCATAGCCCCGCTCCGCCGCTGCGTAGTGTTTGCCCGCATGTGGATCGAGAACTCGAAGCGATCGTAGAAAAATGTTTAGAAAAACAACCACAACTGCGGTACGCCACAGCAGGAAGGTTGGCCGACGATTTAGATTGTTACTTGACGGGTAAATCCGTTGCCGCGCGATCCAAAGGGCGGCTCGGGAAAGCTATCGCTTGGACACGGCAGATCCCAGTCGTGGCCGCCTTGACAGGCCAACCTTCCACGGACGCACCGCTTAACCAACGACGATTGCAGATGGCACTTGTTGTGCTCGCTTTCCTCGTGCCGCTGACAATGCTATCGGTATCTTGGTGGCACCAACACATCATCGCCGCGATGCCAGCGAAAGTTGAACTGGCTGGTGGTTTAGTGGGCGGATTGTATACGGAAGCCTCACAACATCTCGCCGATGCCATCGAGGTCAGCACGAACGTTCCCTGCCATGTCATCCCCACGCGCGGTACGTGGGACAACCGGGATCGCTTGCTCGATGGGCGCGTCGACCTCGCACCCATGCAAGCCTCAGCGGTCGGCGGCGAAGATCTCGCGGTGGTGGCCCCGCTGTTCTACGAAGCTATTCATGTCCTCGTGCGGCGCGATGGCCCGGTGCGTTCCATCGCGGACCTCGCTGGTCATGCGATTGCCGTCGGTCCCGACGGCAGCGGATCACGACGAGCCGCCGAACTTGTGTTGGATTCATTGAAATTGAACGACACAAACTGCCCGCGAGTTGTCGTCGAGTGGCCCGAACTACAACAACCAACCGATGATCTCGATACAGAGGTCTCGGTGGCGATCATTTGCATTGGACCAGGCAGTGAATTGGTGCGAGGTTTGTTATCGGGCGGCGAATGGGATTTGATTCCACTGACTGGCAGCGTCTCGATCGCATTGCAACATCCGACGCTCACACCGATGACGCTGCAACGTTCAGCTTACCGCAACAGCGTCGTGACCGAGGCACAACCCCACACAGTGACGGATGATCGCATTGCGGAATCATTCAACGACGACGTCCCGATTGAAACGCTCGGCACGACAGCTTATTTGGTCTGTCGCCGCGATGCATCCGACGCGCTCGTCGAAGCCACACTGGAGGCGCTCTATCGCGAACCTACCATCGTTGGCTTGATTCCCGCAGGCAGTGTGGCGGAATGGCCAGGGCTCGCATTCCATCGAGCGGCAAGAAAGTACTTCGACTCGTTAGGGCACTAATTTAGGGAAAGATTGATTTCACGAGATGTTTGTCGCCCTTCGTGGGCAAATTTGTAGACTCCTTTATTCATTTGATACCGAGCGACATCGCCCCGGTTCGTTTAGAATGAAGTGCTTGCTGCCCCGCCTCAACTTCCCACCCACCGACGCACCTATGCCGCTGCTGCGTTTCTTGCCGTCTGTTTTGATGCTCGGCTGGATGATTCTGCTTGCCAATTCATCGCCTGCCCAAAGCAACGATGTCTTGGACAATCAATTTCGTGATGTCGTGCAACCGATCCTGCGTGAGCATTGTTGGCAATGCCACAATGCGGAGACTGGCGAAGGCGACCTTGACCTGAGTGCAGACGATGACGTCGCGGCGGTGATCCAAAATTTTCGACGTTGGACGGTCGTGCTCGATCGTTTGAAAACGGGTGATATGCCACCCGAAGATGCTGAGCAACAACTGACCGCCGAACAGCGAGCCGCAGTGAGCGATTGGATCGAGTCGCTCAAGAACGCCGAAGCCGAACGCACCAACGGCGATCCAGGGATCGTACTGGCGCGGCGTTTGAGTAGCTCCGAATACGACCATACGATTCGCGACTTGACGGGCGTCGATATTCGTCCGGCCGCCGAATTCCCAATCGACCCGGCCAACGAAGCGGGCTTCGATAATTCTGGCGAATCACTGGTCATGTCACCAGCCTTGCTCCGCAAGTATTTGCAGGCCACCCGCACGGTCGCCGACCATATGGCAATCACGCCCACGGGTTTGGCGTTCGCCCCGCATCCCGTCATCACGCCCACCGATCGCGACAAGTTTTGTGTCAATCGCATCATCGAGTTCTACTCGCAACAGAACACTAGCTACGAAGATTTTTTATTCGTATTGTGGCGATATCGAAATCGCAACACATCGGCAGGTTACGACGACTCGTTGGCGAGTTTGGCAAGGCAAGCTGGTGTGAGCGAGAGATACTGCCAGACACTGTGGGAGTTATTGGAAGCTCCAACGCCGGACATGACGAACGCAAGCGGCCCGATCACGGCACTTCGCGTGCTGTGGCGGCAGTTGCCTGAGGGAACGAAAGTTGACGATCGAGTACGAGCCCATTTTGGGATCACGCAAATGGTTGAGTTCATCCGCATGCTCCGTCAAACGCTCGTTCCTGAGGTACCCAATCTGACCGCACCGGAAATTCATTCCGGTTCCCAAGCACTTGTGCTTTGGAAGAACCGACAATTCGTTGCTAACCGGCAGCGTTACGCAGAAACGGAACTACCGAGTCTTACGGAGTTGCTCACCTCTGATTTCGGTTTAGTGAAGGACTCCGAAGCGGCGGCCGCGATGAGAGTCCCTGATGATGAAAACCGAGACGCGTTTGTAGAAGAACTGCGTCGGTTCTGTGAAGTGTTCCCTGACCAGTTCGTCGTCACTGAACGTGCTCGCGTGTACCTCGATCCTAAACAGGAAGTGAAGTTGACAGGTCGTTTTCTCAGCGCGGGTTTCCACAGTCAAATGGGATATTTTCGAGATGACGCACCGTTATGCAATCTAATATTGGACGAGTCGCAGCGACAACAACTCGATCAAATTTGGCTGGAACTCGATTTCGTCTCTGCCGCACCGATGCGTCAGTACGCGGGTTTCATTTGGTTTGACCGAACCGATTCAGCGTTCATGCGCGACCGTGAGTTCGATCGTTACCGAGCCGAAGACAAGGATAATATCTCCGAGGAAAAAGTCCGTGGGTTATCTAACGCTTATCAAGCAAAGGCTAAACTCCTTGGGGCTAGCAAGGATGCTCTGGCAGCCATCCAGTTTTACTTTGACGACATGTCAAAAACTTTTCGACGGTTGGAAACACTGAAGATCGAATCTGAAGCCGTTCAATTGGAAGCTGTCGTGCGATTCGCTCAACGGGCGTATCGACGTCCATTGAGCAAAGTGGACCGCAACACGATCTTGGCGTTTTACCAATCACTTCGCCACGACGACGGGCTGGTGCACGAAGATGCGATTCGCGATAGCATCATCCGTATTTTGATGTCGCCGCAATTTTGCTATCGAGTCAGTTTGCCGAGTGATAGGAGTGTGCACGTTGAGAACGGCATCGCGCCTCTGGATGCGTTCTCTTTGGCCAGTCGGTTGAGCTATTTCTTGTGGTCGAGTATGCCCGATGATGAATTATTGAGTTTGGCGGCCTCGGGAGCTTTAAGCGATCCCGAGGTGTTGCGAGCACAAACCCTGCGGATGCTGCACGATGAACGCGCTGAAGATTTCGTGATCAATTTCGCAGGCAACTGGTTGGACTTTCGCCACTTCGATCAACATAATGGCGTCGATCGCAATCGCTTCCCGACCTTTACCGACGAGCTGCGTCAAGCGATGCGTCGTGAACCGATCGAGTTCTTTCGTGATTTGCTTCAGCAAGATGGTTCGGTGTTGGATTTCTTGTACGCCGACCATACATTCGTCAATCCGGCACTGGCCAAGCACTACGGTGTTGACGACGAAACGATCCGTCAGGCGAGTTCGAGCGAGCATCCATCAAATTGGTTTCGGTTGTCCGACGCTCATCAGTACAAACGTGGTGGGCTGTTACCAATGGCGGTTTTCTTGACCACCAACTCACCTGGATTGCGAACCAGTCCGGTTAAACGTGGCAATTGGGTGGTGCAACGAATCCTGGGCGAACACGTGCCCCCGCCCCCAGCAGCGGTGCCGGAACTACCTGCCGACGAATCATTGCTCGGAGAGCTGACTTTGCGTGAGACATTGGCCCGGCACCGCGAGCACCCGAGCTGCGCAGGGTGCCACGAGCGAATTGATTCAATGGGATTGGTGTTTGAAGGATTCGGGCCGATCGGCGAAATGCGTGATGCCGATTTGGGTGGACGCGATGTCGACGACACGGCGGTCTTCCCTGACGATGTCGCTGGTGGCGGATTGGATGGGTTGCGAGACTATATTCGTCGCGCGCGGCAAGATGATTTTGTCGACAACCTTTGCCGACAATTGCTAGCCTATGGCCTGGGCCGCACTCTGCAGCTTTCTGATGAATTACTAATCCAGCAAATGAAAACCCAATTGGCAGGCAACGACCATCGTTTTGTGTCGATATTCGAGACAATCGTGAGCAGCCCCGCCTTTTTGAACCAATGTGTGCCCTCACAAGGAACCGACTGATGAAACCTTCCAATCCGAAAGTCGCTCGCCGCACACTGTTGCGGGGGGCCGGTGTCGCGATGACGTTACCTTGGCTGGAATCCATTGCGGTGTGGGGACACGAGACCGTGACGGGTAACGACGTGGCGGCATCACCCAAGCGGTTTGCGGCATTATTCATGGGCTGCGGAATCAATCGTAATCATTGGTGGGCCAGGGGTTCCGGTAAAGACATGGAACTCGGCAAGAGTTTGGCACCGTTGGAGTCGATCAAGCACAAGATGAATTTCATCACGGGTTTGTTCAACGAAAATGCCACGGGTGTGGGGATTCACCCCGGTCAAACTGGAAACATCTTGTCGGGTGCGTCCTTAAAGAAGGGCTCTGAGCTACGCGGCGACATCAGCATGGACCAAGTCCTGGCTAACCATTTCCAAGACCAAACAGCCGTGCCAAGTTTAGTGCTTGGATGTGAGCAACCGGTTACCGGTTACCACGAGACCAATTTTTCGATGGCGTACAGTTCACATATCTCGTGGCAAAACGCGACATCACCGGTTCCGATGGAAGTCTATCCGTCGCTGGCGTTTGATGCGTTGTTCGACAACCAAGGCAGCCGCCGCAATGAAAGCATTTTGGATCGGGTCAGCGAAGACGCCGTAGCGTTGAGTCGCCGCGTCAGTGCGGCTGACCGGGCCAAGTTGGACGAGTACTTGAGCAGCGTTCGCGAAGTCGAGAAACGGGCGGCATCAATGCGGGCTTCACATGCCAAGGCGGCCACACGTGCGCTGGATCATGGCAAACCGATTCAGGCGATGAAACGTCCCGACGATGGGCTGCCCGAAGATATTCGCGAACACATGCAATTGATGTGCGACTTGGTCGCGATCGGGTTTCAGACCGACAAATCGCGGGTGGCCACGTTGCTTTTGAACCGCGATCTGTCCGGACTGTTTTATCCGTTCTTGAATGTCGATAGCACTCACCATTCGGCGTCCCATAGCGATACGTCAGACGCTTACGAACGCATTTCCAGGTATTACTGTAGCCAGTACGCATACTTGGCCATGAAACTGGATTCGATGCAGGAAGGCGATTCGACGGTGTTGGATCATTCGTGCTTGTTGTTCTTGTCGAGCATGTGGTCGGGCAACGCTCATGATTCCAGCAAACTACCCGTATTGTTGACAGGTGGTTTGTCTGGAGAACTGCAAACCGGTCGCGTGCTGGATTATCTGGACAAAGATGACGAGGACCGACGGATGTGCAGTTTGTACTTGTCGATCATGGACCGCATGGGCGTGTCGTTAGAACGATTCGGTGACACGGACCAACGACTCGCGGGTATTTGACGGATGTCACCAGCGATTCGTCGGTATAAAGCAATCGAAAACGCAAGCAGATCGACGCCGAAAAGGACGCGATTGTTCGTGACTCAGCTTGCTATTGCATCGAGTTCGTTGACATGTGTTTGGCGATATAAGCCGGTTCGCCCATCCGATCGAGCAAGTCGAGTTGCAGTTCCAACCAACTTGCATGACCTTCTTCGTCAACGGCGATTCGTTCAAAAAGTTGCCGCGTACCAATGTCACGGTCTTCGCTCGCTTCAATGGATGCCGTCGTGTAGAACTCGATCGCCTCCTTCTCGTCCGCGAGGTCCGTTTCAAACATCTGCTTGAGCGAAGTTGCTCGCACGGGTGTTTTTTCCAACTCCAGTTTCGGATCACCCTTTAAGAACAGGATGCGTACCAAATACTCTTCTGAGTGCCCGAGTTCCTCTTGCAATTCTTCACGCATCTTGGTTGCCAACAGCCCCATTCCCCAATCATCTAGCACACAAGCGTGAAGCTGGTACTGGTGCATCGCGGTCAATTCCATCGACAACGCGCGTTGCAGATTTTCGATCGTCTGCTTCTTTGACATGATTGTGACTCATTTCTTTCGAGGTTAAATAAACGGAACGCCCTCCGCCGTTGGATGGCCGTCATCGCCACCTTCCAATGGATTGTGGCAACTGATTCAGGAAACGTCTCAGCCGGTTTGCCCAGTCATTGCTAGTTGTGATTTCACGCTCGATAGCCCTGCGTTTTTCCAAGCGACGTAGCCACCTGTTAGGTTGACAATGTTCTTCAATCCGGCGGCTTGTAGAACACTTGCCGCGATCGCCGATCGAGCACCGCTACGGCATTGAACGACCAGCTTTTCATCTCGTGGAAGTTCATCAAGATACTTTGGCAAACGGCCAAGGAACAGGTGCTCGGCTTGCTCGATATGACCTTCTTTCCATTCTTCGTCTGAACGAACGTCGATCAACTTCACTTCGCCCGATTCGATGCTGTGCGATAGGTCCGCAGGGGTGCCAGCTGAGTAAACTTCGGTCGCCAATCCACTTGATCGAATGTCGCTTGCATTGAAAGCACCCGCGATATCCTCCACGCCGATCTTATGCAACAGCCGCGCCGCTTCTTCGAGCTGATGCGGTTCACAAATCAGGTAAGTCGGTCGATCGTAGTCCACCAACCAACCTGCCCATGCCGACAGCATGCTCAATGGAATGTTGATCGTGCCCGCGACATGACCTTTGGCGAACTCGGGCGACGCCGTGAGGTCAAGGACGGTGCCCGATCGGACGGCGTCCGCGATACCAGCGACATCGAGCATATTGTGATGATGATCCGCGCCAAGAATCCGCGGACCGTCCTTATTGACACGTTTCATCACCGCAAAGTACTTCGGTGCTTCCGGCTGATCGGCTAGAATGTAGCGAACAAATTGGTCTTCGTCGTCAAATTGAAGTGCCGGATTGAACAATTTCTCGTAGCCAACCGTTGACGATGGGATGGCACCAAGACCTTTGCCGCACGCACTTCCCGCTCCGTGAGCTGGCCAAACTTGCAAGTACCCGGGCAACGATTTGAATCGTTCAGCCGATTTGAAAAGATCACGAGCACCGGGTTCTGCCGTGCCCCTCAACCCAGCGGCTTCTTCCAGCAAGTCGGGCCGGCCGATTGAACCAACGAACACAAAGTCGCCGGTGAAGATTCCCATCGGTTTGTGGGCACCACCGCCCTGATCGGTCAACATGAACGAGATGCTTTCGGGCGTATGGCCAGGCGTGTGCAAAACGTCCAACCGGATGTTCCCAATCATAAAGTGGTCGCCGTCGTGAACGGGCGAGCTGTCGTAATCGTCTAGGTAAAGGTACTTCCACTCAGATGGTCCTTCGTCGGACACATAGAGCTTCGCGTTGACGCGGTCGGCCAACTCGCGAGCCCCCGAAACATAGTCCGCATGGATATGTGTTTCGGCGACCGCCGTGATCTTGACGCCTTCCTTTTCGGCCATCGCCAGGTACTGTTCAATGTCGCGACCTGGATCAACGATGACCGCTTCTTTAGCCCGCTGGCATCCAACCATGTAGGAAGCATGAGCGAGTTTTTCGTCATAGAAATATTTGAGCAACATAATTTGGTTCTCCCGTGAAACGTATTGTTTACAAAACGACTGACTTGAAAATCACAAAGATCGCGACCAACACAACCGCGATCGAAAACGTCTTTTGAAGCGTCGGACCCTTCAATCGCTTGGCGACGATGCCGCCCAGCCACATACCTGCAAAACCTCCGACCATGAACTGCAGAGTTGTTTCTAACGAAAACTCGTTTCCGTTTGCCAATTGCGACGCCACGCCGCTGATGCTGATCAAAACGATCACGAACAGCGACGTGCCAACGGCTTGATGAATCGCCATGCCGCTGAAAATCACCAGCGCTGGTACGATCACAAAACCACCGCCAACACCGAGCATGCCCGACAGCACACCTGTGAGCAGCCCAACCAACACCAGTAAGCGGGCGCATCGTGACGTCAGTCGAAGTGTGCCATCGGCGTCGCGTTGGCAAGCACTACGGTCTGGCCCCGGTTCGCTTTCGGTAGCGCACACACCGCTGGGCAAGACTGGATTGCAAGCCTTTGACCACATTCGTTGTGCCACCACCAACATCAGTACCGCGAACATCACCAACAACGCGTACTCAGGAACAAGCGTTGACAAGTACGAACCAACGGGAGCTCCCAACATGCCAGCCACTGCGAATAGCAAACCAGTACGAAACTCGACTTCGCCACGAATCATTCGTGGCACCGCACCAAACAAGGCCGTGCCACCCACTGAAGCGAGCGAGATCCCGACCGCCTCACGAGGAGCAACGGCCAATCCATAGACCAGCAGCGGCACAGCGAAGATACCGCCACCTCCACCGGTTAGACCCAGTGCAAAGCCAACGATGCTACCGAACAGGATGGCAATGCCGAACATGAGCCTCCACCTTCGCAATGGTTCCCCATCGTTTCACCTCAATCGTTTGCATCGAATTCCTCCGTGGTAGTGCGACGTCGGATAGAAATGTCGTCATGTCGCAATTTGACGACATAAAAGGTCGAAAAAAGGGTCCCATCTACGTTACTGATGCTTGGAACTGGCGTTCGAAGACGCGTTTCTTGTCAGTCCATTTGCTTTTTCGGTTTTCTGCTCACCAGGACATCTGCCTACGTATCAACTGTTACAATATATCGGAACCTCGCGACATGTCAATAAGTTGTTTTGTGTTTTTTCGGCTGCTTTTATTCTGGCCAGTTGTCACGCTCGCCATCGTTGGCCGTTGCTGAACCCATTTGTTTTCCTCGTCCACCGTTACGATTCTTCCGGTAACCCGAGAGCCTGCCGCAGGCTGCGGCGTACGGGCTGGATGAGTTCGACGAATTCGGATTTTTTCCCGCTGATTAAGTAGCGGATGCCGTAGCGAAACAGACGCAGCGGGATCTCGAATCCCGGCATTTTGTCACCCACTGCTCAACCGCGACGACATCGCTTTCCAGAACCGAGTGTGTGACTCGATCGGCGTCAATCTTCACCAGTGACTTCACCAGACCATCAGCAAGGTGCGTTAGCGGATTTACCATTGGCCGGGCTACGCGAGACTTTGGTTTGTGATTGTCCAAAGAAATATCATCGCCGGAGTTCACATTGCTGAAGCTGAGTCGCTTCGATCGCTGCTCCGGCCCTCGGTAACCGTATTCTTCCGCAGCTTGCTGATAGAGATCGACCAGCGTGTTGATTCGTGACTGCAATCGAGCATCGTCTTCGCTGAGCCGAAGAACTGGGGAGAACATCGCTTCGGTGTCTCCGAGATAGTCCAATTGCGATTGTAAGAAGGCGTCGCGAACGGCTGTGAAACCTTCGTCCCATCGGTGCATGGCGAACAGCAGTGTAAGCGTTCTATCTGCCCATACGGCCGATCGGATGATCTTTCGGCCAACGAAGCAGTGACGTACGCAAGCGACTTGACGCGTAGCCGTACTGCAGTATCAAGTCGCGATCATAATTCGTCAGTTCGATGCGATGAGTCAACTTCGCCATCACGCCACCCGTGCTTTACGACGACGCGTTCGGCGCTGCTGAGTCGTCAAGCGACGCGATGTCGCCTCGGCTTCGCGGTACGGACGGATCGTCTCCGGGTGAGTCTTTCGCCATACGTCCGTTGGGCTCACTACATTTCGACTGGAACACACCTAACTCGTGGGAGGAAGCCAAGTTGACGGCAAGCAAGAATTCTGATTTGCAAGACGAACACGCCGAGGATATCATCACAACGTCCGATAAGTGAGCTCTTCGTTGCAAATACCGAAGCAGTTGCTGAAAGGTTGGCCGCATCTTTGTTTTTAGTCGTGGAGAGAAAATCACATCAGGTGTGCTATAAACGCTCGTTAATTCAAAGCGAGGGAGCAACCACTGTGGCTTAAATCATCACATGCTTTAGATCGATTGGAGCCATTCGGTTTCAGAAATGACTTGCTCATGCAACGCTTTGATCGTGCGTAGATCAAGCGGAATGTCAATTCCTGTCTGTTGACGGAATGTTACTTTCTCTGCCGATGCGTGCGACGACGTGAAACACGCCGTGGTCGGGCTTTGACCAGGGATGCAAACCCAATAGTGTTATGTATTGGGAGTGATTTGAAAAAGCGTGTTTTCAGTGCGGATGAGAGGATTCGAACCTCCACGTCCTTATCGGACACTAGATCCTGAGTCTAGCGCGTCTGCCAATTCCGCCACATCCGCATGTGTGTTCGCCAAGATATCGTTGATTCCAGACTCCGGCAAGCCGCTCAGTGTCGAAGTTTCCGCAGAGGTTTTCATTCAACACTACGTCCAAACTCCCTCGCTTTTAGCCGCAAATAGCGAGTAATTGCGTGTTTCTTGCGCAACGGAACTCGTCGAGAATTTGGTTTGTCAAGGCGCGGTACGCAAGTCGGGACGACTTCCGCTACATTTTGCGGCGAAGCCGCTTTAAGATAGACCGAAACGATGTTTGTCCGCGCCGCGCATCGAAAGTCCGCCGCCTTGTCTAATTCTCCCCCCCCACCATCGTCCTCTGATGCCCTTGTCGATCCTGCTGTGGGGGCTGGATCGACGCTGGAGTTTGAACTCACCACGCCGCTGCAATATCTGCCGGGGATGGGGCCTGCGCGGGCGGATCGGCTGCGGAAATTGGGGTTGCGGAAGGCTCAAGACGTGTTGTTTTTCTTCCCCCGAGAGCACCAGTTTCCGCCGCCACCGACGCGTGTCGTTGATCTTCGCGAGGGTGTTCCAGCAACATTCGTTGGTAAAATCACCGACGCCGAACTGGTTTCTCGCACGCCTGGCAAGTCGCTGTTCGCCGCGATCGTCGAAAATGAGTCGGGTGCCGTTCGTATCGTGTTTTTCAACCAACCGTTTCGAGCGGAACAGTTGACGTTTTATAAAATGGTCCGAATCAGCGGCACGCCCAAACTTGCCGGATTGCGATGGGAGTTCACGCACCCGAAATACGACATGATCGACGCGGAGGAGTTAGAGGGGGACACACTCGAAAGTGATGGTCTCGATGATGGTGAGAGGGAAGCTGGCAAGTCGAATCTCGCGACCGTTTCTAGCGGCGAGATTTTGCCGGTCTATCCGCTCACCGAGGGCATCAAGGACTATGAATTGCGGCGGCTCACACGGCGGGTCTCGCACGTGCTGGCCGATCACGTCATCGAAGTCATGCCGCCATCGCTTCGCTCCGCCGTCGCTGCACGTTTGCGTGAAGCGGAGATTGCAATTCACGGTGATTTGCCCGACATCGCTACCACGCTTCGCGACATCCACAACCCTCCGTCAGCCGATGCACTTCATGCCGCTCGGCTACGTTTGATCTTTCAAGAGTTGTTTGCAATGCAATTGGCATTGGCGATGCGACGTGGATCGTTGACGGGTCGATTGCAAGCACCCGCGATGCCCTGCACGCCTCAAATCCGCCAACGCATCCTCCGGCGTTTTCCATTTGAATTGACTAGCGACCAACAACGTGTGATCAACGAGATCGCTCAAGAAATGGGACGTCAGTTCCCGATGAACCGGTTGCTACAAGGCGACGTTGGCAGCGGCAAAACCGTCGTCGCGATCTTTGCCATGATGCTGGCCGTCGCTGCTGGACATCAAGCCACACTGATGGCTCCGACCGAAGTGCTCGCCCGCCAACACTTTCAAACACTTACTAAAATTCTCGCCGACAGCCGCGTGCGAATCGGTCTGTTATGCGGGTCGCTCACGGCCGCAGAACGACGTATTACGCTCGCCAAAATTGCTTCGGGTGAATTGGATTTGATCATCGGCACGCAAGCTCTCGTGTATGACATCGACTTTCACTCACTCGGACTCTGTGTGATTGATGAACAACACAAATTTGGTGTCCGGCAGCGTGTGCAACTGCGAGCCGGCGGTGTCGATCCACACTACCTCGTGATGTCCGCCACGCCGATCCCACGCAGTGTCGCGATGACCCAGTTTGGTGACGTGGACCTGAGCACGTTGCGTGAAAAACCCGCAGGTCGTGGGGAAGTGCACACCTATCTGGCCGATGATAAATGGCGGACTCGTTGGTGGGACTTTGTGCGCGAACGTATTGCTGAAGGCCGCCAAGCTTATGTGGTCGCTCCCCGCGTCGGTGATAGTCTGCCCGCCACCACGGATGATCTCGATGTGATTGAAAAACTCGACGAGGCTGAAGACGTGACGTCGGTCAGTCGCACGTTTGAACAATTGCGAGATGAAACGTTCAAGGATTATCGCGTCGAGCTATTGCACGGACGGATGCGTCCCGAAGCGAAGCAAGCGGTGATGCAGCGGTTTGCCGAAGGTGAAATCGACGTGCTCGTCAGCACCACGGTGATCGAAGTCGGGGTCGATGTCGCCAACGCAACCGTGATGACGATCCTCGGCGCGAATCGTTTTGGGTTAGCGCAGTTGCATCAGCTCCGCGGGCGGATCTCGCGGGGTGCTCACGCTGCGCATGTGTGTGTGTTCACCGACGGCGAGCGTTCTCCAGAGGAGAGCGAACGTTTGAAAGTGTTTGAACAAACTTCAGATGGTTTTGAACTCGCCGAAGCCGACTTTCGTCTACGCGGTCCCGGCGATTTGTTAGGCCGTAAACAAAGCGGTTTGGCACCACTGCGGATCGCCGACCTGAACCGTGACGTTGAGATTTTACAAGTCGCTCGCATGATGGCTCAAGAAATGATCGACGAAGATCCTGAAATGGAAACGTCGGAGTTGGCTGCGTTGCGTGAGCAAGTCCTGCGTCGATACGGACATAAGCTCGATCTCGGTGACGGTGCGTAGGTTTGATCATGACCGGCGAGCTCACCTCAACGCTATCCAGTCAAGACCAGACACCGCGTCGGGACCGACTGGTGCGGATACTTGTTTGGTGCATCGTTTTGCTACTAGTCAAAGTTTTTGTTTCGATCGTGTGGGAGTATCGACGGTACTTTCCTGCTGACTTCGAATCCAATTTCCTCAGCGGGCGTCGTTACTCGTTCACAGGCAGCTATTGGTACGCGTTCTACATTCATATCGTCTCCAGTCCGGTCGCGTTGATACTGGCCGCGTTCTTAACGGTCAGCGGCGGTCGTCCGCGTTGGTTGCGGCGGCATCGCTGGGCCGGACGTCTGCAATTTTTTCTCGTGTTATTGGTGGTCGTGCCCAGCGGGATGGTGATGGCTCGTGATGCGTATGCCGGTCCGATTTCTGCGTTGGGATTTGTCGCATTGAACGTGGCAACGGCTGGTTGTTTGGTCTTGGCTGTGGTGCGAGCGCGATCACGAAAATTTGTCGCTCACCAGCGATGGGCAACTCGCACTTTCATTTTATTGGCGTCGCCGCTGCTGCTGAGAATCTTCGCAGGTGTGGCGATTGTGACCGGCATCGAATCGGAACGCACCTATCAACTCAATTCGTGGATCAGTTGGCTGATTCCGCTATTGATCTACGAAACTTGCTTTTCAAAATCGAAACGGCCACAATACAGTTCGCGATCAGTTCCGGCAATGAATATCGAAGCGGGAGATTCAGCGTGAGCCAAATACAATTCGCCAGTCGCTCGCTGATGTTGTTCTTGATCGCCATCAATACAGGTTGCGAAGGGGAATCTTTGGTTCGCGTACCGTCGGATGACACTGAGTTTTCAACTCCGGCGGATTATGCCGACTACGATCGCGAGATGCGAATGCTTACCGCTGGCCAAACGGACTCGTTGCATGTTCAAACCCAACAGCCGGAAAATGCGGAGACAAACCCATGAAATCTAGAACGAGATTTGCGGCATTCACACTGATTGAACTGCTCGTGGTGATTGCGATTATCGGTGTGCTCGTCGGCTTGCTATTGCCCGCCACCCGTGGCGCGAAAGAAGCAGCACGACGGATGAGTTGTTCGAACAATTTCAAACAAATTGGGTTGGGGCTGCACAACTATCATTCCGCCTACGATCAACTGCCGATGCAGATGGGCGGTACCTACGATTTCAATTCCGATTCGGGCGGCACCTCGGTGCCTGGTAACAACCGTTACCGTTTGAGCTACTTGGTGGGATTGCTGCCGTTTGTCGAACAGCAAGCAATTTGGGAACAGATTTCCAATGGCCGAAATCATAAACAGCGTGAAGCGGTGTTCGCTCCGATGGGGCCGGCTCCGTGGACCCGCCAGTTCGATGCGTGGCAAACCGAGTTGCCCGTTTATCGCTGCCCTTCCGATCCTGGAGTGGGGCTGCCGTCGCACGGGCGTACCAATTACGTTGCCTGTTTAGGCGACGCCACGCATTGGCTGAACACTGGAGCGACGCGTTGGCACGATGACTCGTCAGCTTGGGTTGAAGATCGCAAAGATCAAATCGCGGTTTCAGGGCGTGGCGTGTTTGTGCCACGGCAAGTGATGTGTTTTCGCGACGTACTCGACGGTTTGGCCAACACGATCATGGCTGGCGAGATTTGCACCGATCTAGGCGATCGCGATAAATGCACCAGTGGTTCGTTGCTCAACGATTGGTCGCGGATTCATGATATTCCCAAGTTATGTCGTGATCAGGTTTCAGCAGATCGGCCTCAATTTTGGAGTGGCGATAGTCTGAGCAATTCCATGGTGATTTTACCCACGAGTATTGGCAGCAGCAATCAACGTCGCGGGTATCGTTGGGCCGACGGTGCGGCGCTCTACACGGGCATGAACACAATCCTGCCACCGAATGCGGAAGTCTGTCTGGCAGGCGGTGATTCCGGCATCGGCGTCTTGCCACCATCGAGTCGTCATTATGGTGGTGTTCATGTTTTGATGGTTGATGGAGCGGTCAAGTTCATCACAGACTCGATTGACGCTGGCAACTCAGATTCGGGAACCGTCATGTTGGGCGGGTCCGAACAACGCGAACCTGGGGCGATCAGCCCCTACGGTTTATGGGGTGCACTCGGAACTCGAGCGAGCGCTGAAGATATGGATGCGGATCTGTGAAAGGTAATCGGTCAAACTCCGAACGAGCTAATACTTCACATCCATTGCATCGGCCCAGGTTTCCCAAGCCGCTGCCAACGTTTGAACTTTTTCGGGATATTCTTGAGCCAAGTCGTGCATCTCGGTGCGATCGGACCGCATGTTGTAGAGTTCCCATCGTTTGAATTTGGCATCCCAGGCGAGTTTCCAGTCGCCATCGCGGACGGCTCGGTTGCCTGCGTAACCCCAGAACAATGGCTGGGTGCGCGCGATTACTTGGTCAGGAGTTTTCAGAACGTTTAGCAAACTCATACCTTCGACGGGGCGAATTGGATGTCCCTTATACGTTTCGGGGTATTGGGTTTTGGCGACGTCCAAGAACGTTGGTAGGAAATCAATGATGTGTCCGACTTGATCGGTCATCGTGTTAGGTGGAATCACGCCGGGCCAGTGTGCGATCAGGGGCGTTGCGATGCCGCCTTCGTGCATTTTGGTTTTGTAACGCCGAAACGGTGAGTTCTGTGCGTACGCCCAACTTGGGCCGACATGGGAATAAAACTCCTTTGGTCCCGGGACATGCTCTGCGTTGTTCTCGCCACCTGGCGATTCGGAGCAGCTTCCATTGTCGGACAGGAATAGAATCAGCGTGTTGTCATCGACGCCCGCTTGCTGTAGCGATTCGACGATCCGGCCGATTGCCTGGTCCACACTGTCGATCATTGCGGCATAGACTTCCATCCGTTTATTTTGCCAGTCTTTGTGTTTGGCCTCCGCCCAGGGTTTCGCTTCGGGGTCACGTGGTGGTAGATCCCATTGCGGATCGACTAATCCCAGCTGCACCGCTCGCGAGTGACGGCGTTTTTGCAGTTCGTCCCAACCCATGGCGAATTTGCCTTCGTATTTGGCGATGTCAGCGGGTTTCGCATGGATCGGGTAGTGCGGTGCTGTGAACGGCACGTAAACAAAGAACGGATCACCGCTGGCGGCGAATGATCGGATCATCTGGGAGGCGTGATCGGCAAACGCATCTGTCGTATAAAAGTCGTCGGGAAATTCGGTGATGCGTCGATCTTGCTCACCGAAAAACCGAACGTTTCCGCCTTTGAAGGCTGGGTCGGGACGGGTGGGATCAAAGAAGTTGCAACAGCCGTCCCACAGTCCATAGGATTTTGAAAATCCACGGTCAAACGGGCGGTGAGGAGCACGGTTTCCATTGTGCCACTTGCCACTGATCCCGGTTTGGTATCCGGCTAGTTGGAGACCTTCCCCCAGCGTGATCATCTGCTCGTCGAGCAATTCGATGCTGCGACCACCTTGGCGAGGATACAGTCCTGTCAAGAGTGAGGCGCGCGTGGTTGTGCATTTGGCGTTGTTGTAAAACTGCCGAAACCGCAGGCCGTTGCTCGCGAGTCGCTCCAGGTTGGGGGTCTGGATGATCTCCGCCCCGTAGGGACTGATGTCCGACCAGCCCATGTCGTCAACCATGATCAGCACAATGTTCGGTCGATCAGCAATCGGTTGTTGGCCGCTGGGGTTTTGGGCCAGGGCAGGGCAGACTGCGAGCAGAAACAGGAACGTTGATAAATAGAGGTGGTTATTCATGCTCGAATTATAGCTAACGACGATGCGGAAATGTTGTCGCGTGGAACCGTGAAACTCGGGGTGCCAACGATCCGTCTGGACGTGGATAGGTGAACTTTGTTACCACCGATTTTCAAACGAAAGTTTTTCGATATCAACATTCTCTTGAGTGAAGGACGATCAATGCAGTGGGTGATGCGCTACCGTGATCTGGTGTTGCCGATGGGCATCATCGGTTGCTTGGTCGTCATCTTGGTGCCGCTGCCACCGCTGTTGATGGATTTGCTGTTGGCTGCCAATATCACCGTCGGTGTGATTGTGCTGCTCACAACGATCTATGTGCAAACGCCGCTTGAATTCAGCATTTTCCCTTCGCTACTTTTGGCAACCACGTTGGCCCGGTTGGTGCTCAACGTGGCGACCACGCGGTTGATTCTGACGAGCACGGAGTCCGGCGATAGCGGGGCGGTCGGCGGCGTGATTCAGGGGTTCGGTGAATTCGTGGCGGGGGATCGGATTGAGATTGGGATCATCATCTTTGTGATCATTGTCTTGATTCAGTTCATCGTGATCACCAAAGGTGCCACCCGGATCAGTGAAGTTGCCGCGCGGTTTGCCCTCGATGGGATGCCCGGTAAGCAAATGGCGATCGACGCTGACTTGAACGCTGGGAACATTGACGAAAAAGAGGCCCAACAACGCCGCGAAGATGTCGCTTCGCAAGCAGATTTCTACGGGGCGATGGACGGTGCGAGTAAGTTTGTTCGCGGCGATGCCGTGGCGGGGATCGTGATCACAATCGTGAATGTCGTCGGTGGTTTGTACATCGGCGTGGTGCGTTACAAAATGTCGGTTCCCGAAGCGGCAGAATTATTCACGAAACTGACGATTGGTGACGGTTTGGTCAGCCAAGTGCCAGCGTTGTTAATCTCGTTGGCGGCGGGGTTGTTGGTAACGCGAAGTGCTCGCAAAGCCAACTTGCCCGAGCAGTTTTTGCAACAACTCTTCAGCAATCCGAAAGCGCTGGCGATTGCCGGTGGTTTCTTATCGCTACTGATCATGACCAATTTGCCCACGATCCCGATGGCCACCCTCGGTGCAGGGTGTATCGGGTTGGCGGTCGTGCTACGTCGCCAGAACATGCAAGATATTGTCGATGAGCGAGCGTCTAACGATGCGCAAGCTGCTGCTGCGGCGGCTCCTCCGGACAAACGCGTCGAAGATTATCTCGCGATTGATCCGATGGAATTGGCGATTGGCTTGGGATTGTTGTCGTTGGCTGATCCGGCCCGCGGTGGTGATCTGATGCAGCGAATCACGGGTGTACGACACGCCATGGCCGGCGATATCGGAATCGTGTTGCCGAAAGTTCGTATTCGTGACGACATGAACCTTGACGACAATCAATATGAAATTCGAATCGCTGGCAACCCGATCGCGACCGAACGAATCATGCCCGATGGATTGCTCGCGATTGACAGTGGGCATACCACTGGCGTGATTGACGGAGAACCGACACGTGATCCAACGTTCGGAGAACCCGCCGTTTGGATTGATCCGATCCGGCGTGAACAAGCGGCGATCTACGGTTACACCACCGTGGAACCTGGCGCTGTATTGGCAACGCACTTGCAAGAAATCGCTCGGCGTCACGCCGACGAGTTGTTGACTCGCGATGCCACGAAACATTTGATTGACGAGTTGAAGGAAGCTGCTCCGGCGGTCGTGGATGAATTGATTCCAGGTTTGCTGAAAGTCAGCGATGTTCAACAAGTGTTGCAGATTTTGCTTCGTGAAGATGTGCCGATTCGGCAGCTCGCGATCATCTTGGAAACGCTGGGCGATCATGCTGGGAAGACGAAAGACCCTGTGTTTTTGAGTGAGTATGTGCGTCATCGTTTGGCGCGAACGATCAGCACCCGTTACCGAGATCAATACGGTCAATTGCACGTGCTCGCGCTCGATCCGGCGATGGAAGATCGCATTGCCGCAGGGATCGAACATAACGAGCGAGGTCTTTTTGTACGGATGAGTCCTTCTGCGGTGGACTCGACTTGCGAGAAAATCTCCGTTGGTGTTAAGAAACTAATTGCGTTGGGTCATCACCCGGTTGTTTTGGTCAGTCCACGGATTCGTCCCGGTCTGCGTCAGATCGTCGCCGCTTCGATGCCCCGCGTGCGTATCCTTTCCTACAACGAGATCACGCAAGATACGCAAATCCAGTCGCATGGCGTGGTGAGTGATTGATGTCTATAAGAACTTTCAAAGCAGCAAATCTGCAAGCCGCATTGGCCGACATCCGTGAGCAAATGGGGCCGGATGCTTCCGTGCTGCATACTCGCCAAGTCCGCGATGGTTGGTTGGGCTGGCTCGGCCGTACTCAAGTCGAAGTCATCGCGGGCTTACGAGGATCCAGTGAGTATCCGTCAACAGCGAATTCCGACGAGATGGACGAACGTCCGCAAGATGTTCGATCGGTCAGTGGAAAACGTACGGGCGAGCAAGCATATGGCGATTTAAACTATCAAGGTCAATCGGGCTATGGCGATGTTTACCCTATCCGTGCTGGCTACGCCGATGCCTCGATGGATATCGACCCGCTATCGATCGACCCCTTGGTGGGCCCGCTGCGACAAGCCGGTGTGTCTGAATCGGTGATTCGTCGGTGGTTGGCATCAGCAGCGAGTTTCGCTGCGAATCTAAGTGATAACGACAGTCCCGAAGATGACGTGAGCACTCGGCTCGAACATCTACAGCGTGCGATCGCCCGAGAATTGAATCTCTGTGGCCCAATTCGTACCCAGCCTGGCGAACGGCATGTCGTTGCCTTGGTCGGTCCGACGGGAGTCGGCAAAACGACAACGGTCGCGAAACTAGCTGCGGGTTTTCGTATTGAAGCTCGCCGACGAGTGGGACTGTTGACGATTGACACGTATCGTATTGCCGCCGTGCAGCAGCTCCAAGCGTATGCGGAAATTATGGATCTGCCGATGCAGGTGGTCGAAAAGCCCGAGCAAATGCAATCCGCGATGGACCTGCTCGGCGATGTCGATCTGGTGTTGATTGATACAGCGGGCCGAAGCCCGCGAAGTGATGCGAGGATCGATCAACTGACCCAATTCCTGCGTGCCGCTCATCCAGATGAAACGCACTTGGTGCTCAGTGCAACGAGTTCCAGCGAGAATATCTCGGCAACGTTACGCGGTTTCGCACCCGTTGCGGCCACGTCCGTGATTTTGACGAAGCTTGACGAAACCCCATACACCGCAGGTGTGCTCTCCGCGCTCACCGCCAGCGAACGCTATCAGTCCACACCGCTGAGTTATGTCACGACCGGGCAACAAGTTCCTGATGACATCGCCGTCGCCGACGCACCGCATTTAGTCGAATCGCTATTGCCGATCACGCCTCTGGCTGCCCGACACGGCGAAGCGGCTTAGGAAAGTGGACAGACGTCAGACGTCAGACGTCAGAATGTTTAACAGGACACGGTGGGCGTTCTACTGAAAACTGTCATCTGTCATCTGAAAACAAAAAAACAAGATTTCCCGTTAAGCTACTACCCCGGACCAACCGATAACATGAACTGAAGCGGAACGTGAAAAGCAAAACTCGCTTGAGAAATTTTTTACGATACCGATTAATCAATTTGGGAAACAAGATGCCGCCGAAACGAAATGTTCTCACGAACAGCAGGTTCGGCAACCGGAGTTGACTGTTGACACGGACACTCGCGATTTCGTTCGGCTCGCTCGCCATGGGACTGGTTGCCCTGCGCGGTGTGATGCATGGCGAGTTGGCGATGCACGTGGCTCAAGAAGCGATCATCACTTTGATTGTTTTCTTGGGCATAGGAGCGATCACCGGAGCGATTGCGGATTACTTAGTCCGTGATGCTGTAGAGCACTTGTATCGCAAACGGGTTCAGTGGTATCGAAAGCGTGTTGCCGAAATCGAAGCTGGCAACGCGGTATCGACCAAAGACAACCCAACATAAGAAGCTGGCAAACATGGTAGGCACGGCTGCCTCCGTTGATTGCTATGAGCTTCGATTTAACGTTCAAGATAGAAACCATCATGGAGGATTCGATGCCCGCTACTGCCCCCGTCGACGAAGAAATCGCTAAAGTTTGGGATTCTTTCAAAGCGATCGCTAAAGACCATCCCGACTACGAGAGTTTACGCAATCAACTCGTCGAACGTTTCATGCCTTTGGTACGATACAACGGCGAACGTATCTGGCAACGTTTGCCCGATGGTGTGGAACTTGATGACTTGATCAGTGCCGGAATCTTCGGATTGATGGACGCTATCGACGCTTACGATCGCGATCGTGGCGTCAAGTTTGAAACGTATTGCGTACCTCGGATTCGTGGTGCCATGCTCGACGAACTCCGCACAATGGATTGGGTGCCACGCCTCGTCCGCAGCAAAGCCAGCAAACTCGGTGCAGCGACGAAGCAACTCGAAACTCGTTTCGGCCGCACGCCGACGGTGGTCGAGATCGCTCAGCACATGGAACTCGATGTGCAAGAAGTGGAGAAAATGCAGACCGAAGCGAATGCGGTCGGCGTCGTTTCCCTGAACAAGAAGTGGTACGAAACGGACAGCTACAAAGACGTTCGTGAAATTGACATCCTCGAAGATAAAAAAGGTGAAGACCCCACCATTCGAGTTCAGAAAACGGACTTGATGCGATTGGTCACCAAGGGACTCAACCGTAACGAACGCTTGATCATCATCCTCTACTATTACGAAGAGTTGACGATGAAAGAGATTGGTGCCACGTTGGATCTGTCGGAATCACGCGTTAGCCAAATGCACACGTCGATCGTCACCAGGTTGCAACAACAACTCGGCGTTCGCCGACTGGAATTTGGAGCCTAGTGAGTTTTCAGATAACAGACGTCAGATGACAGGTTGAGCGAAGTCCGGTATCATGCGGTCTTGTTATCAACTGAACTCTCAATCCTGAAAATATTTGCAATGAGAATCGCTCATGTGATCACCCGAATGATCATTGGTGGCGCTCAAGAGAACACGTTACTGAATTGCCAA
Source organism: Rhodopirellula sp. (assembly GCA_041740155.1). Classification (GTDB taxonomy): domain Bacteria; phylum Planctomycetota; class Planctomycetia; order Pirellulales; family Pirellulaceae; genus Rhodopirellula. The sequence continues at coordinate 23,978 of JBGSMN010000406.1, forward strand.
GACCTCGTCACTGAACATGGTGATGAGGTCTTGCTCGTTTGTGGACCAGAGACAGGCCCCGAGGGCGACCTGCTGGGGCGAGGCGGTTCGTCGGAAAAACCCAGGTCAGAAAAACCAGAATCGGGGCAGGGCAGGGTAGGGCAGGGTAGGGCAGGGCGGTTTGAAATCGACGGGCTGTCGGTTCAGATTGTCGATACGCTTCGCCGCGCGATCCATCCGTTGCACGACTGGCAGGCGGCCCGTGATCTACGCAGCCTTCTCGCTGATTTTCGCCCAGACGTTGTTCACACGCACAGTGCAAAAGGCGGTTTAATTGGACGCTCCGTCGGTTGGAAACTGTTTCGTGCTGCATCAAATCAGCGTCCGGTTGTGATTCACAGTGTGCATGGTGCACCGTTTCATGATTATCAATCCGCCGCTGCGAGACGGTTTTTCATGGCCTGTGAAAGGTGGGCGGCACAGCGTTGTCATCACATGATCAGCGTTGCTGATGCGATGACGGATCTGATGGTCGACGCTAGCATCGCACCACGTGACAAGTTCACGACGATTAGCAGTGGGATGGATGTCGAACCGTTCCTGACCGCGAACACGCATCGCGATCGGATTCGCCAACAATATGCACTCACGGACGAGCACATCGTCGTCGGCAAGATTGCCCGGTTGTTTCATCTGAAAGGACATGCTGACCTCGTACGGTCTGCCCGCACGGTTGCCGATGCTTGTCCAAACGTGCGTTTCTTACTCGTCGGTGATGGTATTCTGCGAGCATCCTTGCAAGCTCAGATCGCTGATTTAGGTTTGACCGAGCATTTTATCTTCACGGGCTTAGTTCCGCCGACGGAAGTGCCCGCGATGATCGGAGCGATGGATTTATTGGTGCATACCTCCTACCGTGAGGGTCTGGCTCGGGCGCTGCCGCAAGCCTTGATTGCCGGTAAACCCGTCATCAGTTATGACATCGACGGTGCTCGTGAGGTGGTCATCAACGGCGAGACAGGATACCTCGTGACGCCTGGCGACGAAGCTCAACTTGCCGCTCGTATCAGCCAACTCGTGATGAATTCACAACTACGCCATCGGCAGGGCAGTGCAGGGAGGTCTCGATTCACTGATCAGTTTCGACATCAAACCATGACTAACGAGATTCGCCAACTGTACTGCCGAACTCTCAATCAATACTCCACAACCAATAGCGAAGACAAAGATGGCCAAACAGGCTAACAACAAGCAGAACACGAAATCCGATGAGAGTTCATTGCCGAAACCAGATGCTGCGACGGAGCCGACGGTTGAAAAACCTGCAGACTCTGCTGCCGATCAGTCTGTGACAGTAGATAGCAAGCGCGCGTCGAGCATAACGAAAGAAACGCCCACAACCATACGTCCTAAGAAAACGAAGCCGACGATTGGCAAGCAAAGCTCGTTGATGCCGAGTGAGCAAAAACTTGAGAACCTCGCCGCTGCCATTGCGGTGGCAGGCAACGCCGACAACTTGCTCTTGATTCTGCATCATGTGGAAGCGGCAGGCGGTCAAGCAGAAGTGATTGAAAGCATCGAGGCGTACCGAGCACTGAAGACTGCTGTGGAGCAAGCGAGTTCTCCTCCCGCCAGCTAAACGCGTCCACTCTCGCATATTCATCACGATATCGCAGCCATCTCACCTGCTCCTAATGAGAAGCGTTAGGGGCAGGTGAGATGGACTGAAGTATCGATGTGCCGATTCCGTGAACCTGCACAACGAATGTGCAGAAAACGAATCTACTTCATCGCTACTTTTGCCACGAGCGTCACGGCGTTGTTCTTCGTCGTTGCAATGGCCGAAACGTTCGCGGTTGAGACGGGTCTCAGAATCGGCGAGATTGAAACCAAAATTTCTCCTGGAGCGAGCGTGGGTGGGGGGATCATTGCGGCGCAGCACTCAGGTTCAGGTGCTGGTTCGCAACATGGTTCTGGCTCGGGTGCGGCTTCGCAGCAGACCGGCTCAGGCTCGGGTTCACAGCAAACCGGTTCCGGTTCGCAGCAAACCGGTTCTTCTACCACGCAACATGGTTCAGGTTCCGGCTCGCAGCACACCGGCTCGCAGCAAACCGGTTCAGGGCAACATTCCGGCTCCGGCGCACAGCACTTTTTGCCAAACAGTTTGGCAAACAAACCAGCTTCAGCCTGCTGCGTGTCCAGGCTCAAGCCTGAAATCGCCACGACAGAAGCAAGCATCAAGTTCCACGACAATCTCATAGAGGGTACTCCAGTTCCAAATGGGACGAGTCTGGGGGCGGATCGTATCCGCACAGACTTCAGAATTCTGATTCCGGAATCAGAGTGAGTCGCCTGAAAGCAATTTAGCTACTCGCCACCACGCGACAACGCGGTGCCCTGTTCCGTGACAGAGCGTGGTTAGCACGTGGCGGGCCAAATCGTGTTTACGGTATTGCCCACATTGCTCGCGATCAGCGACCTGCAAAGTCTTCCCTGCTTCTCTGCCTTTGTTTTTCGACCTATTTGATCTATTTGTTCAAAAGTGGAATTTTTATGATCAAACTTGGGTCGTGTGAAACTGCTCACAGAATCTGGCGAGATTGCGTAGATTTTCGGCAGTGATGCTAATGTTTCGTGCATCTGAGCGAAGTTGACTACCGAGTTGACGCGAGATGCGTCTTTCCTGAGCGAGTCATGGGTATGCGAAGTGAGTGTTTCACAGCCGCAGAGCGTATTGTGCCTGCAGCTTGCTTGCCTTTTTCGGTAGGTGCAGGCAACAATGAATGTCCAGGCAGATTTCAGTTTCCTTCCGCGAATCGCTCGCACCCATTTAGGTTGATTAACGTGTCCCAATTATCTGCCGCAGGCACTCAATTTGTACAAACGCTGGCCCAGCGTCATGGCATTTCGATGGATGCCGCCACTCACATGTTATGGGCAGTTTCCAACGGAAACGGCACGATGGCCCAGTTCAACCATCCTGAGTTCGGGGGCTGTGGTCAATGGATGCAGGGTGGGATGACGATGGTCAGCGATTTATTCAACAATCAGTTGAAGTCGCGTGTTGACAGTGTCTGCAGCGACATCGCCAGTGAGCTCGCTCGCAACCAACTCGTTGCCTTCAGCGGCTCGTTTCAATCGCAGAGTCAAAACGGAGCTTCGGCACAGACTCAAGCAGCGGGTGCGATGGGATCGGCGAACAGCCTGTTCGTGCCCGATCCCACCGACAATTGGTGGCCCGCCGAGTTGGGATCCCCTACCGCGATTGGTTCACAGAACAACATTCGCTATGCGTATTTCCCCCATGCTCAACGACTCGCAGTGACGACCGGAGGTGATGCCTGGGTCTACGACACGGGCGAACATCAGATTGGTGGTTTTTCACAGCAACAGGGTGCCGGCGGTTCGATCACGTTCACAAGCCAATTCGGTATTGTCAATCTGTCAACGCTACCCTTGGTCAATCGCGGTGGTGTGCCGCAATCGCCAGTGATCGAGGAACCTATTGCCAATCCGCAAATGTCTGAGACATTTAGCAGCTCGCCAGTTTCTCAATCGGCAGGCCACGACGACATCATTGCCACGCTCGAGCGCCTGGGAGCACTGAAGGAAAAAGGCTACCTTAGCGAAGAGGAGTTCGCTTCCAAAAAGGCTGAGCTTTTGAGCCGATTGTAACGTCGTTCCTGGCCGTCTCCGCTAGCTACCGTCGGCAACGTCGAACCCCGCCGATTCTCGTTGAACTTAATTGGATCACCACGGATGACGACGACCGAACACGAGCGACTGCGACAAGACGAGGCCCGCGAGAAGAATTGGAAACGATGGGGGCCTTATCTTTCCGAACGCCAGTGGGGCACCGTCCGTGAAGACTATTCCGCAGGCGGCCATTCATGGACCGACTTTCCGCATGATCATGCACGCTCACGTGCCTATCGCTGGGGTGAAGACGGTTTGTTAGGGTTCACGGATCGCCAGTGCCGGTTGTGTTTTTCGCTCGCACTTTGGAACGGCAACGACACCATTCTCAAGGAACGTTTGTTTGGACTCACCGGCCCAGAAGGCAATCACGGCGAAGACGTCAAAGAGATTTATTACTACCTAGATTCGACGCCGACACACTCCTTTGCCAAAGCGATGTATCGCTATCCACAGGCGAGGTATCCATACGAAGAGCTCACGCAGGTCAACGCCACACGCGGGCTGCTCGATCCCGAGTACGAAATCGTGGATACAGGATTGTTCAACGAGAATCGTTTTTTTGATGTCACGGCGACATACGTCAAGGCGGACGAAGACGATCTGTTGATCGAAATCGAGATCACCAATCATGGACCCGCGGCACATTCGATCACTCTGCTGCCGACGTTGTGGTTTCGCAACACTTGGGTATGGGGTTGTCGGCACGAAGGCTGTACCGCCAAACCTTTGATCCAAAGGATTCCTTTAGCGGATCAATATCGGGTACGGACCAAGCATGACACATTGCCGCCGATGGTGTGCCGGTTTGAATCGACCGATAGCAGCGAATTGATTTTTACGGAGAACGAAACGAATAAGGTGTTGTTGTTTGGTGTTGAAAATTTTTCACACTATACCAAGGATGCGTTTCATCGTTATGTGATCGGTGGTGAAACCGCAGCGATTAATCCGAAACAACACGGCACCAAGGTTGCCGCAGTGTATCGTTGGAAATTAGCACCTGGTGAAGCGCGGCGAGCACGCATTCGCTTAGCGCCGCAAGGTGATTTGCCCAGTGGCCCTGACTTGGATCTTGACGACAGATTCTCGCAGATCGTCCAATTGCGAAGCGATGAAGCGGATGCGTTTTACGACCAGATCATCCCTGCCAATGAGACGACCGAGCAGAGACATATCTCGCGGGCCGCGTATGCAGGATTGATGTGGACGAAACAGTTCTATCATTATATCGTTGACGATTGGCTCGAAGGCGATGCCGACGTGATGACGCCGCCACAGAGTCGCAAGGGTGGCCGCAACCGTGATTGGCGACACCTGTATGCACGCGACATTTTGTCGATGCCTGATAAGTGGGAGTATCCCTGGTTCGCCGCTTGGGATTTGGCGTTTCATATGATCCCCGCCGCTCGCATCGACCCTGCATTTGCCAAGCATCAATTGATGGTCCTGTTGCGTGAATGGTACATGCACCCCAACGGTCAATTGCCGGCTTATGAGTTCTACTTTGATGACGTCAATCCACCCGTCCATGCTTGGGCTTGTCTCCGCGTTTTCCAAATGGAGGCGGAAGCAGGTCGTCGCGATACGATGTTTCTGAAGCAGACGTTTCAGCGTTTGTTGTTGAATTTCACGTGGTGGGTCAACCGCGTCGACAGTAATGGCGACAATGTGTTTGCAGGCGGTTTTCTTGGGCTTGATAACATCGGCGTGTTTGATCGCAGCAAAGGACTGCCTGATGGAGCCAGGCTGGAACAAGCCGATGGGACCGCGTGGATGGCTTTCTACTGTGGCACGATGATGTCGATGGCGTTGGAATTGGCCCGTGAAGACAAATCCTATTCCGACATGGCATCGAAATTCTTGGATCACCACATTCGAATTATCGATGCGATTAACCACAGTGAGAGTGCTGGACTGTGGGATGAACGTGATGGCTTCTACTACGATCAATTGCAACTCGATGGTGAAACGCTGCCCATGCGAGTGCGATCACTCGTCGGTTTATTACCGTTGATTGCAGTCGAGATTCTCGATGAAGAATTGCTCGATGAAATGCCTGGTTTTCGTCAACGACTAGATTGGTTCTTGCAGAATCGTCGTGACTTGGCGAAACACATTGAGTTCAAAGCGGGTAATAGCCATCATCGTCGCATGCTGATTTCGATCGCGCCCCGAAAGCGACTGGAGCGGGTGTTGAGGGTGCTGCTCGACGAAAACGAGTTTCTTTCTAAGTACGGGATACGGTCTCTCTCGAAAACGCACGAAGCGGATCCATTTCGCGTGACGATTCGTGGCGAAGAGCATACGGTGGCCTATGTGCCTGGCGAATCGGACAGTTGGATGTTTGGCGGGAACAGCAATTGGCGCGGTCCGATTTGGTTTCCAACGAATTACCTATTGATCGAATCGTTACATCGATATCACGAATTCTACGGTGACGATTTTCAAATCGAGTGTCCGACAGGCTCTGGGCAGATGATGAATTTGCGAGACGTGGCCAACGAAATCAATCGCCGGTTGTCGAACATCTTCTTGTGCCCTGAGGGTGGCGGATCGCGTCCGTGCTTGATGGGCAGTGGGATGCTCGGCGACGAACGGCTGTGGCAAGATCATGTATTGTTTTATGAGTACTTTCATGGCGACACAGGTGAAGGCCTCGGTGCCTCCCATCAAACCGGCTGGACTGCCTTGATCGCGACATGCATTGAGCAACTCTACGGACAAATCACCGAAGGTGCACCCCTAAAGTAGCAGGCACAATCCCTTGTGCCGTTCGCCTCGTGCAGTTTGATCGCTTCGATCGGCGGCGATGGTCATTTGATTTCTGCTGAGTTGGGCGTTTGCAGAGTCTCACGCAGTAGATTTTGATAGAGCTTGAGATGCCCGTCGACCATCGCGGTGATCGTGAATTCGGATTCAATGCGCTGCTTTGCCGCTGAAGCGATTTTCCCCGCGAGTGCAGGGTTGTTGAGTAACGCGTTCGTTTTTTCAACAAGCTTTGCTTCATCGCCAAGTTCAAACAAGCAACCGGTTTCACCGTCAATGACAAGATCGCGGTTGCCAGGGATGTTTGACGCGATCACGGGGACGCCTGCTAACATCGCTTCGATCACGGCGTTGCTTTGGCCTTCGTATTCGCTGGCGATCCAGAATGCGTCGGCGTGCGGCAGGAGTTGTTGCACGTCATCGCGAGCACCCGCGAATCGCACAAATTCCGGTCTCGAAACGGCATCGCGATGACGTAGCATCTCATCACGCTGTGGCCCGTCACCAATAATCACCAGCGTAGTGTCCTGCCGCAACGTACCCATCAACTCGCCCGCCCAAATCAGATCACGAATGCGTTTTTGAGGCCATAAACGTCCTACGGCTAGTATTAGTTTGCGATTTTCGGCGACCTCCAATCGCTTCATCGCAGTGACTCGGTTGATGGTCGGTCGCGATTCATTCACGATTGTGGATTCGATGCCGTTGGGGATGATCACGAATTTTTTGGCGGGGATGCCGTGATCGACATAGAAGTCGCGAACGCCCTCGCTGTTGGTGGTAATCGCCTGAGTGCATTTTTCTAAACGGCGGTCGATCAGGAAATGCCAACCACGTTTCCAAGGATCGACGCACCGTTCACTCGCAATGATCACTGGCACGCCTGACATCCGTGCGGCGACCCGTCCGAAACTGTTCGCAGCAAACAACCAAGTATGCACGACGTCAGGTTGCCAAGTGCGAAACCATGATCGTAACCGCCAGAGCGCGGTGGGATCGAGTTTGAACTTCTTGCGAATCAACGCTACGTCCACGCCAGCGCGACGAAGTGCTTCGCTGCGAGGTCCATCGCGTGTCAATAACACCACGCGAACATCGTGCCCTGCTTCGGCTAATCCGATCGCCAACAACACGACCTGTTTCTCCGCCCCGCCACGGTCCATCGTCGGAATCACCAGTGCGATTTTCAGGGGTCGCTCGGCACTCAGCGGTGGTACGGTAGTCGATGTGGTGGCGTTCAAAACAGAGTTGCTATTGAGGGTGAGTGGGATGGAGCGATCGTGGTGGCGCGGTCGCTGAATCTGCGGTGAGCACTGATAACCATTGCTGGAGTTCTGCGGCGACGCTGTGTCGACGGGCGGCGTCGAGGGCGACTTCCCAGGCCAAGTCGATAGAAGTAGGCAGGTCCTCCCATACTTCTCGGAACGATTTACGAAACGAAGCTGGTTTGTTGAAATCAAACCAAGCGAATGAATCAACGATATCGTCTCCAAATTTGTCTTTCATCCAGGCGCGGATGCCAGCATGATTCGCGACAATTGTGGGCAAGGCGTGAGAAATCGCGGTCGGTAAAGTGTAACGCAGTTGGTCTTCGTCAGTGATCACGACCCCATCGACGGAGTTCCAAACATCGGTCATCTCTGGAAACGTGCCTGGGATCGCGACGACGGAACGGACGCCTTCGGCCTTCAATTCGGTGTGTACCCAATCGTGTAGTTTGCCATCACCGAGAATCCAGATTTTCAGATTCGGATACCGAGCACACAGAATCCGCGCACTGCCAACCAGCAAACCCACACCACCCTCGTAGTTCGGGCTGCCGTCAATCCGTCCGCACCACAGCAGCACGCGGTCGTCTTTATTGACTTTCAAATCAATGTTAATGCCCGCGAGTGCACGTTGTGAAGCCAAACGTTGATCGAGCGAAACCCGCGAGGGGCGGGCAAAGCTGGGAGCAATTCGCCGAATCCGATGGGGCGTGATTCCGTCCGCGATCAGAAATCGGTCGAGAGTTGCGTGCCGCGTGATGACTTGATCCAGTTCCCCGATCGCTTGCAGGCATCGTCGCCCACCACTGCTTTGACGACACCACAAATCATCGCCATCGACGCCCCACCCATCACACAGCACGGCACCGCGAGTGCGCCGTTGATGGGCCAGTGATTTGTCACTGCGAACTTGACTGATCGCTGTGGCCACGCTCCGCACATCTTCATTGATTCCGTCACACACAATCCAATCGAACTGCGGGGCTTGGCCAGCCAGGAAACCGGCGAGGTGACGCACATACCGCGTCAACAACCACTCCCCTTTGGGCGCAGCGGCATATCGGTGAACACGAATTGGTCCATGATAAAACTCATTCGACCAATGAGTTCCATGGCGTGGTGTGACGACTTCAACGTGCATCCCCATCGCCCACAGCGTTTGCGTGAGGGCCATCGCCGTCGAGGCTTGAGGGTACTGGCCCGCACCGTGCGGCCAGTAACGCCGGGTGACCCACAGCACACTCGTGCCGGTTGCAGTGGACCGAGTGCGTGGGATGTCGGTTACCAGTGAACTCATCCGAACTCTGCAGCCGTGGCAGCGATCTCGTCGGGCGCGAGCACCCCGATGTATGGGAGATTACGATACATGTCCAAGTAATCTAATCCGTAACCAACAACAAACTCATCCGGGATTTCAAAGGCGACGAAATCGGGCCGGATGCTGTGTTGATCTTCACGTGTCTTTCGCAACAGCACAGCCGTGGCCACCGTCGCCGCGCCCATCGCGAGCAACTCCTCACTCAATTTGGCAATCGTCGCTCCAGTATCGAAGATATCGTCTACTAACAGCACGTCACGATCTTTGACGTCGATCAGCATTTTAGCGTCGATGACCAGTTCGCCAGCTTGCATGCCACCTCGATAACTCGACGCTTGGATCACGCCCACGCGTTGTGGCATCGAAAGTCGCCGGATCAAATCCGCAAACAAGACGACTGACCCTGTCAAAACGGCCACGACAGTAATAGAACGGCCTTGATAGTGAGCGTCGATTTCGCGAGCGAGTTTCGAGACTCCGTCGGAGAGCTGCGTTTCGGTAATCAACGTTCGCACGGGTGAGCAATTCGGTTCGTGAGGGAAAAGCGGGAATCCACCGCATGTTTTAACGCAATCAACGACGCCTGACACTCTGGGTAATCTAAGCGGAGATTGTCCAGGAAAACGGATCAGTCGATCAGGAGAGGCGGAAGTCGCCGATAACACTTGGCAGCCGATCATTCTCATCGGCGGTAGTATTTTGCCGAATTTTATCGTGAACAACCAGCCGCATGACTCCATCGCAAAAACTCAGCCGCGCTCGCAATTGTGTTCTCGCGTTTTGCCGGGAACAGTTTCCAGGCGAAACGATTGAGCTGCGAGATTCCGTATTCATTTGCAATGAATTCTATCGCGGTCGACGCTTTCGCAGTGAACAGATTTCGGCGGTGTGGTTCACGGAAGAGGACCAGGTCAAAATCCATGCCCCAGATGGGACATGTCTGGCGACCTGGGATGCGGATGAACTGGCCGAGAGAGTTCAAGGCTGCCAGGCGGAGACGTTGCCGATGCCGAGCACACGTCCGAGTGTCATGCCGCAGGAAGAGATCCGCCGAGCTGCGTAGTGAATCGCGACAACGCTCACGCGGCCCTAACGCACCCGCACGCCTTCAATTCGAAACACCGCAAAATGGCTGGCTCCCTCGGGGCCAACACCCGGTGGGTATTTGTACTTGACCGGATCGAATACAAACTTGCCCTCGACCGTCACGGGCCGAGTGACGAAATCCGTTGTCTTGCCAGTCACCATCTCGATCATCACGCAATCGAACAATGCCGCACCGGGACCAAAACAGCACTCTTGGTTGTCTCGCACGAGCACAAATTCACTGATGTCGGTCTCTTTGAATAGCGTGCTGGGCAGAATGTAGCCGCTCAGTTTCACTTTGCGACCATTGAGAAACCGTAGCGTGTCGGTCAGTTTTTTCTCATCGAAGGCAGCGTCTTTTTCGATTTCAAACTTCAAGTCGTCGAACGAGATATCACCTTTCTCCAGATCAGCCTGACTGCTCTTTAGCACCTCGACCTTAGTCCGCCCAGTCGCCTCGCCACGCATGATCGCGCGACGTTGCTCGATGATCGATAGTGGTTTGTCGGCAACTTGCTTCGTGGATTCGTCGATCGGTTTCTCGCCGAAACTCGGTACAGCAAATACGAGCAACAGGGCAACCGAGGTGATCACAGTCGCCAGACCCTCGCGGAGACTGGTCGGGAAAGATGGGTTACACGTCGGCATCGAGAATTCCTAAAGAGGAGCTATTTGTACTGATCAACCTGCATTTTGTAGAACAATGCGTTCTCAAAATCGGTTTTCTTTTGCATCCCGCTGACCTTGAACGTGCCCGCCAATTTCCACTGCAGCATGTTCGCTCGAACAGCATTACCATGCGGCAAACGGACGTCGATCATGTCACTGCTGCGCGGTTGACCACCGAAACAGCAAGTCCCTAGGTCAGGCACGAGGATAAACTGATTCAGCATCCCACTGCCACTGCTAGGGTGAATATATCCTTTCAAAAAGACCGGTTTGCCGTCAATCTGAAGTGCGACTTCGGTAGGTAGGTCCGCTCCTTTCGTATCGGCTTGCAGCTTCCAGAATTGGACGCGTTCGTACCCGTCTGGTACCTCGGTCAGGTAGATGTAGGTGTGCTGGCCAATACCGCCGATGAATAGCAGCGAACACGCCACGAGGCCGAACATGGCCATCGAGCGACCACTGAATTCCTCTGGATAGCGTGCAATCGACCGTAATCCGAACGTGGCAAATAAGATGCCAGGGACCGCCAGAATCAACAAGGGAGCGAACGTCGGGATCAAACCGAAGATTGCCAAGGCGAAAAAGAGGATCGACCATATCGCACCACGGCTAATCGCCCGGTACGGAAAATCCACGGTTTCCGGCGTCGAAAACGGTTGAACTTCAGCAGACATGGTGTTTTGGCGTTGGTGAAATGTACGAGTGAAACATATGTTAGGAAAACCGGTGGAATCCCGTCGCTGTGGCTCTACGCGTCGATCGTCAGCGCGGTTCGGCAAGGTGGTTTCGGGACCGTAGCGGAACTCGTCCAGAGTTTCGTGAACTGCGAAAACGTTGCGAAACTCGTCAAGAGTTTTGGATATCGCTGGCCGAACATCGTCACGAATTCCGCTACCGTTTAGTACCGAAACCGAAAACGCCCCCCTGGTGCTGCGTCCCCGTGCGTGTACGTGTCCATGATCTCGCCCGGCGACTGGGCGTTGTCGATCCATTTGAAACTGAAACTACTGTTCCCAGACCCGATCGACTTCAGCACGCTTTTGGGAATTGCCAGGTGCATTTGGTTGCCCTCGGTTCGCATTGTGGCCGAACCAATCGCTTCCCAAGTCCAGTCACCCGTGCAAAGTTGAATGCTCCCCCGATCGACAAGCACTTCAAAACCCTCCCAGTGGGCTGCATTGGGGGCACCGAGATCCAACAACAGCCACATCCAGTTCGGATCCTGGGCATCCGAAATTGGGTCGTGTGTTTGAATGTAAAAATAGAAATGCTCCGCGTCCTCGGTGACCTTCGCGATCTGGAAATCGTTGCGGCCCGATGTCACTTGGTAGTGATGTGTGCCACACCCCGGAAAGTCGCGATGATGGGTGTCATTGAGGTGATCGCGATAGACTGTTGTTACATCGTCCCACTGACTCATTGAACCTTCGATACGAATCGTCTTCCTCTGCTCGGTGCGGTCGAGCGGCTGCATGCCTTTGAACCGCCGGATGTTTGCGGCGAGTTGCATGTAATAGTTGTCTGCATAGCCACCTTTCATCATCTCCACATCGCGACTGGCCTCGACGTCGAACTGATCGCAAAAAATCGGTGGTCCCGATTCGCTCGTGTTCAGTTGCATGGCAATCCATTCGTTCCATCCTGTCACAAACGTGACCTCGGGATCGAGCTGCAAGGCACGCTCCCATTGCTCTTGAAAATTCAGCCCATACTGAAACGCATCTTCGCGCTCATCAACATGGCCATTGTGGAAACTCCGCCCACGTGCCTGACCTGTGCTCATCATCTCCACCTTGCCAGTCTCTTGGTGCAGGTTCTGGCCAACCGAAACATTGACTTGTTCCGGTTGATTCGGCTCGCGGTCATACGAATAAACCTGCGGGTAAGTCGCCTCCCAATGCCAAGCGTTGTGCGTGTTGACTAGTTTGAACGGCCAGTGAGCTTTCCTCAGCGTGAAATGTTCAGCCACTTGCGTGCTGGCTTCTTGCGGATCGCAGATCAACAGCGGTTTGCCTTTCCACTGAAACCAAAGCGGGGCATGCTCGCCCGATTGATAGAACGTTTTATAGATTCGCGAAGCTGTCTGGCTGGCACGCGAGTTGACCATGAAGGTGATTTGCGGCACGTGCTCACCCGCTGCGCGTTGTTGCTCGAACACGTCCAACATCACGCGGACGACATCCTCATAGATCACACCGTTGGTCGCATCGAGCACGATGAAATCAACACCCGCATCGGAAAGCAACGCAGCATGGCGGCGAATAATCCAGGGATCGTCGCTGCGGTAGTAACCGAACAACGGCTCGCCCCAGAAATGATATGCGTGCTTGTGGCCCCATGGCGGTGAAGCGTTCGTCTGCATCGCATCGGGATTGTTTTTCAAAATCAGCGAGTTGTTAAAGACGGGAATGTTTTTCAGCCACGCGAAATAGAAGATGCCAACGTACTTGTCGTTTTGAAACTGTCGGACTTCTTCTGGGAGCGGCATCTCTCGACCCAACGCATCACTACCGAGCAGTGGCAAGGGCGCGACGCTCTGCGCGGAAACCGTCGTTATTGATAGGGCAGCTAGCATCCCTAGAAGTAGACGCCAATACGCAGCGAAAGAACGGTGAAGCATGGATTGGGGCGGGAGGCGGGAGGTAGGAGGCGGGTCGCAGTTCGGCGATTGTTTGCTGATTTTGCTACATCAGGAAACCTGAGTATAGATCAAACCACACGAAGCAGGCTTGAAATCCTCAATGTCGAGACGTTACGAAAATTCAAAACTGCGTGTCGCGCCCCGATAATTCACTGACATCTGTGCCCCCCGTCGGCAAAATCATTCGGAAACGAGCACCGCCCTTCGCTGTATTCTCAACTTCCACGCTACCCCCGTGCTCTTGCATGATCTTGGCTGTCACCGGCAACCCCAGTCCGGTACCCCGTGCCCCTTTTTTCGATTCAAACAGTGAGAAAATCTGGTCGCGTTCTTCTTCAGGAACTCCCTCGCCATCGTCTTCGACGTCAATGATCCATCCTGCCACGGCATCGAAGCGGCTTGTCACCGAAACAACGGAGGCCGCAGCATCAATCGCGTTGGTGATTAAGTTAAGCAGCGCGCGGTGAATCGCATCGGGATCGAAACTTGCCATCGGTAAGTTTTCATCCAAGTCGCTCTGTAATCCGATAGACGCGTCGTTGGCGCGGGTCTGCATCAATTCCAATACATCTCGAATCGTTGCGTTCAAATCCGCTTCAACACGTTGCGGTTCGCGTTCCTTAGAAAACGTCAGCATGTCGAGCACAAGGTTACTGATTCGCTCTTGATTTCGATCAACAATTGCCCACCCTCGCCGGATCGTCTCGGTGTCGTTTTTGGTCAATCCCGATTCGATCAGATAACTGCCTCCGCGAACACCTTGCAAGATGTTCTTGATGTGATGTGAGAGAGTGGCAATCGTTTGCCCCATCGCCGCCAACCGCTCGCCTTGCAACAACGCCGAATAATAAAACGTGTCTTCAATCGCAAGCGCCGCTTGATGCCCGATTGCCGTGATGATTTTCAAATGTTCATCATGGAAACGCGTCGCTCCCTTTTTCTGAATCCATTCGCCTGGCGACGTATACGTATCCACGTACAAGGCACCCACCACGTCATAACGACCTTGCAGCGGCACACACAACGCTTCACGCACACCACCTTGGACGATCGACGCGGCATTATCGAAGCGTTCATCATCCACCGCATCACTTGTTCGCACGCCTTCTTTATGTTGCAACACATAATCAAGAATGGTGTGACTGATCGTAATTCGCCCTGGCGGTTTCTTCGCTTTGGATTTTTCATCCGCATGGATTGGTTTCAGTTCGCGATCACAGCGAGCCGCTGGTGTTAGACGTTTCGTTTCTGGATCTCGCAGCATCACGCAGCCACGATCGGCTTCCACCCAATCAAACACCAAATTGAGTACCCGGTCGAGCACCTCATTGAGATCATCGGTACGTCCGACTGCCAGTGCGGTCAGATACATCACTTCCAACGATTGATCGGAATCCAGAAAATGATTCGATGAGGTATCCGTGTGGATCGGCGGTGGAATGGGCGGTGCATCAGCTCGCTGGCGTCGTTGCTGAGGCTGAGCGGTATCGCTTGCTGTCGAGCCTGAAGTGCCTGGTGATTTAGACGGTGTGCCTGGGAACTGCGTGTCAGGGAACTGCGCCGGTCGAGGTGTTCGTCCACCGGGCGTCCCACGATGGGAGAACGACGAGACAATCCGACTGGCGTCGCCGCCCCGCACCTGGCGAACGATGTCGACACCGTGAGCGGCATCCATTGCCGCAATGTTCCCTCCGCCCGTGAAAATCAGCAGCGTGCCACCAATTTCAATTCGGTCCCCGCTCGTCAACTCACAGCGGGTGATCCGCTCACTGTTGACGTGGGTGCCATTGCTGCTGCCCAGGTCGACCAACTCGTAACGTCCTGCCGCCACGTCGGAGCGAATTTCTGCGTGACCGCGCGACGCCTCGTTATCGAGCAACTGAATATCGTTGGTCGAATCACGCCCCAAACGAGTGACCGGCGCAGCAAGCTGGAAATGCTTGCCTTGATCACGTCCTCGAATGACAAACAACGAGGCCATCGTAGAGAAATTCCTCTGGTTTTAACAAGTTTCACGAATTGAAACTCACAAGATAGCTTGTCCTCGGTCGCGATGTTTGGCTACCGTCAGACTTTTGTCAGTGGGATCGGCTTCCTGTCACGACTGAAAACGCATCGAATCGAATCTTCTCTCCCCCATGCCTGACGCACCAACTCCCTGCGATCCTCGCAAACACGGCAGTTTGGCCGTCGGGGCGATCGCCTGTGTCATGACCGCAATGCTGTCACTGACCGCATGCCGAGCCGTTGCCCCGATCCACGTCTGGCGACCACCCCAGTGGGCGTCCGTCGATGGACAGCGATTGGTTTTGATGGAAATCGCTGGTCCTGAAAACACCGCCAACGCCCTGCGAGAAGAACTTTTCGCTCAAACCAATCGCCCCCAACACGTAGCACGCGGAATCCCTGCCAGTGGGGTCATTGTTTTGTTGCTTCCTGAGCAATTGGACACGCCAGTGCAGATTCAATTGGTATCGGCTATCGAAAACGAATCGAGTGATCTGGTAATCGCTGCCGCCGCCCGCCGATCGGGGGTGAAGTACTTGTTGCGGGGCGAAATCATGCACGCCACCGGAAATCCGAATTCCGATCAACAACTCAGCGTGGTCTGGCAACTCGTCGGCTTGGACGATACCACGAACAGCGATGGCAAATCCCTCACCGTCAACCAGGAGTTGATCGCCCAGCGGTATCCCGACCTCGTGCAGGTTGCCGATCCGTATGCTCGGTTACAGCAAGCGATGGTCCGCGAAACACTCGGGCTGCTCAATGAGTTCGTCGTCCGGCAACAGGTCACCCTCGCCAAGCCGCGGGCCACACTGGGCAGCACCGCAGTCCGCCGAGGCAATCGGATGGCTGAGGAAGGCGACTGGCCCGCAGCCGAAGAAATATGGGTCGAAACAACAACGCGATATCCCGGCCAAGTTGCTGCTTGGATCAACTCCGCGATCGCCGCAGCGGCCCGGCAAGACTTTGAACAAGCTAAACAGCGAGTCTCTCGAGCGATCCAGCTCTCCACGTTCTCACCCGCCAACCGCGAACTCGCCGCCGAAACCCTCGTTTGGCTCGAAATGCAACAAAGGGAATATCATCGAACGTTTCACCTCCCCGATCCACAGGGCGGCTGGCGCGTGACCTATTCTGGCTCCACAGCCACAAACTCGCTGCGGTAGTTTTCTGTAGCGGAAGGCGTCAAGACTTTCGTTGTTCGTAGCGAAATTTTTAAGCAGTCGAAAAGTCGAGACGACTTCCGCTGCCCGTCAGTTCGCACTGGTCACGTTTCGCTGGGCTGCATCACTGCCGCTGACACGCGCAAGCGGATCGAACGCAAGACGGCCAGGAAACGATCAGCGAATTGGCCCGCATCCAACTTGGAAAGATCATCGCTATACAGCATCACACACTCAGGACCAGTGGCCTGGCCAGTCGTCGCGTCGAGTGAAATCCAAGCGTCACCTGCTTTGGCGATCGCCCAAGCGTGGTACACAAAGCGATGCACCGGAGTGGTGCTGCGGAGTTTGGTCGTGCTGACAATGGTCTGTGTTTCACTTTCGCTCGGTAGGTATCGCAATCCGACCGCCAATCGAGCGGGAATCCCTTTCGCCCTTAACATCGCAATTAACAGCGTGGCGTGTTCGGTACTGTCCGCTAAGCTCGAATCGGCAATCGAACTCGCTGGGCGAATGCCGACTGACAGCGGCTGAAATGTTAGTAATGAATGGACGGTGCGATTGAGTTCCATTGCTTTCTCGTTGTCGTCCATGCTGTTCATCGCTCCAGAAACCGAGAGCAGCTTGCGCACCGATGCGGCGCGATAATCGACGATGGAGGTCGCTGCCAAGTCGGCGGGGGTGGACGTGGCGGGCAAAAACTCAAACTTCCCCGCGAGTTTTTGTTTGGAAACGATCTCGCGTGACGTGATCACGCGTTGATGGCCGACATCGACATTTTGAACATACTGTCGCGGTGCCGATTGCAAGCGAGGTGACAACTCCTCAGCGACGGTTTTCGATTTCGATGTATCCGATTGCAACGCTACCCAGTGCGGTGACAGTTCGACGGTTAAAGCAAGTTGTTTGAGACGGCCTGATCCGATCGGTTTGCCAGGCACATCGACACTGATCGGATAAACATGCGACAAGAACGATGCTCCGAGCGATTCGTATTGCTCTTGGTCACAAAGATACGTGTACCTTTTTTCGCCAGTGATGTTGGTGGCTTGAACGACACCCTTGTCGTCATACCAATAAAACCGCTGGCGTTGCAGTGTTTCGTTGATGGTCACCAATGCGACTGCCTCGTGCAGCGTATCGACGACCAAACCTTGCTTTGACATTCGATTGGCGAGTGCCTTGGCATTGCTTTGGATACGCAAGTTCGCGAGCGATTCCTGAATCGGCAGTAGAACGGTGACCTCGCGTCGCTGTTGCGGTGGCAGTGGATCGGCGAGCAACGATTGATACACGGCCAGCGGCCCCGCCAGCGGGCCTTGATGAGGTAACTGTTTGTTGGTTTTGCGGGTCATGTAGTCGGACTCGATCCGCACTTGGTCCGGTGACACTTGTACTGATTTGAGCGTTTCGAGGGGACCGAAGCGAACGCGGCAATCTGCTCGCTTCAACCGCCCATCGGCAGCATGCCAGAACGTTTGCTCGTTCGCTGTGAGATAACGCGATGAGTTGGGAGTCCAATTTGAAACGGGAGTTGTCCCAGCCAGCTCAGACAAATCGGACTGCACCATGACGCGTTCTTGCAGAGTGACTTTGAATTGTGGCCCAGACCGGTCGCTACTGTCGCTTGCCTCTGAGACCCGTTCGGACCGCATTTCGACGCCACCGACCACTCGGTTGGAATCAACTAGATGGAGATACCAGAAATGCCATTGATCGAGATGCTGTTGATCGTCGGCAGCTACTGAGGGATCAGTGCTGCCCCCGAGGCTGAGTCGTTTGACGATCGCTTCGTCGCCGGCGGGGACTGCATCAGTGACCTCCCAGTCGGCCGGTTTGCGAAAGATGCCGATATCGTGGCGATCAGGCAAATCACAGCCGGACAGCAGCAAGCCAAGTATCCAAATGGGGGTTGTTATCGTCCAAATTGCGTTTTTCATCCTTCATTCCTTTCATTTCCTGGGCTGCCCACCATCGCATGCCCTGTCATTCAAACGCGTTCGCATATCAATTCGATTCTCAATGAGATGACCACTGTGGTGAATCTGATCAAACGGTGCGTTTACGAATACACGTGTGTGCTTTTCTCAACAAAAAATACGATCAAATCGAGCGAATTTGACCCGTTGATCATAGGGCTGGTAACGGTCGAGAGGGTTATAGCAACGATACACCTTCCTAGGTGATCCATTCTGCACGTTTTTATCAGTTCTTCTAGCCTGAGAACGCCTTCATCGCTGTGTGACCTAATTTTAGGTGTTCACCCACGCAGTGTGAACCGTTTCAGACCGCCAGATCACTGGTCCGTTTGACGCGATCCAGTTACTACGCGTTCCTTGATTTGATCAGTACGATGGGCTTTCTCAAACGCATACTCCGTCCGACCACGCTAGAAACCACGAGCGTTCCCGTAGCGCCTGGCAGTTTTGAACGCCTCAGTGATGAGGAGTTGCAAGTTCACATGGGTATTAAAACCTATGGAGCGTTTGAACTCACCGATGCGATTCGGCCATCCTATGATGTCCAGATCGCTCCCCGCCAAGGTTTTCGCTACGACAAGTATGTCGACGAAGCCAGTGGGGCGACGACCCCGGTGATCATGGCGGCAGCGACGAAGTCAATTCTCATGGATACGTTCCTGGAACTCATTGATCATCTGGGCAGCGTTGTTGACGTGGTGCTCGAAACCAGCCATCACAGTAGCTCGCACCACGAAGACTTGTATCGTGAACACATCGACGCTCCCGTTCTCAAAAGCATACTGATGGAGTTCGAGGACGTGTTGATCAACGATGGTTGCACGGGCATCGCCGTGATCAACCCGTCTCAGCAGCAAGAAGTTCAGCTAGACGAGCATAAACTGTTGATTGCGTACGGGAATCCCCTCGACGGATTTCGAGAAACACTGATTGCCGCAGACGTCTATCCTGACAACAAGATCCGCTTCATCACAGAGGCGGAACACGTCCATAGTAGCAGTGAACGAATGTACGACCGTTTTCTGCAATTGCAAACTCGACTAGGTGTCGAAGACGAATCCGGCTCCGACACAGCCGCTTGGTAAACACTTTCGACCATAGCAGACTCGTCAAGAGTTTCGGGTCGCTCGCCTTCCCGAACGAAATACTTGACGAGCTCCACTACGGCGATATCACCGCTGGACAGCACGAATCGCGGCGATCACTGGAGCGACCGCGTTACAGACGAAATCCCACCTTGGTGTGCGATATTTCCAAGCGAAGGAAGGAGCGGATTCGCTTCAGCTGCAAAGCCTCGTCCATCGTTTTCCTGCGTTTCTGGATAAGTAGTCTGACAAACACGCACGCAAGCGGCGTTGGCGACCCTGACATGATCGCATGTGTTCAAACTCTACCGCAGGCTACCGCAACTGACAAAATCGCTAAAAATGTAAAAATAGGTCCTCTGGGCTATTGATTCCGGGAGATTTGGCTACTAATCTTCATAAGTAAGTCAAGCACTCGTTGCAAATCCGGGTAGCTTTTGCCAGTTGGTTACCGATCAATAATAGGATAGCATCATGTTGAAAACATTCGGGAAGTTAGCGGTTGCGAGTATTTGTATCGTCACGTTGAGTTTGCAAGCGCTCGCGGTCACCAGTGACGACCAAGTTAACGGTGAACAACTGGTCATTCAGAACCAGGTTTCGCTGGTTGAACAAATCATGGCCGAAAGCGCTGCACAAGAGGAGACGTGTGAGCAGCTTGTCGAGCGGCTGGATGCTGAGATTGCCAAGATCGATCAGCAACTGGACGTCGCCTATTCTGATGAATTGCTAGCGCTGCGAGAAGAGTTGGTTGCCGTCCGAATGGAACAACCCTGCGTGGTTGCCGAAGAGGAGCTAATCGGTGAAGAGGTGCTGGGAGAGCAGGTGCTGGGTGCACCGATGGCTGGGTATGGATCTTCAGTTGGTGGTGGCGGCGGAGGCGGTGGCATGGGCGGCCTCGGTTTAGCTGGACTCGCTGGTTTAGCCGGACTCGCTGGATTGGATGACAACGACAACGTCGTTTATATCATTCCCTAACTTGAAATCTTTTTAACGATTTACACTAACGCCGCCTTGCTGAAGGGCGGCGTTTTTCTTTCGCGGACGTACTGTCCATTAACCTCGATAAAATTATTAACGAAGAGTGGGAAACATGAATACCGCAATTATGATGCTCTCCTGTTCTTGCTGAGATTCTGAATCGGTTTCGGCACCGCTTACATCGTCTCTTCAGTGCCTCATGGCCAATCGAGTAACAAAACCATCTGCTGATCGCACTCATTCAAATCGAGTGGGCGTAAGCAAGCCTTCTGTTTGGGGTGACGCTGCGTTTCTCGACGCATCGCGAGTTGTCCTGATTGGCACGATTTGGGCGGCCACGTGGATGATCGGTGGTTTCTATCACCTTCCACGATTCCTCACTCTGAGTCTGCTCGCAGTCGCTGTGTTGCTCGCGTGGTTAGACCTGCGGCATATTATATCCGTTTTTCGAGCGACGCGTGGTTTGTGGGTGATCAGCGGTTTGTTACTGGCATTGGGGGCGTTTCAACTCACGCCGCTGCCAGCTTCATTGGCATCCATTGTAAGTGGTTCGTGGACGCTCCGACGAGAGTACGCTGGGATCGACGAGTCAAGTTGGTCGATGATCTCGTTGGTCCCTTGGGAAACCTTTACATGGATGGCGTTCGCGCTCGTCGGCATATCGGGATTGTTTTTGGGCGCAGGTTTGTTTCGTAGTCCCAAAGCGAAACTATTGCTGCTGGGAAGTATCGCCGCGTGTGGTGCGACGCAAGTGTTCTGGGGTATCGTGCAAACCGTAACGCATCCTAATGAGATTTTCTGGGGGATGAGCAATGAGGGTGGCACGACACCTTTCGGTACCTTCCTCGTTCGAAATCATGGAGCAGACTTTGTCGGCATGTCATTGCTCTGTTCGATCGGTTTGCTGCACTACTCGTTGAAAAAAAGCGAGGGGGGCGGTTTCAGCTATGGCACCGCAAGCACTTGGCAGCGAACGCTGTTTCAACCAAATGTGTTGGCAACAGGGGCTTTAACCATTTGGCTAGTTGTTGGTTTAGCATGTACGAATTCGCGAGGTGGCTGGACGTCGTTCTTGATCACGATGATAGCCATCGTTTTAACCTGGCAGCACTCGAGGCAATCACTTCGACTCGGCAGAGCGATTGGATTCGTGGTGATCGCCGTGATCGGAATGCTGGTGATTCAATCTGTAGGGTTGCTCGATCGTTTTGAAGATCGGGTGGGCGACTTAGAAGTTGACCGGGTGCTGGCCGATGGCCGTTGGCAGTTGTGGAAAGACTCCATCCCGGCACTTCTGCATTTTCTGCCAATGGGATCCGGTTTGGGAACCTATGGTTATGCGATCTTGCCGTTTGAGCCGACGCCCGCCAACGGTTGGCTGCCCAATGCACACAATCAGTACATTGAAACATTGGTCGAAGCCGGCATTCCAGGCTTGCTACTGGTGCTTGGTTTCATCTGGATTGCTGGCCGTGCCAGCCTATCGCTTTGTCGCTCCGACCGCACTTTTGAAAAACAAGCTTTGGGAATCGCCGGTTTTGGTACATTGCTGTTTCAATCGCTGCATGCGATGACCGAGTTCGGGTTGTTGATGCCCGCCAATTTGTTAACCGCAAGCGTCCTCATCGGAGCCGCTGTGGCCGCTGCTCCTACCAACAAGAAATCTGTTGCTTCACGTCATAATGAGCCAGCGATTGCTCTCGCAGCCAGATCACAGCGTTGGTCAGCACTCGGTTGCAGTCTGCTCGTGCTGCTGCTCGGTGCCTTTCTGGCCGCCGCGATTTGGCATCAAGCCCGCTGTGTCCGTGCTCAACGTTTGTTAGCAGAAACACTATTCGCCCCCAGCACGCCGTCGCCGACCGTTGCGACCGCCGCTCAATGGATCGCAGACATTCAAGGCGAACTGCTTCGCAGTCCTCAAAACGAGGTGCTCCGCCGGCGGTTGATTCAACTTCACATGCACCGTGCGCAACGAGCCACCTATGATCAAATCCGCGCCGGTCAAGTGGCTCAAGCCCGCCCCTCAAACCCGATTGCCGATTGGGATCGCACGTCGCTCGAATCCATCATCATGCAGCTCTATGCTGATGGAGACGATGCTCCCACTCCGCTAGAGAAACAAAGGATCAGTAGCACGGTTGCCAAAGAACCTTCGCTAGTTGCTGCATGGTCGGAGTTCCGCCTTTCGCTCGCTGCTAACCCCATCCAGCCTAAAACGCACATGCGCATGGCCCAGCTTGCGGCCGCATCAGGACGTCCCTGGGACGACCATTTCAAACACTCCATGCGGCTATCCGCCGTCGACCCTCGCCAAAGCCTCGGCAACGGCCTGCTCGCCTGGGCTGCGAACGACACCGCAGCGATGACCCAGCAGTGGCGTCAAACCCTTTCGGTTGATTTGACACAATTAGAATTGATCTATCGCCTCTCCAGACTAAAGTTGACAGACCAAGCGATTGTTGAACACCTGATGCCTAATCGCTGGGTGGTCCCCTATCGCCTAGCACTCATTATCAAGGGCCGGCCAGGCACTGAGACTTTGTGTCAATCGTTATTAGAATTGGCCTCAATGCAGGCCAATGCGAACCCATCCGATGAACTGTCGCGGCTCAAAGCACTCGCCTCCATCGCCCATGCCTCTGGCGACTTCGCTACTGCGGCTGAGCAATTCAAACAAGCCATACAGACAGACTTAAAAGACCCCGAATTAAGATATCTTTTGGCTTATTCGCTGTACCGATGTGGTAAAGCAGATCAGGCTGCAACCCACGCACGTGTTGCCGTGAACCTGGCCCCCAGTAACGAAAAATACAAAAAACTATTTGAGCAGTCCAAACAACTGCACCATCGCCAAACCACCACCGACTAAATCGTAGCGAAAGTCGGCAAGACTTTCGGCAATCCCGCATCATTTCGAAGCATTTGAGGACGAAGTGAGGCGAGGTTAGACCGGAAATGGGAGACAGGAAAATGTTGCATGTTTCGTCCTGAGAGCTTCCCTTGCCACTTGGTAAATTGCAGCACTTTGATTTCTCACATTTGCATTTGCCATGTCATTAACCGTCCAAGAACAAAAATGGCTGATGCGACGAGCGTTGATCGAAAGACGAAAGACGGGTATTCACAGCTAAATGGCTTCCATCACGCTATCGCAACTGGTGGGGCCGCCGTTCGCCTGCAAGAAATCCGGCAGCGGGAGGAATTCGAATTCTGTTTCATTGGCGGACTGGCGGTTCAGCATTGGGGTGAACCTCGCCAGACCGGCGATACGGATATTCCTCTGGCGGCATTTCCGTTTGAGCGAGACGCCCCCGCGACTGGCAAGACATCCGAGGCATCCTGATCCGCTCTTACGATCAACTCGAGTTGGGACTTGATTCTTGGGGAAACCAAGATCCTTGCCGAACTCAAAGAAGAACCTGGAATCATCGACTACCTTCACCAATTGCGTGAATCCACTAGCATCTAGCTACCCGGCACTCCCGTAGCTGGACCGGCCACGGTTCAGCCCCAGAGGCATCAAGGCAAGCGGAAATCGGAAGATCGGTGCGCGAATCGCGGAAAATCTGTCGTGCGTTGGAGGAGGTAGGCAGAATAATGGTGCGCGGAGCGTGGTTCGTTGGCGGTCGGTCCATCCGTGGGCGTGTCCACTGCGTGCCTGCGTCCGCGTAAAGCAGCCAAGAACTGAGCGTGCGATTGCCGAGAACGCACGGCCCGTTGCTCACTCCTGCCCGGGCCTTGGCAACGGTTTGCTAGCATGGGCGGCAGGTGATACCGAAGCCATGACCCAGCATGGGCGTCAAACCCTTTCGGTTGATTTGTCGAAATTGGAATTGATCTATCGCCTAGCCTGATTAGATTTGACCGACGAAGCGATTGCTGAACGGTTGATGCCCGGCACTTGGGTTGCGTCCTATACGCTTGGCCATTTTGGTCGAAGATGAAGTCAACGCGTCATTCCTTCAACAACGATTACTAAAACGAGCGAATTCTCTGGCTGTCTCCAGTATGGCGGCAACAGTGCGGAGGAATGTGCTCGGGAGGCTCGGATTGTGATGCGTCTAGACCCGTCAAACACAACTTATCAGAGCCTTTTTGCGAGAGCGAAGAACCTGCATCGGCTCTCACTACCCGTCGCCGACCCCACTAGAGACACACGGAAACACCAAGAATGAATCAAACATTCGAATCACGCGATCACGGCAGCTCTGACGACTCACAAATACTGGATGTTTTCGGTCTGCTCCGCCGTCGCAAAAGGCTGATTTCACTCGGAGTATTCCTCGGCGTCGGATTGGCCGTTTTATATTACGCGCTAACACCCCCAACCTATCAGGCCAAAATGGAGATCTTGGTTGGGCAAAAATCGGGCGGCGTTGTCAATGGAGCTAGTAGTAGCGGGAGCGTGGAGGGTTCCGGTGCTGAGGAGGACATGTTGTCCACGCATATTCAACTGATGACCAGTCGGAGAATCTTGCAGGCAGCCATTGATACCCACGACCTTAAAAAAACTAGCAGTATTGCCGAAGTCGTACGCAACGGCGGATCACCCATCGGCTACATTCTCAAGCATCTCGAAGTTCTTAAAGGGGGTGAAGATGTCGCACGAGACGCCCACACCTTGCGTGCCACGTTCACGGATCCGTCACCAATCGATTGCGCCTTGATTCTCCGAGGCATCTATGATGAGTATGTAAGTTACCTGGACAAGCATTTCAAAGGTGCCAGTTCGCAAGCCGTTGATTTGCTAACGGAGATTTCGGAAAAGACGATTCGCGAAGTTGAGGAGGCTGAAACGGCCTTTGAAGATCATTTGGCAACTAGCACGCTGATGTGGGATGGTGAAAAAGCCCGAAACATCCACAAGGAGCGGCTGTCTGTCATCGAAACCAATCTACTCGGATTGATTGAACAAGAGTCGGAGATCAAATCTCGCTTGTCAGTCATCACCGAGTTTTTGAACCGTAGCGACCTTGAAAACATCACCGACTTTGATCGCATGGCACTCCTTAGCGATAACGAAGCGAATCGTTTGAAAACGATGGTCGATCTAACGCGAGGGGACAGTTCGAGCGAGGCGTTTCAGGCGGAGGCGCCTTTGAGAGCGCAAACGGTTAGTACCGAATATGACGAATATTTGAAGCTGCTCATGAAAGAGCGGAAATTACTGGAGCGTTTCAACGAAGGGCATCCAGAGGTGATGTCCGTTCGAGAGCAGATCACGCTGTTACGGAATTTCTTGGACAGTAATGGTGCAAAAATTGCCGCCACCGAATCAGAAAGCAAAATGCAACCCGCTGAAATGCTCTCAACTTATGTGGGTCTACTTCGTAACGACCTAGCTCATATTCAAAAACAGAGAGAAGTGCTTGAGACACAAAGCAGCCAAGAGGTGATACTGGCGAAAAAGCTGGAGCGAGTGGAAATGAAAACGGAGTCGATGC
Source organism: Rhodopirellula sp. (assembly GCA_041740155.1). Taxonomy (GTDB): domain Bacteria; phylum Planctomycetota; class Planctomycetia; order Pirellulales; family Pirellulaceae; genus Rhodopirellula. Next base: position 50,063 of record JBGSMN010000406.1, read on the forward strand.
GTCGTGAAATGTTACGCCGACAAGAGGTTTACCGTGATGCACAAAACACACTCAAGGAACTTAGTTTTGTACGTGACTACGCGGGCTTTTCAACCGATGTGATCGGAGATGCCGAAGAACAGCGAAGCCCTTATTGGCCACAACCGCTAATCGTGATCGCTGTCGGTTTATTCGCAGGACTGCTGCTTGGATTCGCCGCTGCGATGGCGGCCGAATTGATGGACACGACGTTTGCGGATCCAGAGGACGTACAGCAAACCTTGGGCGCGCCTGTGATGGCACACGTACCGCGATTTGCGGCGATGAAACGCGGGCGTCGGTCGCCGCCGTTGACTGTTGACGATTCCGTTCGAGTTTTCCATCAACCGCGAAGTGCGGCTGCGGAGGTGTTCCGTGTTTTGAGGACTGGCCTATTAATCGATTCGAAAACCTCGGGCCACAAAGTTCTTCAAATCACGTCTCCTTTACCTGGTGATGGAAAGAGCACGACCTGTGTGAACACGGCCATGGCATTCGCCCAGACGGGCCGGCGCACGCTGCTGATTGACTGCGACTTGCGAAAGCCTCGCGTTGCTCGCCTACTGCATCTGCCGGGAAGCCTCGGTTTGACGGATATCTTGACAGAACGATGTGAGCCTAGCGAAGCGATTCAGGAGACGGTCCAGCCGAATCTGTTTGCTATTTCCGCAGGCAATCTTGCATCTAATCCCGCCGAACTCCTGCAGTCCGAGCGATTCGCTCAGCTCTTGAATTTATTTCGAGACCAATACGACTGCATTCTCATCGACACTCCGCCAGTCTTAGCCGTCTCTGACGCGGCGATTGTTTCCGAAGAAACCGATGCCGTTATTCTTGCCGTCCGTATTATTAAGAACGGAAGGCGAAGTGCGAAACGGGCTGTGGAGATTCTGCGTCAAAGTAAGGCCAGTGTCGATGCCATCGTCGTTAACGGTTATCAGACCAAGGATCCTAAATACGGCTACGCGGGTACATATGATGCGGATTCGTATGGCTATGGGTACGGAGAGAACAACAAAGCCTACTATTCCGACGAGCGTGCTCCCGAAAAACAGCTTGAGTCGGTGTCTTAAGCACGTCCGATGAAAGCTTTCCGCTCAACTGAGTTAGCCGTTTCGACTCTAGCGAATGGTTGATTTAGTAACCCAACGCGTGAGCGAGGGATGGAAGCGATCCACTCGCTTACGCTGCGAGTTACCAAGAAGAAGCTCAACTAAATTTCATGACATCTCTATCAACGACCGCCGCTTGACCTCTTTTCTCCAATGCACTCAGTTCAAATAATAATCGACCGATTGCAAGATATGTGGTCCAGTCTCTTTCCGCTGCTTGCGAAGATGCGATTTTGGATCCTGCTGCTGATTCATATCGTTGTTTTCACGCTGACTTGCTTATGCGCTTTCTCAATTCGGTTTGACTTTAGCATCACCGAGCCTGCTTGGAGACTTTTCGGCCTCTCTTTGTTGCCACTTTTGACGATCAAAATGGTGACTTTCTACGCGTTTCAGAGCTTTCACGGGTGGTGGCGATACGTCACGTTCTCAGACTTGCGAGCACTCGGAAAAGCGACCGTAGCGTCTTTTGTGTTTCTTGTGTGTGTTGACTATTTCCTGCTGCCTTTTCAAATTCCTCGCTCAGTCCTTTTGATTGACGCGATGCTTACGGTGCTCACACTCGGACTCGTGCGTTCGAGTTGGCGTCTGATGCAAGAAGAGGTCAAGCCGTTGTTGGAGGGAAAGCGGCGGCAGCGGACCATGATGGTGGGCACCACCATCACGACTGTTCGGCTGGCGGATCAACTCCGCTCGCAACCGCAACTTGGCCATGAGATTATCGGGCTACTTTCAAATCTTCCGTCTGATCAACGGCAGCGGCTTTCGAGTCTTCCGATTCTCGGGCAAATGAAAGATGCATTCAATGTTGCCACAGCGTATCGGATTGACGAAATCCTGGTTCCCGCAGGTGAAATCACTGGCGATGAAATGCGGTCGCTTAAAAGGGTTGCCGATGACGGTTCGTTTAAGATTAGAATCATCCCGCGGATGGAGGACGTGTTTTCCGGCAGCGGCAAAATACCGTTGCGGGAAGTTGATATCAACGATCTTCTTCGCAGAGAGCCAGTGGTGCTGGACGATGAGAGAATCACTGAGATGATTCGCGGAAGGCGAGTGCTTGTAACAGGTGCCGGTGGTAGTATTGGTTCAGAAGTATGTCGGCAGCTCTTGGCATTTGATCCAAGTGAATTGATTTTGTTGGGAAGAGGTGAAAACCGAATTTTTGCCATCGAGCAAGAATTGTTGGCTCGTCACGCCGATGTCAAATTGATCCCGACGATCTGCGATGTGACGGATCAAAAGCGAATGCGTCAGGTTTTTGAATCTGTGCGGCCTGAGATCGTTTTTCATGCAGCAGCACATAAGCATGTTCCGCTCATGGAAGCCAATGTTGTTGAGGCGGTGAAGAACAACATTGTTGGCACAAAACGACTGGCTGATTTAGCCGACGAGTACGATGTCAAAACATTTGTTTTGGTATCAACCGACAAAGCCGTTAATCCAACGAGCGTGATGGGAGCGACCAAGCATCTTGCGGAACGCTATGTTAATGCCTGTTCCGCTCACTCCACAACGAAGTTCATCGTGGTGCGCTTCGGTAACGTCTTGGGGTCCAACGGCAGTGTCGTTCCGACTTTTCGAAATCAGATCGAGTCAGGGGGGCCGATTACGATCACGGATCCTCGCATGAAACGATATTTCATGACGATCCCGGAGGCCTCGCGGCTTGTGCTACAGGCCGCCGCGATGGGCGATGGTGGTGAAATTTTCGTTCTTGATATGGGAGAACCTATCAAAATCGTTGATTTGGCCCAAGACATGATCCGGTTGTCGGGGCTTCCAGAATCCGCAATCGAAATTGTTTACAGTGGAATTCGTCCAGGCGAGAAGCTGTATGAAGAGCTTTACTTCGGTGACGAGGAGAACTTGTCGACAGACCACCCCAAACTTCGAGCCGCACTGCATCGTCCTCACGACCTTGAGGATACCTGTCAGGGAATTTCAAGGCTTGAAATCGAAAGTGATAGTGAGACTCTCAAAACAATCTTGCAGGAACTCGTTCCTGAATATTCACAACATTTATCATCAACTGGTGGTCAGCCAACATTGGCTACAGTCCCCTTTGAATCAGCGCCGGTGAACACCCATGAGTAAGAATATTGCAGTGATCGGTTGCGGATACTGGGGGAAAAACTTGGTTCGGGTTTTTTCGGAACTCGGTGTGCTCCATTCCATTTGCGATTCTAACGACGCTTGCCAGGCTGCGTTGAAAATCCATGGCCCAGCCCCTCGTTTCACCAATGATCTCGATGTCATTCTCCAGGATGATGAAATTGACGCAGTTGCCGTAGCCACTCCCGCCGCAACACACGCGGCCGTGGTGGAAAAATGCTTGCGTGCTGGGAAAGATGTCTTCGTTGAGAAACCGCTAGCGTTGACCTGTTCGGATGGTCAGGCTCTTGTCGACCTAGCCAAGGAGAAATCCAGGATCTTGATGGTCGGTCACATTCTGCTGTACCACCCAGCCGTCCTCAAGCTGAAGCAGTTGATTGAAGAAGGCAGTCTTGGCAGAATTTTGTATACATACTCGAATCGCCTCAACATGGGGTTGATCCGAACGGAAGAGAATATTCTGTGGAGTTTCGCACCCCACGATATCTCTGTCATGTTGCATCTACTCGGGGAAGAACCCGATTCTTGCGAGGCCGAGGGGCAGAGTTATCTGACAAAGGATGTTGTGGACGTGACGCTTAGCCGACTGAAATTTAAAAGTGGTGCAACCGCACACATTTTTGTCTCTTGGCTGCATCCCGAAAAAGAACAAAAGCTGGTCGTCGTTGGTTCCGAGCAGATGGCTGTCTTTGACGACACAGCGGCCGATAAGCTGGTGTTGTACCCTCACCGCGTGGACTGGGTCGATCGTGTGCCACGTGCCGTGAAAGCCAATGCTGTGGTCGTCGAACTTGAGGCGTCTGAACCGTTGAAGGCGGAATGCCAGCATTTTTTGGATTGCCTGGATTCTCGACAAACGCCGCGAAGTGATGGCCAAGAAGGGCTTCGGGTGCTCCGCGTCCTCGATGCTTGTCAGCAGTCAATGTTGCAGCCCAGAACTGAGCGAGCCGTCAATCTCTCGCCGCCCCCTATTCCGCCGAAGGAAAATGCCTTTCAGGCACACGCAAGTGCATACATCGATGAGCCATGTTCGATTGGAGACGGAACCAATATCTGGCATTTCAGTCACGTCATGGCCGGGGCTAGTATTGGAGCGAACTGCAAAATTGGACAGAATGTTGTCATCGCTTCAAAATCAAAGATCGGCGACGGTGTTAAGATTCAAAACAATGTATCCGTCTACGATGGGGTCACGTTGGAGGACAATGTCTTTTGTGGGCCATCCTGCGTGTTCACCAATGTGATGAACCCTCGTAGTAAAATTCAGCGTCAAAATGAATACCGCCCTACTCTTGTCAAGACGGGAGCTTCTTTAGGCGCCAACTCCACGATCATATGCGGTATTACCATTGGAGCGTACGCTTTCATTGCTGCAGGCGCTGTGGTTAATCGCGATGTCCCTGCTTTTTCGTTGGTGGCGGGCGTTCCTGCCAAGCAAATTGGCTGGATCTGTCAGTGTGGAGAGAGACTCAACCTCGATGACTCAGGCGAAGCCGTCTGCTTTGAATGTGGACAACACTATCAGCTTGACAGTGATGAACAACTTCAACAGTGCGACGCCACGCACTCCAAATCGCAATTTTAAAAAATCGACCGTCTAACGTAGGTTGTCAGCCGCCAAATACGGTTGAACATTTCGTTCCGCGTGAATGAATTCGCCGTTTGGGCGTTAGCCCCGGTTTAGCCTGGAAACCGCGGCTAACGCAAAAACAGCTAGCACACCGAAGCGATTCCCCAGACATGCTCAATCACTTCTGAACACTTCATCTCTCAACTAACCATGATCCCTTTCATCGACTTATCGGCACAGCAAACACGAATCAAACCTCAGCTCGATGCGGCAATTGCTCGTGTATTGGCGCATGGTCAGTACATCATGGGGCCGGAAGTTAGGGAGCTAGAAGAGCAGCTTGCTGAGTATGTCGGGGTTCGCCACTGCATCGCCGTTTCCTCGGGCACCGATTCGCTATTGATTGCGATGATGGCTCTCGGGATCGGTCCCGGCGACGAAGTGATCACTGTACCGTATACATGGATATCCACAGCGGAGATGATCGCACTACTAGGTGCTAAGCCAGTCTTTGTTGACGTACAGAGCGACACGTTCAATATGGACCCAGCCAAGATCGAGGCTGCGATTACCGAAAAAACCAAGGCAATCATGCCCGTGGGGATCTACGGGCAAACAGCGAACATGACAGCGGTCAACGAGATTGCGGCTAGGCATAACCTGCCCGTGATCGAAGATGCAGCCCAGTCGTTTGGTGCTACTCATCATGGCAAGAAGTCGTGTTCGTTATCAACGATCGGCAGTACGTCATTCTTTCCGTCGAAGCCTCTCGGTTGTTATGGGGATGGCGGAGCGTTGTTTACTGATGATGATGAGCTCGCCCAGTCGATGCGACAGATTCGCGTCCATGGCCAAGCCGAGAAGCACCATCATCCGATTCTCGGATTAAACGGGCGTTTGGATACCATTCAAGCAGCGATTTTGATTGAAAAACTAAAGATTTTTCAAGAGGAGATTACTCAGCGGCAATTAGTGGCTGACCGATACGCGACTGCTTTGCAGGCCTTTGCCGGTCTACAAGCTCCTAGCGTCGCTCCAGAAAACACATCTGTCTGGGCTCAATACACGCTGCTGACTCAGAACAACGAGTCCTTGCGTGAATTTTTGAAAGAGAATGGGATTCCGTCAGTCACCTATTACGCGGTGCCGCTTCACTTGCAGGAAGTGTTTACCTACCTGGAGCATACGAAGGGAGATTTCCCAGTTTCAGAAAGGATTGCGAGTCGAGGGCTAAGCCTGCCGATGTGTCCCTATTTGCGAGAAGATCAGATCGAGACCATCACGTCGGTCATCGCTGGCTGTGGTCAATCCGCAGCTCCTCAGCTTGGGCGGACAATCTCTTGAGAACGATTCGCATTGCCACCGTGGTCGGGGCCAGACCGCAGTTTATCAAGGCGGCTGCGGTCAGTCGCGCGATCGCGGAGTACAACCAGCAGTCCCGTGGTTGTGTGATCGAAGAGTCGATCATCCACACTGGTCAGCACTACGATGACAATATGTCAAAAGTGTTTTTTGATGAACTACACATACCTCGGCCGACAGTGAATCTCAATGTCGGATCCGGAAGTCATGGCAAGCAGACTGGTGCGATGCTCGAAAAGCTAGAGACCTTCTTTCATGATGCCAAGCCTGACTGGGTCTTGATTTATGGGGACACCAATTCCACGTTGGCTGCGGCTTTAGCGGCCGCTAAGTTACATATTCCCATTGCACATGTTGAAGCTGGTCTCCGAAGTTTTAACAGAAGAATGCCAGAAGAGATCAACCGCGTGGTCGCGGATCAGTTGTCGGCGTTGCTTTTTTGCCCAACCGATACGGCTGTCAAGAACTTGGCTGACGAAGGCATTACCAGGAATGTGTACCAAGTCGGAGACGTCATGTACGACTCTGTCCTGTTTAACAAAGGTCTAGCCGAGCAGAAGAGTAAGGTTCTCGAGAACTTTAACTTGAGTTCCAAGCAGTATATTCTGGCAACCGTTCATCGCGCCGAGAACACCGACGTCCCTGAACGGATGAACCAGATATTGGCTGCATTCGACGCGATTGACCAAACCGTTGTGTGGCCTATTCATCCAAGAACACGGAATCTTCTCGGCGATCAATTGAAGAAATTATCGGGTCATGTGCAAGTCGTTGATCCAATTCCCTATCTCGACATGTTGATGCTAGAGCGGCACGCGAGATTAATCTTGACCGACTCGGGTGGTGTGCAGAAGGAAGCATATTGGTTTGACGTTCCCTGTGTAACCTTGCGTGACGAGACGGAGTGGGGGGAGTTGGTGGAAGAAGGCTGTAACGTGCTTTGCGGTGCCAAGCAAGCCAGAATACTGGATGCGATGAAAGTTACTTGTCAATTTGATGCCGTAAGACCTGATCTTTATGGAAGCGGGAATAGCTCGGAGCGCATCGTCAGCATCCTTGCAAAAGGCGAGTTGTTGTGACATCATCCTTGGCATCTGTCGCAAAAGAATCTTGCACTTTGATTGGTCGGTCATCGGTTTCGTCGTTCTACTCACTAGCGGGCTAGATATATGATTCAAGTCTGCATTCCCCCTACATTGGTTCAGCAACGGACTTATATTGTCCGATGGATTCTCGGACTGTTTTTACCGCCGGACAGTTTCCAGATCATTCCTTGTGGCCAACAAGATGTGACACTTGAATTGAATGGAAAACGTTTGATCATCGTTGATGAATTTTTCTGCCGCGCGGAATCAAACTGGTTGAAAAATGAATCGCTACCAGTGAATCCACAGTTTCGATCGATCCGCGAACACTTTGCGTGCCTCGGTTTTGATCGAGTATTGGATTTGTTTCCTCCTTCGGGCGAGCTATCGGTTTTTGAAGAAAGCGAGAATAGTCACAAACTCAGTCTCGATGTTTTTGGGACGGCATTTTTTTGCGTTACGCGCTATGAAGAATGGTGCATTAACGCACGAAGTCTAGACAAACACGATCGAGTGGCATCGGACCGCTGCGTCCTATCAAAATCCGGTTCGCAAAAGGTCCCAATTGTTGACTGTCAGCTGCACATTCTTAGGGAGGCGATGAATAGAATTTGGCCAGAAATCACGAAATTGGAACAATCTTCATATCGTTTGCTACTGACTCACGATGTTGACTGGCCCTTCGCGGGCGCTGGACATCCCTTGCCAATGCTGGCTCGCAATGTCGTCGGCGATCTCTCGAAGCGACACAGTTTTCGACAGGCGAAGCGTCGAATGACGTCTTTTTGCAACGGTCTTTTTGGCAAAGTGACAGGAGATGAATATAACACGTTTGACTACATCATGAGCACCGCTGAACAAAACTCGATTCAATCTGAGTTCTATTTCATTGCTGGACATTCGCGTCCGATTATCGATGGAGTCTACCAATTAGGCAGCAAGCTAATTGAATCATTATTACGTTCCGTTCATGAACGAGGGCATGTAATCGGATTGCATCCGAGCTACGACACGTTTCAAGATGGCGTTCGGCTAAAGTCTGAGTTTGAGAATCTGCTTGGCGTTTGCGAGTCGCTAGGGATCAAGCAGGACCAATGGGGTGGTCGCCAGCACTTTTTACGATGGGATTGTCGCCAAACATGGAAGCATTGGGAATCGGCTGGGCTAGATTATGATAGCTCTCTTGGGTACGCCGACTTCGTTGGCTTTCGTTCTGGAACATGCCAATCCTATCCTGTTTTTGATCTAAAAACCAACCAGACATTGAAACTCATTGAAAAGCCACTAATTGTGATGGAAGGATCACTATTAGACGCTGCGTACATGGGCCTGTCCCACGCCGACGCTTATGATGCGGCTCGTGAACTGATCCATCAGTGCCGCAGGTTTCAGGGCAACTTTGTGATGCTATGGCATAACAATTCGCTGCAGAGCGAAGAAGACCGCGAGTTGTTCGAGCAAATTGTAGCAGCGGCAGCATGATTAAATTTGCTAGCGTCACCCATAAGTGTCTCGCCTGCGAGAAAATCATTGAGCACTCTAGAGCACCACCGCGTTACTACAATCTGATAGCGACTTAACTCTCGTTGAAGTCAAATACCTTATCTGCCACTATCAATAAATCGTTAAGTCATAGTAGGTCACGATATCGTCGGCTAAGATCGCCCATGCTACTATCATGCAAAATACCATGTTCTTGACGACCTGCCACTATGTTTTTCCAAGAGCCATCAGCACTAGATCTAAGATGTGTATGCGTCCTCAGATGAGCCGAAGCTGGGCGGCATTGTTGCCATCATGGGAATAAGTCTATCTAAATCGACCTGATTCGTTCTCTATAACCTTAGTCTTGTTGTTTAACCATACTCAGAACCACACCGTTTTCCTTGTCATCTCGCTGCCTAGAACTTGCGTCTCATTTGCCCTGATACAATGCCCATGAATCTAACGTCGTTGAAACGAACAAGAACGTTCCAAGTCATTGATACTGGACTAGCATACATAAATGACTACTGGCACTATGTAACCAGCACGATATTCTCGGCAGATGGACGTTGTAACCTTGAAGCTCGAATCATCAGGAACTATCACGCCATCGAAGTTAGCCTGTGCTATTCACAGCAAAATGCTGAGAGAGGCATTACAACAGCAAATCACTTAGTCGACCTTATAGAAAAATATCTTCTTCGATACAACCAATCTCGCTATATCGAAATTGCGATTGAAACACTCAGCTTATTCCTGGATTCGCGTGAAAAAACGCTCGGTGATGGGCTTTCACTAAGGGATTTGAAGGCAAGGATTGAACGAGTGAAGTCTGGTTTACATCATTTACCCGAGTCGAGTGTCCAAGAAGCAGGTTCCATCAAGCTGGAGGCAAGGCGTGTTCGGGCGATGTCAAGCGGCAACTTTGAATCGTTGTTAAACTCGAGATATAGTGTACGTGAGTATAAAAAAGAGCCTGTGGACCAAGACACAGTTGACAAAGCGATTGCAATGGCAATGCGATGTCCGACAGCATGTAACCGCCAGCCGTCGCGGGTTTATGACGCAAAGACGGAATCGGCGAGACAGGCGATTCTTCAATACCAAAACAATTCCTCATCCTGGAGAAATGATGCGGACCGCCTCTTGGTTGTCACAAGCGATCTCCGCTGTTACGAGGGGTCACGTGAGCGTTCCGCCGCGTTCGTTGATGGTGGGTTGTTCGCGATGACACTCGTCTACAGCCTTCATTCTCTCGGCCTAGGGACATGCTGCCTGAACCTGAACGTGCGTCCCTCTGTGGCGAAGGAATTAAGAAAGGCGCTGGGGATGAGTGAATCAGAGGTGCTCATTATGTTAATTGCTTCGGGAGTGATGAAAGACCATTTCCAGGTCGCACGCTCAGCGAGGCGGAAAAACGACGGTGTGCTGATCAATGTCTAGCGTTCACGTAGCTGACCAATTCCATGCAGAGTAGAACAACGAGAGTTGGTGGAGTTGCAGCAGGGAATCTGCTAATCGCTGTAGCAAAGTTGGTCATTTTTGGCTTTTTGTCGCGATTTCTCATTAGTGGCGATTATGCAACATACCGTCAGCTGATACTCATATTTGGATTCGTTTCTGCGTTTCTGGGACTGGGCCTGCCAGAATCGCTGCTGTACTTCCTGTCAAAAAAAGAGAGCTCTTCAAGGGCGTATTTGACGGTAAGCCTTGCCCTGTTGACTGCGACAGGTATCCTTTTCACGGTTGCAGTATCCTTGTTTGGCGGGAATGTGTTGCTGGGGCGCGTCTTTGCGAATCAACAAGTCAGTCACTGCCTTTTGTCATTTTCAGTTTTTGCAGCCCTTTCACTTCCTTACAGTTCTCTGGGGCCCATCTTAGTTGCCAACCATGCTTCAGGAAAGTATTTGGGACTGGCGATGGCTACGGCTGCGATGCAAGTCATCTGTGTTGTTGGCGCTTCCTGGCATTATGGGACAATAGCGGCAGCGCTTAACGGCCACCTAGTCGCGGCCACAGCATCCCTTGCGGTAGGAATACCTATTGTTTTGCGGACATGCCCAGGTAGGCTTCCGTCCGTGCGAGACCTATGCCGACAAGCTCTTGTTCAACTCCGCTTCGGATTACCTTTGTCAGCAGCTGGCTTGGCGGGAAGGCTACAAACGGATGTGAGCTTTGCGATCGTCGCAATGAATGCGTCGGCGCATCAATTCGCATGCTATGCGAATGGCGCCGTCGAAATTCCCTTTGTGACGATCATTACTGGCGCCGTCACGCCAGTGGTAACGGCCGATATTGCCAAGTATCTGCATGCGGACCAGTTCGATGCAGCATTGCGGGTATGGCAGTCTGCAATGGTTAAATGCGCGGTATTGCTCTTTCCTGTAATGTTCTTTTGCCTTGCAGCGTCGAAAGATATTGTGCAGCTTCTATTCTCTGAAAAATACGCTGAAAGCTGGGTCTATTTTTCGTTATTTCTTTTTTTGCTGCCGATTCGGATTACCAATTTTGGTGCAGTATTTATTGCGGCGGGGCGAGGTTACTTATTGGTGATGCGCACGTTGTTCGGCGCAGTTGTAGTGGCATTGGCGTGCATACCCAGTGGATTCTTCTGGGGACCAGTTGGAGTCGCAGTCTCCGTTGTCGTCGCGACGTATGTGCTGATTATTCCGCTAAATCTTTTCATAGTCGGAAGTATTTTCAAGACTCACGTATCGAGGCTTGTTCCATACCGGGTGTTGATTATCTTAGGTTTGGCAACGGGACTTGGAGCAATACCCTGTGTATTTGCACTGCATCTGATGACTGAGTTTTCACCTTTGTTCCGGTTAGCTATTGCAATGCCACTGTTTTTGGTTTCCGCCTTCGTAACAATGACAAGCTTCCAGATTCCTGCGGTCACTGAGTTGTCCTCCGAAATTCGCCGCAGGCTCTTTGGCGCTTCATGAGTGCATTCATGCCACTTCATCTTTCGATATCAAAGTTTTAACATGGAATTGTTAGTCATTGGGTTGTGTCTCAGCCGAAACCTGGGCGGCCCTGCGATGGCGCTCTCGTTGCGAGATGGATTGAGGAAGAGGCTTCCCGACACCAAGCTTCGTTTCGCTGTAATACCAGGCCGTCCAGAAGAAAAGGAATGGGCTGATCGCTATGGTTTGGATATTGCGTATCGCACATCGAAATGGCTAGATTACGCCTATTACCTTCCCGATTCGCTACTTAGGCTTCGTGGAAAACTGAGCCCCGGTTCAAAAATCACTGATGAGACAATGGCAAACCGACGATCGTTGGTGCGTGAATTTCATAAGGCGGTTGCATCAGCGGACATGTTGCTCAACATGTCGGGTGTTGCCTACGTCGGGGACGGTGTTCGCTCGCGATGGGCGGGCTTCTCTGATCACTATTGCTGCTCGCTGGCTCGCCGTTTTCGCAAGCCGTACGCAGCCTTCATACAGTCGTACGGTCCCTTTGATGATCCTTGGGTGGCAAGGTATGCTCGCAAAGAATTCAGTCAGGTTCCGTTCGTGCCAGCAAGAGGACGGAAATGTGCCGAACTTTGTCGAGAAATCGCACCTAAAGGTGTTGCGGTGGAAGACTATCCTGATACGGCGATCTTACTGCCGTCGGCGTCGGATTCCTGGACTCGAGCATACCTACAGGAAAAGAAACTGACACCCCAGGGCTACGTCGTGATCTCACCAAGTGCAATTATTCGACGAACAAAGCGAATTCGCACAGGATGCATGGGGGACAATCACATTACGTATTGCCGTTTATTGATAAAGCATTTCACTGATACTGGGCACCAAGTCTTGCTCTTGCCTCACATGTACTCCTCGGTTCCACATGAGTGTGATCGTGATGTATGCAATGAAATCATGGAATCAAACGACATTTGTAACGCCGAGGAGGAGCACGTTGCGATAGTCGATGATGACATCGATCCGATGCAAGCCAAGGCGCTCGTCAGCAATGCGAAGTTCGCTGTCGTCTCTCGGTATCATGCGCTTGTCGCTGCAGTCTCAACAATGACACCGGTTGCTACGTTAGGTTGGAACTTAAAGTATCAAGATTTGCTCGACTATTACTCACTTGGAAATTGTGCGATTGATGCGCGATTGATGTCGCCTGGAATGGCAGTCCGCGAGACATTGTCAATCTGGCAATGGTGGCAGTCTGCATCAGAAGAACGCTTGCTTCAGTGGCATGACGACCAGGCACTCTGTGAAGCAAGAGTCAATTTGGGGTTTGATCGCTTAAGCGACTGGATACAGTTAAATGCAAAATAAGCTTGACAATATCAAAAATGTTTACACGGAAACGTTGCTGTCGCAGCCTGCGGTTTTACCTGAGAAAGATCCTCAACTAAGAATACTGCTAGATTGCATTCCGAAAGACTATGATGCGAGAGTGCTCGATGCAGGATGCGGCAATGGGAAATACGCATTGCAATTAGCGACGATGGGATACAGACATGTTTACGCCTGCGATCTATTCACGGAACTTCCGAAAAATTATCCGTTCGATTATCATCAGTGTAGTATCGACAATATTAGCCACCAAGACACATTCTTTGATTTTGTGTACGCATATTCAGTGATACATTATCTTGACAATCTCGAAACTGGATTTCGTGAGCTGTTTAGAGTGCTGAAGCCTGGTGGTAAACTACTGGTGACAGCACATACAAAACTTTCACACCACACGCTGTGGAGACGTGTAAAGAAACGCCTCAGCCCCAAATCGACACGCCACCTAAATGGCTTAAACTTTTTGTCTGCCGAGGAAATCGAGCGTGCGATTGCCAATGCTGGTTTTGAGATGGAATGGTTCTCGGGGTTTGGCACAGCCGGGAGATTTTTAAGAAATATCATCGGAGAAAATACCATTATGCAGTATCGAATTCCGTCGGAAGGAGGCAGCCATAGAATGCGATCGCTGTTTTGCTACCACTCTGTTCACTTGCTGCGAAAGCCAGTGGGATAGGATATTGCCCGGCGTCCGCTGCACGCCTGGTAGGATTGGTATGCTTGGGCTTGGTTCCCCCCAAGTGCAAGCAATCATCGGTGCAAGAGTGGCGGCAGTTTAGCGGTGACGCTCGAGGTCGCTTAGACTCGCTTTCAATAAATGTAGGCGACGGACTCCTTGTGAATAAGACATTTTCGTACTCAAAGGATGATCTCTAAGGGACAACTTCACGCCGGATGAAATCGCCACAAGTGGTCTTGCCAGCTTGTTTTTAGGGTCGGCACATTTAGCCGATTTGGCGTTAGCCACGGTTCTTTTCTTATCAACCAAACTGTGGCCAACGCCGAAGCCGCTAACATGAAAACTGGTTAAAACTGAATGCTAGGGCAGATCTCGAACCAAAGTACTCGACAATAGCCTGTTGAAGCGATTGATCGACTGATCTACTCACCATTGGCTAAGGAAACGGCTGTACGACTTGCACCATCGGCACTATCCAATATGCTGTTACCGAACCTGTACTATATCTCGATCTAACTAGGCTCGAAATCACATCAGCAATGATCCCGACTATAGTAGCGTAGAGTAGAGGAATTGCTGTTTTCATTCATTCCTCTGCATGACAACACCAAATGGACACAACCGATAGAGTCTAGTTGGAGTGTTTCCAGGGGGCGCGAATGATACTTTTTGCTAAGTAGAAGAAGAACCACCTCTAACTGCTGCGTAGACTTTTTACATTGCCGGCGATGTGGCATGGTGCATCAAATTAGGCGACAGAAGCTGCCCCCTCTTTTTGAATTGACATTACCCATGAAAATTGCATTACTCGGGGATATCGCTCCTTTTGGGCGTTACTGCGCACATCGTACCCCTGGTGTTCTGAGTGAGTTTGAAACACTACGAACTTTCCTTTCGGATTTTGACATCGTAGTCGGAAATCTTGAGACTCCATTCTCAATTGAGGATCGAGCTTGGGGGTGCAAGTCTGCTCATATCCGAGCGCATCCAGAGAGCCTTTCGTTACTGAAGCATCTGGGTATCACTCATGTGACATTGGCAAACAACCATATTGCGGATTATGGGCGCGCCGGTCTGCGGAGAACGGTTTCCCACATAGAATCGTCTGGAATTGGCTGGTTCGGTCTCGGTCGCCGGCAAGAGAGAATTGAAATCCAGGGCGAGAAAATCGCCCTGACTGGCTACTGTTCGCTCAATACAAATCCTTCCATACTCCCAGCAAATGCACGGGAAGATTTGAACCTGCTTGATGTCGATCATGTTATAGAAGACCTGGGACGCAACACGGCCGACGGATTTCTTACGATCCTCGCGGTTCATTCGGGGCAAGAACACGTGCACATGCCAAGTCAGGAAGACGTGCATTTTGCTCGAGCACTCTCTCGAAGATTTGACTATGTCTATTACGGACATCATCCTCATGTTTTGCAGGGGACTGAGGCTTGTTGCAATTCAACCATTTTTTATAGCCTGGGGAATCTGATTTTTGATGATGTATTCACTCCACGGGACAGGAACAGACCCTTGATTGCGCTTTCGGATGCAAACAAGATCGGTGCGATCGCGACGCTCGAAGTCATTGGTGGGAAGATCCAAAACTGGGCCGTTACTCCAACTTTGATGAGTGAAAATCGAATACTCGTCGGGCAAGAGGTGCCCGACTTTGATCAGGGGCAATTCGATGCTTTGTTGAAACAGGCCGATACCGATGAATATCAGCTTCGTAGGCAGCAAGCAATTTCAGAATTTATTTCGGCGCGAAAGTCTCGGCGTAACCTAAAATGGTATTTACGCCGCATGAACTTGAATTCAATGGGAATGGTTCTTTCCTCACGCCGAAACGCCAGGCGTCATGCCGAAATTTTCACACGGAAACTGCAAAATATCTAGGAGACCGCATGACGAATATATCTGTTGCGATTGTAAAGAGTGACTTTGATGATCATAGCACTTCATGGAGTCGTGAATGGTTGCGAGTTTGCCAAGAACGCAAGATTAATCACGAATTGGTGGATTGGCGAGAACCGGATGCTATGGAAAGGTTGATGGCCAATGAGGTAGTGCTCTGGCATTTTAGTCACTATTCCTTCCAAGAAATGAACTTCGCGATTGGGATCCTTTATGCTCTTGAAAAAGCAGGCCGCCGGGTTTTCCCAAGCCTCGCTGATTCGATCCATTTTGACGACAAGGTATCCCAGGCGTTCCTGCTCAAGACACTTGAGATTCCTACTCCCAGAAACGATGTCATGTTTGATTTGGACGGCGTCGAGGCATGGTTGGAGATAGTGGGAGAATACCCGGTGGTTGCAAAGCTGCGAACAGGCTCGGGCTCAAGCAATGTCATCCTGATCCGCAGTCCGTCTGAACTCAGGAAATACTCATCAAAGCTCTTCCGCAATGGCATCAGCAGTACGCCCAGTCTAGTTTACAAGGCTCGGTCAAACATGATGTCTTCACGGTCTTGGCAAGAAGTCCTTGCACGTCTTCGTCGAGCTCCAGAGTTCTTTTTTTCAAGGCACATGGCAGGCAAAGCTCATCGAGAGCGCGGGTATGTCTATCTCCAAGAGTTTATACCCGGTGTCGATTACGACCTGAAGGTGGTCGTCGTGGGTGATCAGCTAAGTTTCATTGCGAGGCGAACACGTCCCGGCGATTTTAGAGCGTCCGGCGGTGGAGATCTTTTTTATGACCGCTCTTTGGTCACCCCAATGCTTATCGATACAGCCTTCGCAGCCGCTGATGCGATTGGGTCAGATTGTACCGGCCTAGATATGATTTACGACCCTCGCGATGGCAGTCCTGTCGTGCTGGAAATCAGCTACGGATTTTCGCACACTGCGCTCTTAGCATGTGGTGGATGCTTCGATCGAAATCATGTTTGGAACCCTCATCCGCTAAATGCACCTGAGGCTGTTCTAGAAAGACTGATCCAGGAGAAAGGCAGCTTATGAAAATTCTTTTCGTCGTTACGGCGTTTTACCCTGAGCAGGCGATCGGCTCGATTCGAGTGACCAAGACCGCCAAGTATTTGCAAAGACAAGGCGCGTCCGTCACGGTTATCTCTCTATCTCCCCCGCCTTGGGCGAAGCAAGATGAAAGCCTTTATTTTTCAGGACTGGAAAACATGCGTTGGGATGTTGTCGATCAATCAGGGATCTTTAAACGTATATTCCACAGGGCTCGAGTTGCAACCGTAGGTAAAACGTCCGCTGTTTCCGGCGGGCAAGTGGACAGCCGCGTAAAATCGTGGAAAAGATCCGTCAAGCTCGGTGCGCAGTTAGTATATACATTGCTCAAGGCAGTGGATTGGATGATTTGCGTACGCCACCACGTTCGCACGAAGATGGCTACCGAGAACTTTGATGTGATCTACACAAGTTACCCGAGCTTTGCATCTCCCTTCAGTGGCATAATGCTTAGAAGGATGGAAATTGGAAAACAACTTGTTCTTGATTTCCGCGATCCCGTTGTAGCGTCGTCTCAGCAGGGTTGCCGTTTCTACTTTCGAAGACTACTGCAATCAAGAATGGTTCAGGCAGCGGATCTTCGCGTTTTTGTATCCGAAGGTGTAAGGCAATCCGTCATTGGATCCGAGCCGACACGCTACGACAAGATCATGAACAACGGATTTGACGAGGAGGATCTACCGTCACCCAATAGCGAAACCCAAATTGTCCACGAAGCTACCTCTTTGAGGCTTGTTTATACGGGTGCACTTTATGGTGGACAGCGAGATCTCAGGCCTTTTTTTGCAGCGCTGTCTCAAGTCCTTGCGGTTCGTGGTCAGTCGTCGGACACGATAATTCTTGACTACGCTGGCAACGAAGGCGATCTGTTCAAAGCATACGCCGAAGAATTTGCACTATCTTCTTGTGTGATAGATCACGGTCGAATATCACGAGCGCAGTCACTGGCATTGCAGGCAAGCAGCGACGTCTGCCTATTGGCAACTTGGAATACCGAGAAGGAGCAAGGGGTTCTGACAGGCAAGGTCTTCGAGTACTTTATGCTTCGCAAACCGGTTATCGCAATCGTGTCAGGCGATCGTGCAAGTAGTGAGATCGGGCGAGTCATCGATAAAGTTGGTGCCGGATACTGTTACGAATCAGTGGCACAGGATGACATGCCTGACTTGGTTGACTGGATTGGAAATGCTCTCGATGCCAAGACATCCGATGGTCAATTACCGAATACTTATAATCAATTCGTATGTGATTTCGAATTTGGCGGAATCGTTTCAAAATTTCATGATGAACTAGACACACTTTTGAATGTGAAAGCATTAAGCTGAATTTATTATGGAACGACTAGTTTATGTGGTTTTGTTCGTGGGCGTTTTTCTCACGCCCTTTACGTCATTTCGATTGGGTGCTGTCGGCCCTGGGGAAGTGCTTATCTTTGCCAGTGCGCTATTGCACCTATTGGCGGTTCGCGGCAAGCTATTTCTAGATCAAAGGCTACGGAGCTTCGTGCTCTTTTGGTTCTGGTTCTTGTCATTTTCCTTATTGGGGCTGTTGTACAATACCTTTGCCTTGGAGCCTGCAAGCGGACGCCCGTTTACGCCAGCATTCGATTTTTTTTCTTATTGTTTCGTTCTGATGACAATCGTCTTGTTTGGGAGCATTATGGATCGAAAAGTCGTTCGTCCTCAAGTATTCTTTAAGCGTCTATTCGTTTCTTGGGCATTGGCCTACACCCTGCTATACATCACGAGCTTTTTTACCGCCGCGATTTTTGGTTTTCCGCTGCGGTATTACCAATATTTTTCGCCTCTGGTGGAAAACGTTCATCAGGCATCGAGCATTACATGTGTAATGCCGTTCATAATGCTATACTACGTCTTTCAGCCTGGCACATTACCGACAAGGTTCTTTTTTCTTGTCGCTGCTCTTTTGTTTGGAAAAATGGCAATGGACAGCGGAACGACCAAAGCCCTTTTGGGGGTGGTTTTTGGAACTGGGATGGCTGGATACGCTTTCGTAGCCTTCAGGTCACAGAGATATAACCGATATATTGTCAACGCTGCACTCTTGTGTGTGACTGTTGCGATCATGGCCCCTGTCGCCATGTTATACCGCGAGCAGATAGACCATATGGCGAGCAGGTTTTTCATGGAGAATGATGGCAGCGATGCTAGAGAGGCGTTGTATTCTGTTGGTTTTAAGCACGGATTGAAAAGTTTACTTGTTGGCTATGGACCTGGTTCGCATGCACCCTACGATGGAGGTTTCTCTGATGCACACAACACGGTTTTGACTATTTTACTGCAGGCGGGGATTTTTGGAGTATTGCAGTTTGTGATCTTCGTAATTCGCATCCTCCGGATGCTCTCGTTCGACTTCGCATTGCTTGGTGCAGTGAGTGCGATAGGCATGTACACTCTCGGCGGCGACATATTGCGACGCCTTCCGATTTGGATCATCCTTGTGGGAATTGTGTATCTTTCCCGGTCTCATGATGTATCTCGGGCGCAACAGGATTCCATATGATCTTGGAATATGCATGACTGCATAAGCTCGACGAAGTAACTATTCAGGGCCGCGATCGTAAATGACTACAGGTTTCGTTCAGCAAGATAGTTGTCACATGCTAAGTCCATAGTCGGGCGGTGTGGCGATACTACTTGATGGATGAAGGCCAGTTTTCCGGCAAGAAGTTCGATCCTGGAGCGATGTTTTTAGATATGATCGAGTTCATTGGCACCGTTCTACTGAAGCTTGCGATTTTTTAGATCATTTCGTTGCTTACTCCCAACGCCATCACACCACTAAAGCGGTATAAACTGCTCGCCACATTAAGTGACTATTCGTAACATGCCCTTTATCGTCTATGCTGTGACATCGCCGATGACAGCGGATTTTTTGCTGCGTGGTCAGTTGCGATACATGGTTGAGGCTGGTTGGCTGGTGGTGCTGGTGTGCTCGCCGGGATCGCAGCTTTTCGAAGTCGCGGAGCGTGAAGGCATTGAGATCGCCGAAGTCCCGATGCGACGGCAACCGGCTCCGCTGCGGGATTTGGTCGCTGTTGTTCGCCTGTATTTTCTGTTTAGAAAATTGCGTCCGGATTTGATTAGCTATGGGACACCCAAGGCTGCGCTACTTTGCGGCATCGCGTCTTGGTTTGCCAGGGTTCCCGCACGCATCTATTTACTGCGTGGGTTGCGGTGTGAAGGGGCGGCGGGGCTTGCCGGACGAGTCTATTTGGCCACCGAACGGATTACGTCCTGGTGTTCAACTTCCATCCTTTGCGTTAGTCCAAGCCTGCAACGAAAAGCGGTTGAACTCGGTGCTATTTGCAAATCGAAGTCGCTCGTTTTGGGGTATGGTAGTTCCAATGGCGTGGATTGCGAGCGTTTTTGCCCATCCAGTCAACTGAGCGAAAAGTCTCGGAAATTGCGATCTGAATTGGGCATTCCTGAAACGGATATCGTCATTGGTTTCGTCGGACGTGTTGTACGCGACAAAGGAATTGCTGAGCTAGTCTCCGCCTTTGATCTGCTATCGACGCAGTATCCCCATGCTCGATTGCTGATCGTCGGACCGCAGGAATCTAACAATCAAATCGATCAAGAGACGGTGAATCAGTTAGAAACGAATCCACAGATTCACTGGCTTCCTGAAACCCGAGACACACCGACCGTTTACTCAGCACTGGATATTTTCGTTTTGCCGACTCATCGAGAAGGGTTTCCGAATGTTGCCCTTGAGGCAGCAGCGATGGAAAAGCCGGTTGTTGCCTCGCGGGCAACGGGAGCCATTGATGCAATCGACCCCGATGTTACAGGATCGGCGTTTGACGTGGGCGATGTCGCCGGACTAGCTGAGGCAATCTCGCGATACTTAGACGACGCCCAACTTCGCGAAAAGCATGGCAAAGCGGGGCGAAAATGGGTGACTGAGAATTTTTCGGCGGCTTTGATGTGGGAACGCCTCGAAACGTTTTATCGAACGAAAATGGCCATCGATCATCGGCCATCGACACACAACGATACCGTGGGCACGAGTTGACCGCTGCTGTTGCTGTTGCCCCCGTCATTTACCCTTTGCAAAATGAAGGTTTGAAGTTGACTTGCCGAAGTCAAATGAAAGTCGCATCATCAGCACCTGCCCATCAGTTTTCAGTTTTCTCAAGAACCGTGGCTAAGTCAAAACGGCTAATTTTGCGTAAAAACGACAGGTGCTTGGTAACATCCACTATCAACAACTTATCCGACGGAAGCGACTTCTTCGTTCATTCTCGATATCGCTTTTTGCGGTGCTTCGTGCTAGGTCGGAATTGAAGATATTGGATTTTTTGGGCATGGTGTCTATTCTCTAACCTAAGCAGCATTCTTTTTGTTCACAGCGATCGAAGGTAACCCAAGCGTCCCAACCTTCCTAAGCCAATCCCTTGACACTGTCCCGAATCGTGAAACGAATTTTTGACCTATTGGTGTCGGGAACGCTGATCGTGTTTTTAAGCCCGATCATGGCGATTACTTGGTTTTTGGTACGTGTGCGTCTTGGCAGTCCCGCGTTATTTTCGCAGTCGCGACCGGGAAAGGATGGAAAACTTTTTAGGATGGTTAAGTTCCGTACCATGACTAATGAGACGGATGAGAATGGCGAGTTGCTAGGTGATCAACGGCGGCTCACACCGTTTGGGCAGTTTCTACGCAGTTCCAGCCTTGACGAGCTTCCTGAACTGTTTCAGGTTTTTCGCGGAGAGATGAGCCTAGTGGGACCACGTCCTTTGATGGTCGAGTACCTGCCTCGCTATACGGATCAACAATCACGCCGGCATGAGGTTCGGCCAGGTATTACCGGATGGGCTCAGGTGAATGGGCGCAATGCGATTTCTTGGGAAGAAAAATTTGAACTCGACGTGTGGTACGTCGATAACCAGAGCTTTGGGTTGGACTTGAAAATCTTGATGATGACGGTCTGGCAAGTCGTTCGCCGTGATGGGATTAGCGCTTCAGAACATGTGACGATGCCTGTCTTCACTGGTACTCAAACCGAGACTCAGGAGTCGTGATGTCTCAGGTTCGTTCGATCCATATTATCGGGGCAGGCGGTCATGCGAAAGTAGTAATCCGCGCCGCCGAACTGCAAGGCTATCAGGTAATCGGTGTATTCGATGACGACACTTCGAAATATGGAACGGTGATCGCAGACGCAACGGTCGTTGGAACAAGCGATGATTTGTTGAATCAACCACGCTATCCGACGGTGGCTGCCGTCGGTGATAACGCCACTCGCAAACGAATCGTTGGGCGACTTGATCTGGACTGGATATCGATCATTCACCCTGGTGCGATTGTTGACCAATCCGTCGAACTCGGTCGCGGGAGTGTCGTCATGGCGGGTGCCGTGATTCAGGTTGATACGGAGATTAAGAACCATGTGATCGTCAATACAGGATCGACCATTGATCACGATTGTTCGCTCGACGATTTTTGCCATGTTGCTCCAGGTTCGCATCTCGCTGGCCATTGCTGGTTGGCAGAGGGGGTGTTGCTGGGCATTGGTGCGGTTGCGATTCCATCGGTAAAGATTGGAGCATGGGCCACCGTTGGTGCGGGGGCGGCTGTGATCAACGATATCGATGCTCAATGCGTTGCGTTGGGCGTTCCAGCACGGACCCGACGAAGTCGATAGTTCACGGTTTCTTCAAGCGAGGAACGGTGAGTTCGATGCGGCAACCATCGTGAAGCTCGATTTGGATCGGTTCGGAAGCGGGTTGATTGATGAAGACGTCATTGGCTCGGCTGTCGACCTGGAACCGTTCGCGGGCCGTATCGAAGATCACGTAATGCGCAACACCTTCGGATTTGTAGAGAGACCGCTTTGAGATTCTGTCTTTCTCGGCGGTGGTATCGGATAGCACCTCCACGATTAAAGTCGGTGAATTCTCAATGAACCGCTCAGGAATAGTTCCGCGGCAAAAGGAGATATCTGGGCGGACGACAGTATGGTCATTGACGACCCAATCGGTCTCCATCAGCACGAAGCAATCGTCGCACCCTTGAGCTTCTAGCTGAATACTGATCGAGGCGGCGATTCGCGTTGCCGCCCATTGGTGTCGTCCAAAAGGACTTAGGGACATCGCAACAGCAGCGCCGTCCCAGAGTTTCCAGGCACCCTCCCACTGACGGTAATCGTTGACCGTGTATCGCGGCTGATACTTGATTGCTGGCATTTGGATTCGAACCCGTTGAAAATGTCTCGCGGGAAACGATTCCCCCGCAAGGTCGAAGAGGCTAGCAATTTAGCATAAATCTCGCGTCCCAATTGGATTCTGAGAAATACCACCTTCGTGATAAAGTCCGACCACGAGGGCCAACCTCGTCATTGCTTCCCCCAGAAGCATCCGTTCGACCGTTTGTTGTGTTGCTAAAACATCACTGGATTGAGTAGGTTTTTCTGCTTTAAGGGAGTAGAATGTCGGTCCTTACGTCATCGACGCGATTTGAAAATTACCGACGAGTTTTGATGAGCAACCTCCACGACCGCCTCTATCTTTCTCCACCCCACATGGGAATTCGGGAGCGAGAACTTTTGTTGGAGGCTTTTGATTCCAACTGGATTGCGCCACTAGGGCCGCATGTCGATGCGTTTGAGCGAGAGTTTGCGGCGATTGTGGGCCGTCAATATGCGGTCGCGGTTTCCAGCGGCACGGCGGCACTCCATCTCAGCTTGAACTTGCTCGGTGTGAAGGCGGGACAAGAGGTTTTCACTTCTTCATTGACCTTTGTCGCCACGGCGAACGCGATTCGTTACGTGGGCGCCAAACCGGTGTTCATCGATAGTGATCAAGAAACCTGGAACATGGACCCTCATCTTCTGGCCGAAGAGCTGGATCGGTGCTCGCGGGCGGGGCATTTGCCTGCGGGCGTGATGGTCGTCGATGTTAATGGCCAGTGTGCCAACTATACGAAAATCTGCGAAATTTGTGAGTCCCACGGTGTCCCAGTGATCGAGGATGCCGCTGAATCGTTAGGCGCCAGCTTGGACGGTAAGCCGGCGGGAAGCTTCGGGGAGCTAAGCTGTTTTTCTTTCAATGGGAATAAAATCATCACCACTTCCGGCGGCGGAATGTTGGTCACTGACGAGGAAGCTTGGGCGCAGAAAGCTCGTTTTTTGGCAACTCAAGCCCGCGATCCAGCGCCCCACTACGAGCACTCGGAAACGGGTTACAACTACCGCATGAGCAATTTGCTTGCCGCGATTGGACGCGGGCAACTGCAAGTTCTGGATGATCGAGTCACTCGCCGCCGCGAGATATTTCAGCGTTACAAGATAGCGTTCGCTGATCTTCCGGGCATCGAATTCATGCCAGAGCCAGCGGGATTCTATTCAACTCGCTGGCTAACGGCTTTGACTCTCGCTCCCGAATTGCTCGGTGTCGATCGAGAGCAAGTCCGACTGGCATTAGAAGCCGAGAACATCGAGTCACGACCAATCTGGAAACCGATGCACCTGCAACCGGCGTTCGCGGATTGCCGAATGGTCGGCGGTGAAGTGTGCGAACGCTTGTTTCGCGACGGACTTTGCCTGCCGAGCGGCTCGAATATGACCGATGTAGACCAACAACGTGTGATTGATATTGTACATGCCTTGGTTCCAGCCGGAACCGCGTCACCTCAGTTTGTTTCGGCGCCACCGTCTTTCCCATCGACTCGTATGTGATGGCTTTCGCACGTCAATTGGCACTGTCGAAAAGGCTCCGCTGGACAGATCCCAATTGGAATTTGATTCCGACTGGTGCAGAAGCTGCTGTCGTGCAGCGCGAGCTCGCGGAGAGAGAATCCCAGCGAGCTGAGAGAGAGTCCCAGAGTGCAGCAGCGGTGCAACGCGAGAATCAACGTCTAATGAATCTGCTTAGGCAGCATGGTATTGACCCCTAGCCTAAACGCTTTGAGAGAAATCATTCTGCTCATTTCGCGAAAATACTTCACCTGATGCGATGATCACTTTCAGGACGGTCGTTATTCTTGCTTTCCCGTCTTGAGTGTTTCCGCAACCGCTGCGGTGAGTTCCGCGAGAGTCTCAGCGTCATAGTTCTTTTCGGCGGCAATTTCCTGCATGCTTTCGCTCATTTGAAATGCCACTCCTTGTGGGATCTTGACGAGTGCAAAAGCGTCCTTCGAAGGTATGCCGAGCAAGTTAAACTTTTTGGCATCGACATTCATCACGCGA
>JBGSMN010000253.1:0-2894 GCA_041740155.1 Rhodopirellula sp.
GGAGAGCCGTGCCGTGGACACCAGGCGTGAGTATACGCCCGGCCCCTACCCAAACAAAATACGACGGGCTTCCCAGGGAAACCCGCCGTTCAGATGAGAGGATCTGCCGATTAGGCGTTCTTGCGTCGGCGAGCAGCCACGGCCGCTGCACCAAGGCCGAAAAGAGCCATCGTAGCCGGCTCCGGCACTGCGTCGGCCGACGAAGTCATCGCCGCCGTATAAGTGCGCGTCTGCCCACCAAGCCCGACCGGGTTGGCAAAGCTGAACGAGAACTGCTCGTTCTCAAGAGGGTCGGTACCGATCAAGGCCGAGCCACCGAAGACCACGTTGTCCGCATTCAATTCCGAAGAACCGGAAGTCAACGGCTCGACGATCGTGCCGCTGTCAAAGCTCATCGTGAAGAGCGGGTCATTGATGTCGTTCGTGTAGTAAACGACCATCCCAGCACCCATCGCAAAACCCGATCGCGAAACCGAAGCCATGCTCATCTGGACATCATTGTAAGAAGTCGAGGTGAAAGGAACAAAAAGGGTCAGGCCGGTGCCCGTCCAGCTACCGCTCACCGAAGAGTCGGTAACCGTGAAGAGGGGGGTGGAACCGTCAAGAGCCGGGTCGTCGTGCGTTGCGATCGTAACGGCTTGGGCCGAAACTGCGAAAGCAATAAGTGCAATCGTTGAAGCGAAAGTAATGGTTTTCATTTTCTCCGTAACTCCATATCAATCCCCAAGGATGTCCTCAAGAATGTCAGTGGCTGCATGAGCAATCCACGCAACGCACTATACCAATTACTTCTAGCAAAACAAAGACTACTTACAGCGTAACTTACAAAATACCAAAGATCTACTAGGTAAACCTGTTAATTGTGATTGGGCCTGTTTTTTACTGATAAATGTACTTGCCAAACCACATCAGAAACCGACACAAATCCAATGGGCAAAACTAAAATTGGCGCAACCCGTACAGGTTGCGCCAAATCAATCAAGAGGATCGTGCTAAGGTCAAGCCCGCTTGCGGCGAGCAACCAAAACCGAAATACCAAGGCCAAGCAAGGCCATGGTCGCCGGCTCGGGCACTGCGTCTGCCGAAGAGGTCATCGCCGCCGTATAGTGCCGCTCACTCGTGTTTTGGCCGACCGGGTTCGCAAAGCTGAATGAAAATTGCTCGTTCTCAAGCGGATCCAAGCTCGCAAGGGCCGAACCGCCAAAGTCGATCACATTGCCGATAAAAGTCGAAGAAGCCGTGGCAAACGGCTCAATGATCACGCCGCCGTCAAACGCCATCGTGAAAATCGGCGCGTTGTAATCCGTGGTCCAAAAACGAACCAGACCTGCGCCGAGCAAGTCAACCGGACCGGCTTCCGTTCGAGTAACCGAAAGCATCTCCATCTGCACGTTCGAGAAGCTCGTCGAAGCATAAGGAACCACCAAAGTCAAACCATTGCCCAACCAGCTTGCCGAAACGGACGAGTCCGTCGCTATGAACAACGGGGTCGCACCAGACGGCGATGGGTCATCAAAAGTTGCAATCGTCACTGCTTGAGCTGAAGTAGCAAAAGCACAAAGGACGAGCACAGAAGTGAAAGTAAAATTTTTCATGTTCTCCGTTTCTCCATATCAATCCAACAGGATCGTCGCTCCCGGGCAGGCACCGATCACGCACCCGAACTATACCAACGAAAACTCCAAATACAAAGAAAACCTTAAGGAACTTGTGAGATTAAGATATTAATACCAGGATAACCACTAGCAAACTTAACAGGCTTCCTAGGACTACTGACCGCACAAAACACAAACGCAAACACAAAACCGCCTCTGGATAATCCAGAGACGGTCTATGCTTTGATCCGTAGATGAATCAGGCGCGGCGCCGTCGAGAAATAAGCGCGGCCGCTCCCAAGCCTAGCAAAGTCATCGTCGCCGGCTCCGGAACCACATCTGCCGAAGAAGTCATTGCCGCCGTGTAAGTCCGCGTGGATTGAGTTCCACCCGGATTGGCAAAACTGAACACGAATTGCTCGTTCGCCAATTGAGTCGCGCCAAGGGCCGAACCACCGAAAGAAATCACGTTGCCCACGAATTCCGAAGATCCGCTGGCGAACGGCTCGGCAATAAATCCGCCATCAAAGGTCATCGTAAAAATGGGGTTGTTTTGGTCGGTCGTCCAAAACGAAACCATGCCGGCTCCAAGAATATCGACCGCACCGGCCTCTGTTCGTGAAACGCTCAACATCTCCATCTGGACATCGCTGAACGAAAGTGCAACAACCGGCACATTCAAGGTCAGACCCGTGCCCGACCAACTGGCCGAAACCGCCGTATTGCTGGCGGTGAACAACGGAGTGGCGCCACTCGGGGAAGGGTCAGAAAAAGTGGCAACCGTAACGGCCTGGGCCGAAGTTGCAAAAACGACGAACGACAACGCAAATGCGAGGTTTGTATATTTCATTGCTCCAATCTCCAATCTCGATCCAAAACGGATCAAAACACGACTTAACTCTACAACGGTTCCTCATTAACTGTCAAGGACCTGACCCCGCAAATCCCAAAGTCCAGCACCATTACGGGTTCTCCCATCAAAAGTGCCATCGACATCTTGCGAAAACCCGTGTACGGGTGTATACTGCTTTCGTCTAGGAGACGGAACATTACAGTGGCGATCAGCAAGAATCAACAGCAAGACCGCGAGCGGGCCCTCGACCTCGCCCTCGGACAAATCGAAAAAGCCTTCGGCAAAGGCTCAGTCATGCGCATGGGCAGCGAATCCTACGATCCCATCGCTTCAATTTCAACCGGCTCTATCGCCCTCGACCTCGCCCTCGGCATCGGCGGACTCCCGCGCAGCCGAATCACTGAGATCTACGGCGCAGAAAGCTCCGGCAAAACCACCGTTGCCCT
>JBGSMN010000423.1:0-4355 GCA_041740155.1 Rhodopirellula sp.
CTTTCTGGTCTCGCCCTGCTTTGAAATTCTCGGTGGTAGTTGGTTGCACTTAGTTGCCTTGATGATTTTGTCCGTGCTGGTGATTTTAATCGCGATCGGATTGCGATTGCGGGCTCTGATTCATGTCGGGGCGGCGTTCCTGCTCGTCGACCTCGTGGCGATGGTGGTACGTTCGACGATTGATCATCCTGGCATGTTGTGGGTGACGGGACTGGCGATCGGTGTTTCAGTAATCGCGATCGCGGCCACTTGCGAACACTATCGCGAGAGTTTGCTTAGTCGCATCCGCATCCTCAGCGATGAGTTGTCGACGTGGCAGTGAGAAAGTTTCTTAGTTCTTGGTTCCCTGTCTTTTGGAGAGTTACGATGAAATGGTTTTCCCAGTTTAGTTTGGTCATGCGTTCCAACATCACTTCATTGTGTGAGAGCGTCGAGAATCCTGAGCGGATGTTGCATCAGCTTATTTTGGACATGCAGGAAGAACTTGCTCGTGTCAAACAGTCCGTCGCTGAGGCGATCGCCGATGAAATTTTGATGCGAAAGACGGTGCAGCGAGAGCAAACCGAAGTTCGGGTGTGGTCCGAGCGTGCCGAGGCGGCAGTCAAACGCGGTGATGATGATTCCGCCAAAGCTGCCTTGAAACAACAGCAATCCGCGAAAACACGTGCCGATCAATACGCCAGCGAACATGCCACACAGGCGTATGAAGTCCAGAAGTTGCAAGATTCAGTTCGCAACCTTGAGGACAAAATTCGTCAAGCCAAACAGAAAAAGACGCTGCTCTCGGCCAGATTGACACGGGCCTCGTCGACGAACAAGATCAACTCCGTGATCGACCGCGTTGACAGCCAATCGGCGTTCGCACAATTCGATCGATTGCAGCAGCGTGTCGACCGCGAGGAAGCGATCGGTGAAGCTTGGCAACGACTCGACGGAGAACAGGGTGAGTGTGATGAGTTAGAGCGACAATTCGAGCGTGAGGAGCACGAGCAACAACTCAGCGAAGAGCTCGCTTCGTTGAAAGCCCGAGTGCAATCGGAAGGTTGACTTGCCCGCTTTAGGTGACGTCACGTGCGACAGCAAATATCAGATGCTCGCCTTCAATCGCTTTGGAGGTCCATTCGAGCGTGACGTAGTCACCTGAGGCCGTGACATAACGATTGCGAAAACGAACCACATTCTGGCCTTGTTTCAACGCAGCCACTCGAGCGATCGTTGATTCAACATCGTCACGATGAACGAACGATAGAAACGGTTTGGACAGCAATTCCTCATTTGGAAAGCCCAGCACTTTTGAGAAATTGTCGTTGATTCGAACGAAGAAACCATTCGTATCTGCGATGCAAAACATATCAGGCGATAGCTCGAAAAATCGATTCATATCGCTTTGCACGCTCCGCAATGTCGCGGTTTGATGTGCCAACATTACCTGCGCGAGAATCTGAGCGTTGGCGGGACGATTCCTCACCTCAATTTGCAAGCAGTTGATGGCTAGTCGAACTAACGCATCATCCAGACCACAGGTGCGAAGCCGCTCTAAACTCAAGAACGTTTTTCCACGGACGGCGCAATGGTAGACTTGCCTCAAACTATCGCCCTCATAGGGAGCATGCCCACTGAGAATCTCACACAGAATCCCACCCAGGCTGAACACATCAGCCCGTTCATCGAGACTGGATCCACGTGCCTGCTCCGGAGACATGTACTGCGGGGTGCCATTGATCTGCGTCCGGCGGGTGACTAATTCCCGAATCGCGATTTCAGCAGGCAATGATTCTTCTTCGTGCGTGTTGGAATTCTGTTGAATCGTCGCATCGCTTGGTGGAATGTGACGCAGGTGTTGCGCCAATCCCCAGTCCATGACGTTCACTTCGCCGAAGGCACCGACCATGATGTTAGCGGGTTTCAGATCTAAGTGAATCACTCCTCGCGAGTGAGCAAACGCCATCGTATTACAAACATCAATGAAGACGTTTAGCAACTCTGCCATCTTTGCATGGCCCCGGCTGATCAGTTCACGCAGAGTTACGCCATCGACGAGCTTCATCACATGGAACGGTCGCTGATCTTCGCAAGTTCCGGTCTCGTAGATCGGCGTCACGCCTGGATGAGACAAGAAACTCATCACATTCGCTTCGTTCGTAAAGTCTGTTACCGATTGACTGCTCTTCATGCGGTCTTGCCGTAGCACTTTCAGAGCCACGTCACGATGCAGCATCAGATCGCGTGCTCGATAAACCAATCCCATGCCACCGGTCCGGATCAATTCCACGATTTCGTAGCGATCACTCCGCAGCTTTGGAGGCTTCGCGTCACTGATGAGCGACGCATGATTCAATGAAAACTCTTGATCTAAACCAGACTCCCTGAAGGTTGCCTCGTCGAGAGGCCCCGTTTCGATTTCGTGCCGTGTATCTCGCATGGAATAAATCGCCCTCCTATGACGGAGATTTTTCAAAGGAACCCCCCAACGAGGGGTCCTATTTCTACATCCTACCCTTTTCAGACTGCGTGAAAAGAAGATTTATTGGCATTCCTGCCGCAAAGAATGGCCGGAAACCGTTCCTCGACCACGGGGATTCGACGAGAGTGGGCAGCTTTTGTTAGAATAGAAGCTCATCCCGCCTAATCCATGCGAAGACATTTCGGGCCGTTCTATTAGAGCGAGCTGGAAGTATTCGCGTCTCCCGCCTGCCAAATCGATATGTTTCTCACGCTTCCTCGCGTTGTTTGTCTCTGTGTTTTCTCAGCATCCGCTGCGTTCGCCAGTGCCTCCGCACCCGTCGTTGACAACGCCTATTTTGAGACGCATATCCGTCCTCTGCTGGTTGAACACTGTTATGAATGCCATTCCCAGGCCGCAGGCGAAACCAGTGGTGAGTTGAGTCTCGATACTGCCGCCGCGATTCAGCGTGGTGGTCTCAGCGGAGCAGCACTTGTGCCGAACAACCCCGACGCCAGCATGTTGATCAAGGCGATCAATTACGACGATCCCGATCTACAAATGCCACCGGCAGGCAAACTCAACGATGACCAAATCGCTCGGCTCAAGACTTGGATCGCCGGTGGTGCACCTGATCCACGAAAGGATGATGCTCCCGCCAATGAATCGGCCTCCTCGCCGCTCGACCGGGCAGTCGACTCGCACTGGGCATTTGTGGCACCCCAGCGAATTGACCAACAGACTTGGACAGCGATTCCAAAAGAAACAACTAACCTAAGTCTCGGAAGCGATCTTGACCCCATCGACGAGATCGCTTGTCGTCATGCCGCGACAGCCGGACTGACGCCGTCCGCACCCGTTGAGGCAGCGACTCTCCAGCGGCGACTCAGCCACGCTCTTCACGGTTTGCCAGCCAGTGAATCGGACATCACGAGTCTTCAGTCCGATACACGCCCCGATGCCGCTATCCGGCGGACTGATCGCATGCTCGCGGACCCATTGTTCGCTGAACGCTTCACCCGACACTGGCTCGACGTGGCACGTTATGCCGACACTCTCGGTTATGCCGTCGGCGGTAAAGACCGAAATCTGAAACATGCCTACCGCTATCGTGATTGGTTGATCAATGCGATTGCCGCAGACATGCCCTACAACGAGATGATCCACCATCAACTTGCTGGAGACGTCACTTCCAAAGAGACCCCACAGAACGCCGACGCGATGGGATTTCTAACTGTCGGACGCCAATTCCTGCGACATGACGATACGATTGACGATCAAATTGACGTGATCACTCGCGGCCTGTTGGGATTGACCGTGACCTGCGCTCGATGTCACGACCACAAATTCGATCCGATTCCAACGATCGACTATTATTCGATGTTCAATGTTCTCAACAACAGTATTCCTCCACCAGATATGGATGCTGCCGCCAGTCCGTTGTTGTTGGTCGATCGACCCCAGATTCACGATGTCCATGTCTTCATTCGTGGTGATAGTGGCCGGCGCGGGGAACTCGCACCTCGCCGCTACCTCACTGCTTTTCGTTCACCAGACATCAACGAATTTAGAAACGGTAGCGGGCGTCTCGAACTCGCGCAAGCGATCACCGATTCAACCAACCCGTTAACGGCCCGGGTGATGGTCAACCGTGTTTGGGATCACTTACTCGGTCGACCACTCGTGGACTCGGCCAGCGACTTCGGATTTCGCACGGACGCACCAGTGTTGCAGGCCGTACTGGATGATCTCGCCGCTGATTTCGCGGAGCACTGGAGCATCAAACGACTGGTGCGTCGGATCGTCAACACACGAATCTTTCGTCAATCGGTTCAGGCCAGTGAGCAGGCATCGGTTATCGATCCAGACAACACGTTATGGACGCATGCACTCCGCAGGCGTCTGGATTTCG
>JBGSMN010000060.1:0-21675 GCA_041740155.1 Rhodopirellula sp.
ATCAATCGCCATTGCTCATCCGAAAGACTGCTGGGATAGTCTGTGCATCGCATCGCTGTAGCTCCGTCCGTGGAAAGTAGTGAGTCCACTGGAGCTATAGCGATTTTTTTATTCCATTACCATTTTGAAACACGTTCTTAGAGCCGCTACGATAGGTAGGTTGTGAAACGATCCTTCAAAACGGAGATACACTTGAAAACCAAAGTCTGGAATTTCCTTGAGTTGATGTACGACGATGCGACTTGGCCCAATACGGATCCGATCGTTTGCGTCGATGAATTATGGGGCGATCGTTGGCTGGGATTACAGGATCTCGTTGTCGCTCAGGACGAGATCAACGTCGCCGCCGACGGGGGCTCACTCTTCGGGAGTGACCTTGACGATGAAGCGATGGAGCATCCGACCGTCATGGCGATGCTCGCTGCTCCGCAAGTCATAACGTCCATTATCTCGCAGGGCATTAATGCGTTGCGTACTGATCACTGGGACCAACTGCTTGATTGGTTCGAGAATGCCACCGGCGACACACGGGCAGCCATTGCGATGGTCATCGCCTCTTCAGAGATCAAAAGCTCTGATTCGCGGGCTGGCAAATTACTGATCCTGGCCATTAGTGACGATACCGACGATGTCTCGCTACGAACTATGGGTTACTCGTTGCACGGTCTGGGGAAAGCGACGGCGGTATCAGATGATGCGGTGCAGTCAGTCGCAAAGATTGCTGCCGATCGGCGACTGCCCCAACCGATTCGTTCGGTCGCAATCGAGTCGCTGATGGACATGGGGCCCGCCGCCAAGTCGGCGACAGAGTTGCTACAAGACCTTAGAGAGAACGACGAAGACGAAGATCTTCGTCAGTTTGCCTGGGCCGCTTTAAAGAGCGTCACCGCTTCGTCGCGAGAGCACCCCGAAGGCGGCACGGTCGCCGATCACATGCGGCGGCTCTACTTAGCGGAGAACGATGAATGAAAAGCCAGCTTCAACTCGTTCGTGAGTTCCATCGGAAAATCGGCGAAACGGTTGCGGAGTCATCGATCTTGCTTCAGCATGATGCCAAAGTCGATGCCGACTTAGCTCGGTCGCTGCGGCAGATTGTCGAATCGTTCAATCACTCCGACAGACCAAAAACTCAACTGACTCGGCGCACGTTAATGGCTGTCGAGGAATTGGCCGAGTGGATCGAAGCTCACAACGATGACGACCTCATCGCTGCCGCCGATGCTTGGGCCGATCGAATGTATCTGCTTCTCGGTGATGCGATTGCAACCGGCTTGCCAGCCGAACCGTTACTGGACGAGGTGCATCGTTCCAATATGACAAAAGCCGCGGCAAACGAAAGAACTGGCAAGGGAACCAAAACAGGTGACTTTCAATCACTAAATATTCTATCGCTTATGGCTAACCATATAAAGGAGAGTTGAAGCATGGCATCGTCTTTTATCGTCAAAGGTGACGTTCGTTTCTGCCGTGACTGCGGGGGCACGATGACTTGTACCAAGTTCGGTGCCTATTGTGAAAACACAACGACCACGGGCAATGCTAAAGAACCAAAGGACGTCTGCGAGCCACTCGGGCGCGAGCGTCGATTGTTTTGCGAGCACTGTGGCGAGCCCGTGCCTCAAGTCGAGACCGTGTGTCCACATCTCGCTTGTGGGAAGACGGCGAACCATCCATGAACCGCAAACCACAGATCGGCATTTGGTGGGACAACGGCACGCGGATCGTCGCGTTTCCTCATTCGCCTGATAAAGCTGATTCGGCGGCTGGATTGTGCGACAGCGATGATGCCCACAACGACCTCTGGCCGGATGCCGCAATGCAGTTTGGGCTAACTGACTTTGAAGAATACTTCAGCGTTCCACGCGGTCGTGTTCTTTGGTCGCCGGCAAAACGAACCAGCATCATCTACCACGGCAACTCAACGACGAGCGAACGCTTGGAAGAAATCGCCAGCGTCTTTCAGATCGGCAAATGGGAGTCGCGGACTGACATCCACTACATGATGGGCCGTTCGGTTGACGATCTATTTGACGACTGATGGTAGAAACTGTTTCCTCAAATTTAGCGCAGGAGTTCAGCACTGAAACTTCGAATCATTGATTCGCTCGATCGGCACGAACTCGAAAACCAGTTCTATTCACGTCTTCCACACGCAATGATCAGCGTGCGTCGTCCCGGCAGTCGTTTTGCTAAGCCACGCGCTGCCGAGAACTGCGTGGGGCGATTGAATTTGATGCTACATGAGTGGGACGTTGACGCCCCGCCGTATCCGTTGCCTTGCGTGACGCTCACGAGTCGCCAGGCGCTGAAGATTGCCGAGTTTGTCAGCGAGCAGTATCAGCATGTGAACCAACTGATCGTCCAAACGGAGTTTGCCAGCAGTCAGTTGACGGCGATCGCTGAAACCATTGGCGGCTGGACCGGCGTCTTTTTGCAGGGCGGTCCTATCTGGCCGACCGAACATCAGCCGACGATGACGTTGCTTGAGATGGCCTTTGATGCGATTGAACTGGGCGGTCATCGCAAAACGCAGCGTCGGAATACTACCTCGAGCAAGGACCATGAAGTTCACCAGCTAATCGATTTCGTCTGTTCGCTCGCCAACGTGACCATGTTGTCATCGTCTCGTATTCGCGAATGCTATACGCTTACGGCGGATCGATGCGGAGACGTGGACGCCACCTTGGGCGTCTGTTTGAATCGAGATCAACGCCAGTACCGGCCTCCTGAGACGGAGAACGCATCTCGCGGGAAGGTGATCTGTTTTGATTTGGAGTTTAT
The DNA here is from genome assembly GCA_041740155.1 of Rhodopirellula sp. Lineage (GTDB taxonomy): Bacteria > Planctomycetota > Planctomycetia > Pirellulales > Pirellulaceae > Rhodopirellula. The sequence continues at coordinate 2,782 of JBGSMN010000060.1, forward strand.
TCATGCTTCCCGCGAGCGGCGAGTTTGTTGGCAAGACGGTTGCACGACCTGTTTGGAGGCGCTTATGCAATGCAACATGCCCGTTTGTCTGGCGGTTATTTTTGATCAGCGCCATTTGCCGCCGACATTCGAGCATGTGCTGGAAGCTGGAGGAAACTGGGCGATCATCACCCGACGTCAACTGATGGGCCGGATCAAGCGGATCGCAGAACACCACGGAGAAGTCCAATTGACTCGACGCCGTGAAAGTGACTTTGGATTGATCACGATTGGAGACGCACCAGTTTGCGAAGTTCTTCACGAAGTCTATCGAATGTGATGATCTCGCCGGCACATCGCCGAAACCAAGTTCGCTCAATGCTGGCGATTCGATCAACCGATTATCACAAACTGATTCCAAAGAACGAAACAACTCGCATGCAAAATCACATCACCCAGCGAGCAAGTGGTCGAGGGGGATCGCGAAGGCCATCAGTTTGGTGACGTGCGGCAGTCGCGGTGTGGGCGGGCGTCGCGGCGGTGTGATGCGGTGTCGGCCGTGAGGGCCGGTCGTCGTTTGTAATTTGGCTCGGATGTGATTCATTCGTTGCCTTCCTGGTCGGAGTGGTTGCTCGCGGATTGACTCGACTTGTAAGATTGTAAGTTGGCGGGGCTGAGCGTGATCGAGAGATTGCTTTCAGTGGGATCGTTTTCGATCCGTTCCATCAACAACACTTACGATGAAGTCTCGTGGAAAGCAGATATAGAGGGCGTGAAAATCACTGTCGCTGAGACCAAGCGAATCCTGGCTTACCTATTCGATGTCCTAGAAGACTACAAGCCGGCCGAAGCATTCGACTTCGTCGCCAAAGGTCTGAAGCGTGCGGGTACTCGGCGAGCGAGATCTCACAGATGAGGAATTCTTGCAAAGAGGGTCTCAATTGACGTCCAGTCTCGGTTTCGCTCAACACCGTCAATCGCCTGTTGATACCAATTGCGAACCTCGCAGAACCCATCACCAGCACAGTGTGCACGAAATTCATTTATCGCTTGATCAAGTGCCACTGAATCGTCAGCAACCACAGCGATTGCGAAACTGCAGAAGGCATGAAGCACACGTTTTACGTTCGACACATCGCTTTTAAGTCCGTAATTGAAAGAGCGGCGAGCGTTTTCAAAGAATTGGAGTCGCGATTCAGCGGGCCGATTTAGTTGTCTGGCAATCGCTTGGCAGGCAAATCCGTGCACATGATCTGACTCTGGAATAGAATTTAGAGCCTTTTCGCATTCTGATTCCGACCATATCGCGCCAGCTTGTCGCGAACATTCTGCGGCGAGCCATATACGAAAGAAATCTGACTCATTGAACTTGATATTGAGAACTTCCCTCGCGACTTCAAAACGGCTCGACTTTAAATACCCGTGGGCGCGAAAGTTCGTTGTTGTCGACACGTTGCCAGGATCCGCCACGGTTTGTATTGCAAGCGATTGTTCATAGAGTGACTCCCAGTTCGGGTCGCCAGTCACAACCATGCAACGCGCGAGGGTATTGAGCAGTTTTGCTCGTGTTTCGGGCAAGCAGATTTTGGGATCGCTGTTGAACTTTTCTATCCAAGGTTCCAAGCACGCAATCGCTTCGGTGAAGCGGTGCGCATCGTAGAGAGCGGCGGCGTGTCGATTGTCTGAGTCGGCTTCTCGTTCGTAACAGGAGATGAGAGGATTTCTCTCTTGTTCGACACGTCTACTGCGAGCCGCAATCGCTGCATCGAAATTTCCGCGATGGCGATGAAGATCCTCCTCAGCAAGGGAGATCTCTAAACGAATCTTGAGCGGAGCTTCGCTAGTTCGTCGTCTCAAACGACTCAGGAAATCTTCCGCTTCGGCGAATGTCGATTCGCTCGATAGTAGACTTTGTATTTGGCTTGCGATCGCAAAACCGTGTTCGGTTCGAAGCGACACCTTTTCAAGCAGTGATCGCATGAGTCCTGCTGCGTCTAATCGAGCCGCCAGTTCGACCAAATTGCTAACCGGCCAGACCTCATCGAACTTCCCATCGAATCGGGCTGCTTCCTCGTCGTCAATGTGTCGTATCAGTAGCGAACCGTGGCCGAATTCACGAGTAAAAGCGTTCAGTTTTGCAAAAACCGACTTGGAAGCTTCGAGTAAACCATCGTCTGCTGGCGACACAACGGCAGCAGCAGCACTGAGCATTTCACTTTCGTGTTTAACACTCGCGTCGATGATTGCGAGCAAGCACGCAACATCCATCGAGTCACCCTCACACCGATCCTTTAGCGTGTCAGTGATGCGGAATGCCAGTAGCTCTGGCAGGCTGTCATCAAGTCCCTGTCCACTAAGCACACGTAACAGCAAACTCTGGATGTGAACTTGACGAAAGGGAAGATCGACTGAGATATCCCATGTCGGATTCGGCTTGACTTGCAACTGCGTCACATAGCCTTCGCCATAATTGTCGACAACTAAACCGACAACGCCAATGCGATTCTTAGTTAATGTCAAGCAAAATGCGTCCTCACGAATCATCTGGGGAAAACAGAAAAGTGGGACACCTTCGGATTGCAACTTCTTTAAGCGAGCGAGTTGCCTACGTTCGTTATCGCGGCGTCCCCGGTCTCGGCGGAACTCTCTCTGACTCGCCAGAATTGGGTTCGAGCGAATCTGGTTCAAACTCAAGCGAATCGACACCGAAGGTGTTTGTTTTGCCATTTATCCCTCATTAAATTTTCAGAGCAGAAACCTCTACGACATTGCAATATCGTAGGCTTTGCCCGCGATAACAAAGGACACATGCCCATCAACAAGGGTTAGTGTTTGCGACCAAGTACAAACACCGTCTGGTCCCATCACCCAATCGCCATCTTTCACTTTCAACCCGACAGCTTTCGCCAATCGAGGTGGCTGATCGTCCTGCGAGCTCGGGAAGTACACGAGGTCAAACTCGTCGCCATCTCGTTGCAACAACAGTTCGCCGGGCAACTTGCTTTCCAGAGCAAGTGCAGGTGGTACGTCTGCGGCTGAAAGCATTTCTCCCGTCGGATCTGCGGCGAGGCTAGTCGAATAATCCGTTCGATGTTCAGCCACGATTGACAACTCGGTCCAGGAAGTGTCAAAGACTGGTCTGTACAATACTACTGGTTCCGCATGCATTCGCGTTTCAATGTCGTTGCACACGACACTCAATTCAGCCATCCATTCGCGATAGTCATCGTTCGCCTCGGCAACCACACCATGCGCCGTTACCGGGACTTCCCCTCGCACCATTTCAGACAAGCGGCTTCGCGCATTAGATACTGATTCAGCGTCCAATCTCCCTACGTATCGGGTCAAGTCGATATCGTCCTGATGTGCCCAAAGCCCAAGGTTGCACCGCATCACCAGCGGAGCCATCGGGTTGGCTTCAGGAATCTCAACATCGCAAGTTCCCACCTGAGAAAACTCATCCGCGGCAACTAAGAACCAAAGCGATGGATTGTCTTTGTGCTGAAGCACCGCGACCCAACGCACGGGCAAATCATCGGATTCGGGAATGAAAAAACAGTCGCCTGAACCGATTTCTGAAACAGTGCCAATGTCAGCGATCTTCTCGCGGGCTTCTGCTGCGGATCGGCGCAGCTTTTCTTGAAACTGTGGGTCGGCAAAAAAGTCTTTCATGATTCCGTTTCTGTCTCCGATGCTTCCTGCATCAAATCGTAGGTCTGTAAACGGGCGAAGTCCTCAGCCAATGTCGATTTCGACACACCAAGCTTGTCAGCGAGCTTTCGCCGCGACAACTGGCGGATGTCTTCACCCTCTCGAATTAGCACAGCCAGTGCTGTAAGCATATTGAGCACACGTTTTCTGATCTGAGCATTACGAACGCTTGTCTCCGCGTGCCGGGTCAGTTTTGCAATCCAGGACTCGAGGTCGTCTGATTGTTGATAACGGCTGTCCGGCAATTCTGTCCGGGAATCGGCAAGAATTTCCAAAATACTTTTTTGGCCATTGCTGGCCATCGGTTCCGCCTCAGAAACCACTCCAGGGCGCTTACAGGTTTCTCCAACCAATTTCGCCAGTTCCCCAATCTTGTAGCCGCTCATCCCCTGTGAAAACTTCGCCTCCACAACAGTCGCCATCATTTGCCAGCTTCCGGGTGACTCTTGATGTACGGTTTTTAAGAAAACTGGATCGCCCAGTACGTCGGCAAACAAATCCTGAAGAACTTCCGTCGGCTCTGGCGACTGCTGCCCCACCGCCAAGATGATTGACTTCGCGTTTAAACGCTCGCTGCATGAGCATTCTGCCCTACCATCTTCAATTAGCGACTCAGAAGCACTACGAACGTTTCGGAAAACTCGCCGGGCGATAGGATTGCCTTTCTCCTGGCGATCGGACAGAAACCATTTCAGCTTTCTGTGAACCGATCCTTCGCAGCTTCCGGTGATCTCAAGATGCTGGCCCAGCTTCTCAAGTCGCTTCTCGATGCAAGCAAGGTAGGCCTCCTGCACCAGATCATCCATTGCGGCAGAGCCTTCCCATGACTGGTCATGGTACTCTTCGAATCCCAAGTACTTCGGAGGCAAGTTCCAAATGCCCATCTGCTTCAGTCGCTGGCGGACTACTCGGTGCAAGTGGGTAAGAATCTCACGCGAATCGTCAAAGGTATCATCCAAACGTTGCCGAACGTGTGTTGTAAAGATTTGTTCATCCATGACAGTCTATTCCTCCCCGCCAAATAGGCGTACCAGCTCAGACTGCATGCGTCCGACATCAGCTGAAGACAATTCACCGATCTGTTGGTCGGCTAACATCGCAACCCGCCGCACCGAGAAATACTGAGGCTTGATCTTGAACGCAGTTCGCTTCAACAGCCCATTATGGCGGTCATTATCCACAAAAACGTGAACTTCGTTGTAACGAGCGGACTTGGGGTCGGTGCCCTGCAGCAGTGTGGCTTTGAATCCTGGCGGCACATATCCAACACACGCACCAGGATGGTCGACGCGACCAAAAGCTTCGAATCCCCACCATTTATCAGGAACTTGAAAAATGTGCCCCACGAGTTCGCCGTTTTCAACCATTGCAGGCCCCTTTCAATCGCATACATAAATTCGAGGTGAGTCTATCGAAATCGCGGACGTTGCAGAAGTAGCGGACATTGCATGCATTTTCCGGACAGTATGTGTCGGCCACCGTTAGTGCTATTTCAGACCGAACATCAACCCGCCGATCTGAAAGAGCCAAGTACACCGTGATCACATTTACCGAAACGATTGCCGACCGTATTGCCGCCACCATCGCGAGCCTTGACGGCACGACACTGCATCATGACCCAGCACCAGATGGGCCTAGAGCCGGAGTCTTCGCTTGCTCCGATTCAATCGAACTGCATCCGGATTCGTTGGCCATGGTCCACAGACATTTTCCCGAAGGACTGTATCGCCACCAGCACGAAGCAATCACGCGAATCATGGGAGGGCGAAACACGGTCGTGGCGACCCGAACTTCGAGCGGTAAATCTCTGATCTTTTCGCTGCCAGTTCTGGACACGCTGTGCCACGATGCGGATGCAACGTCGCTGTTTCTCTACCCACAAAAAGCTCTCGCAAATGACCAACTGCTGAAGATTCGTGAATTTGGTGCCAGCATTCCTTCCGTCGCTTCACTCATCAGTAAGCGTCCGCATTTTGTCAGCCGCTATGACGGTGCAACTCCGTCAGACGTTCGCGGTCGGGTACGCGATGAGGCTCAAATCATCCTCACGAATCCTGACATGTTGCACTACTCGATGCTTCAGTATCACGATCGACATTGGGCACGGTTCTTTGGAAACCTGCGTCACATTGTGATAGACGAATGCCACGAGTATCGCGGCATCTTCGGAACCAACGTCGCACACATTCTGCGACGGCTTCGCCAGGTCTGTCGTCTGCACGGCTCGGATCCCACTTTTGTTGCAACCAGTGCAACCATCCACGAGCCGCAAACTCACATGGAACGCCTGACGGGTGTCGACTTCGCCTGCGTTGATTCCGATCGAGACGGCAGTCGCCAGGGAGTTCGCAAGTTCTGGATGGCCAGCGGCGAAGAGCACTTCTACGACTATGGACGCAAGCTCGCGTTCAAACTTGCCGAGGAAGGCCTGACTGTGTTGGCATTCTGTCCCGGTCGCATGTCAGCGGAACGAATGATGGCTCGTTTGTTGTCGAACCACGAGAACGAGCTTCCGTTTGTGCGAGTCTATCGTGCAGGCCTTTCACCGACCGAACGTGAAGAAATCGAGAGCGGGTTGCGTGACAAGTCCGTGCGTTTGGTGTTCTCGACCAGTGCCTTGGAACTGGGGATTGATATTGGCGAAGTGGATGCCGTCGTCTGCATCGGCTTGCCGAACAGCATGATGAGCCTCTGGCAGCGTGCCGGCCGCGCTGCTCGCGCTGGCAAGGACGGTGGCGTCGTGCTAATCCCTGGTGATACGCCGATCGACACGTACTATGCCAATCATCCAGACGAGCTGTTCGCCAAAGATAATGAACCTCTCGTGCTAAGCACCGCAAACCGCCGTGTCGTTTGTCAGCACTATGCCTGTGCGACCGCTGAGGTTGGCGGAGATGAAGACACGCTTGACGTCGGGGTACTGGGCGATGAAGTAGCGGCGGTCCAGCAAGCTCGAAGCGAAGGCAAGATGGACTTAGACGTATTCTACCGTGCCGAACCACACATGCAGGTTAACATCCGCAGCATCGGAGAAGGGAACTACAAGCTGGTTGTCGGCCATGGCGATGATGAAATCGGCGAGATTGATGAATTCCATCTCTTGCGGGAAGCCTACCGCAACGCGATCTACCGCCACGGCGGCAAAGCGTATCGCGTCCGTGATGTCATCCGCGGGCGACGCAAGGTGATCTTGGAACGAGAGTATTCGTGGAACGAAACACGTGCGTTCATCAACAAGAAGATTCGCCTAAAACGCCGTCACCGAGTTCTCGATCATGAAAACGTGATGCTGGCGACGGTGAACATCGACGTCACGGAGTTCCTCGTCAATGTGACTGAGAAGGACCGCAGCGGCAAAGTTGTCAACTCTTGGAATGGCAACATGGGAATGCCGACGCACACTTTGCCTACCGAAGCGACTTTGATACGACTGCGCAAACCATTCTGGGATGATGTAGTGCGCGGCCTTGGGATTCAAGACGCACGTCTGGCGCTCCAGTCTTGTGAACGATTGCTCTGGGGGTTGTTTCCGACAGTCTCAGGCCCGTGCGACAAACAAGACTTCTCCTCCGCATCGGAGGTCGATCCCGACGGAATAGCTTCGATCTACCTCTATGACATGGTTTATGACGGCGTGGGCCTCACCATGTTGGCATGTGATCGGATGGTCGACTTGGTCGACAAAGCCATTGAACGGCTTGAGCAATGCTCCTGCGAAACTGACGCAGGTTGCTTCCGGTGTATCGCTCATCCATTATCCAACGAAACCGCCAGCAAACGTGCAACGATGCATGTTCTCTCGCGATTGCGAGATGAGATTGCCGGCGTCTGCAAGATCACGCAAGCAGAGGATGACTCGCTACTGCACGACGCACCAACGACCAGACCCTGCTCCGCATGCGAAACGCCTGTGAAGCTTGGGGATCGCTTTTGCAGTAACTGCGGCGAAAAACAATCGGAATAATCCGGACGGTATGACGTCGCCTGCGTTAGCCAAAAGCAATTGAAGTCAATCACTTTCACGAGCGACGGTTACGAACTATGACGCAAACGACCATCCGAGCTGATATCGCGGCGTGCTACCCTTCGCCGCTGATCCGAGGTGCCCGTATCGCACGCTTAGGCGAGAAGTACCTCGGCCCGGTCGCAACTGATGCGGCTACGTGCCGATTCATGGGTGAAGATCAAATTGGATGGTTTGTGGGCGGCGTTCCAACCTTCGATCGGATGATCGAAAATGTCGCCCGCATCAATGCGTCTGATTTCGGTGGCCGTTGGATCGTCGTGCCAGCGACTCGATGCCTGGCGGAGGTCGCCTACCAGCAATGGTTCAAGCATGAGGACTTTCCTGACGAAGTCAAGGCAACCACCATCTGGCACGACGACTTAGTCACCTTCTGTGTTCCTGAGCGTCTCGACGAACTCGGCAGAGCAATCATTGAACAAGATGTTCCCGTCGCGGGAATCATTTTGCTCGACCCCAATTGCATCGTCCATCGTGGACGCGGCTTTGGAAAAGGAAAGTTTCGTATTTCGCACGATCGTCCACAATTGATTGTCAACTTCCGCTCCATGCTGGCTGTCGGAAAATGGTGCCCACCATTGATGATCATGTCGCTACACAAGGCTGCGACTGTCTCGGCACAAGATGTAACACGAGTTTACGGACTCGACGCGATGTACTTCATTGAGGGCGCATCGCTGAGTTGCGGAGCAATCAGGGAAACCGTAGGAAAGAACCGCTGCGAATCCAGATGCCTTGGTAACGCTCTTGCAATGAAAACCTAAACGATTCGCTCGCCCGAAGTGAGTGGATCAACCCAGAGTGCTTTTGCAAAAGAAAACCAGAAAGACCGAATGAAGTATCGATGCTTAGCAATCACCTTATCGACAATCGTGTTGAGTGTCGCTAGACGCGACACCGGAAATCCGTCGGTGGGTTATGGCATCGGCAGAACCGAAGTCGTTACGAGACCTGGTGCCCAGGGCATAGGAGGTGCATTGATCACTGCACCCTGAACCAAGTCCCCGTGATCCGGTTGGCGATGCCCGCAGCGGCATCGACCCTCAGCGGCAAACGACTCAGGGCATGGCACAAAAGGCAGGCCTTTGCATGAACGACAGGACCGCCGTATTCAATTTACTTGGCATGAGCGTCTCGCCGTGTGGACGATCACTGCGGCAATCGTAAATCCTGTACCCACTAGAAAGCTTGGGCGACCAGTCGATGGCGGTGCGGTTGCAGCAGTTGGCGATGTACAACGACCGTGTCTGTATTGACGAAACGTCGATCATCAAAGGCTACCGTCAATGGCGCGAGCTTGTAGATAAGCTTAGACGACTAACCAGATCTTCGATCAGCTGTTAATCTCACAATGCGTGATTCGATTGCACTTTTGAGGTTCGACAATGAAGATTTTATCCAGCTGCTCTGTGCCGACTATCGGCGAATCTGTAACTCTGAGCCTTGCGCATGGTGACCTGCTATCGGAGGTTACCACCAATGATACTGTCGTCGCCTCTGTTTTTAAACGCAGCTATGACACAGGCTTTTTCCAAGGAACCTTCATAGGAGCCTTGGAGGATAAGTACAAGATTCGATTCGAGGAGCTCTCGAAGTCGCCGAAAATTGACTTTCGAAGTGGATTGTCAACATGGGCAACGATAGTAGATGCCGGTCCAACTGTGATTGTCATCGAGTTTGCACCAGAGATTGACCTAACAGAGACGTTCTTGAACTTAGCCGTTTCGCTGGAAGTGATGCTGCGAAAACGCTGGCTTCCAACACCGGCACGCGTGCTGATGCCGATTCTGGGGTCTGGGGCTCAGAGAATCCCTGTCTCGTCGGTTGCGCCAGTACTGCTGCGGGCAGCATCGCAGGGATTTGCCCAGCTCGCTGGGATCCAGCAGATCGTTGTTATGGATCGAGAACTTATTCGAATCCAAGAATTTCAAACATCATGGGACGAGATTTTAGGCCGCCGCCGCTCAGCTCTGCTCGAAGGTCCGCTCGCGACAAGCACGATCATGGAACTCAATAACATCCATTCATCGCTGCGATTGGCCGAGCTAGATCAGTTTGGTTGGATAACTGAACTGTTCTCGCTGATCAACACAGACTCGGTTACCTCTAATACGCTTCCTGCTCTATGTCGCAAGATTTGCGAGTCGATGGTGAGATCTTGGTGGGCACAAAAGTCACCAAAACGCAAATCAAATGGCTTGGCGGATGACGTGGAAGATCTGAAGAATATTGGTGTTGCACAATGGAGTATTGGTTATCTACACGCCCTTCGGCAATTTGGGAACTACGGAAGCCATATAAACGATGCCTCTGATACAGTTCCCTCCGCTATGGACCATCGCGACCTATTGCTTTGCCTACAGTGCATTCGGTCTGTGATTCCCGTTTGGCATAGCTGTCTAGCAAACGGCCCGTCTATCTCGCTCGATTCCAGCGAGCGAGTCTAATCATTTAACGCGGACCACCGTTGCGTCGCCGGGGGATGTAACAAGCGTCTTTGGGTGCTTAGTAAAAAGCTTTAACGTGGGTTTGTCTCTGCACATCGGAACCTTTAGGAATTTGCTCAAAGAAAGTGTGCCAATTCCCGGACATAAAAATGAGTGGATCGTTAGACAGTAGCAGATCAAACGAAGGCCACACAATGACAAGCCCGAAAAAAGGAACTCTAAGCAACAATCATGATCGGATTTATTCTCGCAATCGTCGTCGTGACCGGAGTGCGTTCGTTCGCCTTCCGCGGGACCAACCCCGAAGCGTTCAAAGGCGATATCGGTGCCGTGGTGTTCTTGACCATTGTTTTCAACATGATGCTCTAACGGTGCCGATCGCCCCATCTCACATGACTTCAACGAAAACAACGAGCAATCTAGATGACCCAAAACACAGACATCGTCTCTCGAATTCAGGATCAGTTCCTAAATGAGGTGCAGGCCAATGATTCACACTGCCATATCGCTCAGCCGCTTCGTGTCGAGCTTTCGGGTATGAAATCGATCACGACTGAAAAACTCATTGCTGTCTACAAACAAGCCGCAGCCAGCCCATCCACAATCAACAATACGACCAAGGAATCTGCGAAGTGATTCAAATTGAAGAAATCAAGCTCGAGAATTTTCGTGGCGTTCGCGAACTCACGCTTCCGATGCACCGCAAGAGCTTTGCGGTCCAGGGACCAAATGCAACCGGGAAAAGCTGCGTCGTCGACGGGATTGAATTTGGCTTGACAGGCAACGTCTCGCGTCTTTCTGGCGAAGATACCAAGGACTTATCTGTCTCCAACCACGCCGCCCACGTCGATTCCAAAGCTAAGCCGGAGTCGGCAAAAGTCACGCTTCGTCTGTATCTAACGGAATCGAAGCAGACTTTTACGATCGTACGTTCGGTTAAGAAGCCAAGTCAACCAATTGTCAAACCAGATACACCGGAGGTACGCGCGGCGTTAGCCAGTTTCAGCAAACGTGACGAGATTACTTTGACACGACGGCAAATCGTCAAGTACATCCTGACACAGCCAACTAAACGAGGAGAGCGAGTTCAGCAACTACTTCGACTCGACGAACTCGGCAAGATTCGTCGTGCGATGGGAACTGCGTTGACGAAGTGTAAGGCCTCAGTCAAGACTGCGCAGACGGAATTGACGAGCGCCGAAGCCAACGTGAAGCGACACTTCGACATAAGCACGTTGGATCCCGCAGCCATGCTAACGATCGTAAACGAGCGACGAAAGCAACTGGGGCTTTCAGTGCTTCCGTCCCTCGACGAGAGACCGGCACTTGAAACTTGCTCAGAAAGTAGTGAGCGCGGCATCGTCCGAGCGACCGCGATTCGTGACCTGGCGGCTTTTCGCGAACTCGCCGTTGCGAGTGACTTTGCCGAAGCTGCAGGCACTATCGAAAGCCTGTTGAGCCAGCTTGACCATGACCCGCAACTCAATCAGTCGTTGCGTTCACAGGAGCTGTACAAGCTTGGCCTGGACCTTGTGGAAGATGATGCGTGTCCGTTATGTGATTCGCCACGGCCTCTGCTCGAACTTCGCGAGCACTTCGAGAACAAACTGAAGCAATCGGAGCGGGCCGCGAAGATTGCCGAAGAACTCGCCGCAGCAATCGAAACGGTTATTCGTGCTGGCCAGAGCCAATTATCGGCCGGTCGAACCCTTTGGAAAATCGCTAATGCGATCTCTTTAGAGTCCGTTGCCGAAAATTTGAAACTTTGGGCTACTCAGTTGCAGGGCCGCATCGATTTGCTGGGCCAAGGGTTGGATGCTACTCGCGCCCTGCGAGCCGAACTCCCAAGCATGCTTGGGCATGCTGAGTTGGAGACTGGAATCGCGGCCTTGGACAAAGCCGTCACCCTGATGCCTGATCAGTCAGCGACAATCGAAGCAGCCAAATTCCTTGCTGACGTGGACACTCGTGTCGCGGAGTTGAAGCAACGTCGGCATGCGTTGACCGTGGCCAACACCGTTCTGGGAAATGCAAGCTTCGCTCACGAGACATACTGTCGAGTTTCAACCACCGAGCTCGAATCGCTATACCAAGCTGTTGAGAAAACCTTTTCAGACGCCTATCGCAGCCTGCACAGTGACGATGAAAACGCCTTTGTGGCTCGATTCCGCGCCAGCGAAGGCAAACTTGATTTGGATGTCGAATTCCATGGTCGAGGCATGTTTCCGCCTGGCGCTTACCACAGCGAAGGGCACCAGGACAGCATGGGTTTGTGCTTGTACCTTGCACTGATGAAGCAGGTCTTTGGCGATGAACTGCAGCTCGTTGTGCTCGATGACGTCGTGATGTCCGTCGACAGCGGTCATCGCCGGGAGATTTGCCGGTTGCTCAAAGAGAGCTTTCCTGAAACACAGTTCATCATTACCACGCACGAGGAAGCGTGGTTCCACCAAATGCAGTCGACAGGCTTGATCGACCGCAAAAACGCACGCATGTTTCAGAGCTGGACTCCTGAGCATGGCCCACAGGTGAGCGACAATGTCGAAGCTTGGAGCAAAATTGACGAATATCTCGATCGAAACGATGTGTCCGCTGCAAGCGCTGCACTCCGTAGGCATTTGGAATTCGTATTGCCCGACATCGCCGAAGCGATCGCCGCAAAGGTAGTGTTCAATAAGAGCGGAAGGATGGAAGCCGGACCTCTTTTGGATGGATGTCACCCGAGACTGGCCGACTTGCTGGGAAAAGCCGTCAAATCTGCTGAGGGTTGGCTTGATAATGATGCACGTCTGGCTGCCACAGAGCGGCTCGAAAGACTCCGTGAGTGTGTGGCAGAGGTGGGGCGAGAAGGACGGTACGTGAATGCGGCGATTCACTACAACGAGTGGGCGACGCTGGTGAAGCAAGATTTCATTCCGGTGGTGAATGCCTACAAGCAACTGCTCCTATGCTTCCAGTGCGATCGCTGCGGGTCGCATCTGCGGTTAGCTGACCAAGAAACGCTCCGCTGCGACTGCTCTAAGACCCAGTTCAACCTGAGAAAGCCCCAGCCGAACCAGAAAACCTCGCTACCGGCTCGTCTGCCGATCACGTTTGCGGATAAGGTTAACGATTAAACTCAATCCGTTGACCTTACTGCCGCCTCACCAGACGCTGCGAGTTGCGATAGAATGAGTGTCGGATCACCCCTTTCCCAACCCGATGCGTAAGCGAGGGATTCGCCCGACCTCGATCTCTCGCTTACGCATTCGGGTTGGGATGCTAACCCTGGGAGCCTCAATCAGAATAAATCACCAATCGTCAAAGCGAGAATCCGCCCTCAATGAGCCAAGTTTCCCAAGATAACTCGGACGCTTCAAGTCGTTGGCACTTTGCCCTGGGCGGCGTGACGACCAGCAGTGACATCCTGCCGTTGGCCTCAGCGATCGGAATTCATCGACTACGCTCGTTTCCGACTCAACATGAACTGACTGCCAAGCTCGACAGCCCATTCGTCGCCGGCATTATCGGGCACTACGGGCAAGAGCGAATCACGCATCAGCTCATCGTTGAAGCCAACAACCTTGGTGACTTTGAGTACATCTGTGACTCAGTTCGTGCAATCCTCGCCGGACTCCGCATCCGCACTCAATCCGAACTGTTCTGCCCCGCAGTTTGCAATCATCCTTGGGATCACTTGGCCGCCACCGCACAGTCTCCCGCGATCGCGTGCCGCTTTGAGCCGCATGTCTACTCGCTCGACGTTGGCGAACCCACACTGATTGACGCCAGCGACATCGATTGGGTCAAAAGCAACTTGGGCAAAGTTCTCGCTCTGAGCAAAGAGGCAAGATTCAGCACGGCGCTCGACGCCCTTTGCTCGTACCTGCACACCGAACGCGACCGGATGAAGGCTGCCCAGCTTTGGGTCGGCATCGAGGCGATCTTTGAAGTTCAGTTCGAAATCAGTTATCGGCTGCCGCTGCTGGCCGCGCTCATGTTGAAGCCGCGTGGACCGGGCTGCAAACAGCTTCGCGATCAAGTCAAGAAGCTTTACAACGAGCGATCCAAAGCGATCCACGGGCAAGAGTTCAAGAACGCCAAAGAGCATGTCCACGAAGTCCGCAAACTGCTCGCAAGTTTGTTGACCAAGATCATCGAAGACGGCCGTTTGCCATCGAAAGAAGATTTCGACGATTTGGTTCTCATGCCAGAAGCGAAATCCGACGCGGGCGAAGTCGATAACAAGAAAAACATTCGACACGGATGATAGTAACATCGCGACTCAATCCGCTCTAAACCCCGACGCGAAAACAACTAATCGAATCAGATAGCAAAGAAAATCAATTCACCTCATGGCCAATCATTCTGAACTCGTATCGTTTATCTGGGGCGTTGCTGACCTCATCCGCAACTCGTTCTCACGTGGACACTACCAGGACGTCATTCTGCCGCTGACCGTGCTGCGCCGAATCGACCTCGTTCTCGCGCCAACGAAGAAGAACGTCCTGGAAACTTACAACAAGTACAAAGACAAGCTCGATAACCTCGACCCCCAGCTCTGCAAGGCGTCGGGGTTCTCGTTCTACAACACGTCGAAGTACGACTTCGAGACGCTGCTCGACGAGCCGCAGCAATTGGCAGCGAACTTGAAAGCCTATGTCAGCGGCTTTTCAAAGAACATGCGCGACGTGATCGAAAAGCTCGACTTCGAGAACACCGTTGGCAAGCTGGAAACGGCCAACCTGCTGTTCAAAGTCATCGAGCGGTTCGCGGACAAATCGAAAGCCGACCTCAGCCCTTACTCCGAAGAAAATCCAAACGGAATCACCAACCACGAGATGGGCTACATCTTCGAGGAGCTGATCCGCAAGTTCAACGAATCACTCGACCAGAACCCCGGCGAGCACTTCACACCGCGTGAAGTGATTCGGTTGATGGCGTCACTCATCACGCACCATGATCGTGCCGACCTGCAGAAAGGCAAAGTCATCCGCACCGTCTACGATCCGTGCTGCGGTAGCGGTGGGATGTTGACGATCGGTAAAGAGCAAATCCAAAGCATCAATCCCGATGCCGACGTGCATTTGTTCGGCCAAGAAGTCAATCCGCAAACTTTCGCGATGTGCAAGTCCGACCTGTACATGAAGAGCATCGATGGTCGCGACGCAGATAACATTGCCTTTGGAAGTACGTTGTCTAAAGACGGTCACGCGGAAAAGACGTTCGACTACCTGCTCGCCAATCCGCCGTATGGCTACGACTGGAGCTTGGATCAAGACGAAGTCCGCAAGGAAGCCGCTCGGGCCAGTCGCAATCGGTTCGAGGCGGGGTTGCCACGGATCAGTGATGGTCAACTGCTGTTCCTGCAACACATGCTGGGCCGGATGCACGATCCGAATGAAGGAACCAGCCGCGTCGGCATCATCATGAACGGTTCGCCGTTGTTCACCGGCGACGCCAAGTCAGGTGAAAGCGAAATCCGCCGTTGGATTTTGGAGAACGACTATTTGGAAGCCCTAATCTCGCTACCACAGCAGTTGTTCTACAACACCGGCATCAGCACTTATGTCTGGGTACTCAGCAACCGCAAGTCAGTCGATCGTGCCGGCCAAGTGTTGCTGGTCGATGCTTCGGATGCTTGGCTCCTTCGTCAAAAGAGTCTCGGAGCGAAACGCCGCGACATTCCCGACGGCGTGGACCGCACGGACGCAAACTATTTGCCTTACATCTTGCAGGCGTTTGACCAGTTCAAGGAACAAACAATCAAGATTCTGGATCAGAAATCCCTCGCTAACGCTTCGGGTTCAGATTCCCCATCCCAACCCGAACGCGTAAGCGAGGGATCATCTAAAACCATCCGCGCCAAAGTCTTCCCAACCACCGCTTTCGGCTTCCGCAAGGTCACCATCGAGCGGCCGTTGCGATTGAACTTTGAAGCGAGTCTCGAACGCATAGAGCGTGTCAAGTCGGCGACCGTGTTTCAGAATTTGGCCACCAGTCGCAAGAAGAACGAAAAGGAGCGTCATACCGAAATCCAACTCGGCGAAGCAACTCAAAAAGTCATTCTGCTGACGTTGGCAAAACTGCCCAAGAAGCGGTTCATCGATCGCGATGCGTTCGTTGCCCTGATTGACGAAGCAATGAAAGAAATCAAGAAGTCAACGGAAGTCAAAATCTCGGTCGCTGTGCGCCGCGCAATTATCGACGCCTTGTCCGAGCGTGATCCCGATGCGCCGATCTGCTTGGACAAAGACGGATTGCCCGAAGCGGATTCCAGCCTGCGAGATACCGAGAGCGTTCCGCTGACCTACCTCGATGACGAGGGGATCCCAGCGCAGGATAAAGTGAAAGAATTTTTCGCTCGCGAGGTCAAACCGCACGTCGACGATGCGTGGATCAACGAGAGCATCCGCGACGAAAAAGATGGTGAAGTCGGCGTGGTCGGCTACGAGATCAACTTTAATCGTTACTTCTACAACTACCAACCGCCTCGCCCGCTGGAGTCGATCGAAGCCGACATCAAAGCGGTTGAAGCGGATGTGTTGAAGTTGCTGCAGGAGGTCGCGGGTTGATGGAAGCTACGATCAATACTCAGACGGTCAAGACATGGGATCGCTACCCCTCGTACCGAACAATCGAGACCGATTGGTTGCATGAAATCCCAAAGCATTGGGAGTTCAAGCGACTGAAGTGGACGATTGCTGGATGCCAAAATGGAATTTGGGGCGATGAACCAACAGGCGAAGATGATGACCTCGGATGCGTTCGCGTTGCCGATTTCGACCGCGACAACCATGTTGTCGGGAGTGATATTGAATTAACAAAACGCTCTGTGCCTATATCAAAACGCGAAGGCCGAACCCTACAGCGTGGCGATTTGCTACTGGAGAAATCAGGTGGTGGTGATCTGCAACCCGTAGGCGCTCTCGTGTTGTTCGACTCCGATGCCGAAGCAGTGTGTTCAAACTTTGTTGCGAAAGTTTCAGTCGCACCTAGTTACTCGTCGCGTTACCTTTGCTATCTGCACGCGGCTTTGTATTCAGGGAAGATCAACACGCGATCTATGAAGCAAAGCACTGGAATTCAGAATCTAGATTCAGATCAATATTTCGGTGAGCACGTTGGTCTTCCCCCCCTTCCCGAGCAGCGGGCGATTGCAGCGTTTTTGGACCGGGAGACGGCTCGGATCGATGCGCTCGTCGGGCACAAGCAGCGGCTGATCGAACTGCTCGAAGAAAAACGCCAAGCCGTCATCAGCCATGCCGTCACCAAAGGTCTCGATCCGAGCGTGGAGATGAAGAATTCTGGCGTGGATTGGTTAGGTCATATTCCGTTCTCGTGGGAGACTACGCGGCTCAAATATCCGGTCGAACTTCTCAATGGCTACGCTTTCCCGAGCGATGGCTACGTTCAGGAAGGCATACCTGTGCTTAGAATCGGAGACGTCAAATCAAAAATAGATTGGAATGAAGTAAAGCGAGTTCCTGAAGATTCATTTGACAAGTTACCGCATTTTCAAGTGAAGAAAGGCGATGTCTTGTTGGCTATGACCGGTGCAACGATTGGCAAAAGTTCGGTTTTCGATTACGAAGTGCGGGCTCTACTCAATCAGCGAGTGGGAATATTACGCGCGAAAGATATCGCACAAGAGTTCCTTTCGTATGTGGTTGCATCGAGTCTCTTTAAAGAGTTTATCGACCTACTTTGTTATGGAGGAGCGCAGGAGAACATCGGTAAATCTGATATTGGTGGGCTACCTGTCTGCATCCCGCCAGCGTCTGAACAGAATTTAATCGTGAAATACCTCGACGCCGAAACATTGAAGATTGGAAGAGTTGTCGAAAAGATTGCCGACAGCATCTCTCATCTCCAGGAATACCGCACCGCACTAATCTCTGCGGCGGTCACTGGACAAATCGACGTGCGGGACGAGGTGCAGCTTGATGACTGAACCTTTGATTCAATCTGTTAACGAGGCATCCAGCGGAGACCATTCATGAACTCAAAAATTGTCACTGCGATCATCGTGCTGCTGATTTGCATCGGTGCTGTGTCCTGGATCGTGTCCCGGCCTCCGCCGCGGATGCCAGCCGTTCCTGCTCCGCCGGAATTTCCCGCGGAGTACGTTCCGCAAAAAACGGCGGCCGAACGTCGCGCCGAGCGTTATGCCTTCTTCACTGCGGATGTGGACCCTCGCATCAAGGAAGCTCACGAGCTGAACCTGGAAGCGGCGGATCGCTGTATTGCTCGATTGAAAGAATCGTTTGATGGTTACCGATCGGGGATCGCTCCGTTCTGCGGCGAGATCAATACCTGGGGCACTCGCATCGGCGTGATTCGTCGTATGCCTACCGATTGGTGGTACACCGAAACGGATGTCAGCACCTTCATTCAAGAAAAATTCGCTCGGCATCTTTTCACCGACAAAGAACTCAAACAGGACATCGAAAACGCACTCGCCCAATTCCGCGAGGACGTGGCTGCGAACCAAACCAGTTTGGTGATGCAAGTCCGCGCGGCAATTTCCAAAAAAGATCTTCCGGAGTTGCCAGAGATCGAGTACGGCGACTTTACTACGGACATGGCGCGTTGCTTGGAATCGTACAGCACCGAATCGGCGGAACGATCGGTCGTCAACGGGATCGCGATCGAAGTCGCTTCAGGGGCAGGTGGTTTTGTCGGCGAGTACTTGTTGGCTCAACTGGTGGTGAAACTCAGCTCGATGGCGGCGGCGACAACGGCGACTGCGGG
>JBGSMN010000071.1:0-37900 GCA_041740155.1 Rhodopirellula sp.
GTCCGTCGATCACGCTAACAGTTACCAGCGGTGTCGAGTTTGTCGCCATAGAGGGTCAAGCTGGGCTGCCGAATCCATTACCCACGTTGTCAATGAAACGAGAGCAAGTCGACCCCGACCTGTTCTTCGGAAATTTTCAACGCGGCTCAATTCATGGGATTAAGTACAACGACTTAGTACCTGCTCCCGTAGGAAATGGAATTGAGGACCCCGGCGATCCACGACGTAATGGAGTCACTTTCACTCTGACTGGTACGGACAACACGGGTGCCCCGATCGTACCGATCACCGTAACCAGCGGTGACAACCCCGCAACACCAACCATCGAGGTTGGTGAATTCTGGTTCGAGAATCTATTGCCGGGAATCTACACGGTCACGGAAAACGTCCCGAATGGTTCAACACCAACAACTGCCTCCGTTGTCAGCGATATTCAAGTCCTCAGCGGCGTCGAATTTGTCGCGGATGTAGGTCAAGCAAACTTGCCGGTGACTACTACCAAGCGAGAGATCGTTCTTGATCTTGCAGAGCCTCTAGGTGTGCCTGATCTGGCGTTTGGGAATCGGCAACCAATTCCGATTGGCCGAGACTTTGCTGGTTTGAAATTCAACGACCTGGACATCAGCGGCACGTTAAATGGTGAACCTGGACTTCCAAACTGGGAAATCCGAATTTACGCCGACACTGATAGTAACGGTCTCTTGGACCAAACCGAATTTAATAGTATGCCGCTAGTCAATCCGCCAATAAGCACGGAGGCTAATGGTAGTTTTTTGTACGATAACGTTGCTACGCCGTTTAACAGCTTTATTATTGTTGAAGTATTACAGCCAGGATGGATTCAGTCTGATGTTGTAGGCAGCGCGACAGTTGCAAGTGTGGTAAATCCAACATTCCCAGCCGTTTCTTCTAAACGTCCAGTCTTGGGGAATAGTTTGAATACGGGCGGCGTTGTATTGGGAGGTCGGGGGTACGCGCTTACAAATATTCCTTTGGATGCAAATGTGGAAAATTTGTTTTTCGGAAACTATTTTCCACAAGAAATCACGAAGCGGCGTTTCCTTGTTTCCTCACTTCGCTCGTTATCAACTATAACACCTGCTGCGCCATCCGTGGAGGGAACTTCTGAAATCGCGACTTCTCCATCGAATGCACTCCTAACTCCCGTAATTACAGCACCTTCAGCTTTTTTGGCCACGCTGTCTCTTGCGGTGAGCAACGTGACTACGGCAGCGATCGAGAACACACATGCGGTTGCTTCAGCGAGTGTGCCTTCACCGACGACAGGCCCGACTATTTCGGTCCTTTCATCTACCAATCAAACGGATAACGTTTCAAACACTACATTCTCAATCCGTGAGATGCTTGCTAAGGTGGTCAGCGATCCTGTCGAAAATGCGGTCTCGCAAAATGATCTCGTCGTTGAAGCCGAATCCTCTAGTGAAGTAGACATTCCGGTCACGCGAGAAACGGCCATCTCATTTGAGAGCAGGTCAGCATTTCAAAAACGTTTGGATGACTCTATGGAAGTCTCGGATGCAAACTCGTCAATCGTGGCAGATCCCTTCGAGCCATCCGTTCCTTTTAATTTGACGAAGGAGCCAATTATTGTCGCTCCGATCCCTGTGTCTAGTTTGCTCAGGGTTCGGAATGGCGTTGCACACACTAAAATGCCAATCGAATCAGTGCGATCCGAGCCTACTGATACTAGCCAATTCGTTCCTACGCCGGTGCCAGTCGTCGTCTCTCCACCAGTCACGGTGCCGCCTCCAACGTTAGTGGACACAAGTTCGACTACTCCGCCAGCCATGTCAACGGTTTCCACGTCAGTGATTTTATCAGCGCGTCGGATGCTGGCATCACGAATAAGTGCGATAGCTGCAACAACCAGCGAGCAAATGACGCTAACCGCAGGTGGCGTGACGCATCCAGTTGACGCGGTCAAGGCTACCGTAATTCTAGAACCGGTAGCATTAGCAGCACCGGTCATTGAAACCGCTGACCAAACTGAGATACCCGCAGCAAACGCCGTAGGCTCCCCGATTGGAACCATTGTCTCCGCACGGTCAAACGACGAGGATGTTGTAGAAGCGAGAGCTTCACCCGAGATTTACGAAGATGTTTCGACCAAGGTCGTTTCGGTCTCGTCCCCCCGTGACGAATCGACATTGGAAGTTCCCATCGCTGGCATGGCTCAGTCACCCGAGTCCCGCGAAACGGCTGAGGATGAGTCCCTCGCCGTCGACAAGTTCTTTCGATTGTTAGCAAGGATGTAAGCAGGCTTTGTTTATGTAGTACCGAAGGGTCGGCACATTACTCTCCTGGGTTGGTTGTTTTTTCCGTTGGGGGGCTCGGGGCGGTCTCTTAAAACTAGATCCTGGCCCTCACGAGCCCGGCAATAGTTGTGTCGCCAGGATCGTGGCTAGGAGTCGCTTCATTACTGCATCGTGTAGAAAACGTCGGCAAGGGCCGGTAGCGGAATCGAAGGGCACATGGGATTATGCCTGCTACTATGGGATTCGCCTTGACTCTCACAGAGACAGACTCTAAATCTGTTTCACGAAGGACCGTGATGGCAGGCCGCAAAGGATGCAGGCCAGAAAATCGTTGCGGGACAGTTAGACAACGATTGCGTCATGGAGGACGCTATGTTTCCACGGATTCGGAAATTAGGCCGAAGGTCTCGCTACACACAACGTCAGCGTCCACGAACACTCACCTACGAAAGGCTTGAGCAAAAGCTGGTGATGTACAACCTCAGTGGAGCTACGTGGGACAATTCAGACATTTCGTACAGTTTCGTGCCTGATGGAACCGATTGGACGACAGCACGAGGTAGCGGCCCCAGCGTATTGTATGAGTCGCTCGATCTCAGAACGACGACAAACGATTGGCAGTACATGATAGCTCAGTCTTTGCAGCGATGGGCAAACGTCTCTCAACTCAACTTTCATCAAGTTGGTGATGACGGCGTCCCCAGTGGTACTGTGTCCACCTCACAGGGAGACATTCGTATCGCCGCTGTCAACGCTGGGTCGGCATCAGGTTGGGCATACTTCCCTGCGGCGGGCATCGGAGGTGACATAACACTCCGCGCAACAGCGCCAAAATTTAGTGAGCTCTACTGGACCGACAATCGTTTTCGCGTATTAGTGATGCATGAGGCAGGTCATGCACTAGGATTAGATCATACAGATATACCGAACACCATTATGGGAATTAGTGGGGGATTGGTCGGACTCACGGCTGATGACATCGCAGGTATCCAGGCCATTTACGGGATCCGTCAGGATGATTCTTTCGACAAGGCTAGTCGCAACGATTCCGTTTCTACTGCTTCGTCAATCGCGTTTGACGGTTCTTCACTCGGCTTTCGCGCGGATTTGACGAGTCATGCGGATGTGGATCATTATCGGGTTTCGATTCCTGAAGGTGCCCAGTCGATGACGGTGAGCGTCGATGCGCGGGAGCTGAGTTTGTTGGCTCCCAAGGTCGCAGTTTATGATTCGCACGGTCAATTGGTTGCGACCGCAAGTGGTGAATATGGCACTGTGGCAACGGTCAACGTCAGTGGACTTATCGCTGGTCAGAACTACACGATCGTTGCCGATGGGGCGACGACAGATGAATTCGGTATGGGGGCCTATCGGTTGGCGGCCCAGTTGACTGGGAACATCATTACACCACCAACGACCCTGCCGCCGACAACTCCACCAGTCAACGTTGTGCCTCCTGATCCTGATCATGGAGAAAACACCAATCACACACCGCCCGTTACACCAGAGCCGCCGGTCACGCCCGTTGTCACGCTGCCTCCGACACCAACCACTCCGGTACAACCCACCGCACCACCGATGACGCCAACGACAAATTCTCCGGGGGGTCGCTCCACGCTCAGCGTTGCGAGTCTGCGCAGGCTGCTGGCGGCAGGAACCACGAGCACGACCACTCCGGTCACACCTCCGATTGTTACCACGCCGCCCGTCACACCCATCGTGGACGTGACTCCAGAGCCCACAAGGCCGTCTGTCACCCCAGAACCAGAGACGCCCGCACCGCCGGTTACCACGCCCGTCGTCCCAACGGTTCCCGTGACACCGCCCGTCGTCGAAACTCCGAGCGAAACGCCAACGGTCACGCCGCCAGTCGTCGTGACGCCCCCGCCGACAACCCCCGTGGCTCCGTTATCACCAACAACCACCCCGGTTGTCCGCTCGACGCTCACGATTGCCAGCTTACGGCGATTGTTGGCTGGACGAACCACGACTGCTCAGGCGCCTGCACCCGCGAATTTGCCAGCGAACTTTGAGATGGTTTCCAATTCGACGGCTCAGCTTTCGACGACGGAGGCTTCGACGCCTAGCGGATTGTCGTCGAATAATCCGATCCCAGCACAGTCTACGCCAATGATCGGGTTGCTTTCGCTTCACACGCACGACCACGACCATGACTACGTCCCAGAAATCGAGTCGCACGACTCGCAGGATTCAGAGATAATCTCGGAGTTGCAAAGTGCTGAGCCGAAACTCTTGGCAAGTTCCGCTACGACTGAGCAGCCCGCCGTCGCGCTCTATGGACCAATGAATATTCGTTCGCTGCGCCGTGTCAGCGAGGCTGCTCCAACTGAAACGAAGTCAACAGCTTTGCCGCTCAATCAATCAACCGCCTCTGCTGAGCCGCTGCGAATTCACTCCAACACCGAATCGACAGCGGAGCTCAAGGTAGAGACACCGTGCATTGCCAGACCAATCTCTCAATTGAAACACATTGTTTCTGCGCGAGTGAACTCCGCAAGCGATTCAGCTCCGCGTGCCGAGATTGCCACGGCTCTGAATCCAGCCCACATTGATGAGTTGTTTGCTCGAGCAGCATGAGATTGTGTTGGAGGCGAGAAAGTACGCGCTGACAAATTCAGTCTTTTTTCAAATTTGACTCAAGTCCAAGCATCGATTGATATTGTCAGCGTGATCCTCGGGGGGGTAGTTTCCCATGAACGAGTGTCACCTCTTGCATTCGACAAATCATCATACGATATCGCTGGAGCTTTCCGCGTGCTGACCAAGTCCAACGCCTCTGGCATGATGCCTCTGCTTGCTTGCGTTTTGTCGTGTCTAGTCACCTCACAAGTGAAAGCGCAGTTTGCGGGAGCGTTTTACCCCGGAGCGTCAACGCCAACGATAACTTCTGCTATCAGCCAAGTCAGCTACGCAGACGCAGCAGTTCCCTCAAACCTCTCATCGATGTCGACACCGTTTTCCGCATTTGATCCTTATCAAACCAATGCGGTTGGCTCGTCGTCCTCGCCCTTATTCCAAACCGCAAGTGCTCAACGTTTTGAGTCGGCGCGAGGTGGCAGGTTTTGGGCCAGTGCCGAACTGTTGACTTGGTGGATGGACGATTATTCGATTCCGCCGCTGGTAACTTCCGCTGTGCCAGGAACGCTCGCGACAGCATCGCCAGGTGTGATCGGCCAAGCTAACACACGAATCTTGCTGAGTGATTCTCTTGATCAAGGCGTTTCGCTCGGAGGCCGTTTTGCGGCGGGATTTTACTTTGATCGGGAGCACAATACAGGCATTCAAGCCAGTGTTCTGGGGTTTCAAGATGATGAATTGAGGTCGTTCACTGGCCCTACGATTCTGGCACGTCCCTTCTATTTGGTCGAACAAGCTTTCTCCGGTGAAGACGCGGAATTGATCTCACACCCTGATCTCTACAATGGACGGATCGATGTATACCACGAGACTGAATTCTTCCTCGGGGATGTCTTGCTCAGCCGCCGGGTCTGCCGTGACTGCAACGGGATTATGAACCTGCTCGTTGGTTACCGGTATGGACGACTCGACGAATGCTTGCGGATCACCGACACGCGCACCGTCACGACCACCACGATTCCAGGCGTCCCGATCGGAACGGTTTTCGGCGAGTTCGATAAGTTTCAAACCGAAAACCACTTTCACGGTGCCGAGCTAGGCGTCTCACGAGAACTCTGTAGCGGTCCGTTCTCGTTGGATCTCCTCTTCAAGATGGCGTTAGGCAACATGCACACGAACGTCAGCATCAGCGGGCAAACAACCGCAACCGTTCCACCGGCTGCCGCCGTGGTCAACAATGGTGGTCTGTTGACACAGGCGACTAACATCGGCACATATGAAAGTGATGACTTCGCCATCGTTCCAGAACTGGGTGCCCGCTTGGGCTACCATTTGACACAACGGATTGAACTCACGGCGGGATACTCGTTTGTGTACTTCAGCCAAGTAGCGCGTCCTGGCGATCAAATCGACCGCAACCTTAACTTGACACAGCTAGGCGGTGCGCCGCTTGTCGGCGCACCTTTCCCCCAGTACCGCCTCGTCAAAACAGACTTCTGGGCTCAAGGAATCAACTTCGGCGCACAGTTGAGTTTCTAGGGAACGCGAGTTTGGAGTGTGAATGCGGACCAGTGGAAAGGTTTATCATACGCAGGCGTGCTTCGCAGCAAATCACGTCCGTGTTTGACCCACTGAGCGTATTGGGCGGTTGAGGGCGGTGAAGTGTCGGACGACGTTGCTGTCGCGATTTGCTGAAATAAATTCGCCATTACTGTCGAGGTGGACTCCGCGTCAACTTTCCAGTGGGACGCCACCACTCGCGCCGCACCACTGATCAGAAACGCCCCCGCTAAACTAAAAGATGGGTCAACAATGTTTCCCTGCGAAACATCGCCACTGACCAAACCACTCTGACATGCTGCAATGGCCACGAGTTCAGCACCTAAATCGAGGGCACGGATTTGTTGGTCGGTTAAAACTTCATCACCAGCCAAACGCAGCAGCGAGCGTGGCGTTTGTGCGGCCAGTGCATTGTCGTCCTCGGTGTCGTCATCCATTGCGAATGCGTTGACTGGTTTCAAACGCTCGGCGTGGGTACCGAAGTGGACCCAGGTGGCGTCAGGGAGTGAAGCCAAGACATCCCGTCGAACCGCTGCGTGATGAAAGAGTTTTACCGTTGACAACCCCTGCGCCGCGAATGTACTAGCAATCTGGTTCACCTCGATGCCGACTATCACGTCGCGTCCACCATTGCCAGCCATGACTTCTCCCAGACCGACTGTTAGCAGGCATTGTTTGCGATCGTCGGGGGCTGCACTTGTCGCTAAGAGTGCAGTCGTCCCTGCTGGCCCCGTCAACCATTCGAGTGTCGGTGAATATACGATCGGGGGTGCAAGCTCATACAGGAAGTGTCGACTTGAAGTTGGCAACGCTTCAAGTGGAAAATGGAATAGGGGGCCATCGGGGATGATTACCACATGCGTTTGATCCGATTCGCTGAGGTCAGCCAACAGCTCTCGTGGCAACAAGGAAGCGGCCAATAATCGTGATGTCGCGTTTTGTAATAAATCCGCACTGCTTGTCGCCGGATTGGAGACTACCTGTGAGAAATCAATCGCGTAACCCACTAGCTCTCCACTCTCTGTGTCGACATGACTGAGCGATTCCCACGTCAAGGGACGGCTTTCGATTTGCAAAGACCGACTGATCCATCGCTCTCCCATCGAAGTTCTCCATAACACATGGCTGGACCGTTGACCGATTTGGTAGACGATTAAAAATCCCGGGATTTGACGAATGTCACCGGGACTGGAACCGCTGTGCTGCGAATACACGTTTAATCCATCGAGCCGTTTCGCACATGATTCCATTTGGCTATTCAGGTCACGAGCATGCACCAACGATTCCGCTCGCAACGAACGGAGTTGGCTGTTGACAAGATCAAACGCTTGCGCCTGATTGGGCGTTAGGCCCAGGGACAGATCACGGAAACGTCGGCTTTTCTGACTTTCGATTGCGGCCACTGCTTCTTCCACTTGCCCCGATGCGAGTCGCAGCTCCACGAGACGTTGCCGCGCATAACTGAACTTCGATGACAACCAGTCACGTCGCAACAAATCGACACCTGCAATCGGTTGGTCGGAGAATCGCTCCGCATCGGTGAGGAGTTCGATCGCGACCGAGTGGTTGCCATCATCCATCTGCAACAAAACGTCAGCCAGACGACATCGCACCGCATATTGTAGCGTTGGATAGGCAGGCAAATCACCAAGTTCACGCCGACACTCAGCTAACCAACCGTGCGACTGTTTTAACCACTGCCTCGACTCGACCGAGGTCAACTGCAGGTCGGCTTCGCTCAAACGAACACGAAGCTGATTTAATTCGAGATTTTCATGCTCAAGTTGCGCGTGCTGTTGGGCAAGTGCATCGTACTCGGATCGCGGTAGTGCCGTTGGCGAAAGTTCATAGCGTTTGATCTCCTCGTTGAGCTGTCGAGTCTTCGTATCGTATTCGTTCAAACGCACACGATAATCCGCCTGCTGTAGTTGCAGCAGCGTTTGGATCTTCTCCTGTCGTCGCATGTTCAACTCACTAAGGTAGAACTGGCTTCGACATCGAACGAGTAGATTGGCGGATTGGTCCACTAATCCCTGCCACCTTGTTTGTGCATGATCCCATGACGCAGCATCAGCCAGCGGATCGGCGAGTTCACAAAGAGCGAATTGATGGGAGACTTCTTCGCGAATCGCTACGCCACCAGCGGATTGTTGGATAGCATTTTCCAACGCATCGAGAATCTCAATCGCCCCTGCGAAATCATGACGACAGCGAAGCGTATCAGCGATACACAAATCCACGACATGCCGTAGTTCTTCAGTTTGAGAATTTGCGTCCTGAGCAGGCAACTGCTCAAGAGCATGACGAACGTGCTCAAATTGTCGTGTCGCAGCAATCAATCGAGTCTGGTTCTTCAACGACAAGGCGTACAGAATTCGCTGACGATGTTGTGCATCTACCAGCGGCGAAGCGGGCTGTTGTTCGCCCGAAAGCAATTTTTGGTCAAGCAGTTCTGCAAACAACTCGTCAGCTTGTTCGTAGTTCCCAGCCAATGACAGCAGAGTCGCACGCCCCGCTCGTGCGATTCGTTGATTGGTGGGTTGTTGCAAACCCGCATTAACGCGTTCGGCGCGGAGGAAGTGATCATCGGCAGAGATGAGGTCGTTGCTACGTGTTTGCAGAGATAAATTCGCCAAAAATAAATCGACTGCGGCAAGTGCCTCTTCACCAATGGTTTCACGTCGTAATTTGCTGCGGAGTGTTTCGAGTTGCTCCAATGACGCAATTGGTTGTTTGCTATGGAACGAACCGAGAGCTTGGATGTACTGTAGTCGACTCAGTGTTTCGCATTCGTCGGGCACCAGTGGGTGTAGCAAGTCAGCAAGACGAGTTGCTTCTCTCGAAATAGCTTTCCACTGTTGAATCTCATTGTTCGCTTCTGAGCTTACGCCGGTTTGTGACATCAGGAACGCGGCCAGACGCAGTTTTTGCAACTCGATCTGCTGACTCGAATCGGATTGGTTAGCTACTTGCTCGACCGCCACCGCTTGGCTTCGCGTGAGTGCCAATTGGAAATAGCGTTTCGCTCGCGCGGGATTGTCTGGGATCCTCGACAACTGCAACGCAGCACGAGTTTGCCGTACTCGATCAGCGACTGAATCACAATCTTTTACCGCCAGCAATCGTTCGCAGGCGGCCAATGACTCGTCGTAATGTCGTTGGACTCGCTCTGCAGTTTCGGATGAGCTCGCGTTTGCTGGCCGCAATGCCTCCCGCGCCATCGCTCGGTGCCAACGTGAACGCGATTCCAATAGCTTGATTAACCGTGAGCTCGACGCATGCTGATCTCGCAAGACACTCTCAACCGCCTGAAAATGTTCTTCCATAGCAGCTTCCTGATCGCTAGACACTACACCTGTGCCTGCGTGCAGAATCAGTTCAGTGAGGAATTGATCGGTGGACAAGATGCGTCTTTTCCACATCGAAAAATCTAGGTCGAGCTTCTGAGCAAGTTGCTCGGGAATTTCCGAATGAACTAACGCGAGGCCAATCAGATCCGTAGGTAATCCTTCCAACACAATCAACCATTGCCGGGCATCGAAGCGAGTACGCGCGATCGAAATTCGCTTCAGCATCGCGGCGGCCGGTTCACGATGTCCGACCGCGAGCTGTAGCCGCAAAAATAGATTGTGCGAGCGGGCGATTAGATCGAGTCTTTGACCAGGGGTGCCTGCCGCCGAGCGATCAATGCTTTCGAGTTCATCGAGTGCGATTCCAATCCATTTCTGAGTGGCGGCCAAAGATTCCATGGACAAGTGCCACGTTGCGATATCCAGGGCGAGGGCCGCACGCAGAGGAGTCGCGAATTTCCATTGCTTAGGATAGCCCAGAGTCCAATCCTCAACGAAAGATTTTGAGGTAGGAGGGTGATAGACACTGACATCACGCGTCGCGCTTATCGCCGCCGCCGCGTTGATTCGTTGTGACTGCCGAATGTCCTGGGCACGAAGACTCGATGCCGCACCAAAGAGCAACAAGCATGCGCCCAAAGCAGCCAGTTGCTGCGATTGTATCGTACATCCGCTCATGGCGTTGCTACACAAAAGAAGTGACCGACGTAGTTAACGAATATCTCGTCGCATAGAGCACGAAACTCATCCGACATCTCGACTTTGCCTGGCGACACGCCATCCAAAACGGCAATCGCGTCGTCGCAATCAAGCGGTCGCTTTTTGTAAGTCAGGAACCGCCCGCCGTACGAACTCGCCTGTCGCTGATCGATTTGGATTCCTAATGGTTGAGAGATTGTAAGCCGCTGTAATTCGTCGCTCGTCAGCGGTTGCAGCGTGACGCCGTACAAGACTAAACACACTCCTGCCACGTCCGGCGTTTGGAAGGCTGCCCGTCCGCTCGGTTCGATCATTGCATCCCCATCAGGAAACAAGACAGTCGCGTTTGCGTCATGGTCGTACCGCACCAGATAGCTGTAGGCGGGAACACTCAAATCCCAAGCGGCGATTAAATCGCGATGCGGTTGTAGTGGAAAATCACTCGGCTGTGGCGGTTGAAATCCCCTTGTCCCTTGATCGATTGTAAATCGAAGGCTTTGCACTTCCGCTGTCACCCTCTCAGCCGTGTTTGTGTTTTCTTTCCGACCCGGCGTATCCACACCACCTCGCAGCATCGCGCCGCCTAAAACAAGCCCTAACACAACGACCAACGCCCCCATGAACATCGGTTTGCGATCACTTCTTTCAGGTTGTGGTAGAAGCGAGAGTGCAAAGTCATGTGCGGTTCGAAAGCGATCTTGAGGACGCTTTTCCAGGGCTTTCAAACACGCGTTTTCGAGATCAACGTCAATCTCTGGACGAAGGCTACGAGGAGGCGCAGGCGTGGCTTCTCGTACGCGCCGCAGCACCGCAGGAGCGTCATCACCCGGAAACGGCAATTTCCCGGTAAGCAGTTGGTACATCACACTGCCGAGTGAAAAAATGTCCGACTGAGACGTGGACCAATTCGAATCTCCCTGAGCTTGCTCGGGCGACATGAAGTGAGGCGTTCCCAAAATTATGTTGGCGTCTTGTTGGAAGAACTTGCCGTCAATGCAAGCCAAACCGAAATCGATCAAGATCGCCTGATCGTTATGGTCAATCATGATGTTTTTTGGAGCGATGTCTCGATGAACGATGTTTTTTGCGTGGACGACTTGCAAGCCATCAGCGATTTGCCTCATCCAACGCCGCACATCCGCGATCGTATAATTCTGCTCAGCAATACGGCGTGCGAGTGGCTCACCTTCGATCATTTCATAGACAAGATATTGGCCCGTCGGACCATCATGACCGCCAGCGATATCCTGCTGAGTGACTTCACCAACCTGCAAGACTTGTACTAGGTTCGGGTGTCGCAGGCTGGCCACGACTCGTGCTTCATGCAAGAACCCTTTGGATCGTTGATTCATCCATTTAATCGCAACAAAACGCCCGATCTTCGGATCAAAGGCTCGATACACACTGCCAAAACCACCGCGTCCTATCTGCTCTCGGATCTCATACCCACCAATTTGGCTGGGCAACGACTTCGTTGAATCACAGCGCATCGCAACGGGTGACAGTGGCTGGGCATCAACACCACTGACGTCTCGTGTACTATCGTTCGCCTTGGGATGGGTTGACGCATCACGAAGACGGCGTTCTTGATCAACTCGCTGGAGTTCGGCGAGTGCTTGTTCATCTGGTGGTTTGTCCAAGCTAGCCAGAAACTCGTGCAACTCAGTAGCACCGTTTTGCCACGAGGTCTCAAACGCATCAATCAATTCGATTTGGCGTCGTTGGGTTGGAGAAAGTTGAAACTGCAAATTCATATCAATCGCCCCCTGAATACAACAGACGCGCTAGTGAAACACGATTTCGAAGTCGATTTCGCAACTTTTGCTTGATCGACCGAGGTGTCATCATCCAACCGCCCGTCGCCACGAGCGTTGCACCGCCGACGCCATAAACCCACGCTGGCGTGCCCTGCAAGTCCTCGCCCGACACATTATCTGTTGCCATCATCGCATTGATACCAGGCTCTCTTGGTGACGGCAATTCACGTAGTGATTGCGGCAGTGGTAGTGATTCCTGTTCCCGATCATGACCCGTCGAATCGGAATTGAGCGTCGTCAAGTGATCCAGCATCGTGGTGCTTGGTAACGATTGAAGCACTGCTTGGTCAAGCATTGTCTCAGTCGCTGCATCCATGGCCGGGATCGGTGATGGTATAAAGACCTGACCGCTTGGAGCCTGAAACGGCTCCGTTTGTAAAGCGGAATCCAAATCCGAAACTTCGTCATAAACCCGTTCACCTGCACGTACTGTTGTGATTGGTAGCATCGGCAAAACGGCGGTGGTCGGAGTCACCGGCGGTGTTGGTCGATCAACAACAATCGGCGGCGGTGTCACCACCACGATCGGTACTGAATAGACGTCAATAACAATTTCGATAAGGTTATTCGCCAACTCTAGTTCGTCCGCTCTAGCATCACTGACTGAGAATGAAATGACGTTGAAGGCCTCCGTCTTAGTGGTGGCTCGCAGGACCATCTCAATCGAAATCGCTTGCCCTGCTAACAATGGATAGTCATGCAAGTCCAACAGCAAGTCATTCGATAAGTTCGCACCGCCAGCAACACGCACGAGTACAATCGTCATTCCAATCGGCAGGCTTGTTTGCAACGATACCTGTTCAGCGATCGAAGGCCCATTATTCGTCACCGTGATCGTGATCGTTGTCGCTTCACCGACTTCAATTTCTGATTGGTCTGCCGTTGCACTCACGCTGAGATCAACGAACGGGATGATAGGCAACTGAGAGGTTGCCGTAATATTTGCTAGCGAAACCGTTTCGGCAGTCCCTGCGGTAGATCGTGAGTCGACTACACCGATCGCCGACTCATGCACGCGGGCCTCAAACAATATCAGCACGGACGTGAGGTTGGAAATACTGGGAATGATAAGTTCAATGAAATTCGCGTCAGGCAAGATCAAATCGCTGGAAAGCGTATCGATCAATGTTTGCAGCGGTAAACTATCGGGCAGAAAATCAACGACCAGTGACGAGGATCCGACCAACGACGCATTGGCGAGCAGTTGGTGTTGCAACTTTAGATTTTTGGCTTCGTAACTGCTTTGCGAACTCACGCTCAGCAGATAGTAGTATTGTTCGGCGGGGTAGATTTGATCAATGGTTTCCAGCGTAGTACGTGAAAGCGGTTCAACCTCCAACTGAAGCGCCGAAGTGAACCCGAAATCTGCTGCAAAAAACGTACTGGGATTCCCGTCACCATCGAGATTGCCATCGAGCAATGCATCCAACTCAACCGATCGTACCAACCCCTCGAGCAACTCAGGCAACGAAACCGTATTGATCAATCCTGCGAGTGGACCTGGTAATTCAATTCCGAATTCAGAAATCCCGGTAAAGGCTGCCGCCGGGATGTGGACAAAATAGGAACCTGACGTCAGGCCCGCAAACGAATATTCTCCCTGTGCCGTACTGAGCACACTGTCTACCTCCACATCAATCAGTGAGTCAAAGATGCCGTTTTCGTCAATGTCACGAAACAAAAACACAGGAACATCGGCAATGCCAGCCTCTTCGGATTGCTGAATACCATCCTTATTCGCATCAAGATACACTGCACTGCCAATGGTGAACGATGTAGGCAACTCGATCGCCCCGATATCAGGCCGAGCAACGCCGTCACCATTTCCATCGAGACTGCGGTTCGTACCAATCTGATCCGTTAGTCCTAAATTATTAAAATCATCGGCAGTGATCGCAGCATCTACTGCGGGGCTGTTAAAGGCTGGGCGATGAAAGAACGTGCCAAGTGTTGAACGCGTGAGTTGCTCAAGTGCAGGATCGAGACTGAGTAAGTCGATCGTATCACTCAGGTTAGCGTCCTCATCATCAGCGAGGTTGCCGCCCGATGAACTAATGTTGCTACCGACAATATTGTTGCCTGTTGATAAGCCACTGGCTGGACCAACTCCAGGCTCGGCAAAGATGTTGTTTTGCAGTTGAATAACATCACCACTGCTCTGACGAAGATTGCTACCGGCGGTTACAGTTGTGGGGTCAGGATTTAGAACAACATTGTTGTAGATCGTCGAAAACTGAATTAACGAAACTTGGTTTTCGGTCAGGTAGATACCACCACCATCGAGATCGGCTTGATTGCTACTAATCGTCGAATTGGCGATGGCCACACCGAGTTGTGACGCATACAAACCTCCTCCTATCGCAAATGCCGATACAATTGGGCTCGGCTGTGCCTCTGCTCGGTTGCCCGTAATCGAACTGTCTGTTATCAGAATGGCGGATGGTACCGCGGTGCCCAAGTTTGAAGCCGCCGAAATACCGCCACCATGGACTTCAGCCACGTTGCCCTCGATCGAACTGCGAACGATCGCTAGCTCGTTACCCTCAAAAAACAAACCGCCTCCTGACCCGGAGACGCTGTTGTTCGCAATCACGACGTCGAACAGATTCAGGTCGTTTGCGCGAAACTGCACACCACCGCCATCGCTCGAACCTTGAAATCCAAATTGCAATTGTCCGCCGAATAGTCTGAGATTGCGTAGGGTGAGGTTGGGAAGCTCGTCGAGTTGATCGACACGAAAGATATCGAGCACGCGATCGAGCTGGTTAGCATCGATGACGGTCGCTTGTGAATTCTCACCGAGTCCTTCGATGATCAAAGAGTCGGTGATGTCCAAATCGCCGGTCAGGCCACCATCTTCATCCACGCCTGCGATCGATAGCTCGTAGATTCCGGCGGGCAAGCGGATAGTGTCTTCACCGATGTTTTCATTAGCCAATAGGATCGCTTCGCGGAGCGACAACTGAGCCTCGTCGGGGATCGTATTGTTGCGGTCGACAAAAGTCGCGACCGTGTACACTGCCAACAATCGCCGATTTTCCAGCGATTCGAGTCGCAACCGGCGTCGACCGCCTAACGACGAGAAGCGGTATTCGGAAGGTTGGACCATCATTTCCCCTCTCGCCGCGCTGGCGAGCCTGAAACCTGAATGCGAACTTTTCGCCGACTGCC
Organism: Rhodopirellula sp.; assembly: GCA_041740155.1. Classification (GTDB taxonomy): domain Bacteria; phylum Planctomycetota; class Planctomycetia; order Pirellulales; family Pirellulaceae; genus Rhodopirellula. Next base: position 15,472 of record JBGSMN010000071.1, read on the forward strand.
TCCTTGCCTCAGCCGGGTGGTTAATCTAACACACAGGCGTCTAGGCACAACTCTTCTTAACTTTCTCTCCGCTGGAGCCTGTCGATGTCGACCGAAGACCCAATCACCGTATGGCTGAACCGCTTGGCTGAACATGACGAAGTTGCAGCGGAAGAGATCTGGCGAGTCTATTTTGAGAAAGTCGTCCGCTACACCCGTCGTAAAATGGCCAATCTGCCGAAACGGGCTGCGGATGAGGAGGACGTTGCCCTCAGCGCGATGAACAGTTTTATTGGTGTCGTCCAACGAGGGCAGTATGACGCCTTGAGAGATCGCGATGACCTTTGGAAAATGCTGGTCACGATCGCCGCTCGTAAACTCAGTGCAGCCAGACGCAAACACTTCGCTGCTAAGCGGGGTGGTGGCCAGGTCTGCGGCGAATCGGCATTGGGCGCAACACCCACCGACGACGCTCAAGGTTTGCAACAAATCCTCAGCAACGAGCCCAGCCCTGAGTTGGCTGCAGAGGTCGCCGATCAGTGCCACGCACTGCTCAGTGGCTTGCACGACGACATACTGCGGCGAATCGTGGAACTGAAACTTCAAGGTTTCGATAACGAAGAAATCGCTCGCCAACTCGACTGCAACGTTCGCACGGTACAACGTAAACTCGATATCATCCGCACTCAAATGCTCCGCAATCACAGCGATGACCAGCAGTAAACTCCAGACAAGTGAAGACGGCGCCATCGAAATTGATCGTCGCTGCGATGCGCTCGAATCCGATTGGCGATCGGGGCGGCGCACATCTATCGAACAATACATGCTCGACACACCGCCCGCGATCAAAGAACTTTTGTTTGAAGAACTGGTGCTGACCCAGTGGGAAAGCCGTGTTGCCATCGGTGATCGCATCGCATGGTGCTCGTACTTAGCTCGCTTTCCGGCGCGTGGCGATCGGCTGTTACATTTATGGCGGATCTCAACTCTCTCTTCCGGAGACGAAAGCGCGGATGCTGATGCTGCATGCAAACTGTTGATGAGCACCAGTGAAAAACGATTGCCTACCTCGTATGGCACCCAGTGCAAACAATGGTCACGATCAGTCCAATCGCAAATTCGAGAGGTATTTTCTGCCGTCGCCCGCTTAAGTGATACTGCACCAAGCGAGGCCTGTTGGTTTGACGCCACTCCAAACACGGCCTCCGACTGGGTGCCTCGTATTTGGCTGCGTCTGCTCGCGATGTCGATCACTAGTGATGACTCGCTGCTAGCACAACTACCGCTTGAAACATTGCAGTGTCGTGTCGACGTAATCTTCGACGCGATGTTGACCGTGTTGCCACCTCTGCGCCAGAACATCTTAAAACATGCCTTGTTACTAGAGAGTATTGACGAGGTTGCCAGATCGCTAAACGTCACCCGAGTTACGGTTAAGCAAACACTTCGTATCGCTGATGAACTGCTGCTCGACGCGATGCAACGAAACGCTTCCTCATTTGTCACTGAATGAATCCAATCAAAAAGAGAAAAGCCGCAGGCACAGTGCCTGCGGCCTCGAACGAATCGCCATTGACTAGACGATCTGCCACGTGATCAAGTCTTCTGCCAAGTCGATGTCTTGATAGTCGTCGCCATCGGCGTTGATCGTGAATGGTGCCAGCGAAACATTGAAGACGAAGCTATCGACGCCCGTACCTCCATTGAGCGAATCGACTTCGCCATCGTCACCTCCGTCGAGAGCATCGTTGCCGTTACCACCGAACAGTGCGTCGCTACCATCGCCACCGGCGAGCGTGTCGTTCCCAGCCTCACCGTGCAGTGTGTCGTCACCGGTTCCACCATCAAGATCGTCGTTGCCGTTGTAGCCCAGTAGTACGTCGTCACCATCATTTCCCTCGATGGTGTCGTTGCCATTCCAACCGTCCAGGTAGTCGTCGCCTGCACCGCCCGACATGAAGTCGTTACCATTTCCGCCAAACATGGAATCGTTTCCGGCTTCGCCATACATGGTGTCTTTGCCGGTTCCGCCATCGAGATCATCGTTGCCGTTGTAGCCCAGCAGGACATCGTCGCCAGCATTTCCCTCGATGGTGTCGTTACCATTCCAACCGTCCAGGAAATCGTTCCCTGAGCCGCCCGACATGAAGTCGTCGCCATCGCCCCCAAACATGGAATCGTTACCGGCTTCGCCGAACATGGAATCGTTGCCGGTTCCCCCGTCGAGGTCATCGTTGCCGTTATAGCCCAACAGCACGTCGTTGCCGGCATTGCCTTGGATGGTGTCGTTACCATTCCATCCATCGAGGACGTCGTTACCCTGGCCACCTTTGATCGTATCGTCTCCGTCGGCTCCGAAGATGTAGTCATCACCGTCACCACCGAGAATCGTGTCATTGCCAACTCCGCCGACGAGCGTGTCGTTTCCATCGCCACCAAAGATAATCGACTTGATACCAGTGTTGTTCGTGATCGAGTCATCTCCGTCCAATCCGTGGACCATGATTTGATCGACAGCGGCAGGATCGAACTGCTCTTGTGAGAGCACATTGCCTTCTGCATCCGACACCGTCGCTTGGATCTTGTCGACGGTATTTCCGTTGCTGTCTGTGACCTGGACGGTCGAAACCTCGATTTGATCGTTGTTTTGCGTTCCTTCGACGTCCAAGACGCCGCCCACAAGGTTGATGTCGGCAGCGAACAGTTTTCGAGTTTGTAAGTGCTGCATCGTCAAGCGACGATTTAGGTTTCGGCGGACGGGGGCGGCTTGGCTGCGGCTGTTGCGTGAAGTAGTCATGGTTCGATCCTCAATTTGATCAGTGTCAGTTGGGTTGGGCCAAGCGATTTGGCCCGTAACAACTCACGCATGGACAATCCGAGAGATCGGCGACAGGAAAAAACAAAAAATCGCAAAACCATTGAAAACCTAGTGTCAGCACCAGCTCCAAACCACATCGCCACAATCGAATCGAGGTTTGCTAAGATGATGAAATTCATTCATCTTCACCCGCTCATATTGTTCTGAATCATGGATATCCCCGCCTTTACTGAGAAAGTTGCTGAAATTCTCAGACGCCGTTTTCCTGATGAAGAGTTCTTTACGCAGCCTGATGAAGGTGTCATTCGATACCACGAAATTCAGTGCGGCATGGATAATTTGCATCGGCAATACATGCAGCGCGGTGTGACGGACGAGGACTTCGAGCAGATTGTTGTTGAAAAAATTGGCAACGTGCTCGTGATGTCACGAAATGGTGAACTGGTGGCGCCGCAAGAATGGGACCAAGCGAAAGGTCGCTTGCGACTGCAACTGTTCCATCGCCGGATTGATCAAGGCGATCTGACGCTCAAGTTTCCGTTTTCTCATTCGGTATATTTCAGTATCGTGATCGACAGCCCAACGGGGTACGCGTACGTCAGTCAAACGCTCGCGGACGCTTGGGGGCAGACGGCATTGGATCTGATTGAGATCGCACAACAGAATTTGCTGGACGCTTCGGAGTCGATGCAGATGATGTTCACGGGAGGTGAGACCCCGTTGCTGATTATTCAAACGGTCGACGGTTATGATGCTGCTCGTGTGCTTGTGCCTGAAATTCGGCAGCGGGTGATTGAGCAATTGACGGGAAAGCCGGATGGGAAGATCTTTGTCGGTGTTCCTAATCGAGACTTCTTTATCGCTTGGTCAACGAAGGTACCCGAAGAGATGCACGAGACCCTGCGCACTCAGATCGCGACGGATGCCCGATCACAACCATACCCGCTTTGCGAAACTCCTCTCCTGGTCACGAAAGAAAAAATTGTGCCGGTGACGTGAGTGTGACTAAGTATGACGTGAGGATGGCTCGTAGTATGCATCAACGAGCGGAACGTATATCGCGACGGTTTGTCCACGTTCCTTATGCATCTAGCTCCAGCACGAACCAAACGCCGCCGTAGTGCTCTTTCGCATAGAGCCGCCCGCCAAGGGAACGGGCCATACGGTCGCAGAGTGCGAGACCTAAACCGACTCCAGGCACGGCATTGGATGTTGCGAGATCGGATTGGCGGAACGGTTCAAACATTCGTTTGCGATCGGCTGGCCGAATGCCAGGTCCAAAATCGCGAACACTTAACTCAATCTTTTTAACAGAGCGACTGACGGCAATGATGACGCGTTGATCGCTCGCTGACTGTGCGTACTTGCAGGCGTTGTCAACGAGATTAAATAGAATCTGTTCGATCGCCGCGGGCTGCGTCGTCAAGCTATGTTCGGTAAGTGATTCGTCGATGTCGATCAATAACGTCATTTGGCTGCTGGCAACTCGCTCTTCCAGACGCAAGTGAAACCGCTCTAGCAGATCGCGAATCGCCACCTGCTCACAGACCATTTTCGCAGGTCCTCGTTCGAGCTTGGCGAACTGCAGCACGTTCTCAACGAGATGAGCCAGCCTGTCGGCTTGGGTTTTTAGCGTCTCTGCGTACTGATGCTGTTTCTCCGTTGGCACCATGCCTTCGGCCAACATTTCTGAATACATGCGAAACGTTGTTAGGGGAGTTCGCAGTTCATGTGTCACTGCTGAAACAAACGCAGCCCGTTTTTCGCTCAGTCGTAGCACGCCATGCAGCAACATCGCCGAGCAAACTCCTGCAAGAAGCAGTCCGCACCAAGCTGCGATGAGTGAAGCGGACAGCATCGACTCCTTGGCAGCCAGTGGCGAATCCATCGCCAGCATAGATAACATTCTGGGCCGGTCGACGATGAGTTGAACAGGGATCGTTGTTAGTGCTGTGCCGATGTGTAATTGCGAATCAGGTGTGACGGATTGAAATTCCACTCCTGGTAACAAGGCAGCGACTTCCATCTGCAAGTCTGCTTTGATTTTCTCCCAATTCAACCAACAACACTGAATAACAGTTCCTTGCGTGGAGTTGATGCGGCGGGTCAGAACAAGATTGTTTTCCATCCACACGGGCTGCATTTGAATCGTTTGATTGGTTTCCAAAAACAATGCCGCCTCGTCGTGGCCGATTGCATTCTCGATATCAAATCCGTTGCCGACGGCCAAGTTGTTTGCCCATGTTTGCTGCGTGATCTGTTGAGTGGAATCTCGCCGTTGATTGAATTCCTCGTTGATCCGCTGGGTACGACGAGATTGCTGAATTTCAAATTTAGTGAACGCCTTCGAGGTGGGTAATTCTGCGGATTGATTTTCAATTTGATTTCGGAAGTTCTCAACCGCTGGAACGTTGTATGCAATTTGCGCCGACTGATCAGGCGGAAGCCGTTCTTGCGTTGCCGCAATATCATCGGATTGCTGTTCGGACGTGGCTCGCAAAAGTGATTGATAATCAAACATGGTGACTGCGAGTTGTTCTTTCGTCGACGCGACTGTTTCCTCGGCGGTTACTTGAAAATACGACTGTACCCATTGAGAGTCTGGAATGACCGTTGCGGCGGTTTGATAGAAGTAAGTCGGCCGCGCTGCCTCTTGCGAAATCAACGGCAGCATTTTTAGATCCATGCGGTACAACGCGCTGCTGATTCGCTCTTGCAGTTCAGCTTCACGACGAGCGAGTTCGGTTTCCGCTCGATCAGTTTCGCGCAGCGCGTCGAGCCGGACGACCTTCAGGCTCAACCACGACATGGCTACCGCGATGGCTGCGAAGCATAGAGAGAACAACACCCAAATCTGCCAAGTTCGTTTCATCCGTGTGACTCATGAGCACGACGATGCTCGATTGCCATCCACATGTAGCCTTTGCCACGGACGGTTAATAAAGTGGTAGGCGATTCAGGATTGTCGCGTAGTTTTTCACGCAGTCTCGCAATGTGCATGTCAATCGTGCGAGTGTTAATTCCTTGTGGACTGATCTGCCAAACGCCTGCGAGTAATTCGTCTCGTGAGATCGCACGGCCTGAATTCGCGATTAAGTATTGCAGCAACTCCGATTCCTTTTCGGATAATTCTGTTCTTGATTGGTCGTGATAGCGTAGTTCTCGTCGTTCAAAATCCAGGATGCCTTGTTGCCACTGGGCGAAAGGCTGTTCTGGCTTCGGGATTGCACGTCGAAGCACCGCTTCGATGCGTGCTAACAGTTCTTTCACACTAAACGGTTTGACCACATAATCATCCGCGCCTGAACGTAGTCCTTGGACACGATCGGCTTCTTCGCCCTTGGCCGTCAAGATGATTACGGGCCGGTCAGGCCGCAGTCGTTGAACTTGCCGGAGGATGTCTAAGCCAGCAACGCCGGGCAAGCCAAGATCGAGTAGGAGCAGATCATATTGATCTTCGATGGCACGACGTTCACCGCTCGTGCCATCGGCTGCATCGATCACGTCATAGCCTGCGAATGTCAACGCATCGACGATGCCGCAGCGGATGGCAGCGTCGTCTTCGATCGTTAAGACTTTCAAACGTGATGTCATTAGTGCTGTAGATAAAACTCGTAATCAACAATCGGTTGGAACCGTTCGCCTGGTTGCAGTGTGGTGGTCCAGCGGACATCGCTGCTTTGGTTGATGGGGTTGCCACGGCGTTCGTGCCAATCCTCTGCCCGATACGCTTCGAGGGTGATTTTACCCTCATCAGAGACTTTCGTGGCCTTGCCGCCAAATCGCAAACGAACACCCACCAGCACTGGTTCGGTTTTGTTGTTGGCTAGCTCGATCTCGATTTTACCTTGGACGAGTGCGTAGTGGCTGCCTCGCCACTGCAAAACGTTGAATTCACGTTTCACTTCCGTATCAACGGCCTTGCCTTGCAAGTCGACCGACACGGTGACGGGCACGCGGCAGGTGCCGCCGGGTGATGTGTAGGTTAGTAGTTCTTGTGCCAGCGGTTGCTGGCCATCAACAAACATGGCGGCTCCCGTTGTCCAGGGGATTTTCGTGTTATTAGTCAATTCAACTTGTCGCCACACTCGGGTTTCGCTCAAGACCAGCGGGGAGGTGGAATCGGCTGCGGAGGCTGCGTAGTTCTCGGCGTGAGTGAGTTCAATATCCCAAGTGTAGATGTCACGATACGCGGCCTCGGTTCGTAGGATCGGCACGATCGCACGCTCTCCTTTGCGTAGTGTCATGGGTGGGAGTTCATAGACAAACAGATCGTTACCGCTCTTGCCGATTAACTCATCGGGTAACTCAACTATTGATGGAGACTCGTTGTCGTCGATCTGCCGATCATGAAATTCTCCAGCACGCTGAGTGAACATTGCATTGGAAAACTGGTTTGAGACTCCCATCACGTTCGGCGCCGCTTGGCTGAGCAGATTCCGCATGGTGGCTTCAAGGACCATCGGCGAGGGCACGGTTCGGAAGCGAAAGTTGGGCACACCGACGACGAGATGAAAGGGGACATCTACCAAATCTTCGGCTTCATTGAGAATCTCGCCTTGCATGATGATCTCTGCGATGCGGCGGTCCACTACCGCCGAGTTACCGGTTTGTTGCGGCTTGCTTGACTGTTGCGAATTGCTCGCCTGTTGATTCATTGCAGCGATCTTTTCGCCGGTTAGGTTCACGCGGTAGGTGGGAATCCAGCGGACGTCTGGTCGAAAGTACATCAGATTCACGCGCACGTTTATGTTGGGTTGATCGAATTTCATCGTCAATCGTTTGTGTCGCGATTTCTCGGTCACGACTCGATCAAACGAGCTAAGCATGTCTTTGATCGTTAGGTTTTGCACGACACTGGCCTGAATCATCTTGTCGCCCTCGGTAGTGCGAAGGACAAAATAGTCGGCGTTGAAGCGGGCGATTGATGTGTCCAGTGCGTCGAGCGGAGTCGGTGTTTTTCGGAGTATTTTGTGGAGGTTGCCAGCAAACTTTTGCTCTTCGATGGCGAACGTGCAGTCTTTACCCAAGTTCGCCTCCACGATTTCGATCACGTTTGCGCAATCGACGTCGCGATTGGAGTCGCTTTCCGTTTCGACCCAACCGGCGACGACGGATTCAATAGTGCCATTTTCAGGAACAGCCCAAAAGGAACCGAGGACTGCCGCATCGGGGACTTCGTCGGTGAAGACGATGCCATGGGCGTCGGTGGTCGCGGTGCCCTGTTTAATGACCAGGCAGTAACCGTCTTTGAAGACGATCACACGATCTGTTTTTAGCGTCAGTGAGGACGCGCCGGGAGCTGACGGTTGTGCAGCGTTCGACTCAGTTACTGGGCAGACGCTTAGGAGTCCAATCCACAGTGAGGTGATGACCGGTAGGACGCGCTGCACGAAAGCAGGCGAGGTTGAGAGTGAGAAAACACGAGTGACCATGTTGCACCTAAAGGTGATGGGAGAGAAATCGTCGGAGGACGATTGCATCTTACATGGTCACTGGGGTCTCGAGCGTAACGAGTTTGTAACGACGTTTGGAACGTGCTCCGCTCGTTAAGCTGGTGGCAATTAATGCTGGCTTCCAACCGGGGCAAGCCCGGTGGAAGCTAGCGCCGTCGGTTTACTCTTTTGGCAAACCGATTGCAAACAGCTTGTCCTTGGTGCTGATGTAAATCGTTTCATCGGCGGCGACGGGAGTGCTATAAACGCTGCTGCCCATGTTGATCTCTTCGATCGGTTCGTTGTTTTCGGCTCCGAACTCAAACACACACACGTCGCCGTCTTCATCACCGATGTAAACTTTGCCATCAGCGATCAGGGGACTGCCCCAGCTCTGGGCGAACATGTCATACGTGAAATGCACGATCGGCATACCATCGGGGGTGCCTTTAGCATCGAGGCAATGCAGCAAACCGGAGAAATCAGCTACGTACAGAACGTTGTCTTTGATTGCGACGGTGCCACAACTGCGGTGCATCTCTTCTTCAAATTCGACTTCGCCATCGTTGTTTTGATCAGCGAGTGAATAATGCCAGACGACAGCTGAATTGGGATTGTCGACAGCGGCTTCGCCTAACTCCGGTTCAACGGCTTGAATCCGTTTGTGTTCGATGGGCGTGCGCGTGCTGCCTTCCATCTTGACAGCGAGTTGTGGTGATACATCGCCACGTTTGGTCGGGTCGATGCACCACAGGTGACCTTCGCCTTCACCATGTTCAGGGTCTTGGCCGACCGCGATGTACACGTATCCGTCGTAAGCAACTGGCGTGGCAATCAAGTTGTTGCGAGTGCCTTCACCACCGAGCACCCATTTGGAAGTCTTCGGGTTGCAATCGAATTTCCAGAGCAGTTCGGGCTTGCCATCGTTGCCACGATCAGCACGGAAACTATACAGGATTCCATCGCCACCGCAGAACAAGACTTGCGGCACACCACCGAGTACTTCAATCGACGGGCTGGACCATTGACCGTGCAGAATGTTGGTGCCTGGTGATTGGTCAGTCCAATAGACTTCGCCGGTGTTTTTGTTCATGCAGATGAAGCTGGGAGCTTCGGGGGCAGGCAAATTGATGTGCGATTCATCAAGGCCGTTGCTGGTATTGACGAACAACAAGTCGCCGTAGGAAGTAACGCTGCAGGAGCACATGTTGTGTTGGCTGACGCCGAGTTCATCCATCATGTTGAACACCCAAATTACGTCGGCTTCCAGTTTATCGCTGGTACCGAGTGATTTGAACACGGAAATGCGAGGACCCATTTGTTTGATGGCGAGTTCTCCTTCCGCGCCGCCGAAGGTACCGGTGGCTTTCCATGATTTGTTCGGTGCGAGCGTTTCGATTTGGATGTCTTGACCTGCTTCGCTGCCAGCATCGACGAGCACTTGACGCATCGCGTCGGAAAGAGTGCCTTCGTTGAGCAGGCGGAGCGAGTCTTCGTACGCACTGCCTTCGCCACTGTTATTCAAATCTGCCACGCGAGCAGGTTCGTTTTGAACGACACCATCATCTTCGTCATCGTGAAAACCTTCAGTGTCGAGACACCGAACTTCGCCACGACTGGTCACGAACCACAGTCGATTGCCTTCGACCAACGGTGCACAACAGATGCCTTGCAGTGGCCAATCGTGAACACGACCGGTGATCAATTTCTCGCTGCTGTGTTGCCAGAGGAAGTCGCCGGTGGCCTGGTCAAATGCAAGCAGACAGCCCAAGTCGACGGAGGATGGATAGCGTTTGAGGTAACCGGCACCGTTGTTGGTACCAACAAACACCTTGCCGCCCGCGACGACGGGGTTGCCATACGTTTGGCTGCCGAGATCCGAGAACCAGCGAATGTTTTCCGCTTTCGAGCCGTCCCATTCGCCGGTGCGGCGATCGAACTTGCCGATGTTCCAGCCATCAGGCAAGTTTTCGACGTTGGGGACATTGTTACGGACTCGCGTACCACCCCACTGCGGCCATTCCTTGCCTTCGCTCAGAATCGTTTCTGGCTTCACGAATTCTTGGACTGTTTCATCGGTTGTTTTGGTGGTCGTCGAGGTGGCAACATCGGGAGCGACGGCGGCGACAGCCACTAAGTTGGCTGGCAATGTCATGTTGACGGGTGGATTGCAGCCCGAGACAGCGACGGTGGAGATCGCCCCTAAGACAGCAGAGGCAAACATCAAGAACAAAGCGGATATTTCAGAGCGGGCCATGAGTTGTGGTGGAGTTGAGAGGTGGGAGAGGTGAGATGGGAAGCGTCAGGAGTAGATAAGCAAGTCAGTGTCGCTAGTTCTCAGTAACTTCGAGATTATCGATGGCAAACTCAGCGACTTTCGCGTTGCCATAGAGACCAGGGCTAGCAGTCATCACAGGCGATTCATCGCGGGCCGTGACCGTCCACGATTCAGGCTCGGCTTCGTCGCGTGGCCAGATTTTGCCTTTCAAAACAGCGACAGCGTTTTCACCGTTGCCTTCAATTTGTGCTTGCAGTTTCATGCGGTACCAGCGATCAGGTTCCCAGGGGAAGTCGACCGTTTGTGCCATGCGAAGTTGCGGTGACCAGGTTCGGATTTGTAGTTGTTGACTGTTGCCCATCAGATCGAGCACGTATCCCTGAGCGGTCAGGCCGATGTCGGGCATTTGCCCATTGGTACGTTTGCCTTGCACGTCCGCTGCAATCGTGTAGTTCTGTAGATCGCTTGAACCCATCCACGCGCGGCTGCGAGCACCTTTGGGGATGGTGCTGACTTTGACCAGTGCGGGCGAACCGTCAACAGGGCGAACTTGGTGGCGATAACGTGCACCCACCCAGCTCACGGGCGGCTCAGAGAGTTCGTCAAAGGTGAATTTCCATGGCAAGGGTGGCACTATCCGCACCCGGGTCGAGCCGCTGACGTCACCGACGCGAGCAGTGATCGTCGCCGCCGTGTGGGTGGCGTCCGCGTTGGCGGTGAAGGTGGAGCCGCTGACCGAACCAGGCCCGTCGACTTGGTAGCGGACGTCGATGCCCTCAGGTGTTTCGAGAGGCTGCCCGAGAGCGTTGAACAAACGCACGGAGAGTTCCACTGTTTCGCTTGGCTGCAACAACAATTCACCGGGAACAATAAGTAGCTGGGCAGGGTCGGGGTGTTTCTCGATGGGTGTTTCGCCGACGAGTTGTTCGGCGAGGCTGACAGGTTTCTGCGTGGCGGTTTGGTTGCCAACACAGTACAAGGACGAGGTGCCTTGGAAATAGAGTTTGGCCCCAGCAATGATTGGTGAGGCGTAGAAGGCTTCGTTGGAGAGCCGACCTTTGTTAATGAATTCAACGCCGTCCTCCGTGATTTCGAGGATCGCCCAGCGGCCGTTTTCGGTTAGGACGTAGAGTTTTTCGTCGGCATACAGCAGGCTCGGCCATTGCTTGCGGTCTTCCACGGTAAACCGCTCGACGATCATGTCGCCGGTTTCAGCATCAATGACCCAGAGTTTGCAGCGATCGTCGATCACGTACAGCCGTCCGTCCACAATCACGGGGGCACTGCGACCAACGACGAGTTCCTCGAGTTTCCAGAGTTCTTTGACGGTGGTGTCATCGCCCGTGCCGGAGATTTCCAGAGCGGCGATGCCGCCCATCGAACTACCGCTCACATTTTCTTCGCTGTGACTGCAGTAGACACGGTTGCCGTGAATCAATGGGGTGGCAAACAGACCACGCCGCGAAAGATCGTATCGCCACAACGGTTTGCCGGTGCGAGGTTGAAACCCCCACACAGACCCGTCGCCCACGCCCAGGATGATTTGCCGTTGGCCATCAATAGTCGTCAGAGTTGGTGCAGAATAAGTCGTGTCGTCGGGTAAATCACGAGTTCCCGAGAACCACACGACTTCTCCGGTCAGTTTGTCCATCGCGATCAAGCGATGGTTCGGTTTAGCGGCCTCACCCCAATTGATAATGATCCCACTGATAATCACAAGATCTTCGTGAATTACAGGAAAATTGGTGCGTCCGCCATAAGTGCTGAGCATGCCGAACTGCTCGTGCAGTGGTTTGCTCCAGATCGTTTCTCCGGTTTTGCCATTGATGCAGAGGAACAGGTCGCACACGCCGAGGACATAAACATTGCCTGATTCAGGGTCCGCGACCACGCTGCTCCAGCCGACGCGGGTGTCGGGCACGTCGGACATCCAGACGTTGAAACGATTCTCCCAAAGAGTTTCCCCAGTTTCGGCGTCGAGGCAGACGACTTTTTCGCCTTCGATCGGTGTTCCACGATCGGCGCGGGTGATCGTGTAGAAACGTCCATCCATCACGACGGGGGTGCTTCGAGTCCCTAAGTCGTCGCGTCTCCACAGCAGGTTGCTGCCTTCACCACCCTCGGCGTCCCAGTCGTCGACTAATCCAGTGGCCTCAGCGGTGCCGTTAAATTGTGGACCACGCCAATATGTCCAGTCGGCGGATTGGTCAGCCAACGCATTGCTGGCGATGAAACAGGCAGCTAGAGCGAGTGTAGTGAAAACTGTGGTCAAACGAGACCAAGCAGAAGACGCATTAATATTGAACAAGGGTGATGTTGTCAAAGTCGAACAAGACATCCAGAAAACCGGTGATGGGGGAACGGCGGTAGGTGTTTTAGAAGTGAGGGCGTCAGCGTCGGGGCGAGTCGTATTTTAACAGTTTGTCAAATTGATCGGGAAGCGCCGGAATGTCGCATATTTCGCTTTTTGCGAATCTATTCAATAAATCCTTTGTTTCTAATGTTGCGGCTAACGATGGCAGGGTCAACCGACTGGGCACCTGCAGACTGAACGTTGGTTCTGAGACACAGACGAGGGATCCCACGGTTGAGCCAGCGGTCAGTGAGGTGTGACAAAGAATGTTAGGCTGGTGAAGCGGCGGGGATGCCAAGTTTCACGTTGGTGAACGGCATTGGAGGCGAGATTGGGTAGTTTACACCGTTTGCACGCATCGTGCGTGCAGTTTGTTCGCTACCACACAAAACACCCGCAATTTGGGGAGAAACGATACAAGCGTAAAACCTTAACAAGCCACAAAAAAGGCGTCCTTCGCCTGTTTTTCAAAGTTCAAACCACCGATACCTCTTTGTGTCCAAGGGATCGAACGCACTTCGCCCAACTTCACCAAGTTGGCTTGTTGCCCCGGCCCCAGAAGATTGACCCAGTTGTGCTGACAGCGGATGTCAGTACTTAGCAGCGATCCACATGAGGAACGACGCCGATTTAGATTTTAGCTCGAGGGATTTGTCCTCGAGGCTGTTTGGTAAACGTGAACTGAACGAAGTCAGCGGGCCGGGTGTCCGCACCTGGTTCGTAAGAGTTCGCAAAACGACTTCGGGAAATGATCGCCGGCGACTTCGTCCGACGACCGCGTCCCCCGGTCACCAAACGGTTTGATCATCGGGTTTCGCACTTTTTATTGGGACGCTGCGTTTCCAACCCCGCAAAATTCTAGAGAGGGAGATTGATCTCCATGAAGCGGACAATCCTAACATTGACGATGGTTTTAGCGAGTTCAGTTTGTAGCCAAAGTTTTGGCTTCGACCTACTCGACCGAATGCTTGGTATGAAGGGCTGTGGAAGCTCAAGTTCGTGCTGCGAAGCACCTTCTTGCTGCGAACCAGCTTGCGGTTGCGAAAGCACCTGCTGTGAATCAAGCTGCTGCGAACCGACCTGCTGCGAACCGGCCTGCGGCTGTGAGTCGGCTTGCGATCCAGCTTGTGGTTGTGCATCGAGCTGCGAACCAGCTTGCGGATGCGAAAGCACTTGCTGCGAAGCATCTTCTTGCTGCGAACCAGCTTGCGGATGCGAAAGCACTTGCTGCGAAGCATCTTCTTGCTGCGAGCCAGCTTGCGGATGTGAAAGCACCTGCTGCGAGCCAACTTGCTGCGAAGCTCCTTCTTGCGACAGCGGTTGCTCGCCCAAGAAAGGTTGCTGCGGCGGTTTGCTAAGCAAACTGTTCGGTAAGAAGAGCAGCGCTTGCTGCGAAGCCCCTAGCTGCTGCGAAGCCCCTAGCTGCTGCGAAGAACCAGCTTGCTGCGAACCAGCTTGCGGATGCGAAAGCACCTGCTGCGAGCCAACTTGCTGCGAAGCTCCTTCTTGCGACAGCGGTTGCTGCAGCAAAAAGTCGGGCGGCCTGTTGAGCAAATTGTTCGGCAACCTGTCTTGCTGCTCGAAGAAGAGCAGCTGCTGTGAAATGGGCTGCGACACTTGCAGCACCGGATGCGGAACCAGTGATTGCGGTTGTGGAGCACCAGTTGCTGCTCCTTACGCAGCTCCAGTGGCAGCTCCTGTGTACGAACAATCAGCACCGATGCCACCAGCACCGATCGTCGATCCAAGTGCTAGCATCTCACGCAATCGTCGCGTCATTCAGGCCAGTGCCAGCTACGCTCGCTAGTGAATTCGTTCGCTAAAAAGCATAGTCAACACTGCGTCAAACAGACGTGACCAACGACAACGCCCCAGCAGAAGGAAACTTCTACTGGGGCGTTTTTCGTTTGAGTCAATACAAGATCCATCACGGGCAGACGACCTTGGTTCGTACAATCGCCTCGTTAGGGGCCAGACGTTCGCTCTGCAACTCGCAATTTGGCACTGCGACTGCGAATATTGTTGCGGATCTCTTTATCACTAGGACGTAGCGGTTTTTTGGTCAGGACGTTCCAACGTTCGTCGTCGCGAAACGCATTTTTGACAATGCGATCTTCGAGCGAATGGAAACTGATTGCGGCAATTCGCCCTCCTGGTGAGATCCAATCAGCAGCTGTGGCCAATGTCCGCTGCAAGATGCCGAGTTCATCGTTGACGGCAATCCGTAGCGCCTGAAACGTGCGAGTTGCGGGGTGAATGTCATGATTCTTGCCACGTGGCACGCAACGACGACAAATCTCTACAAGATCGCCTACCGTGCGAACAGGCGATCGCTCTTTCGCACGTAAACAGATTTGTCTGGCGATCCGGCGGCTGTACCGTTCTTCACCAAATTGATAAATCGCATCGGCAATCTCTTTTTCACTGCGATAAGTCAACCATTCGTGAGCAGGCGCATTTGTTTCAGGATCGAAACGCAAGTCGAGTTCCGCTTCCTCCATCGTAAAACTAAACCCACGTTGTCGATCGGCAAGCTGATCGCTCGACAGTCCGAGGTCGAGTATGAATGCATCAGCATGCGTGCGACCACAATGCGCCAGCGCCGCTGGTGATTTCTCATAACTGCCCAAGAACAATTCGATGTGTGGATCGCTGCCCAGTCCGCCGGGCACGTCGTCACGACGAATCACGGCGGGATCGCGGTCCATACCAATGATTAAAAGCGGCGTATTCGCTGGCTCGACGCCGTCAGCAGGCGGTTGCGACAACGCGTCCAACAACACACGAGTGTGCCCACCGCCACCATACGTGCCATCGACGATCGTGTTTGGATGAATCTCGCCGATCCACTGCACGATCTCAGCGGGCATGACGGAAACATGTTCGGTTGACGCACTCACGCGGGTTGCTGCAACGCGGCACTGATTTCGGCAAACGATTGGCTGCAATGCAGTGCCAGTTCCATTTGCTCCGTGATCTTCGTCAACTGAGCTTGGTTACCACCACCGACTTCTGCCGCCAACCAGCCTTGGAAGCCGATTCCAGCGAGTGCAGCCCGTACCGAATCCCAGTCGATGTCGCCTTCGGTGATTGCTGCCCAGCTCTGCGTCGCTCGCGAATAGCCTTTGATATCGAGTTTCTGAATGCGATTGCCCAGCGTGGTCACCCACTGGGCAACATCGCCATACTTCCAGTGGTTACCTAAGTCGAATTGCACACCGACGGTATCGGTGCCGAATGAATCAACGAACTCAGCGAGCGGCTGCGCCGATTGGTTTTCGTCACCACCATGATCGTAGAGGAAATGATTCCAGACGTTCTCAATCAAGATGTGAACACCCAACTTGTCGGCCAACGGCAATGCTTTGGAAATGGCGTTGAACGCGCGGCTGCGAACCTCTTCGGGTGTCCCGTCGTTGCCATGACCGGGAACAATCAAAAACGTGTTCGCCCCCAGTGCAGCAGTTTGTTCGAGTGATTGTTCCAGCAGCTTTTGGGCTTTCTCGCGAACTTGCGGGTCGGCATTGGTGTGGGTGGTGCCCCAGTGATAGCCACCAACGGTACCGTCGATGATCAAGCCGGTTTTCTCGGCAGCGGCACGGAACTCAGCAACATTCAAATTGCCTGTTTCCGGTTCAACACCCTCAAACCCCGCGTCCAGCGCGGCCTGGAATTTTGTCTCGAGCGACCCAGGCACATTGATCATGCCCGCTTTGAGCGTCTTGCGTAACCAAGGCTCAGGTTTCGCGGACGAGACCTTTGGGGCGTCTTCTGCTAATAGGCTTCCGCCGATTAGACCGCCTGCGACCACTGAGGTCGTAGCCAGAAAACGACGACGGGAAGCCAAGCTTGTTGAAGAAACAATCATTGAAATTCGTTCCAAGGAGAAAATTGTGGCTCAGATGACAAACCATTTCAGCGTCATTGTAACATCCTCGGAACGATTGCGATTTAGGTGGTCGCGAAACGTGACGTAACGAAACTGGCCTGGAGTTTAAGTTCTCACACAAACCTACCAGGCCGAGGGTTTTGACGACGTCCGCTCCAGTGATCGAGATTAGAAAAAACCACCGCCACCACCGCCACCACCACCGCCAAGCCCGCCAAGCCCACCAGCACCTCCACCGCCAGCGCCACCACCACCACCGCCGCCCTCCTCGCCGGTAACGAAGTTGAACGTGGTGACATCGCCGATCTGAATGAATTGTGGTGCCGGGCTGATTCGCACGTAACGACGATCCGCTGAAATGATCGCCAACGCCAACATCGAGGCACCTTCTGGGATCGTAGTGATCTCAGGCCGATAACCGACGGCACCTTGCGGAAAGAAACCGCGTCCGCCAACGCCTTGTTGCCGAGGATTGCCCGTCGACCCAGAATTCAGCGACGGATAATCACGCAAAAACTGTTGCATGATCTCGCTATTGCCTCCGGCACCGCCGCCAACGCCAGGACCAGCGAATTGTCCGAGCACTTCCCGTTCTGCTTTGCGACCGAAATCGGCCAAGTGTGCGAGTTGGGCATCGGCTAATTCCTCTTTTCGCTGTCCCGCCTGAACTTCAAAAACCACCAATGCATTCTTCTCCATCAAGGGAACCTCTTGGCGAATGAATCGTTGGTTTGGTCTGCCGACATCCGTCAAAATCTCGACAGTCACGTTACCCGTCGCCACGTTGCCCCATATTCGTCGTAGCATCAGTCGATATTCACCACTGAAGCCACGCGGGCAAAGATAGGTTTCGCAGACTTGGCCAGTTGGATCATCGCCAGCACCTGGGAAAGCGTCGCCTAACAACGTCCCACCTCCGGCACTCGTGGGTGTCTCCAATGAACAAATTGTTCCAGCGGGTTCTTCGACTGACAAGTCCACATCCGCGTCGCCAGTCCAGCAGATTCGCACGATCGCATCGTGCGACGCTGCACGCCGCATCGCTTCACTGAATCCAGCAGCCCCTTGCGTGTCCCCTTTCTCGATTAACTCTTGGTGAGTCGCACGAGCGAGCAAACGGGCTTCGTCGACCAGGGGTTGCATTTGTTCCGGCCAGGCTTGCCCGAGCACGCCTTCACAAGCCCACGCCAAATCGTCCGAGCTGCCCAGCCGTTTGGCTAAACGCAGGCCAGTGACGTACGGTTCGCGTCGATCAGGATCGACCGCCGAAAGTTGACGACAGAGTTTCATCGCCGCCGCATCGCGACGGATCGCCTCCAGACGTCCGATCACGTTGAGCACGTCATCGGGGTTTTGAGCAAAGTCAACTGCCGACAACAACGCCCGTTCGACTTCCGCGTCAGGTGCGTCGGTCGCCGCTAACGCGATGGCGTAAGCTTGGTACATCCACGGTTGGATATGTCCGGCTGAGATCGCACCACCGATGACAGCGCGGATTTCATTGAACTTGTCTTGCGCCGCCGACTCATCGCCAGCCGCCTGTAACGAGGAGGCCTTGGCATTGAGTTCACTGACCGTTGCTTTGACACGGCGGTCCAGCATCGTGAGTTGCTCCACCGATTCGACGTTCAACGCCGCGAAGTAACCACGCCAGACTTCGTCGAGCGTTTGTCCTTCTTTGACGGTCAAACGGATCGCGTGGTAATCATTCACACTGCGTGAAAGCGGAGTTGGCATGGCATCAGTTGGCGTTTCCGCAACAGGTTGGTTGGCACTGCCTGGCAATTGGCTTTTGTTTTGCAGCGAGACGTCGTCGGGAACGACGAACATGCCGCCACCGCCGCCCATGCCGCCCATACCACCACCCATGCCGCCCATGCCACCGCCGCCCATGCCACCCATGCCACCACCCATGCCGCCGCCCATGCCTCCACCCATACCGCCGCCCATGCCACCACCCATACCGCCGCCCAATGCCATCACGGGCACGACGAGGTCACCGACGGGATAGACTTTCGTGACGAGGTTCGTGTCCGCATCATCTTTGGTCGTGATGTTGAGCACTTCGTCTTGGATCATGTAGGTCAATTCCAAGTCACGCAGCATCAATCGCAAGAACGAACGCAACGACACGTTGTCGAGCGAAATGTCAACGAGCGAGTCCTCACTCAAACCGTTGCCCTCGAGCGCGGTTTTGTTGATCCGAATCGGAATGTCGTGCGCTTCAGAGAGGACACGGATGGCTTCGTTGAGAGGTGTTTCTGGGAATCGTTGGGATGTTTCCGTATCCAAGGTTGATTCGATCCGACGTTCGACTTCACTGTCGCCGACCAATTCGATTGCGCCGTAACGCTCGATGCGGCGACGGCTGAGGCGTTGCCAAACATCAGCATCGGGGTACACGATCGGTGGATCGTCCACAAATGGAATTGCGGATTTCAGTACCAACGAGAACGCGTCGATGAAGTTCCGTTCGCGAAGTTCACGATAACGACGGTCGCGAGCATAGGTTTGTAACGCTAATGTATGCTCGGGCACATGTTGTCCGAGCACGCTATCGAACGTGATGCTGTCACCAGCGAGTTTGGCGATCTCCAAAGAAACACCACCGTCGGCTTCCTCGTAACGGCCTTCGTCGATCAACGCGTTCATTTGTGCCGAGAGCGTTTTCAACCGAGCTTCGCGGCGGAACGTTTCGTCGAGCAAGCGAGCCGACGCGGTCGCCCCAGCGGAGATCGCTTGCAGATTGACTTGTTGTTCCAAGAACGCCGCTTCACGAGCGGATGCGACTTGAATGGAAGCTCGCACTTCGCCGATGAGTTCACGACGCAATTGAGGGTCGATGTCAGGCGTCGACTCGACACGTGCTAACAGACTCTTGAGTTGACCGGCAACACCGATCGGGTCTTGCCGAATCAAGCGTCTTGCTTCTCGTAGTTGAGCGCGAACTTCGGCGCGTAATCGGCCTTCGGCGCGTGAACGCAAATCGTCAACGCGGTCTAGCAAATCGCCGCCTTGTTCTCGCAGATCCTCGTCGCCCGGCGGGATGCCGAACTGCGGCCCACCACCGAACACGCCGGGGCCGGCAGTTCGTGGCTGCATCATTGGTCCTGGCGCGGCTGGTCCCGGTGCGGGAGCAAACTGGTCCGGTGCCACGAACGGTTCTGCTGGTGAGACTTCTGCACGCGGCGCTGCTGGTCCGACATCCTCTCCGAACGGGTCGTCCGCGATTGGAGCATCTGGTGCTGCGGGAGTTGTCGGTGTTGTCGGAGCGGCTGGTTCATCGGCTCCAAACGGGTCGTCCGCTGCTGGCGCATCAACACCAGGTTCCGAACCCATTCCGGCATCGGCTGGACCGCCAAAGGGATCATCGCCACCACCGAGCGGATCGGGGGCAGGCGGAGTGCTGTCGCCCGCTGCGGGTGCATCACCACCAAATACATCGCCGTCACCATCGCCACCGAAAATATCGTCGAAGGGGTTCTCATCGCCCGGATTCTGGACGATGAGCGTTTGCTGAGAAGGGTCCGACAGTTTCAACAAAGACTTGGCGTTTTGATTGTTTGGATCGTCTCGCAGTGCCTTTTCAGCAACCGCTTTGGCACCGCGACGATTGCCTTGCTGCAGCGCCATGCTGCCTGCTTCGGTGAGCGCCTCGGCGCGATGCGTTAGCATCTGCGCGGTCTGACGAAGCATCGGCGAACCGGCTGTGGGCAGCAGCAACCCGTGTGCTAATGAGTG
This sequence comes from Rhodopirellula sp., assembly GCA_041740155.1. Classification (GTDB taxonomy): domain Bacteria; phylum Planctomycetota; class Planctomycetia; order Pirellulales; family Pirellulaceae; genus Rhodopirellula. The sequence goes on from JBGSMN010000071.1 coordinate 35,965, forward strand.
CTCAGCAATCAGTCCTGGCAAAAACGCCATATCGGGATTACTGGCTTCGATGTCACCTTGCAAAGTAAGCTGGACTGGTCCGCCCACGAACGAGGCCTTCAACAACAAAGACACATCTTTGATCGATGTCTCACAGGTGCCCAATAAGATGGAGTCCCGGTCCAAACGCAGCGGTGGAAAACGAGTGCCGTGCACCCAAGTCACCATCGGGTCGCTGGCGGCATCGCTTGCTACGATTTGCTCAATCCAAATGGGTGACATACCCGCCGCATCGGCAATCCCCTGAGCCATCACTGCAGGGCCGCCTACCGTAGGGTCGTTACCGACCACACCAATCGCACCGCCAGTGTGATTGGCGAGGATCGCGATCGTTTCTAAATTTTGACTTGGGCCGATTGCAATCGTGTGAACGGCGATGTGTTGGCTGCGGAGTGTGTCGATGAGTCGCTCAAAACGAGCGGTGTTTTGAATCGAATCCAACGATGTACCATCGCCGATATAAACTATTGAGCGCGCGTGATCGGGACTGCGCGTGGCCAACGACTCAGCAGCCCGGTCGAGCATCGAGACCAAGTTCGTGTTGCCCATTGGCAAGCGACGGTCGAGTTGTTTGACAGCCGCAATGATTTCCGGTGCCAAGGCTGGTGTGAAGGTATTTGTCAGGGCGAGCGCCTCAACATCGGCGGCAAACAACTGCACTTGCGTTTTGTCGCTATCGAGTCGACGCAGCAGCGTTTTGACGGCTGTCATTGTATCGGTGCGAAATCCGCCCACTTGACTCGCTGACGTATCGACTACCACGACCACGTCATTGGCTGATCTTGTCAACGCCTGCAAGATTGTCTCGTCGGCACTGGGTTGCACAGAGATTGCAATTTGAGTGTCGTCGGATCCCGTGTGATAGCTCGCGATTCTGGCCGCCGTTGGCACCTGCGATTCAACATTCACAGTCGCTGGCGGTTCCGCCTGGGCAGGGCTTGCCGCGATCAAGCTGGCGCAGAGCACAGCGATTGCACATCCGGTAACGCCAACGGCACCACGTGTTCGCCGTGTAATCGTCCGTGATGTGATCGGACAGAGGTTCGTTCGCGGGGGAGAAAAGACGGATAGCATCTTCATCGGTGGCTCGAGATGGAGAAGTGGACAGAGGCGAAACGCTCGCAGATTCATGCGAATCACTCCGTAAAGGAAAAGGTGCGGGAGGAGATTCCGCAGAACACTCAGTTTATTTGTGAAAAACTCAGATTCCACGAAAAAACAATTGTTCCGGTCAAGTGAAGCCCGAAAAGATTCGGTTATGAGGTGTAGCATATTGCAACACCTGTAGCAGATTGCTCCATCAACCTGCTGCAATCACCCACCGGGATTGTTCGAGAGTATCAAGAACGCATTTGCAGTGCCAAAGACGTGGGTAGCGGAAGTCGTCATGACTTTGGGTCTAAGCCCAAACCTGACGAATGACAACGCTCTTGATGAGTTTGGGCACGCGAAATTTCTTAACCGGCGAAATGGCGATATTTGGGCCAGTCCCCGCGGGAGCATAAGTAGCATAAGTAGCGTCTCGCTACGGAATTAAAATTCGTGGAGCCACTCAAAAAAATGCAGGATCAGTTGGCAAACGGATCGTCGCTCATCCCGCCCGCACCAAAGGGATCTTCGCTGCCTGCACCATCGGTGCTGAATGGATCACTACCGGCTCCAGGGTTGAACTGTTCGTCCGCAGCTCCGGCATCTGGCGTGGCAGCAGCACCAGCGTCGTCACCGGCGATCGAGTTTTCTACTGCACTTTTGAGCACGTCGTTGGATTCTACCACGGGATCCTGGTCTAAATCGTCGCTAAACGGGTCGTCGGCTGCTGGCAGTGTGGGTGGCGCGACCGCTCGTGGGCGGGTGGGTGCGCCGGGGCGTGTGGGGGCTGGTGGTGGATTGCCTGCTG
>JBGSMN010000084.1:0-22714 GCA_041740155.1 Rhodopirellula sp.
GCGGCGGCGACAACGGCGACTGCGGGCGGTGCTACGGCAGGCGGCGCAGCGGCCGGTGGCGGTGGTGGAACGCTAATGGGAGGCCCCGTCGGAACCGTCGCCGGAATTGCAGTGGGATTAGTTATCGGCGGCATTATCGACTGGTGGATGTCCAATCGATTCGAGGCCCAAATGACCGATCAACTCAACGTCATGATCGACGAACTGACCAACACGGTCATCGCTGGTGATGCCAATAAGCCAGGGTTGCGTCACGGTTTGCGTGGCGGTTGTGAATTGATGCTGCGTGCATACCAAGACTCGCTTCGGAACAAAATTGTAGGTGGAGTGGATTCATGAATCGAAAAAACAATCACAACCCGCAGCGTCAGCGAGGGATTCTTGCAGGCATTCATCGTCGATCCCTTGCTTACGCTTCGGATTGGAATGAGAACCAAAAGTGCAACTTTAAAAGTTACGCATGGCGTTGGGAATGTTTTGGGCTGCGCACATGTTTGATAGGGGTGTTGGTTTTCGTTGCCTCAATGTGTCTTTCGTCGGTGGCCCATGCGTCCGCTGGCGGCACGATCATCAAAGCGATCGCTCGTTACCTGGCTAATGAGTCAGGTGAGACGGTGACCGAACAAGCCGTCAAGAACATGACCAAGCAAGTCGGAGAAGAATTGATCGAGCGTACGGCGACCAAGGTCATCCGCGAGGGTGGCGAACAATCGCTGGCCGAAGTCGGCGAGCTGGTGGCGAAGCATGGTCCAGAGGTGATTCGTGCTTTGGATAACGCGCCCGACGCATTACCGGTGCTGAAGATGTTGAAGGAACTGCCAGCAGAAGATGTCACCAAGGCGGCATCGCGGCTAGCTGCTGGTCGATCCGGTACCGAACTGGCGACGCTCGGCACGAAGATGGGCTCGGTGGTGCTGAAGGCGGAAACGAAACATCCGGGCGTGGGGATGTCGTTCGCCAGGGCGCTCGGGCCGGAGGGTGCTGAACTGAGCCTGAAGTTGTCGGGCGATCAGGCGATCCAAATCGGCCGGCACGTTGACGACATGGCTAAACTGCCTGCACCGCAACAGAACCAACTTTTGGAACTAATGTCAGGCAACGCGGATCGCTTTGCGAAGTTTGTTGGCCGGTTTGTGGAACAGAACCCTGGCAAGGTGCTGTTTACGGCAGCGGGGACGACAGTAATTCTGGCCGAATCGGAACGGTTGCTTGGTGGCAGTGAGCTGGAAATGGACGCCGATGGAAATCCGATAGTTGTTCGTCGCCCAGGTTTGGTTGAATCGTTGACGGACAAGGCGAAAGACTCTCTGGATGAACCGATTGCACAAACGACGGCAACGTTGAATTGGTTGCTGTGGCTGTTGGGACTGCTGGTCTTGGTCGTTATCGCCGGCGTCGCCTATTCCAAAGGTCGCATCCTTTGGCACGCCGATCGAAGAAGGGAAACAGCTCATCGGACTAGCAACGATTCGGCGGTTAATGAAAACGCATCTCAATCCCAGGAATGAGTGCGCAATGAACAGGCCAGCGACAAGATTACTGCGAATCCCAACCCGCTGCGTAAGCGAGGGACTGAGTGTGTTGGGGATATCCCTCGCTAACGCGTTCGGGTTGAAATTGGAGGTGGCTTGTGAGTGACTTTGCGATTCAGTCGGATGTCGGTGACGTGCCAATGATAAATCCATTGGCGTTCTTTATTACTTGGCCGACTTATGGCACATGGCTACCAGGCGATGCGCGAGGCTGGGTTGAGTACCATCATGGCTGGAAGCTACCGCAACCATCGTTGGAACTCGAGTCACGTAGTCAAATGACCGAAGATTCGTGCATCTTAACATTACCGATGCGAGAACTGTGTGAGCGACAGGTTGCTGAGACATGCAAATTTCGTGGTTGGCATGTCCATGCGGTGAGCTGTCGGTCCAATCACATGCACATTGTCATTGCAGCCCACGATACAAAGCCTAAGAAGATCCGGGGTGACATCAAGGCTTGGTGTACGCGTCGATTGAAAGAGAATTATGATCCGAAGCGAGAGAACTGGTGGGCGGAACGCGGTAGTATCCGTTGGCTCTGGAATACATCGTCTCTAACAACCGTCGTCGAATATGCCACCGAGGCACAAGAACGCAAACATGAATCGCAACCCGAACGCGTCAGCGATGAATAGGACACTGTAACGCAATCCCTCGCTTACGCGTTCGGGTTAGGAAACACGAAACACAACAATCTCAACCCGGCGGATCAGCAAGGGCTAAATAACACAACATGGCGAAAGCAATTTCAGAACAAGCTCTCGAAGACGTCGTCGTCGCCGAACTGGGCAAATCCGGTTACGTCCAGCGGCAAACGTCGGCCTATGATAAGGCGTTGTGTCTCGACGCAGGGCCGCTGATGGACTTCATCCAAGCGACACAAGCAAAGGAGTGGACGAAGTTTGTCACGCAGCATGGCGAATCGGCTCGGCAAGCGTTCCTTAAACGCGTCGCTCAAGCGGTCGAGACCGATGGAATCGTCACGGTGTTGCGGCAAGGTGTGAAAGCCAACGGCTGCAAATTTCGGCTGGCCTACTTTCAACCGGAAACGTCGCGTAATCCTGAAACAGAGAAGCTGTTTCTGGCCAATCAGTTCTCGGTGATTCGTCAAGTTCGCTACAGCGAAAAGACGGACCACTCGCTCGATGTCGTGTTGTTCCTCAATGGATTGCCGCTGTTTACTTGCGAGCTGAAGAATCCACTCAACGGCCAAGACGTGAAAGACGCGATCACGCAGTACAAACACACTCGCGACCCGCGTGAGACGTTGTTCCTGCACGGACGCTGCGTCGCCCACTTTGCCGTCGATCCGTTTTTGGCCTACATGACGACTCAGCTCAAGGGGAAGGACACGTTCTTCCTGCCCTTCAATATGGGCCACGGCGAAGGCAAAAACAAAGGGGCTGGCAACCCGTCACCAAAACTTGGCGACGGCTTTTCGACTTCGTACTTGTGGCGAGACATCTGGACCAAGGATCGTGTCCTGGAACTGATGCAATACTTTGTCCAAGACGTTCGTGACTACGATGAAAGCGGCAAGCTGAAGCGAATGGTGATCTTCCCACGCTATCACCAATTGTCCGCCGTCCGCACCTTGGTCGGCGACGCTCGCGCCAAAGGCCCTGGTCAGGACTACTTGATCCAGCATAGTGCCGGTTCGGGGAAGTCGAACTCGATCGGCTGGTTGGCCCACCGGTTGGCCTCTCTGCATGGCAGCGATGACAAACGTGTCTTCGATTCCGTGATCGTGGTTACTGACCGCGTCGCACTCGATCGACAACTCAGCCAGACGGTGAGCTCGTTCGAGCAGACCGCTGGTTTGGTCGTCCATGTCGGTAGCGGTAAAGAACTGATGGAGGCGCTCGAATCGGGAAAGCAGGTGATCATCACCACGCTGCAAAAATTCCCGGTCGTGTTGGAACACGTCCGCAAGATGGAAGACCAGTGGCGAAAGGCGCAAAGCGATCCGAACGCGCCAAAGCCAAAGTTCTACAAACCCGAAGGCCATCGTTTCGCATTGGTTTTGGACGAGGCGCATTCATCGCAGGGCGGTGAAGCGAGCAAGGAGATGCGTCAAACGTTGAAGGACGACGATGCCGACGACACAATCTCGCCCGCCGAAATGGCTGCCGCCGACCAAGCCGCTCGTGGCAAGCTGGAGACGGTCAGTACGTTCGCTTTCACTGCGACGCCCAAAGAATGGACACTGGAATTGTTCGGACGCAAAAATCCGGCTGCCGCCGAAGGCGAACCTCAGTTTGTGCCGTTCGACCTGTACAGCATGCGACAGGCAATCGAGGAAGGTTTCATTCTGAACGTGCTGGATAACTACATTTCCTATCACGTCAGTTGGACGCTGACCAAAAAGATCAAGGAAGACCCCAAATACGACCCGAACAAAGCCAGCAAGCTGCTGACGCGGTTCGTCAACGAGGATCCCAAAACGATCCGCGAGAAGGTGGCGATCATTTGTGAGCATCTCGACTCCAAAGTGCTTGACGAGATCAACGGACGCGGACGAGCGATGTTAGTGACGAGTTCGCGTCAAAACGCGGTCACCTTCAAACTGGAGGTCGATAAATACCTTGAAGCACAGGGCCTGAAATGGAAGTCGATCGTCGCGTTCTCGGGAACGGTTTCCGACGAGGAGACGAAAAAGGAATACACCGAGACCGGCCTCAACGGATTCCCAGACGCTCAAACCGCAGCGAAGTTCGAGACGGAGCCGTATCGTCTGTTGATCGTGGCAAACAAGTTTCAAACCGGTTTCGATCAACCGCTACTGCACACGATGTATGTCGACAAGACGTTCACCGGCGTGGCAGCGGTCCAGACGCTATCGCGATTGAATCGAACTACCAAGGACAAGGATGCGACCTGCGTTCTGGACTTCGTGACTGGTAACCCAGACCGCGTGAAAGAAGCGTTCAGCCGCTACTACGGTGAAACGAGTCTGAAGTCGGCAACTGATCCGAACGATCTTTACAAAATCGAGAGCAAACTGAAGCAGCATGGCTTTTTCTTTCCGGCGGACATCGAAACATTCGCTGCTGCATACTACGTTGCTAGGCCAACTCAAGACAAAATCTACGCAGCCTTGAAACCGATCGTCGCTCGCGTCGAGTGCGCTACTCCGGACGACCAAAAACAGTTCCGCGCCAACCTTGGCAAGTACGTCGATCTGTATTCGTTCCTCGGCCAAATCATTAAGTTTACTGATGCGGATCTAGAGCAACTGTTCCAGTTTTGTCGCTACCTGTTGAAGCTCATCCCGCCCGCGCCGGAAGACCAACCGCGTGAGCTCAAACGTTTCGTGGAAGTCGACACAATCAAGCTGCGTAAGAGTCAGGTCGAGGTCTACCCAGAACGCGACAAAGGAACGCTGGAGGTCAAAGAAGACGGCCCCGGCGGCCAGCCACCGCAGCCACCACTCCCCGAGCCCTTGTCCGAAATCCTCAAGCGCCTGAACGAGCGTTTCGGCACCGACATCACCGGCCCGGCCGCCGAGGAGTTCATCGAGATCCTCGAAACCAAACTCAATGCCGATGAGGGCCTAGCCGCCAGCTTCGCGGTCAACACGGCCGAGAACGCGCGTCTCACCTTCGACCACAAAGTCCGCGACCACGTCCAAGACATGATCGACACCAACTTCAAGTTCTACAAACAAATCAACGACAAACCTGAATTCGCCGAGTTCCTCAACGACCTCCTCTTCGACCGTTACACTGAAAGAAAAACGGGGTGCAGTGGAGCAAACTCGGACAGTTGACGGATGGTGTCGTTAAATGACTTCATCACCTCAACTCAGATGCGTGAGCGAGAAAATCAAGATACATCCCACTGCGCCCGCTAGGGATTTACGGCACCTCATTACATACGAAACAGAAACGATGGAACTCAACAACGAAATTTGGCCGCTGATAAGCTTAGTGCATCGCAAAAAGGGTATTAACCCAACGCCAGAGTACCAGCGTTACTCGGTTTGGAATCGCAAGCAACAGCAACTGTTGATGGACAGCATCTACCGAGGAATGGATATTCCCAAACTTTACCTGCGGAAGACCGCTGATGGCAGCGAGTTCAAGTACGAGGCAGTCGATGGTCAGCAGCGGATGAGGACCATCTGGGACTTCTACTCAGGCGAATATGCGCTCAATAGCGAATTCACGCCGACGCTGGGTGGCATGAAATACGACGAAATGGAGATGGAAGATCAACAGATATTCGACATGTTCAATTTCAGCGTGGTCATTATTCGCAACGCCACCGATGCCGAAATTCGGGAAATGTTCTGTCGCTTGCAAAATGGCAAGCCTCTTAACGCCGCTGAAAAACGCAATGCGATGGCGAGCGAGATGCGAGAGTTCTGTGCGTCGATGGCAACGCATCCATTCTTTGGTTCGGTAGCGTTCACGAACGGCCGCATGCAGTATCAGCAGCTTGCGGCTCAGACGGTGCTATTGGAGATCGAAGGAAAGCCTACCAATATCCGCGACAGTCGCTTGAATGGCATGTATAGCGAGCAACAGTCTTTCAACCAAAGCGGCAAGGTCGCGAAGAAGGTGAAGAAGGTCTACGATTTCTTGCATGCGTGTTTCCCCGCAAGGACTCCGGAACTGAAACGCGGGCTCACCGTCTCCACCTACCTTCTCGTCTCGCGTCTTATGGACGAGTACAATTTGGCGAGCAAGGAGTCACAGTTCGCTGATTTTCTGCTCGATTTCGAGCACCGTCGTCGAGCGTCGAAGAATGACAGCGATTTCTTAAACTATGAGCGGCACACGTCGAAATCTTCTGATGGTGAAGAAGCAATCGGGTATCGCCATGAGATGTTGCTTCGCGATTTTCATGCGTTTGTGCCGGATTTGATCCCGCTTGATTCCCAACGCGGATTTGATCCCGCACAAAGACTTGTGATCTACCGTCGTGATGGTGGCGTATGTAAGTACTGTGGCACGGATGTCGACTGGGATGATTTTCATGCCGACCATGTGGTGCCACATAGCAAGGCGGGACCGACCACTGTGGAGAATGGATGGCTGGCGTGCAGTCAGTGCAATACGAAGAAGGGAGCCAAGCCTGCTCCGCAGGCGTTGTAGGTTGCATCATGCCTACTCCTCAATGGTCCTCGCTGATGCTCAACGGGCAGCTGCCGAAGCTTGCCGAGCATGTCGTTGCCGGGATGATCATGACTCCTGTCGAGCAGTTGGTCGTTGTTAGTACTACGAACAGTATTTCCCATGCACTCGAAAAAATGGGCGGTACGTTTGATCAATTGCCGGTACTCCATCAGGGAACACTCGCTGGAATGCTCTTTCGTGACCGCCTTCCGGATTCCGGTGATGGTCAGATTGATGAATACTTGTCACCACTCTCGACACTTGATTCGATTCTCAGTAACGAGAGCATGTGGGAGGCGATCGCGAGTCTTGCACGAGCGCCTTGTTGTATCGTCTTCGACGTTCATTCGGGTGGGTTTGCGGGATTGTTGCACTACGCGGACCTGAATCGCCAAGCTGTTCGCGTGTTTTGTTATCTTTGGACTTCGGCACTTGAAATGTCGCTCGCCGAGTTGCTAGTGAGGAACCAGCCCGATGACATGAGCTGGATTGAATCGCTTGCGCCACCTCGTCAGGTTCAAGTTCTTGGGCGTCTCGAATATGGCAAACGCCAAAACATCGAGCTATCGCCCGTAGAAGGGCTAGAACTCTCGGATCTGCTGAATATCTGGCCGAAACAGCAGAAACTTCTGGAGTTGTTCGCGATGTCGAAATCAGAATTCAAGAAGAGGACCAACCACCTAGTCGAGCTTCGCAACGCTGCCATGCATCCAGTGCGATCGCTCCTGAATGGGCATGGTGAAGTTGAGGCTTTTCAACGACGTATGCACGATTTGCGGGAGATGGTTGGAAAGTCAGTAACAATCATTCAGGAGAATCACGCTGGTGATGAGTGTTGACAAGTATTAAGCCGAATCCTGGACACATAACGAGCGGCACCGTTAGTCGAATGCAAACACCTTAATACCTCGGAGAGACGACTTAACGTGGCATCACAACTCACCATCACTGCCGGCAGAGCGACGTTCGCTGTTGTCGGAATGTCGACTGTTGCGGCAGGAACCTCCGCCGTCATCCTGGCGACTGGCGGAGCTGCTCTACTGATCGGCGGAGGGATCTACCTCGCCACACGCAGCGGCCAGACGAAATTCCCACGACTGGCAAAAGCGAATGACGACGAAATCGAAGGATAACCTCGGACACTTTGCCGCGACGCTCGTTAATTACAACCTGAAGCGTGATCGAGAGACCGGCGAAACGCGTGATTCGTTGCTGATCCGTTCTAGTTGCAAAATAGACCATTACAGGAGACACCATCATTGCTAGACAAGTGAATTGCGATTGCGGACGCCGTTTCCACATAGGACACGGCAAGTCCAATGTTCAGTGCCGCGGCTGCGGTCGCTGGTGGTCCGGTCGCGAGTTGACAGGACTGGAAGCGGCTGTAACTGTATTGTGCGGCGGTGAGATTGCCGGCACACGCAAGAAGAAGGGCCAGCGAACGAGTTCGACACGATCGCACAAAGGCCACCAGACAAACCGTCGTCGGCCTGTGGCTTCTCCGCTGGGCAGTGTCCTTCGGTTCTTCTTAGGGTAGGTGAATATGACGAAACCCAGGCGGAATGATCGTTGCTCGTGTGGATCGGGACTGAAGTATAAAAAGTGCTGTGGCAGTCGTGCTTCGTCGCACCCGGTAGTACGTCATGTTCAAGATCGTTCCGAAAAAAGCTCCGACACCGCAGAAGTGAGAGACTCGCTCGAAGGTGCTTTTAGAGCAGGAGATTTCAATACAGCAATTCGATTGGCCAAAGCCCTTCGTGCGTCCTCGCCAAAAAACAAGCGGTTTGCCACGGTGATTGGCTACCTATCCTGCGTTTATGCGGACACGAACGTGACCACGGAATCCATAGTTCGCAAGCTAGGCCTTGATGTACTCGAAAATGAGATCATGCCCTTTGCGTTCAATCGGCTGGGAGGTGGCCAAGGAATGTTTGAGGTGATGCTTGTTCGCCACAATGACAATGAGTCACTATCGACCAAAGACGCGGATTTGAGAACACTGGCTGGGACGATTGACCAGTATTTCGACGACAATGAACGTGGAACGACAGTTTTTGAGCATCCATCTGCAGTACTCGCGCTAGCCGAGAAATTTGTTGGCGATAAAGCAACTCGCCCAACCGCTCGACTTCTTGTCTGCATGGCGCTTGGCTGCTGTAGACCAGTGACCGTTGGGACAGATCTTCGCCGGCTAAGCGCACTTCTTGCTGAACTATGCGCTCCGATGGAGCTGTGGACCGATTGGTGTGATCTGCTTACTACCCGAAGAAAATTTCTATGTCTCCTTGAACGCGACGGAGATTGGATTTCCTCTGAAACGGCGACCTGGGTAGAAAACGAGCGTTTGCAAACCGGCTCAATTTACGATGACGCTGAGCGACGATCCCACGGTCAAGTGTCGGTGATCCTGAAAGCCCTATCATCACATCTGGACGTTACTCTGGATGAAATTGAACCTGTTGTTTCTGGTATTGATAAATCAGCGATGGACGCAAGCGAGGTGAAAGCTTGGACGGAGGTACGATATGTGAAAGCAAGATATTCTTGGTTTGGCTGCTTCACGGACTTCCCCGCAGCAGAGTTTGTAGTCAACGGAGATTGGGCTCTATTTTGCTGTCCGACAGAAGACTACTCAATGGGCTTGGCCCAATGGTGGCGTTTCTTGGAATGGCGGTTTAAGCGAATTCTCGTAAAACAAATTGGGGAGCTATTCGACGATCATCCCGAATGGCGAGCTGAAGACGAGGCCAGTTTGAGTCGAACGAAGAAGAAGGAAGAGTCACTTTTTGTCGAAAAATTGGCAGATCCAGAAAAGCGCAAGCGACTTTCGCTTTGGGAATGCATGGTCCTGTTTCGGCAGTGCGTGATTGATCCACCCGACCACTCTGCGTCGCGAATGCGACAGGAAGCAGTTCGGGAGATGAAATCCGTCGAGCGTTTTTTTTGTTACTTCAATCCCCGGAATCCGATTTTGGCAAACTTGTCTCCAGACCACTTCACGAAGGAAAACATTGATCTTTTTCGCAATGGGGCAAGTCACACTGAACCCATCACGAGACTGGAAGCGTGCATCGGTAGGCGTATCGCAATCCGACTCCTTGACTACCTGCATCTGCCTGAGCTCGCCGAATGGAACATGGAGCCACTGCACAACATCTCTTTTGAATCCGATTGGCCAATTGCCGAATTCAAATTCGCATCTCAATTACTGCTGGAGCAAAAGTCGACGTGACTGAATACGATGTTTTCATCGACGAGAGCGGCCTGTTCACCGAAACATCTAACGATCCAGGTGATCGGATTATCGAGCATAAACGACGCAAGAAATTTCCAAGTCAGTTGGCCGGTATCATTGTTACGTCGGACAGTTTGTCGCCGTACGATGCCTGGGAGGTGTTCGCCGCGGCTTGCAAAGAAGCGAACGCGACGGTCGGAGAAGATTTCCATAGCACCGACATCAAGAAGCAAGGCAGCGGTATTTTCGATTCGCTGGTGCAAGCGACTTGCCGTTGTCTCGATCAAATTCAGATTCAGCCATTTCGGATCGTCAACCGCGAGCGTGTTTCGTTTGGAGATCGGAAAGCCAACTACATCAATATCGTAGGTGAACTGCTAGTCCGCATTTGCAAAGAGCTGGATCTGGCGAGCGACGAAGCTCTGACACTGAATATTTACCAAGCCGGAATCAAGAACAGCGAATACGAGACGGGCAACATGCCTTTTTGGGAGCACGATGATTTCATCCCAACGTTGCAAACGGTTTTTCAAAGGGCCAGCATCTCCGCCGGATGGGCCACAGAGTCGGCAAAGTGGAATTTAGGTACGTTCGAGTTCCGATCGGGAAAGAAGGACGAGCGACTTTGGATTTGCGATCTTGTTAGCAACGCCAGCCATGATGATTTCAACACGATTGACGATGCTTCCGCGTCGGCTTTGAAGTCGTCACTCGGGGACTACGACTTTTCGCTTTCCTTCGACACGACTCTTCAGCAGGTTCGTGAGCTCAGCTCGCGTCAGGCTTATGGAATCGCATTGATTCAGCTTATCCAGGGCGTTCTGTCACCCTGGGTCGGCGCCGAGGCCAAAGCGGCCTATACCGGGGAGTTTGACCGAGTCACCGCGAATATGTTGTCGCTTCCACCATTGGCCAGAACCCCGCAACTTCAAACTGTGCAGGGTTGGCTTCATCAGACGGCAGATGATCGTGATCGTTTGATTGAGGCGAAATCGGCATGCAAGTTGGTTGTAGAACGGTTGGTCTCCAAGCAACAACCTGCCATAGATGACCACGATTCGACGCTAGGGCCGTGGCTTCGCCTTAGCATCTCTACCGCATGGCTGACCGCGTGCAACCACAGCGGTGATTTGGTTGGGGGCCGCGAACAATCTGAAATGATTGAATCGCTTATTCCGATGATTGCCGGTCGTTGGGAGTATGCTTCGGATCTGATGCGGGCGATGGTGGTGCAGTCTGTTCATCTGAATGACTGCTTCGAGCACAAACGCGTTTGCGAAAAGATGGACTTAGTTTCGCAGTACTACGAAACGCTGGGCGGCATGTTTCGAGATGCCTACAAGGAGGTATTTCCGGTGACGGTTCGTAGCAAGGTGTGTGGTGAGGCTCTCGGAACAAAAGTTCAATCGGAGATATTTCTTTTGCTCTCTGGTGACGTGACAGTGGATGTAGTGCGAGAAACCAGCGAGAAAGCGATTGAACAATTTTCGGATGAACACGATCGCCAGTGGCAGTACCAGTTCCGCAGCGAGATCGAGGCTATCGCTGGCCAGTGGCAGCAGTCGCGGGAGTACTTGGCAAAGGGAATTGGTTGTGCACAGTGCGATCACGATTCATTGGGGAGATACATCACTTCGATTCCCAAAGGAGAACGTTCATTCCCTCTGTTGCACTGGACGAGAATCGGTGGCATGGCGGCGGTTGCACACAACCAGGCCGAGTTGGACGCTTTCGCCGCAGCCTGGAGAGCATCGGAGCTCCACTCGTTCATTCAGCGAGAAATGTCCAGATATCCTGCCCACGGAATTCTCAGACGAATGGCTAGCTTCTATGCGACCGTTCGAGACGACGCAAAAGTGGTCGAGACATTGCGGTCGCTTCGATCGGTCGTAAAGACAAATCCAACGACCTTGTTCGGACTCATTGAAGTCGCTGCGGTTTTGCAGGCGTCTGGGATTGCTGGTCGTCGTGACCCCGGTTTGATGAGCCGACTCCTCGGCGGCAGCAAGAGTGATCCGGAGATAAGTGAATTGATCAAAAAGGTCGCCAAAGATGCTGCATCATCACAACCAAGAATTTCCGCGTTGGCCAGCCAATGGACGGAACTGTTGTCTGGCACACCAACAGCAGATCAACTTGTTGACGCCGCATCAGTTGTCGCCTATTAATCGAACGGCCTCGGCCTCTAAAAACTGCTCAGTTTTCGATCGCCAGTGAGTTTCATTACGGCACGATGGAACTAAGATGTCCTGTGGCGGGGACGATGACTGCACCTAGCTTGCTTCCCACTCGCGATGGGTAGGCCTGTGTTAACGCAGGCTGAAGCGTGTGGCACATTTTTTTTGTCGAAGTTTGATCGGCGTTCTCGCGTAACGCCATGAGATGACTGCACCTGCGTAGGTTTCATCGTTCCCGCCTTTACTCACACCCTAGGCACTCGCGAGGGCATCAGCCACGTGTTTTCCTGCGCTCGTTCGTCGAGTCTTCATCTCTAGCAAACCTCATGACCAGCGAAGAGCAATGGCTTCTGACTGAAACACTCAACGGTTGGAATCAGCTATCGGAAGCTGATCGCCTTGCAAATGCCAACGAAATCCGAAAATCGGTTCAATCGCTGCTTGCAGGCCTCCCCAGCCAGGAATTGTTGCGCCTATTCTATGGCTCTCGATCGCCGATCGGATCGCACCCGCTGATCGTAGAGTTGCGAGAAAGGTACCCGCGGCGGCGAGACCTTCTTCAGGCCGTTTACGGAAGTCGATGGAGGGCAATCGAGTCGACCTATGTTCGTTTACCATCAGCGGAAAAACGACTGCTGGTAGCGATGCTCGTTGGTCGCATGCGAAAACGCTACCGGTGGTTTTCATCGCGTCTTCTGCATGCGTACGCGTTCCGTCCCAAAGGTTTTCGACCGTGGGACACCGACAGATCGAAACCAACACAACGAGAAGTGCACTGCTCGAACCGCTACGCCCACCCACTCTACTCCCGCGTTGAGATTTCCCGCCGACCAGGCAATCCAAGAGTTTTATACGTTCCGACTCCGCCGCTGAAGCGTTTGCAGCGAGAGCTTTTGGAAACTTGCCTTGATCGGGCCATGGCGGCTATGCCAGCGAGCACGATGGGTTGTCGCAAAAATGATGCAGTGAGATCATTTGGCATCTTCGCTAATGCGTCGGCCCATCTCGGGCAACAGTTCGTTGCGAAGTTCGACATCAAGGACTTCTTCCCCTCGGTGCAGTTTGCTGACATTGTCGAAACGCTGCAGAGGTTGAGAACACCAATGCTTTCGCGTTTGGATGAAGAACAGGGCGCTTTGATCGCAGTTCCGTGGACACATGACGCTGCCGTTTTGGTTTCGCGGTTGGTGACTCGATTCGGCCGCCTTCCCCAGGGTGCCCCAACGTCACCTGCGATCGCCAACCTTGTCTTCACGCGTCTTGACCAGGAAATCGAATGCCGAGTTGGCCCGAACGTTGTTTACACTCGTTACGTCGATGATCTGACGTTCTCCGTTTCACGACAAGTCGCATCGAAACTTGGAATCGTAACTCCGGAAGAGTTTTTTGCGATGATTCAGCCGATTGTCAGCGGCGTTTTGGAACCGACGGCGTTCTCGCTTAACGATCGTAAAACACGAGTTTCCGATCTTCGTGGCGGCCATTCGGTAACCGGATTGTCCGTCGGCAAAACGCAAGTCAATTTGCCTCGTGACACTCGAAGGCGTTTGAGGGGATTGATCCATCGGATTGGTCGCGATGGCGTCGTGCCAGTTGCGGAAGCACAGATGGGTGCTGAGAGATTCGCAGAACTGTCAGCGTGGACATTGGCTTTGCTGGGTGATTCGGCTGATGCAGACAAGTCTGGACACGGTTCGGGCATGATCTCTGCCTTCATCCGCTCCCTTTGTCCTCAACTGGTGATTGAGGTCCCTGAGCAGACGTTCGCCATTGGCACCAAACGTGTGATCCGTGATTATCAATTGCATGAAGGAAACGCGGCCATCAAGGACTGCATGTTCCTTCTGCCACATCTTTGGAACGGTGAAATCGCCTGGTATTCAGACGGCGGCCATTTTGAGATTCGCCGAACTCATGATGATGAGCATGTCGCGTCGATCAGGACGGAACGGAACGTTGAGCTGTTTGCATTGTCGTGCCGTCAGTTTCATGCGGTCTTGAATCTTTGGTCGCATCTGCGTGGCTGGGCAGCCGGACTTCACACACCCGCAGGCGACGGTTGTTTCACTGACATTTCGCAGTTCCGCGGGAGGATTCAGTACGCAGTGGATCAGTTTCGGATTCGGTTGTCGGAACCACCGAAAAAAGAAAAGCTAACCGTCGGCTCTGGGTCTGGTCTAGAAATCACGCCGGGTGGCTTCTCGTTGCAGCCAAACGTGAACCGATTACGAGAGGTCACGCACCAAACCTATCTAGTATTGAACGAGATCTTGCGCGAGCTTCCTGTGTACCCGTTGAAACGGTTCAACGACTTCTGTCGTGACCTTGAAATACCCGCCGATGACAAGAATGCTCTGGGAAATTGGTTCACCACTTTTGGTAATTACTGGCAAATCGTTCCTCGATTCAAGCAACCCGCTTTGAATCAACCTCTTGATCGCGTCCAGCGGCTTTCCGACATCATGCGGGAACGAATCAGCGGCGAACGTTCTCCTGTTTACGAATTGGAGAAAGTGTTGCTCTCGGCAGCCTGCCGGAAGAACTCGATCGAGTCGCTTGGTGCAGATGACTGCAACCACGTTCAGTTGGAAGTGTTGCAAGGGGCCACCAAAGCCCTGGAACTGATTCGACAAGAACAGCGTGCGCGGAAGGAGTTGTTCGATAGCGAAAACGACTCGGTATCGCGAGACGTGGGATCGAGGTTGCGCGAGGCGACTGACAATTTGATTGACGTTCACGATCAAGCCACGTGGAAGGAAACCGGCGAGCGAGTTTTCACCAAAACCGCGACCGATCGGCTACGACGAGGACGCCTCGAGTTGATGGCACCGATCAAAGCATCAACTAGCGAGCAAGCGTGGGACGCTCTTGCGAATTTCGCCAAGGATTTGATCCGTTGGACGACGGATAGCTTGTCATACAAGAAAGAAATCTTTTCAGATCAGGTCAAACGCGGCATCGAACGCATGAAGGCCGATCCTAGCAAAAAGCAGGCGTACCTTCAGGTTTACCACGAAGCGGAAGACGATAAGGAAGTTCTGGAAATCCTGTTTCTGCTCAGGAATCACTCGTCGCACGGAGACGCCCCGCATCGCAAACAAGAATTGAGTCGCATTGAGCGGTATGCAGCCAAGTTGCTGGGGAAGCGATTCGGGAAAAAGTCGAATCCAAAGAGCTCGTTGAAACTGACGGAACTGGAGGGCAACGAACTGAAACTCCGGTTAGTTCGTGAGCTTTGTGTTGCACTTGGAAAAATGAATCGAGGTCATTAAGCAATTCGCAACCTTTGACTCGTTTTTCTCGGACGATTCTGATCAGCCGCCGTTAACGATTGATATGACTACTTCATCTCAATCACACGGAACAAGATCTTTGAACAACTCGCTCGCTTGCCCCAACTGTAACCACAGAATCGAACTCACCGATTTGATGCGGACTCAAGTCGCGGCGCAGATTCGCGGGGAACTGGATGCCCAGGCCGCTGCCCTTGAGCGTGAACTGGAGAAGCAACGCGACGAGGTGAAACGTCAGCGAACGCAACTCGACCAGGAGAAGGCAGACTTCGCCGAACAAGTTCGGTCCCGTGTTGAACTCGCACGGACCGAATTGCTCGCCGAAGCGAAGAAGGATGCACAGAAGAACGCTCAGGATGCGGTGGCCGTGGAGATCGCGGACCGCGACGAGCGTCTCAAGGAGTTGACCCAATCGCTTGAGTCTGCACGAACACAAGAGTTGGAGTTGCGGAAGATGCAGCGTCAATTGCAAACCGAGAAAGATACTTTGAAGCTTGAGGTCGAGCGTCAATTGGACGCGGCTCGGAAGCAGTTGGTCGCGGATACGAAAGCTCAGTTCGATCGCGAGCATGAACTCAAACAGGCCGAGAAGGATAAGACTATTGCTGACATGACGGTCAAGCTGCGTGAGATTCAGCGAAAGATCGAGCAGGGATCGCAACAACTGCAAGGCGAAGTGCAAGAATTGGCGTTGGAACAGATGCTTGAAGACACGTTTCCCACCGACGAGATCGCGCCTGTGGGTAAAGGCGTTTCCGGTGGCGACTGCATCCAGGTTGCCGTCAACACCTCGGGCACTGCATACGGCCGCATTTTGTGGGAGTCCAAACGAACCAAACGATGGGGTGGGGATTGGCTGGCCAAGGCCCGCGATGACGCTCGCGTTTCCCGCGCCGATGTTGTCGTGATCGTGTCAGAAACGTTGCCCGATGGAATCGAAGGGTTCGCACCCATCGAAGGCGTCTGGGTCTGTGGCGCGGCAGCGGCCAAGTCGCTTGCCACGGCGCTGCGTCACGGGTTGATCGAACTGGGCAAAGCACGTGTGGCATTGGTTGGACAACACGCCAAGCAAGAGCTGGTTTACAAATACCTCGCCAGCAGTGAATTCGCCCACCGAGTTGGCGGAATCGCAGAGGCTTTCATCACGATGCAGACCGATTTGGAAAGCGAAAAACGTGCTTTCAAGAAGCAATGGTCCAAGCGTGAAAAGCAGCTCGAGCGTGCAATCACCAACACGGCTAGTTTATACGGTGACCTTCAAGGCATCATCGGTGCGTCACTGCCCAAGATCGAAGGGCTTGAAACATTGCTCATTGAAGATCAGCTGAATTAGAGCACAGCTCTAACGCGTAAGTTGAGGGATTTGTTTAAGACTTAGCGTTCGCTGGAAGGAAACCATCGTGCCGTTTGTCACGACTGTTGCTCACGAAGAAACATGAACCATTGTATGTTTTGGAAGCTGCCGAAGGCAAAGGCATCCCAAACCAACTGGTGGGTAACGTTGAGCGAATGGCTGCCGGACGAGACCACGATCATTTCTCGAATCTTTGAAAAGTTCGTTCTACCAGGACACTTGGAATTCAAATCCGCCGAGAGGCTAAATGATTGGATGTCCTAGCACTTTATTGTCACGCGATGCGTTTCGCTGTACTAATGGTGTAATGATTCATGGTGGATTAAGCTACGATTCACAGCCAAACCGAGCAGGCAGTTGTCTAAATCGAATTGCTACTTAAAAGGACTAAAAATGCCCCAGAAGTCAGACGAAAAAGTGGATGACGATACCCCGATAAGAGAGCTTTATGCGTCATCGGTAAGTTTTGGAAACGGTGCTCCAAAACTGGATGCAAGCCTCGCTATCGGCCATACTCACGAAACGGCAAGGCTGGAAATTGGATCTTCGTTGGGACAAAAAGACGGGCAGCGTATTCCCAGCAAAATCAAAGGCATGCCAGTTAAGATTGTGCTCAGTCACGAGGAAGCAGCTCGACTCGGTCTCAGAATGCTAGAAGTTGTATTTGGCTATGACCAGAGCGCTCAGGACTTTCGGGATTTGACTGATAGTGAGAAAGAAGAGAGGGCGTCTGTTCGAGCAAAACTATCTGAAGTTGCAGAAATAATCGAATCCATGCGAGCAGATTTTGGGTTCGGTGTAACTCACCCGATGCTAGTGGAACGGAAGAGGTCTGGCGAGAAGTGACACGTCATTTCAGGTCGCGAATGTTCCGTTGGCGGAAACAGCATTAGCGGAGGTCGCCGGGAACGTGAGTAGGCGGTGCCAAGGGATCATTGCTGGGTTTTATTTGCTTGGGTTTTCGCTCTTTCCTTTAGGTGCTCATGCGATTCTTCCAACGTCTGCATTGATTCTTCAATTTGAATCTTAATTTCCTGCAGCTCACTTAACGCCTTTGAAAACCGATCACTGGCTACCACTAAGTCACGCTGCTTGATTTTTGCAATCGTGACGGTGTTGACAACCACCTCGATGTCTTTCAAGGACCGTTGCAAGGCTTCGGCTCCTTGATGAACCGCATTCATTCTGGTCAGCGGGCGAATGGTTCCCGAACTTGAACTGTCGCCATTCCGCTCGTTGATTTTCAGGCGGAGCTTTGCACAGGACCAGCGGTGCTTAAATGAGGCTTTGATGAGCGAGAGGTGTCCTGACTTCAGTCGCGTCAGAATCAACAAGTGAGACAGCGAAATGCCTACATATGCGCTGTCATTCGATTCGGCGCTCTGCTCAGCTAACTGGGCAACTTTGAATACGTCATCGTCCAAGTCATCCAATTCGAGGAGACGCGGGGCGTCATATTTGTTGAGCACGTTCGCAAGTGCATCGATGACTGCCTTGCGCCGTAGACGGAAAGCTCGCAATACTTCGGGACTCGCGTTTTTTCCGGGTGATTTGCCTAGTTTTTCTTTCGCTTCTTTCGATATCGTGCGGCAAACCCAAATACGTTGCCGTGGGCTGGAACTTGCATAACGTCGCTGCCATGTCTTGACGGTTTTCTCGCTGATCGGAGGTTTCGACGGTGATTCTTTGGGTTGTGGCATACCAGATCTCGTGGAAATGCCCAGGAACCTATTTCGAGCAGGGTTTTCTAGGCGATGTGCGAACTAATAAGATAGTCTGCATTGTGACGTCAAAATCGTTTATTCTCGGCTTTCCTGCTACTTCTCGCGATGGAGGTATCCTGGAGCAAGCGTGATTGCGTTACTTAAACGAACGCTGCCGAAGACGTTGCCGGGACACCCTTCAGGAGAACGGAGCAGCCTGACGACTGGATCATGTGACTGCAGGCTTGGTCTTGCTATAGGCTTGGCGGCGAAAGCTAAGAGCAAAGCGTCTCACAACTTTCTGAGCTGAGAGCTAGGCTACGCGTTACGTGCAACGCATTGTTAAAAAAAGTCAAAAGCCAAACCGGTATTTACCGTTTTGGCGTTCCTTCAAGTTGCAGAAATACTGCAAATCACTGCAAACACGAACTACTGCGTGAAAGGGCTTGCAACAGCGATGCTGCATCGTTTAGACTAGCAAATCGCTGGGAAACGTGCTGTTAAATGGAGCAGGCAAAAGTATTTTCACACGGCAGAGGTCACAGATTCGAGTTCTGTATCGCCCATTTTCAGTTATACTGAATTATCACGTGTTTTACTGGTCAAAACGTATCTAGGCGTTACCGCCATCGTGGCGTGCGACTCGTCAATGTTTCGAGTTTCTGATATTTGATATCAGAAACTCCCATGTTGATGGAGTTCGCAGCGAAATATCACGTCCCAGGTAGATTGTCCCGGAAAATCGCGTTTGTGGGATGACGAACTTCAAACTGCCAGTCACTGAAGACATCACCGTTTGAAAATGGCCCGGACAGATCGAACGGGATACCGTTAACCGCTACTCCGAACCACCACATGTCGATCGCTATCGGGTCGTTACTGTGGACGGGACGTGCTGGAACCCGCAATCGATGTTCCTGTGATTTCACGGCAATCTGATCGTGTTGATTGGGAAAGCCTTCGATCTCGTGTCCCGGTAAGCCTTTAGCTTCGACAAACCGAAATGAGTCTTCTACGGGAAAGCTCGCTCTTGGTGTGAGATCTGATTCCGAGTTTAGCTTCAGAGCCAACGCGGCCAAGGTGACGGCAGTCATGCCGCTGGTCCCGCCAATAGCGTCAGCGATTACGTCACGTCGGCTGATCTTCATCTGCGATCCTCCACCGATTTGAAGGTGATTGCTGACGAACGTCAGTGGTCACCCGGCACGCGCAGTTGACTTTCCATCCGCAAACGCTCGGCTCGCGTGCACCATTTGGTTCGCCGCTGTTTGGTATTTGAATTCAGTCGCAATCGTCCCAGACGGCTAATATGTCGTCAATCGTGTCATCCCATTTGCCGGGAGGCACCACGAAGAACCTGCTGGGATCCGGCGTGGCACCATCGTAGGTTGCCGTTGAGTAATCGTCCGCAACAATCTTTTCTGCGGTAGATACCGAGAGCCACGTTCCGTTCGCTGCTTGGAATGTGTAGCCTTCGCAATGATGAGGCTGCCGTTTCCATTTCGCCGCA
The DNA here is from genome assembly GCA_041740155.1 of Rhodopirellula sp. GTDB lineage: Bacteria > Planctomycetota > Planctomycetia > Pirellulales > Pirellulaceae > Rhodopirellula. Next base: position 19,928 of record JBGSMN010000084.1, read on the forward strand.
GCACCGGAAAGATGCTGATACTGGTTCAAGTATTTCACGCGACGAAGCACGAATGGACCGATCGCGAATGCAAGTCCGGCAACCAACAGAGTCACCAATACAGTTTGGTTTGTAAAGCGGCGCGGAATCATTCTTTTGTCGGCGAAGGTTTGCATTAACGCGGCGGACGCGTGTGACGTTGATTTCAAAAAACCGGCATGATCGCCCGATCGCGTTTAACGCTTGGTTAGCGGCGTTTGGGAGCGAACGTTCCTATTGCGGTTACACCCTCATCACTGACCAATTCACGAAATCGTTTCGTGAGAATAAGCGATGCCTTGAACGGTGTGTCCGTCGTGGAAAGCATGCCCAGTTTCACGCCATCGATTTCTTCGATCTCCAGTTTGGTGTTCGCGATCAATTGATTCATATTGGCGTCGGCATGGTCGACGACAGCTAATCGCGTGACTTTCCATTCCGTCAGCATTGAATGAGTGATCCACGAAATCCGCGATCCATCAGGAGGTGTAAAAACAAACACCTGGACCAGTTCGTCGGACACGATTTCACGCAATGTGTCGTCGAAACCGGTTTTATAGTCAGATGGTTCGATAGAGAATCGCAAGTGAGATTTCACCGATTCCCAGTCCGGAATGTTGTCGAACATGTCGACATCCAATTGCTTCGCAAAGCGTACGATCGCATCGGCTTCGTTGTCCCGCTCGTAGTTCCGGCGAATGTTTTCAAGATTGACGGTTGCCGTCACGTCGCCAAACCGGATTCTATAGAGTCCATCGTCGGTCACCGTAAACGGCAACTCGCGATTTGCAAGTTCGAGTTGGAACAGTTTGTCGGCGGTCGGGTTTGAGGATTTGGTCATGGGCGTAGAGTCGATACAGCCAATTGCGAAAAACAAGGTGACGGCAAGAATGAATCTCATTTCTGGCCGCTAACCGCCGCGTTGACCGGGCCGCGGCAAGAAAAGTTGCTATTTCAAAGCCGCCTGATCCGCGGCTCCGTGTCCAACGCTTTCTTATCCGCCTTGTTGTCTCTAATCTTCCGGTGGATTATAGGCATAGTCAAACAATCCGCGAATAGTGTCAGCCTGCCATTTGCGTTCCTTTGCAGGGTTGTCGGCGATTGCCGCCATCGACTGACAGAGGTCAATCATCGTTTCCTCAAATCCAGCGCCGTCAAAAACCAACAGGGATTTGCCAAGTTTGATCTCATATGTGATGTCAATGTGTTCGGCACTATCCGGTTCGAGGCGTGCCAGTTTTTTTGACAATACTTTGATGCGATCTTCGGCAGCCGCGATTGCCTCGTCCTGCGTAAGTTTGGTTTGTCCAGTGCCAAGCCAGTCGTACATCACTTGACGGAAGGTTTCATCCGTGACGCGACGCCAAACGCGAATCAGTAACACGTCAGCCAACGGTGTGAAACCGAGTGTACAGCCGCGACGACCTAAGTGCTCGATCATCGGGACGGGGTCATCTGTCTCGTCCCACTGCTTTCGTTTCAATTCATGTGCCATTTTGAGTTCTGCAAGACGTCAGTCGGATAAAGTCAGCGATCACCTGGCCGTGACGAAAGATCTGCCACTTCAAAAGGCCTCTTTTCGTAGTTGAGGTGCATCGCTTGGGTCCCCGATTCGCCCTTTCTCTTGTGGCGGACGAAACGAGTTAAGGTAACGGGCGACAATCCCAGGAAGCTCAGTGAATCGGCTCTCGGCAATTGTAGCCGACGAGATATCGAGACGTTGATGGGGCGACGATGAATTCAAACCTAAAGTTTCCGCCCTTGGGGCCTCCGCCATTATCCACCATGGATTGTCGGGACGGCACCGCGGTTCCATTGTAGTTCCAGCGATCAGTAAACGATGTGTCGTCGAATTTATCCGAAAGCGGTTCTGCAGACAGTCTTGAACAAAAACGGCCACCACCGCAGAACGCAAATTCGCGAGGTGCGTGCCACCAATCCTTTGGGACTACAATGGACATCCCGTTCTCCGCGAACTCTCGCAACTCTTCGTTCGGTTCATCGCTGGGATGCCAACCATTGCCCATCTCAACGGCTTTGGTGGATTGGCTGGCCCACCCCAGGTTGTTGCAACATTTGAATGCTCTGTCATCGGTTGGTAGTGAAGGCGGTCTTAGTGAGTAGCATATTCAACTGGTCCATGCTTTGTCTGTCGGGTAAAGGTGACTTCACCGAGGGCGCGCGAAAGACTTCTCCTTGCCCAACCGCTTGACTCGCCGACTCGGGTGCGTGTCGTGGTTCTGCCTTATTGTGAATTCACGGAGGCCATGCGTTGTCTTTCGCCATCATGGCAAAGGCAAACACATTCACCAAAACGTGCGCTGACGCGACAACCCAAAAACTGTGATTGAACCAATAGGCTGCCCCCCAAATCGCACCTAGTACAGCGGCGCCGCCGAGAAGCAACAAAGCGCCGCCCTCGTACGCGACGTTCGGAATTGCGAGAAACGCAACGTGCCACATCGAAAAGAGAAGCCAGGGAATAGCAGCACCGAAAAGGCGATGGGGATAGAATAGAGATGCAAACATATTTCGCCAGTACATTTCTTCAGTAATTCCATTGATCAATGCAGCCCCGATCAGTACGAAAGCAAATTGCAGATGTGGCACAGAAACCTCTTTTTGCCAGGCTACGTACGCGACACCCAGAACGGGGACAAAGGCGATCCAATTGAGCATTGGAATTGACTTTGAAGGTTGCGGAGCGTTCGATTGTTGGTGAAAGAGTCTGATCGTCAGCCAGCAAGTCACCCAATAGGTGAGAAGAGT
>JBGSMN010000124.1:0-3341 GCA_041740155.1 Rhodopirellula sp.
CCGGATGGTCAAGCATTCGCGGCGACTGGTTCTACGCATCGCCCAGTCGGCCGAGCCGCTGTGGTCACGTCTGATCGAGCGTCTTGAAAGCTGGCAAGTGACGCTACCGAAGCCGAGTGTTGGGCAGGGCTTCATGCCACCGCCGGAGCACGCCCACCTGCGAGAAGTGCTTCGTCATTAACGGCACCCATCGACACAAGAAGCGACTTTGGGGAGGGGGCCGTTGGGCGCCCACGGCCAGAATCAACGCCAAAATCACGAACAGCAACGCTCGCAATCGAGTCAACAACAAGAGCAACCAAAATCACACCCTTGGTGAATAATGCGGGGTAACGTTTTCAATGAATCCTTATCCCTGCCAGCGGCTCCAACCGCAACCACCGACCCGACGTGAAATGCTGACTCGTTGCGCGAGCGGTTTCGGTGCGATCGCTCTCGCTGGGCTTGAGTCGGATCGGTCTTTCCCCGGTAACGATGCAAAGCCGACGCTAAATAAATACAACGGAGCGGCAAGCTCCTCTGCGGATGACCCAAGACTTGATTGATAATCGACTTCGATAAAACACGTCGCTACATCGCTGATTACGCTGCCATGCCGCGCTGTTCTGGCAAATCGGCAGTTGGCGAGCTTTTTGCTTCGCTGAGTTCTGCTTCGCTGGCTTCTTCTTCGCTGAGTTGGTTGTGCTTTTCAATCGCCTGATCCAACCGCTGACGCTCCGCCGCAACTTCCAAGTACCATCCATCGGCAACTTCTAGTCGACTGATTTCCTTCATCAACATCTGCGCCGATTCGTGGCGCTGGGTGATTCGGTAGACACCGGCAAGCAGCAACAGCGCGGGCGCGTCACGGTGCTCAATTGCTAGCACGTCATTGAGCAATTGTTCCGCCAGCTTCCAATCGCCCTTCAGGTACGCCAATTGAGCGTCCGGAAAAACGTCGGGAGCCTCACTCACTGCTCGTGGAAAAACGATTTCGGGCAGTTCGCGAATGTTGCGATAAACCAAGAATCCCCAAGCGATCAAGCCAATCCAGAACGCCATTGCGGCCAATCCACTGGGCAACCACTCGGGATAAATGAACCGCGTGACAAGCACGAAATTTATCGCCAGCGCAAAGCCAACCGCTGCCGGTAAAGCTGAAAGCCTCCCGCGCCACCACAGTTCCGGCAAACCCGGCCACAAGCAGGTCACGTAATGCACTGATTCCATCATTCATCAGGTACCTGTGAAACAGGTCTCGGGGCAAGATGAATTCTTTTCGCTTTGAGAATGGCGGCGAGACCGCAAAAGAAATTAAATTAGTTGCTTATCGCTTGACTTTTGCGACGCAATGCCTAGCCTTAGCTCTGACTAAAGGTTTATCCGCCATCCTAAGTAGATTTCGTCCTGTGGCGAATGACTGCTCAAGGGTTTGAATCGTGCAAACGAATGTATCCCCATTCTGCATACGAAAAGTAGCTTTCACGCTGCTGTGCTGTGGGTTCGTCGTTGCCCTTCTTCCTGGCAGGGCTCTCGCTACATGCGGTGACTATTTGCAAATGTCGCATCAGGAGCAGAGCAATTCGGGCGTTGGTGGGGCAGTCGGTCAATCGTTGCAAGACGACTTACCAGAGGTTCCACGTCGATGTCATGGGCCTGGTTGTTCTCAATCGCCGAACGCCCCAGTCGCTAACCTCGCAGATTCACCGAAACTGATTTCGGTCAAGGCGTTTGCTGCACTAACTAAAGCGACTGATTGTTCCTTGCCCGTGCCGTTCAACTACGATCGCGCACCACATTCTTATCCCATCAGTTTAACTACTGATATCTTTCGGCCACCTCGAATGGTTTCCGGTCACTGCTAGAGCATCGTCTGTCGTTGCATAGTCGCGTTAACAGGGGACTTGAGTGCTTCTTGATGAAGCATTCTGGATACCTGGCAGTCGTGCAGTGTGATTGACGGTTCATTCGAGTGGGTTTGCTTAAGCACATATTTCTGGTGCGTCTGCGTTGCTTTTGGATAGTGACGGACTTCAGTTGCCGCTTTTGTGGATTACTTACTCTATCAACCCATATCTTTGGGTTGAGCTCTATCGCCGTTTGGTTACGGAATGTGCCCTGCAGTTGGGTTTTCGAACCGAGCTGAATCATGGATGAGCGTCGCAGTCGTCGCTTTTCGCAGTCGTCGCTTTTCGAAATCGTCGCGGCATCTGATGCCGACCGTTTCGTCCTATCTTTAATTGCGTTTGTTCTTTTTACGTTTGTTGCCGGCCCTCATTTTGGCATGTGACATTGGGTGTTTCATTTCTTTTACTGAATTTTTCTGGAGTCCTATTGATGATCAAGCCTAAGAATCGAGTTGGTTTTACACTAGTTGAATTGTTGGTCGTGATTGCAATCATTGGCATCCTCGTGGGTTTGCTTTTGCCTGCTGTTCAAGCGGCACGCGAAGCCGCGCGGCGAATGCAATGCAGCAACAATTTGAAGCAAATCGGCTTGGGGTTACACAACTACCACAGCAGTTACAAATCGCTTCCGTTTGGCTGGGGCGGAACGCGGCCACCAAACAATAGCCCCGGATATTCAACGCTCAGCCAGATTTTGCCGCACATTGAACAAACGGCGTTGCACGAGCAGATTGACTTCGCTCGTCCATTAACCGACCCGTTCAATGGTGCTGCGAGATTAACCGAAGTCGAGACGTTCCGATGTCCTTCGGACCTGGACAATCCTCAACCTCAGACCGGCGGTGCCACAAACTATATGGCCAATGTTGGCAACCAGCACATCTGGCAAGATCCCTTGCTTCAAAATGGACCTTTCATTCGGGCTCGTCAGCTAAAGTTTCGCGATGTACTTGACGGCCTAAGCAATACCGCTGCCTTCGCCGAGCGAATGTTAACCGACGGAAGCAATGGCATGATTAGTCCCGATTCAGACGTGTTCCTTGCTAGCGGAGATCCGGCAACCCCGGACGAGACAATTCGAATGTGCAACGCGACTAATATCACAACGCTTGCCACTCAGTTCCCGATTTTCATGGGAGCTCCTTGGATGAATGGACAACACGTTTACTTACACGTGGATGTTCCCAACCGTCGCTCGTGCGGTTTTTTTCCGTTCAAAGCAACCATGCCGGCAAGCAGTCGACACATCGGCGGCGCACACATGTTGCGATGCGATGGCTCAGTTGATTTTGTGACCGAAAGTGTCGACCTGACGCTGTGGCGTTCTGTCGGAAGTCGCGCCGGTGCTGAAGATATTCAAAGCGAACTTTAAGGACCGGTTATCAAGTGGGTCGACCGTGTTCGACAGTTTCCTCCGTGCAGTGATTCGTCTCATTAGCATCCAAGAATGAGACC
>JBGSMN010000148.1:0-33660 GCA_041740155.1 Rhodopirellula sp.
TCTGGATAACCTGCAACGAATTAACGTAAATGCCCACGTTTCAACGACTTAAAAACTGCACGACCTCCTTCGGGGAGAGGGGAGACTGAATCATTCAAGTAAACAAATCCAGCAGGGCTCATTTGCACAGCAAGCCCAACTTTTTAGCAGTCCAGCTTAAGCCTAGGCTCCTATGGCAAATGAATAATAAAAAATAGACTTATGACCGATCTCAGCGTAGTTCGAACTGAATCTAATTGTCACTAGTCAGCAAAGCGTCGTTTGAGAGACATTGTTTCACACTGTTTCACGTGTACTTTGCTGGTCTCTCTTTCCATCTGCACCGGTTGTTCGCATTTGTCCCGAGCGACCATCTTCGCAGCCTGATCGCATTCTCGCGGTCCTTTCTTATCCAACGTTCGTGCTCACTGCACCGTCCCGGCAAGCGTTTCTGATTTCAATCGACTTTGATCGTCGATAGGCACTTTGACGACAAGCGAAGCTAAAGGGGCACGTCGTCTTTCAGGTTTAGTGAATCTATGGCGCACCAGCCAACGCAAAGGCGCACCGGCTGATGCGAATCACTCGATTTGACAAAGTTGTGTTGGCATCGTGGTGAGCAATGATTGCTTTCATCACCGGCCGGCCCAACCGCCCTGTTACTCCTCCCCCTGCACTTGCAATGGATGCCCGAACGTCGGGCATAAGAACGATGGACAAGGAAGTCAAACGAGCACTGATTCTCTGGCCCGCCATCGCGGCGACAGCGATCGTCGCTGCCTCGACGCTGCCACGCTGTTGGCACACGCAGCCACAATCAGACCGATCCTCCCAGTTGGAGATCGGCTCATCGACAATCGCCCGCGTCGTTCGCATTGCCCATTCGCTGCTGCATCCCTTCGATGACAACGGTGATGACCATGATTCATCACCGCATCAAGCGATGTTTGTCAGCGATGAACTTGCCAGCAGCTCCATGTCGCGTTCGCTCCGCGCCGCCGCCCCCACGCACCGACCCGATTGCGGGTTGCGAGGATTGGCCGCTCCGAACCGATTGACTGGCCAGATCACTGGTGTCGCAATGCAGTCAGGGGCAGGAGATTTGGTGAGCGAGAGTGGACGCTCGCTCGCCCCCCCAGCGGACTTGACCGCGAGCAGTCAAGTGATCGCTCGCACGTTGTTGGCACCGGTACTCGATCCGGTGGCGGAGCTCGCAGGATACTCAGGACGACTCGCCCGCACCGGGGCTAGTCCTATTCTGCCTTCCATTTTCTCCCCCGGAGTGGAAGATCCTTTTGCCGCCACCGGTCGCAACCTAGCTGACGTACATGCATTGTGGATGACAAGTATTAACCCGATCGCCAGTTGGGATGCGATCGCGTCGGATCAAGCACGAGTTCGCACGTTGAGAAATGACGAAACGTTGATCCCTCGAAACGTCATGTATCTTGCCAAGCCGAGTCGTGAAATCGCGACCGTCGCGAACGACTTGCAGTCATCGGTTCATTCGTTGAAGTTGCCTGTTTCAGCGAATGACGGCAACCCTGTCACGTGGCCGCAGCCGAAGCAGTTGCGTCAAGAACTCGCCATGATTGCTGCTGATGCGGATCTCCTGCGAGTCCTCGGACACGGTTCGAACCATAGCACGTTGACATCCGTCGAGATGCCTGCAGGCGATGGTGATGATTCGATGCGGAGCGCAGCGAGTAAAACGCTATTGCGTGAACTCGTCTCCGGTGGCAACCGTGGTTTGAACAAGTTCGATGCGGCTACTTCGTTGGAGCGTCAAGCCAGCGCGATAGTGATGGGACGCTGGGCGGATAATGTCGACACGACGCTCAATGAACTGCGAGACTTGCCGCGAATCGGCGACGAACGAAGCGGTCAATTGATCCGCAATCTCGCGGCGCTTGCCGAAGCTGGTTTGCAGCTTGCCGAACGAGTGCCGGCGCGCGACCAGCAAATCCGATGGCTGCGTGCTTCCCACGCGCTCTCCCGTCGGGCTGCCGTGTGGGGACCGATTTGGCAATTGGCTCGTGAGTCAAGCGACGAAAACGTTGCCTCGATCAGCCAATCTGTGACATCGGTCCCCGGCGCGGAACTGTTCGGAGGCGCGCAAGGTTACTCGCTGGTCCGCTTTCAAAACGAAGCCGCCGCAATCAGCACGCATGTTGCGGACCTCGTCGCCGCCGTACGCGACAAATTGTCAGAGACTGGCGACATAGAAGGCTGGAACTCGTTTTTGTTACTTGACGAAATCGAAACGGCAGCGGTTTCCGACGACGCCGACGAACGAGCTTTGTTAGCACAACGATTCCTTTCACGCCTAAATCATTATTCCTTGCAAGGCGAACATCGTCAGTGGTTGCAACAAGATGCGGTCATGAGTTTGGCAACCGTGTTGCAATCATGGACTGCCCAACCGATCGACTACGCTCGCTTGCTCGGCGACCTCGAACGTGGCGAAACCGATTCGATCGACCTGGCCGCAATCAAGGTCAGCGAAGTGTATCAGTCGCTGCGTTTTTCAGATGACATCGACGCTGCCCGCGTAGCCAAAGCGATCGACGTAACGTACCGAAACGCCAACGTGCGGACCGCAATCTCGATCGACTTGATCAATCGACTGTTACCTCCCGTACCGAACCGTACCGAACCGATCCACACGACGTTACTTGGCAATCAAGTGCGTGGTACGAGCACTGTGAATTCCCAACTCAGTTTGCAACTACAACCTTCCTCGGATTCATGGAACATCACCATTGGCACGCACGGCAACGTCGCCACCCGTAGCCATAGTGGCCAATCGGGCGTGTCGGTGTTGAGCAGCGGACAGAACGTTTTCCAAGCGAACACGCCGCTGATCATTCGCCCTGATGGATATCGCATCGGCCAAACACAAATCAACGTTACTGGGACGCAACAACTCAGCGGCATCCGCAATCGCTACGCAGGCTGGCCGTTGGTTGGATCGCTCGTTCGCGGCATCGCCGAAAGTCGATTCGAACAAGCACGACCGATCGCTCAGCGTGTCAGCAACGAAAAGATCCGCACGCAAGTCACAACGGAATTGCAATCGCAATTGACTGATAAAACCGCCGACGCGGAAACCAAACTCGATGATTTCGTGTTCGGTCCACTCGGTCGCTTGGATTTGCAGCCGAGAGTGATTGATTTGCAGACGACGCCTGAGCGTTTAGTTGCCCGGTATCGTTTGGCAGGCGATTGGCAACTCGCATCGAACACTCCCCGCCCGCGGGCGTGGAGCGACAGTTGGATGAGTTTGCAGATTCATCAATCAGCTTTCAACAACACGATGGAGCGTTTGCTACCAACCGGTAACGCCAAGACGATCGAACAGTTTTACACCGATACGGTGCAACTGTTCGGACGCCAAGCCGAGGAACTGCCTGCAGACGTTCCCGGTGGCGCGTTGATCGAGTTCGCAGCGACTCGCCCGATCACCGTCGAGATTGAAAACGGAAAGCTGTGGTTGACTCTGCGAGTGGTCAGTTTATCGCAACCCGAGGGCACTGCGTTAACGCGGTTTATCGTCCGGGCAGGCTATCGCCCCGAGATCAACGGCTTAGATGCACGGCTCGTTCGTGATGGACACCTCAGCATCAGTGGCCCAGGCATGTCGATGCGTGAACGTTTTCCGATCCGAGCGTTGTTCAACAAAATTCTTTCAGAACAGCGTCACATCCCTCTGACGACCCCTCGTTTGATCGAACATCCAGCAGCTCAGGGACTCGCGATCAGTCAGTTTGAACTGCGTGATGGTTGGATCGCACTAGCGATCAGCCCCGAGACAACCACGCGAGTTGCCGTGGGAACGCGTTTTAGTGTGGCCCGATGACTCTGTTCTGCGTTCTCCTGTGCGTGAAATGGCTGATTCAGTTTGCGCGTCAGTGATCAACTTTAGCCTGGGTCGTGGTTGAGAACGGAGTGGGATTCTATTTCCTGCTCACTCCACCACAATCAAGAAACCACCGGCAATCCCGCGCTGAATCAATCGCGAACCGTCGACAGACAATCGCTCCCAACGCTGAACTTGCCAACCGCTCGCAGCAAAATCAGCGATTAATTCGCGACGTGAGAACTGATGCAAAAACATATCGGGCAAGCCCCGATACCCGTATACCGCATCACCAAACTCGCAATCAGTTCGCGTCACGCTCCGAATCGCTGAGCCTACGAGTTGTCGCATTGTCGGCAGACTTGCGATTGCCGCATAGCGATGATGCACGTGCAAATAAAACCGACCGCCCGGGCGCATGATCCGCCGCACGTGCGATAAAAAACGTCGCCGATTTGTACGACCTTGGATCATCCCCAGCGTGCTGAATAAACAAACCGCGCCGCACGCCACGCTATCGGCGATCCCCTCCAACTCCACTAAATTCGCTTGCAAGGTCACCACAGACGCAAGACCCCGGTCGCGAACTTCGCGCAACATCGGCATGGACAGGTCAACCGCCAAGACATCGTAGCCGTTTGCCGCCAACACCGCCGACGCTCTCCCAGTGCCACACCCCAGATCGAGAACCCAGTTTCCTGACTCGTGACAATTTGTCGGGTGTTTTTTTTTCTGAGCGATTTCAGCGTCACTGTTATGTTCGAGTGCGTCGTTCCCAGGCTGCACCGTCAACTGGGCTGACTCGCCCTCGCTCATTGCCAACGCCGGAAAAACTTCACTGAGTAGTTCCAAGTCGATGTGACAAAGCGGGGTTCCCGCCACAAATTCATCGTAGCGGGTGGCGATCGTCCCTTCTTGAGCGTATCGCCACGTGCCCACGGAGACCCCTGCGGGACGTCGCCACGCCGTCTGATCCGCCTGTGGTGCGGGTCGGCGTGGGTATGTAGCGGCAGAGTCGACTGAATTTGGATTTGTTTCGGGCATGAGACCGGCGGAATTTGTTGGCGGAGAAGTGCTGGCGGGGGCTGTTTCAATGATGGACTCGTTCCTATAATCCGCGCCCAATAGTGGTAACTGAACTTCACCTACAAGGGAATCTGAGCAAAGTGGCTATTCGAGTAGCAATTAACGGCTTCGGCCGCATCGGACGTTTGACCTTCCGCAACCTGATGGAACGTAAGGACGAATTTGAAGTCGTCGCCATCAACGATCTCACTGACAATAGAACCCTGGCAACGCTGCTGAAGTACGACAGTGTTCACGGTCGTTATCCCGGCGAAGTCAGTTACGACGATTCGTCACTGACCGTCGAAGGCCAAAAGATCGCCGCACTGGCTGAGCGAGACCCTCGCAAATTGCCATGGAAAGATCTCAAGATCGACATCGTGATCGAATCGACTGGTTTCTTCACTGGTCGCGCCTCCGGTGAAAAGGCTGGTTACGACAGCCACATCGCTGCCGGTGCTAAGAAGGTCGTCCTCAGCGCACCTGCCAAAGACGGTGCCGATTTGACCTGTGTGCTCGGCGTCAACGATGACAAATTGACCGCTGATCTGCAGTGCATCTCCAACGCATCGTGTACCACCAACTGTTTGGCACCCGTCGCCAAGGTGCTCAATGATACGTTCGGCATCGAGTCAGGTTTGATGACGACCGTTCACGCGTACACAAACGATCAGAACGTCCAAGACCAACCGCACGAAGATTTGTATCGTGCCCGTGCTGCGGCGTTGAACATCATCCCCACCAGCACCGGTGCTGCCAAGGCCGTCGGTTTGGTAATTCCTGCATTGCAAGGCAAATTGACTGGTATCGCCATGCGAGTTCCAGTGCCAACGGGCAGCGTCGTCGACTTGACCTGCAACTTGGCCAAGGAAGCGACCAAGGAAACGATCAATGCCGCGATGAAGGCTGCCGCTGAAGGACCGCTCAAGGGCATCTTGTTCTTCGCGACGGACCCGATCGTCAGCAGCGACATCGTTCACGACCCACACAGCAGCATTTTCGCTGCCGACTACACCCAAGTCCTCGGCGACAAGGGCAAGTTCGTCAAGGTTGTGTCTTGGTACGATAACGAGTGGGGTTACTCGTGCCGCACCGCCGACCTGTGCAGTCGCTTGGCTGCATTCCTCTAAAAGCTTATTGGCGATTAGCTTTTAGCAATTAGCTTTTTGACGAAAGACAGTTGTATCCATTACTATAGAGGCGTGACGAGAACTCGTCACGTCTTTTTTTATCCCATCTCCCCAACGCCGAGAAAGCTTAAAGCTAATCGCTAATGGCTACCGGCTAGCAGCTCATAGCTCTCCTCATGTTTGTTGATCGCGTCGAAGTCGAATTCTCTGCTGGCAAAGGTGGTGATGGTTGCACCAGTTTCCGGCGTGAAAAATATATTCCCCGAGGGGGACCTGATGGCGGCGACGGAGGCAAAGGCGGTGACATCGTTTTAGAGGCCCGCGTCGGTGTCAACTCGCTCGCCGCGTTCGCTACTCGACGTTTCATCCGCGCTGAGAAGGGTAAGCATGGTGAAGGCGCGATGCGGCACGGTCGCAAAGGTCGCGAGATGCGGCTGTACGTTCCCTGCGGCACCAGCGTGATCGACATCGCTGACGGTTTCGTCATCAAAGATTTGACGAAACCCGGTGAGCAGTTCGTGCTCTGTCGCGGTGGCCGTGGAGGACACGGCAACACTCGTTTTAAAACGTCGACGATGCAAGTCCCCCGAATGCGGACACACGGAGTACCCGGTGAGGAACGACACGTCGTATTGGAACTTAAGTCCATCGCAGACGTAGGTTTGATTGGGAAACCCAACGCGGGTAAGAGCACACTATTGTCGCGAATTTCAAGCGCTCGCCCCGAGATTGCGGATTATCCCTTCACAACCAAATTTCCCAATCTGGGGATTGTCGATGTCGATCACGAACGCTCATTCGTGACCGCTGATATCCCAGGCTTGATCGAAGGTGCCAGCGAAGGTATCGGACTGGGTCACGAGTTTTTGCGACACGTCGAGCGAGCTGGGTTGCTGGTTCACCTCGTTGAACCGATACCCGTTGATGGCACCGATCCGGTCGAAAACTACGCCACAATTCGCGATGAACTCAGGCAATACGAAGCCAGTTTGGGCGATCGAGACGAGCTCGTTGTGATGACGAAATCAGAACTCGATCCAGACGGCGAAGTTTTTCAGAAACTCAAACAACACTTCGCTGAAAATCCCGTCAAGCATAACCGCGACCTGCTCGCGATCAGTGCTGCGGCCGAGATTGGACTGCGTGAACTGGTCGAAGAAATCATGCAGCGCGTCACAGCACGTCGCGCCGAGATGATCGAAGCTGGCGAGGAACTCAATCCGATCCGTGAAGTCGACGTGCCTGTTGAGAAGAAAAAGGCGCGTCGCACACCACCGCACAAACTTGCCGCCACGGCTGAGTTGAACAACGAAAACCAAGCACGCGACGTGCCCGAAATTTGGGGCAAGCAATCGCCGCAGGGCCGCACCTTGGCACCGATCGTTCGCGATCAAAAACCATCCGATGAACCGGGTTCTCCGTCGTGACGGTGGGGATTGATGTTGGCAACACCGCGATCAAGGTCGCGTTTGCTGGTCGGGACGAAGTGGTCGTGCGGCGGGTTGCCCATGCTGAAACCTTCGCCGCCGTGGCGCAATTGCTGGCCGATCGCGCGGCGGTTGCGAGCGGCATCGAGGCGCGAATTGCCAGTGTCAATCGTGCGGCGGCCAACGAGTTGATTGCGCAAGCAGAGTCGCTCTCGGGTGAGCGAATTCGTATCCGCCGCATCACCCGCAGCGACTTACCGATTCGTGTGGCCACAGACCATCCCGAGCGAGTCGGCATCGACCGCATCGTGGGCGCGTTCGGCGCAACGCTTGGTTACCCGACACCGCTGGTGGTTGTCGATGCTGGCACGACCACCACGGTGGATTTGGTCGATGCTGAGGGCATCTATCGCGGCGGAGCGATTATTCCTGGGCTTGAAATGCAAACTGCCGCGCTGGCAGCAGGCACTGATGGATTGCCGCAGATTGACTGGGAATCTTCGTGTACGTCACCAATTTTGCAACCTGGCAAGAACACCGTCGACGGTATTCGTTTGGGGATTCTGTCGAGCGTGGTCGGTGGAATCGAGCGGCTCGTGCGATTGTACGGTGACGTGCCAACCGTGGTAGTAACCGGCGGAGATAGTGAGTGCATTGCGGCAGGACTAGCGGCTTCCTCGCAACATAAGTTTGATATACACCTGCATCCACACCTGGTTTGCCGAACATTAGCATCATTACAAACTTAACCTTAATCTCAAACAACCTCGCCTAGCAGGCACCGTCTCACTTTGAATAAGTCACTGTTTCTCCCTTGTAAACCGCATTGAACGCACCCAGCGGAACGTGATCCCCACTTACGAAATCAGTGCCGCTTCGCCCCATAGCGATGGATCTTCCGCGACCGGGAACTGATCACTCAGGGTCAACGATTGGGAACCCAACTCACGATCCGTGACCGCGTAATAAAAGCTCATTCGCGGTTGATCATGCGGTTCGTAACCGGTCATCGCTGTGGCTGGGATCAAGCCTGACATTTCGTAGCCGTCATGTTTCGGTGCTGCGTGAATTTGCAGCACACGATCACCGATAGGTTTCGGATTCCCACGCGCCCGATTGATCGGTATCAACGTGGCGACTGGGCGATCCCGTTGTGGTCCGCCACCTGCGGGTAAAAACAGAAACCGATGGCAGTGCTGAGTCGCCCGGTGAATGCTCGGGCTATTGCGAGTGTCCATCCAAAGATGCAATCCATCGCTTTCATCGAGCCGCGTGTCACGGCACCATGGCATCGCACGCTTGCCCGACACCTTTACCGTAAACCCAATCCCGTCGATCGACCAAGCCACACGCAAATCGGCAAAGATCGGACCACCTGATAAAGCACCGAATGATGGCAGCCGACAGGACTCTGGCAAAGAAAGTCCACGCGGTGTCCACGTCAGATCATGCTTGAGCAAGCGCACCTCGAATTTGAATAGCATCGTCGGATCGAGCAACGGTTTGGCTTCAGGTGGCATGATCAAACAAGTGGGTACGTGGAATGACAAATGAGCCGAATGATTTCACCAAGCCTAGTTTGCGGCACACTGTGCGACCGTTCAAGGAGGTGTACCAATGCAGACAGGCTAGCGGAAAGCAGGAAATGGTTCTTGCCCAATCACTACAAGCGGATTGTTTTCCCAGAAATACTCAGTTTCACTTATTGAAACTTTGCCCCCATCCGGCAAGGTCGTCGATAACGTGCTATGCAGCGATGAACGCACGGAAGCGTTCGGAGTGGTGATTCGGTTTCTTATCTTTCATCCGAATCATGGACTTTCACGACCGCGAAGTGTTCGTCGCATCCCACCTCAAATTTCCCACCAATCGGCGGGCACATTGTTTTGCTCGCCTACCTTTGTTCGTCGACACCCATTATTTCTGCCAAGATACCGATGTTCGGGACACTTGCAGACGGTGAAGGCTCAAAGGTTTCATCACATAAGGATTATTCAGATGAAAAAAACGCAATCATTCAAAAATTTCAACAACAGTTCACGTCGCGTTCGCCGCTTCGTACTCGCCGGTCTCATCGCTGGTACCTCGCTGGCCGCAGCGGCCACACCGGCCTCCGCTGTCGTCACGCCACCTGAGCAGCGTGGCGGCATCTCGATCTTGGTTCATGAGTTCACAGCCGACGAACAGGAGGTCATCACGCCAGCGATCGGAACGCATGATAGCGCCGCAGTTGAAACTTCTGTGGTAGAACTGGAAGCGATGGCTGCAGAAGATACGGTTGAAACAAACGCGACTCCGGCAATCAGTCGGACGTCCAATCAATTCAACCAAGTGATCGCTGCGGCGGTCAGTGCGTCAGCCGCGAGGGCCGGAATCTCGGTGGAACAAATCCTTGAGCCTTTCGCGATGTTCGGACCGTTCGACACGGTTCAAGATGATTCGGCACCGTTAGCAACGACACCGCTGGAGACTCCTCCAGCCGCCGAAGAAGTCGCCGTGATTGAAGAATCGGCAGTGTTTGAAGTAGCCGACACGGCACCAACCACTCGCCAACTCGCCGAAGCCAGCGCATTGAACCGCTGGTGGCTGGACGAGGATTCCACGCCAGCCGAATCCGAGCGAGGCGCGGCGATCCTGAAAGCTGAAGTTGTCGAGACGGAGGTTGTTGAGGCGATCACCGAATTGGCCGCTGATGAACCTGTCGATGTTGAGACGGAAGTCGCTGTCGCCGAAGTCGAAGTTGTCGCTGAAAACGTCGATTCGAGTGTAGTCGACGCAGATGAACTTGTCGGCTCGGCACCGTTGATCGCGACGATCACTGATGCTTACAGCCCCTACGATATTGCTCAACGCGATCTCGAACTGGAGTTCTTGCCGCTGTCAACGGTTCAGCCGATCAAATCGAAAGTCTATGTGACGCTGGACGATTCAGCCGACGTGATCGCTTCACCGGAACAGAGTGTCGAGATCGTCGCCAGCGAACCGGCGATCGAGGTTTCGCCCGACTGTTGTCTCGATGAGTTGGTCCACAAGGCTGCTGAATTGGCCGAGCAAACTCGCATCCGTGACTTGACCTTCGCTGCAATTGGCGAGTCGATTGGTGATCTGCTCGTTGCCCTCGCACCTGCCCCGCAACCGTTGCCGACGATGCTCGTCAACGACGAAGTGATCCCCGCACCAGTCGCCGACGACGCTCCCAACGCGGAAGTCGCTGAAGAAATTGCCACTGTCGAAGTTGTTGCCCCGGAAGTAATGGAAGTCGCGGTTGCAGAAATTGTCACCATGGAAGTGGACGGCGAAGTGATCCCCGAACCAGTTGCTGACGAAATCCCCAACTCGGACGTCGCCGAAGAAATTGCTGCTGTCGAAGTCGTCACGCCAGACGTCACGGAAGTTGCAGTTGCGGAAGTGCTCACCATGGAACTGGACGGCGAAGTGATTCCCGCACCAGTTGCTGACGAAATCCCCAACACGGACGTCGCTGAAGAAGTTGCTGTCGTCGAAGTCGTCACGCCAGACGTCACGGAAGTTGCAGTTGCGGAAGTGCTCACCATGGAACTGGACGGCGAAGTCATTCCCGCACCAGTTGCGGACGAAACGCCCAACGCAGACGTGGCTGAGGAAATCGCAGTTGTCGAAGTCACGGTTCCAGAAACTATTGAAAAGACATCGGTAGTGTCAGCCGACGACCTCTCGATTTCGAAGATGCTCGCGGCGATCACCAAATGGCAAAAACAAGCCATCGCTGAAATCCTCGCGGGCAGCGAACTAGCCTCGGACGCACCGACTGCTGAGATCGCCGAGAAGGCTGACGAGAACAATGAGAATATCGTTCGCTAGACACTGTTCGAGCACGATCACGTTTCAAACCTCCCTCGAACCAAGTGCTCGAGGGAGGTTTTTTCATGCCTCTTAAAAACTTAAACTTGCACTTAAACTTAAACCCTCCACAATTCGCCGAAAGTCGAGTTCGAGTTTAAGTTTAAGTTTAAGTTATGCTGGGTAGGGGAGGATCAATCATCTCTCTCGTTTGAGAGAGGTATACTTCTCACCGCTCTCGCACCGTCAAATTCCGTGCCGCTTTGACCAACTCGATCATCTCGCCACGCAAACCATGTGGGTCATCTCCCGTCGCACCCTCAACGACTCGCAGCACGTCGTCGTAAGTCCACGAGCCAGCGAACTGACTTGATCGCAACTGCATGCCGAAGGCAGCGACCGCAGCGGCAAAGCGGAAATCATTGTCGACGGATTCAAACGGCGTCTCGGAATCTTCCAGCACCCGCGTCATCAACGTGCTCGTGTCACCTTGCGGCGGCTTGTAACGCAGCTTCAACGTTAACACTTCCGTCGACGCCGGTTCGCTCTCATCCTTGGCATCTTCTTCATCCACCTGAGGTTGCGGTTGATATTTCAGCGGATCGACCGGCGGTGCCACTGCGTCGGGCAACACACCCGCCGGCACGACTTCGTAGAACGCCGTCACCCGGTGTCCTGCTCCGATCTCACCCGCATCCTTGGTGTCGTCGTTGAAATCCTCTTTCGCCAGCAACCGGTTTTCGTAACCAATTAAACGATACGCAGACACCACGGCGGGATTGAATTCAATTTGAATCTTCACGTCCTTGGCCACCGTCACAAGTGTCCCCGTCAACTGATCGGCCAGCACCTTGCGGGCCTCGCCGATCGTGTCGACGAAAGCATAGTTGCCTTCCGCGTCGTTGGAAATCTTTTCCATCATTGCATCGTTGTGGTTGCCCATGCCGAACCCCAGCACAGTCAAGTCAATGCCTGATTTCGCTTGGGTTCTTGCTTCACGCACCAATTGGTCCGTGCCTGTCATGCCGACGTTGAAATCGCCATCGCTACACAAGATGATGCGGTTCACTCCGTCCTTCAAGAAGTGCTCGCGAGCGGTATCGTAAGCAAGTTGCAATCCCGCGCCACCATTCGTACTGCCGCCTGCTTGCAACTGCGTCAACGCTCGCAAAATCTTCTCGCTCTGCGACACCGGCGTACTGTCGAGCACCAATCCTGCTGATCCAGCATAGACCACGATCGCGACTTGATCGTCTTCACGAAGTTCATTCAACAGTACTTTCATGCCGTCGATCACCAAAGGTAGTTTGTTGGAGGCACTCATCGAGCCACTGGTGTCGATCAAGAACACGAGGTTGCATCGGGGCCGTTCTTGTTTAGTAAGATGCTTCGCTTGCAAACCAACTCGCACGAGCCGGTGTTTCGGTTCCCACGGACACACTGTGGCCGTCATCGCAGCGGCAAAGGGATCGGTGGATTCACCGTCAATGGCGATGGGGCCGGTGTAGTCGTAATCGAAATAGTTGATCATTTCCTCGATCCGAACGGAGTCCGGTCGCGGTAGTTGTCCACCTTGCAGGAAACTGCGAACTTTCGCATAGCTGGCCGTATCAACGTCGATCGACAGCGTGCTGAGTGGGTGTTCGGTGACGCGTCGGAACTCGTTCTCATTGATGGGCGAGAATTTGTCGCCAGGAGCTTGGGGGCCAGTGCCAAGGCTATCATCTTCTGATTTAAACTCGTCCGATCCAAATGGATGCAATTTGGCTTCGACTTCTTTACTTAGACGGCTGGTTTTGTCGCGAACACTTTCGACACGCAACATCATGTCGCTCGTGTCACTGGGCAGGCCTTGGCCTCCCGACAAAGTACCTCTGGTTTCCCCTTGCATTGACGACGCATCGCTAACTGCGGCGGGTAGTCCGGGCAATGCACTCGGCTTGTGTCCCAATTGCGCCAGTTCGCCGCTATCGAGAGGAGGAGGACTCGCGCCACCCATCCCCATCCCAGGAGCAAGGGCACTGCTCATGCCCATCTCCATCATGCCCTTATCCATTCCATCCATGCCGCTTCTTCGGTTTCTTGGCAACCGCAAATTCGGAGCGGGGGCATCCCCATTTGAATCGAGCCCAATGGTTACGGAACTTCCAGCAGACGGATCCGGTGATGCCACGGATTTTGGTGCGACGACTACCTCCAGTTCAGCCCGAATTTTCTTCCGAGTCGCCCGTAAGCTTTTCTCCGTCTCTCTCAACGCAACAATCGCATCACGATCAGGAACTTGTGCTGTGGATGATTCCGCTGGTTCATCGCTCATTTTGGAAAGTGTCGCATTGTCCGCTGACTCGAAAGGTGCAGCTTCCGATATCGCCGCTGCCGAAGTCGGAGCGGGCCCGGACTCATCGACCATCGCTGTTCGAATTTGTCGCTCCCGCATTACTGGGAGAACCAAACCGATCACCAGCAACAACGAAGCCGCGACGGCCGCGAGCAATACCTTGTTTCGCGAAAAACCCGACGTTGCACTGGAGACTCCAGCAGGCGATGTCGACGCCGAAGCACCCGCGATCGCTTCACGGCGATTCGCGTCAAGCGTCGTTACGGGCAGCGATGCGTAAAAACTGGCAAGCTGATCGGTGACGTTGCGGGCTTGATCGATTGCCACCGCCAATTCCGGTCGCGCTTGCATCTCCGCTTCAAACGCCGTCGTTTCTTCTGGCGTCAATTCTTGCATCACATATGCGGTGATGCGGTCGTCGTCCCAAGCTTCTTTGGAAGTGGACATGATAAAAACCTATTGTTATGAATGTATGTATTTGGTTGGTTTGAAAGAATACTGGAAGCTAAGTCGCGACGAGTTGTTTTCGCAAGTTGGCGACCGCTTGATGTAAATGAAAGCCAACGTTGGTCGTGGTCAGCCCCGTGACTTCCGCGATCTCGCGATAGCTCAGTCCGGCCTGCATCCGAAGCTGCAAAATCTCGCGTTGCCGCGCTGATAATTCGCTGATCGACTCCGCCACGCGGCGATGTTCTTCACTCGCCACGGCCACGTCTTCGGGCGTCGGGCCAGGGTCCATCACCTCGGCTTCGGGCGCGGAATCGTCCGGATCTCGCCGCGTCGCAAACGCTTGCGGCTGGTGTTTTCGTTGCATATCAATCACTCGCGTTCGACAGACCGTGAACAACCAAGGGGCTAACCGAGTGGCGAATTCCGCGAGCGTCGGCGGCTCATCGCTGGCCGCGATTTGGCGAGCTTTGCGGCACAGTTGCAGGAACGTATCCTGCACCGCGTCTTGAGCAGCGACCGGATCATGGAGCAACCCGCCCGCATACGCCAGCAAACTCCGCTGGTGCTCCTCAACAGCCCGATTGATCAGTTCGCTAGGGTCGTCCGCATCATTCGGATCAGCCATGGTGGTTCGTTTTGAATTGGAAAAGACAAGAAAGCAGGCGAAAACAATCCGCCCAAGAGATACAACGCAGCGCCGATGCGTTTATTAGGAAAAAATAAAGTAGCAGGCACAATCCCTTGTGCCGTCCGCTTCCTGCCGCTCGATCGCTTCGATCGGCGGCGAGTATCCGACACCCACATGCCTCAAAATCGAAGCGATTTTATCGGCAGGGGGCGAACGGCACAGAGGACTGTGCCTGCTACTATCAATCTCACCACAGTTGCTTTGGATTAGAAGCCTTCGTCACCGGGGATGGCGTATTAACTCACCCGTTTTGAATCCGAAAGGCAAGCTGCTGCAGTTCGCTCGCCAAGTCCACGTTGATCACTGCGACGGCGGAAGAGACACGCAGCGTGGTGGGCGCGAAATTAAGGATGCCTTGAATCCCCAAGCCTACGACCTGCGCCGCCACTTCCATCGCCTGCTCACTCGGCACGGTGAGAATTGCCAGTTCAGGTTTGAGTTCTCGCAGTACCGGTTCGAGTCGTTCCATCGGCAGAATCTTGGTGTTGCCCACGACACTGTTGATTTTCGCCGGGTCGTTGTCGAAGGCCGCCGCCAGTGAAAAACCGAGTCGTTCAAAACCGCGGTAACGCAACAACGCATTGCCCAGGAACCCGACGCCGATCATCACGGCTTTCCACTTCACGCCGCTGCCCAGCACCACGCCGATGTGATCGGCCAAGGATGCGACGTCATAGCCCACACCGCGCCGTCCGACAGAGCCGATCGAACTGAGGTCGCGGCGGACAACAGCGGCGGAAACGTTCACCATCGCGGCCAAGTCCCGGCTATTCGTCGACGTCTCGCCCGCATCGAGCAATCGATGAAGTTCGCGGTAGTACAAACTCAGCCGGCCCACCGAGGGTGTAGAGAGATCGGCACGGGCGATATCGCGATGCGTCCCGATCGCGGATTTTTCCGGCGGGTTCGGTTGTGACCAATTTTTTTCAGGGCGCGGTGGTGGCGTCATGGACACGTCTCCAGGGATACGGCAGCAAAATTGCTACAGGCGTTAAACACAAAACACTCGGCATCAACAACCAACCTAGACGATCTATTTTGCCTGGTCGAACACGTTTGCTTGTTCATCGGTTGCCCCGCAGTCGATGTAGTTTGTGCATCGGTATCACTTTCACTATCCCGCAGACCTTGTGCATGCGTTAGTGGCGAGCGATAGCAACTCGACCCTCCCGCTCTTGTAAGCGACCGACCGGCTTTAGTGTGGCCGACGGGCACCACGCGGACAAGAGAGAAATCGGGGACGTGATCGCGGCATCGGCCGCAGTTCGCTGAATCGAGGAAATAGGGTTGGTGAGGTTTGGTTCCGATCTTGATAGGCGACGCCGGGGGGTTCCGGCTGCCAGTGGAAAGCTATGTCTTGTGACGCTGAAACGCGTTGCTTCTTGAGAGGATTTTGATATGAAAAGATTGTGGTTACTGCCCGCTCTCGCGTTGATCGCGATTGTTTCGGGCGCAAGCGCTGCTCACGCTGCATATTGTAGTGCGATCAGTTACGAAGGTTGCAGCAGCTGTGGCGGCGGAACGATCGTGGCCGATGGATCGGTTATGGAAGCTGCTCCAGAAGCCATCGTCAGCGAAGGCGCTGCCAGTGGTGGATCGTACACCGTGATGCGAACCGTTCGCGAAACCGTGATGGAGCAAGTCCAAGAGACTCGCACTCGCGTTCGTAACGAAACGTACTACGAAGACCAAGTTGTCAATCGCACTCGGATGGTTCCTGAAACCGTTCAACGTGAAGTACAGTACACCGTCATGGTGCCAACGTACGAAACACGCGAAAAGACGATCAACTACACCGTCAACAAGCCAGTGTACGAAACACACCAACGTGTGATCAACTACACCGTGCAAAAACCTGTGTACGAAACTCGTCAAAAGACGATCAACTACACTGTTTGCAAACCTGTTTACGAACAACACCAACGAGTGATCAACTACACAGTGCAAAAACCTGTGTACGAGACTCGTCAACGCACGATCAACTACACAGTTAACAAACCTGTGTACGAAACTCGTACGAAGACGACCAACTACACCGTCATGGTGCCAACATACGAAACTCGTCAACGTACGATTAACTACACGGTCTACAACACCGTGCAAGAACAAAAAGTTCGTACCGAGAACTACTCCGTCAGCGTTCCTGTGCAATACACCAAGACCATCACGGTCAACGGTGGCCACTGGGAAACTGTCACGGAAACCGTTCCTGGTCCGATGATTCGTCGCACCGTGCGTGAGCCTGGTACGACTCACTACGATCCTTGCACCTGCAAGACGACATACTGCCCAGGCGCTTGCCGAGTAGAATGCGTCCAAGGTTGCCCAAAGACGATCTGCAAGAAAGTTTGGGTTCCTACTTGTGAGCAAAAAGAAATTTGCTGCACCAAATACGTGAGCGAATGCCGCACCCGCGAAATTCCTTACACCGTGTGCCGTCAAGTTCCTGAGTGCCGCACCAAGGTTTGCGAATACAAAGTTTGCAAGATGGTTCCAGAATGCCGCACCAAGTCGTGCAACTACACTGTTTGCACCATGGTTCCTGAGTGCCACACGAAGGTTTGCAACTACACTGTTTGCACAATGGTTTGCGAAAACCGTCAAAAGACCTGCAACTACACGACTTGCAAGATGGTCCCAGAATGCCGCACGAAGGTTTGCAACTACACGGTTTGCCGTATGGTTTGCGAAAACCGTCAAAAGACCTGCAACTACACGACTTGCCGTATGGTCCCAGAATGCCGTACCAAGACTTGCTGCTACAAGGTTTGCAAGATGGTTCCAGAATGCCGCACCAAGACTGTTTGCAGCACAACCTGCCGCAAAGAGTGCTACCAAGAAACGATCCGCGTTGCTAAGTGCCGTCAAGTGTGCGAGCCTTACACCGTGACTCGTTGCGTCCCACGAGTTGTCTGCCGTCAAGTTCCCGTCACCGTCTGCTGCCCAGCTCCTTGCTGCAGTGCACCAGCTTGTGGCGACGCTTGTGGCAGCAGCTGCGGCGGATGCGACTCGTGCGGTTCAGCTTCGGCTTGTGGTTGCGATGCAGCCCCAGCTTGTGGTTGCGATGAAGCTCCAGCTTGTGGTTGCGATGCAGGTTGCGGATGTGCAGATCCTTGCTGTGCACCAGCCAAGCCATCTTGCCTGAAGAACTTGTTCGACAAGTTGTTCAGCAAGCCAGCATGCTGCGAACCAGCATGCTGCGAACCAGCTTGCTGTGCACCAGCTTGCGGTTGCTAAATAAGAATCCTACGGGATCCTAAAGGCGAAGTATCACAGACGCTTTCCACGCTGACATGACTTCCCCATAACGAATCTGCCGACCGTGCTCGCTCGGACAACTCAACGAATAACGAGCAGCCGGCGGCGGATTCAACGGGGAATCAGCTTCTAGCAAAAACATAACGCGTCAAGACAACAAACCGGGGTCGAGTTTTTCGCAAGAGAAACTCGCCCCGTTTTTTTTTCAACCCCAAAGTCGCAGGCACAATCCCCTGTGCCGTTCGCTCCCGCCATTCGATCGGCAGCGAGCCTGACACTTGATTTCGAAACACTCAACGAGTTGCCCTGCGGTTTACGCAGCAACGCGAGCTTGTTCGTCTTCTTCGGCCAACTCCGCTTCGCTCGCCTCTTGAGCGAGCACTTCTTCGGCCAACGATTGATAATCGTGGGCACCATTACTCTCGGGCGAATAGTCAAAGATCGACTTGCCGAAACTCGGTGCCTCTGCCAAGCGAATGTTCCGCCGAATTCGCGTATCAAAGAACTTCGCGTTGCGAAAGAACTCTCGCGAATCTTTTGACACGGTGAAGAACTCGTCAATGTCCGTGCTGACTTCCGCAGCCAAACGTGTGTTGGAGTCGTACATGCACAGCACCACGCCTGACAAACGCAGGCGATTGTTCATCCGCCGTGAAACAATCTCGATCGTCCGCAACAATTTACTCAAACCGTGCAATGCCAAAAAATGCGGCTGCAACGGCAAGAAGACTTCATCCACTGCGACGAGCGCGTTGATCGTCAACACACCTAAACTCGGTGGGCAATCCAAAATCAAGTAGTCGAAGTCTTCGTTGTCATCAGCGAGCTTGTCACTGAGAATCATCTCACGCCCGACTTCGCACGCCAGTTCCATTTCGGCGGCCGCCAGATCAAGATTCGATGGCACGACGAATAAGTTTTCGTCGACTTGTTGGCGAGCATCCGCCAGCGAGGCTTCACCGCACAAAATTTCGTACATTGTCGCTTCACCGTTGACGGCGGTGATGCCCAGATGTAACGACGCGTGAGCTTGCGGGTCCATATCCATCACGCACACCCGCCGACCGGCGCGAGCTAGCGCGGCAGCCAAGTTCACGCTGCTGGTTGTTTTTCCCACGCCGCCTTTTTGATTGATCACAGCGATCGAACGCATCACAATTCTCCTGTAAGAGTGGTTCCAACAAACGTTTCACAACGACCCATGACACAACGATTGATATGCCAACAAGACCTCATACAAATCCGCATCAATTTTTACCCGATCGTCCGCGAAATCCGCCAACCAAGTCCGATTGGACTCGGTCGCGTCGATCAACAACCGAGTCATCTGCGACAACGGAATCGACACGGTTTTCGCGTCGCCAGTGCCCGTGATGCGGTCCAATTCCATTTCACGAGTGAAATGGTGAGTTCTTGAAGAAGCGGTGTGAGCGGTCACGGCGGTTTTATCTTTCGGCTTAAAAACGAATCGACGCTGCGATCTCTAACAGGCGATGAGTTCTCATCGCCAGAGCGTCCTGCCCCAGACGTATCGACTTTACCGATTACGCAGCTTGATCGGATTTTTCCGGTTCTGCCGATTTTCAGGCTGTGGTCGCGAAAGTTGCCAAGATTTCCCGAATTCCACTGACTCCCGAAACTTTTGACGAGGTCGCTACTCGATCGCCAGCCAAAAACGCCATCCATTGCGATCGACTTGCGGGGCGGAATCCGCCCGCTGAGTCACTGCGCCCCAATCGAACTCGATTTAGGCCTAGAATTCAGATAACCACAAGTCATCATGACAACTGCAACGAACGATCCAATTGGCGAAATCGGACCAAGTGTAAAAACCAGGTTAAAACCGATGCCTGTTCCGAAATTGACCCCCCCATCACGGGCGGGCGCGTACAATGAACGGCATCCAGTTCACGGGTTCGCTGATAAGCCGATGCACTCCCACCAACTCCCACCTTCCGACATCCCTCCGCAGATGGATCCGCACCCGCGAATTCCAACGCCCGATGCGACGTCGCCGAGCATCATGCCCGGCGCTGACGCGGCTCTAGGTATCGACGCAGAGAATGCTCGCAAGGCACTTGCGCAAGCCGACGAACTCGGCATCAGCGATCTGGACGAACTCGCTGTTAACGAGGTCGGTGGCGACCTTGCCGTCGACGAAATGGTCCGCGACCTGGAACTCGACGATATCGATTCGTTTGATATCACCTCAGACACGCCCGAGTGCATCGCGGCCAGCGAAGACGATTTCGCTTTGGTCGGCGTCCGGAATCTCGAATGGCGTCTAGCCATCATCCGTACTGCCGCCCACCGAAGTGCCGAGGTGATCGCGTTAGCCCAACTTGCCGAACCCTCTCTGGAGAAAGAACAACGGCTGAGTAGTATCGTGCTTTCGACGTACCGCTTGATTGATCCACGATTCCGCGGCAGTTACTTTCAACAAGTTCGAGTGGGCCGGTTGATGCCGATGCTGTTGCAAGTCGCTGCGTGCATTGATTTCACTTCGCCTAGTGTGGCGCACAAAATCCGTCAAAGGAAAAACGGAAGCCGCTATGTCCGCCTCTTCGGACACGCCATCCCTGTCACCGCCACGCCATCACAAACCAATGCGAACGGTTCCCACCGCGAGCAAGTTCGCAAAAACAAACCCAAACGCACCAAACCCAAACGCGACCAAAATGCGCTGAACCATCGCGACGAAGCCCGTGAAGTTTATGAGGAACTGCGTTCGAATCCCTACCGAGCGACCTGGCACCGCTGGGTCCACGATCCCCGATTCCTCACCGCGCTGATCATGTTGACCGCCGCCAGCTCTGTGGGCGTTGGATTGTTCGCTGCCCGTCATCGCTTGATCGGCCCCCGAGCCAACGCCGCCAGTGTCACTCCCATACCCGACACCGCTGCCAACGAAAACACGTTCAAACCACCACTCAACGAATTTTTAAGCGACCCATCGAACGACCCTATCTCTTCACCACCCGGCGATGAGATTGGCCTCGTCATGCCAGCGCCCGATGTCTTGCCGACGGAGTTGAGCGGCAGCGAAATGACGACCGACGAATTGTTTCAAGCGTTAGCAAACGTTGTCAACGTTGTAGAGATGGATGCTGAGATCAACGAACTGCCAGCCTCTGACATGACTGTCCCTGACATGACTGTCCCTGACATGCCAGCCTCTGACATAACTGTCCCTGAGATGGTTCCCGACACAGCACCTTCGGCTGAGATATCAACTACCTTGCCTGTTGAAATTAAACCGGTCGAAGCACTGCCTACCGAACCGTCCAAGCCAACAGCAAATCTCCCACAACATGACCGCGATGCGATCGCTGAGGTGGTGTCCGAATTATGGTCGGAAACCGAATCAGCCGCCCGCCGTTTCACCGGTTCCACCGTCGCCGAACTGATCGACGCCTGGGACGTGATCGCCGAACTCGCTGACCCCGGTTCGATCGAAAACATTGCCGCCAAACGCTTGATCAACGAAGCCTCGTGGTTGTCCCAACCACTGTCAGAAATTGTCGCTCAAATTAGGCAAACCGACCCTGCCGCTTCGGCTCGTTTCGCAATCCCAGCCGACAGCAAATCACGCGATACCGCCAGCCTCACCGCCGACGAAATCACGCAACTGCTCGAAACCTGGCAAGCCGCTCGCAAACGAGTCGTCCACACCGTCGAATTAGACCGCATGCTGCACCAAGCCAATGTGCTACTGGACCGAATCGTGATCAGTGACCAATTATCACCCGACAAACGTTTAGATTTTTTGGCGATGTTCCGCAACGACGTCGAGCAACTCAGCAAGATCAGCAAAGACAAGAAAACGCTCGCTGAAACCGACGAACTACTGACCGCGATCGACACCCTGCCCGCCGCTGCCGCTTGGTCACGACTCACCGAAGCCACTAAACCCTCGGGGTTACTCGCCAGCGTCTACTGCTTGCAACAGCGCCGTTGGAACATCGGCCTGCGGTACCTCGGCCAAACCAGCAATCTACCTGTCGCCTCGGCGGCCAAAGCAGAATGGGAATTATTGCATTTGGAATCATCGCCGGAACCGCAACTTGAAAAACCAGGCGATGCACCGGAGGCGAGCGATCTCTCAGCTGCAAACGCCACCTTAGCGGATCGCTGGACCAAAATCGCCGACCGCCTCAAAGGACGCGAAGCCCACACCATCCGACTCCACGCACTCGAACTGTACGGTGACGCTCCCGAATACGCTGACCAGCGACTCAAACTCCGCGAGCAACTCCCAGCCTACTTTGAACCAAACGCCAAATAAGCCTGCGCTAACAACCTCAATAGAATTATCCGTTTTGGCATTAGCGGGCTAACATAAAAGTACGCCTCTATCGGACTGTTCAACAAAAGAGAAGTGGATTGATCTAACATGAATCAGCGTGCTGACTGAGAAATAACACGAATCGGGAGAACGATGATGAGAATGAGACTCTTTGGCGTTCTCGCCTTTACTACTTTAGCGGTGGGCTTACTGACGCTGCCGGTTATTACGGTGGGCGAGGAGTCAGAACAGAAGATCAGTCTCGACGAGTTACTCAAACAGCGTGGGAACACGCTCCAGCAACTCGTGGAAGCTGTGACTAGCGAGTTCCGTAGTGGCAGGGTTAGCTACGCTGTCGTCGCTCAAGCAAGGAGCCGGTTGATCGACGCCGAGCTTGAGCTCGCCAATAGCCATCAAGAGCGAATTGCGTTTTTAAAACAGCAGATTGAAGCTTCCGAAACACTCTTTGCTTGTGCAAATGAAGGACTTCGGCGCGGAAGGGTCCCGCAGTCCGAATATCTTACTGCTCAGGCCGATCTTTTAGATGCAAAGATCGCTCTTGCACGAGAGCAGGATGAAAGCGGAACGGGACAACGAACTCAAAGAAGATAAACAATGCTTCAATAAGTAAACCGACGGCAGCCCATGAGCGAACTAGAAGTTCAACAATGGACTCAGCTTTCTAGATTCATTACCCAACTTAGGGAATCCAATAACGATTTTCACTTTGCCACATGCGACTCCAACCGTGTTTATTGAGCAAGTCGAGAACCTGAGGCCTCCGGGCCGGGTTGCGGTCGGCGATACTAAGCATCGCCCCTTGAACGCTCAAGCGTACTGCGGGAATTGGATCCTCCAGCAACGGTGGCAATAGATCAAAAAAGCGATCATCCTCACTGAGCTCGACCACGTTCAAAATCGTGTTGAGCAGGAATTGACGCTCGCCCTCCATCGGGCCCCCTTTGTGTTGGTTGGCGTCAATGCGTGCTTCCAGAAACTTCGATAATACTTTGGCATCGATGCTATCGCCAAATACATGAATGGGGTCGAGCCCAGAAAAAATGCGTCGTGCGCGTCCTGAGTGATCGAGGAATTGGAAAGAACCATCTCCGCATCCCGATAATCCGGATGATGCAGCTTTTGCGATTCGTTCGAGATCTTCCGCGTTTTCTAAGATGGGTGGAGTTCTACGATAGGCGGATCGAGCCTCTTCGTCTGCGTTCCAAAATCGAATAGCAAGCTGAACGTTTTTCGGATCTCTTTCTTTTAGAAGCTTCAAATTCTGTTCGGCTTTCACGGCATGTTCCGGACGAGTCGCCATAGATCCATCGGCCGTTGGTTCACCCGTGTCTTGACTGCAGCAGTAGAGATAACTGGCGATCGGACGCTTAATTGCATCTGTGTTAAAATTCTCATCAAAATACATCGCCATCAAGTGATCCTGAATGCTCCAGTCCTTCCAACGCTTAAGGTTTGCGATAGCCAAGTCTGCCAGTTCCGGGTAATCCAGCAAGCTCTGCATGGCCTGCTGCAGACGATACTTCGGCAGACAATCCGGTTCATGTTGCCACATATACTCCAGTGCTCGCATCGTTTCGTACACGTCACTGAATGGTCGCGACGGTTCGATCTCCTCTAAATTCGTCGCCACTTTTGCTTTAAGCATTCTGTCTTCCAGTACCTTCAGTCCTTCCTCACCTTTGATAAGCAAATAGCCCACGACTAGGCCAGGCAGATAAGGCCGGTAACGCTCGCCGCGTGCAAAGATCCTCTTCTCCAAGATAGCTGCGTCCTCGGGTCTGCCACAGTAGCCCGCCATCAATCCATAAAAAGCGATTCGTGTCGTGGGAGTTTTTGGGCTCTCCAACGCTGCCATGATTTGCTCACGCGGAAACTTTTCGTTGAACGCAAGAACGAGGTGGTGGGACGCTGAGGAAAGCTCCGCAAAGGCATCGGCTGAGATCAAAGGATCAGGGTGTTCAAGGTAGTCGAGAAACCAGGAAGCCCGTTTTGCATGGGCATCTGGGTCCGTCGTCAAGAGCGGGATTTTGGCGATATAAGCCCATGCTTCGGGAGATACTTTCAACGGCGAATACCAGCCCTCGGTGCGATCATCGCGTCCCATAAGTGCATAGTTTGCACTGGATTGATCTGAAATGTGTCCACGCATTTCAATGATCTGTCCCACATGGAATCGATCGCCATGTGAGAATCCTATCTCAACGATCTCGAATCTCGAAGATCCATTGTCTTGATTCACTGCCTTCTCACTGGCGATCTCTTTCGCAAGGACAAGATGTTGACACACTTGAACCTGATCGGAAAGTACTGGCGTCGGTGGAGGGCGGAACAAAATGTCTTGCCCATACACGAGACAAACTGGCGAACACAACAAAACCGCATGGAGTAAGAGGATGATGCGCACAGAGCAACCTTTCGAAACGAATTCTATCAAATCTTATCGCATTAGGCGAATATTGATAGTGCTGAAGGAAGCACCTACGCGGCTATCGGTGCGTGGCCTTTCATTTCACCATCAAGATCCATGGCGTCGTCGGACTCCGATTCAATCGCGAACGAACGCACCTGATGGTACTCGACAAAGTTGAGTGCCAAATGCGTGCCGTTAAATACTTTGACAAATAGTTTTAGCATCTCCCAGCGCGTGGCCGTTCGAACGACGATGACGTCAATCCTACCATCGCCTAGATCAGCGTGGGGCGCTAACATCATTCTTGGGCCCGCAAACCTTGGATTGCAGGCAACAATAAAGAGAAACTCGCCTACAAACTCCTGATCATCTAACACCAGCCTAGCACGCCTTCGCTTTGCCAACAGCACTTGCCAGAGCGTGGCCACTGAGTATCGGATCGTGCCCAGCAGTCTCAGTTTCTCTGCGGTGCCATTGATGTCAGCGACTGCGCCCCAGCCAACGAGGTCGACACAGTGAACGATCCGATCCTGCATCGTGACTTGAATCACGTCGAGCGGTTGAATCGCCCCAGCCACAATCCGTCTTGCAGCATCGACCGGATCAATACACTGCAAATGCTCGGCAAGTGTATTTCCAGTTCCCGCAGGTATGATACCGAGCGGAACGGAAGTGGGTTCTTGCCTTTGCATGAGACCATTCGCAACTTCATGGACCGTACCGTCACCACCAATCACACAGATTCCGTCTGATGCGTTTAGGTCGACGGTTCGTGCAATCTCCAACGCATGTCCGCGATGTTGTGTCGACCGAATGTCGAGTTCTATTCCAGCGTCTTTGAAGACTGGCCTCACTTGGTCCAGGACGCTTAACCCTCGCTTCGTTCCACTTTGCGGATTCACAACAACAACTAGATGTTGAGGTTTCATAACATCATTGCCTTTGTTGTAAATGCAAGTTTAAATGGAAGCTGGTGCGAACCCAGCAAACTGGTGAAATGTCCCAAAAAGTATGCGGAACGAAGCAACGTACCCGTACTCTCCGAGTTTTTAAGAAGACGCGCCTTTGAACTTGCGAAACAACTCAACGTTGGCCATCAAGAACAAGTTCGTAGGCCCGTTCAGCGCTCGCTCGCCCGATGCCGAGTGCCTCTTTCAGATCGAAGTCCTTTTTCAACAAGTTGGGCTCTGCATCAATTTGCATTGCGGCTGACTGTCCTATTTTCGCAGCAAAGTCGAGTGGACTGGCCGGAAACGGGAAGTCACTTCCGTGCAACAATCGACTGCATACCAATTCCTTTTCATCGAGCAGACGTCCGAAGTCACGTACCCGGCCTGCTGTACCCAGCACTGCCGTGTCGCCCCAAAGATTTTCCGGGAACCGTTTTAGCATCGAAACAAACTCGGGAAGCTGATCCGGAAGGTCGGTAATCCAGCCTGTTCCGGCATGGCACGCGACCACAGTGCAACCCTGTTCGAGGGCGAGTTCTAGACGATGCGGTGCCGCGAGGTTCTTGTCGATAACCGGAGCGCTGTGCTCGTGGCCGGTATGAACGAGAACGACCATGTTGAGCTCACTACACCGGCGAAAGAACTTCGTATGCTTCGCATCGGCGACATCCACACCCTGTGTAGGCGGATGAATCTTCAGTACGCGCGCACCTTGCTGATGACATCGATTCAGTTCGTCGATCGCGTCGGCCCGGTTGGGGTTAATCGAAGGGCAAGGGATCATGAACTCTGCATGTCTGGCTACGATGGTGAAGACGTAATCATTGGGTACAAAGAACGACGTGCGATCCCAGTTCACCTTGCCGTCGCAATCGTAAACCGCGTCCTGACCAAGGATCGCCGCCTTGGTGAGGCCCGAGGTTTCTAGATGTTTGACGAGCACCTCTTCGTAACGTTCATCCATTGAATTGCCGAACCCGCTCAATTTCAGCATGTGGACGAGAGCATTGAAATTCTTGCTGCCAGTGATCGCCTCCGAAATCCGGCAGCCCGTGTTCGCATCCCCTACACCAAAAAGATGAACATGAATATCGAGCGTCGGACGCTTCGGGTTTTCCTCAGAGGCTGCGGCCTCCGTGACGGCACCTGCACAGCAGGATGATGCCAAAGTACCTGCAATAAAGGAACGTCGATCCAAAACACTGCTCATTATTATTCTCCTTGTTATGTAAGTAAATACTTACTTTGAACCAAAAAAAACTACGTCGTTTCCCCACCCACCAGAAGCTTTGCGACGGCGGCGAACATTTGCTCGCGCTGATTCGATGGCAGCAACTTCAGCTCTCGAACGATGTTGGAGATGGTCGCTAGTCCAAGCAAACCCCAGGCGGCCATTTCAACTGGCAAGTCGGATTCTTGATCGTCAACCTCACGACCTGCATTGATCTGGTTACAAACGAGCTGATGAAATCTTTTGTACATTTTAACGAGTGCCCGTCGGATATCGTCGTCGTCTGTTTCGGTAAGAGCAGCAAACACAATGCGATAGAATCCGAACTCACCCTGACGCTGTGACTCGAACTTGACAATGCGTTCGACCGCCTGTTTAGGCGTGGGGTGATCAGCCAGCATCTCGCTCCACATTTGAGCACGATCGCAAAAAATATGATCGATCGCTGCAAGAAACATTGCCTTTTTGTCAGGCCACAATCGATACAGGATATTTTCTCGGACATCGCATTGATGGGCCAGTTCTCCGGTGGTCGTTCTTCGGTAACCGAGTTCGCTAAAGACGTGGCAGATGACTGGCAGGAGCTTTTTCGATTGCTCTAAAGCTTGACTGGGGCGTGCCACTGGATTCTCCGAATGTTATGTAAGTATCCACTTACTTTACTATCTGATTGCTGATTCGTCAACCCTAGAGCGGGAAAATTGCCCGCCGCGACAGTTCGATGCGGCTGCTGGGTTCCAAACAGGTCAATTTCTTCACGAGTCAGCGAGCCGTGTATGTTGCCCAACGCCCATATCTTGAACTATCGATTGAGTGTTCTGGATTGAAATGCACCTACCAATCGTTTCGCCAATCGTTCGACTCGCTTCCGATCCATGATTCAATCCATAGATGGCCAGCAGCGAGCGAGCACGAGTCATTGCCACATAAAGGCTGTTTTCCAAGATCTTGCCTTCGGGAGCCACATAGTTGTCCACGCATGGGATCACAACGACTTCCGATTCATAACCTTTGAACGAATGCGGTGTGGTGGCCACGAGTGTGTTGAGTTGTCGCTCGAAGGATCGGTTTGTTTGAAATGAAAGCTCAACACCAATGTCCGCAAGTGCTGGTGCAAGCTGGGATTGCAAAACATCCTGAACCCGACCGTTGTAAATGATGCAAATGTCGGTTGGCGAAATCCCATCATTCAGGATCAAATGTTTCAAATGACCAGCAATCGCAGCCATTTCCTGGCTTCGGTGCTCGAAGCTACGGTAGATAGGTTTCGGTCCTTCGATCTGGTTGTATCGCACTCGCAACCAGCCTTCACCGTTTCGATCAATCTTCTCCAGCAGACCAAGTTGAAGCAACTCCTGATGATCTTGTCGTTTGCTCGATTCCGAGAGTCGGCTCAGCACGTTGACGGCAAGTTCGGTGATTGGAGTCGTGGAGCGAAAGCTCTCCCGCATAATCGTCGAGCGGCCACGCATGTCGAGACCGAATTCTGACCACTTAGGCGTCTTCGTGTCGTAAACGTTTTGTGCATTGTCGTAAAAGATATGTGCCGAGCGACTGTTGGCATCTTCTTCATCCGCCCGTTCGACGATGGACAACAGCAACCGCAATGTTGCCGGTCCCATGTCTTGCGCTTCATCAATGAACAAAGCCGAACAACGAGGCAGCAGATCATCGTCATCTTGTCGATTGAGGAACTCTTCAGCGGCACGGTCATAGTTGAAACCAATCGACTCGATTGACATTTCAACGCTTGGCAGCAACCCAGCCAAAACATCTTTCACATGCAAGAGCGACACCTTATCCCAAGGGAAATCTGATTTGTTGAAAAGTTCTCCCTCGTTGAGACTGGTCCACGCCGATTCAATCGACTCCTGCAGAAGTTTATGCAGACTTCGATTCGCGTAGACTGCCCAGATGCGAGCATCTTTCTGATCTTGCAATCGCTTTGCAGTCTTGGCGAGCCAATTGCAAAGCACAATCGACTTGCCGCTGCCCGCTACCCCACGAACCAAGCGAGGCTTTCCATCGAGCTGGAGATTGGTCAGCCGTTGTTGTTCTTGGGAAAGAATCGGCTTCATTCCCTTTCGATCAGCGAACTGATCGCCCATGCGATAGGATGCCGTTTTTTTGTAGCCTGCGTTTTGCTCAGCCACATAATTAGCGCTCGACTGTTCAGTTCGACCCGACTCTTGTTTATTGTGCGATCGCCAAACAAAATGCTCGTCATCTTTCACAAGGAACGCTGCGGTCATGTTTTTCTTCAGTGGACGAAGATACGGTTCCTCCATTTCACTGCGACTTGCCAAAACAATCACCGCTTCCCTGGCCCGGCTAAGTGCCACGTTGACAAGTCTTCTCCACTCAGGAATTTGCCATGTCCCACTTCCCGCATTGACCGTATCAAAAATGACAATGTCCGCTTCCGAGCCTTGTTGACTATGGACCGTTGAGGCTTCCCAACTTGTCATTTCCCATCCAGCTAAAAGTTTCCCAATCTGCTGTGCCTGGGCTTTGAACGGCGAGATGAACAGGCCGTTTGCTGACCGGATATCCGCATCCGAAAATAGCTTTTGCAGAACCGACTGCGTCGCACCACGCACCCAGCTTCGATTACCCGGTCCACGTGCAGCACGAATGGACGTGAGACTGGCATCCTCTTCATCAAGGACGTACCAAATCGCTCTCGATTGACTGGCGATGAATGGCGAAAGCGTCGACGGTTTCGCCGCTCGATCCGGAGCCGTCGTCAACACGCCATTGTATTGGTAGCTCGATACGACCTGACAAACGTCAGGGTGCATGCGCCGTTGCTGCGAAAGCAAGTGAACCGCCGAAGGGATGTTGTCTGTTTCGTCGAGATGGCTCAGCCCGCTGCTCGCCAACCATGTCTGCTGGCGAGTTGGCAAGATCCGTGAGATGCGACTGATCGGAGCCAACTGCTTTGAATCGCCAACCAACACGACTCGCCGAGCAGCCAACAGCGACAATGCCGCAACCGCTGCCCTGGAGATCAACCCTGCTTCGTCAATGAAGATGGTGGTGAAAGGTGCTTCGCCATCCTCGACCATCTTGCGGATGTACTCGTGCTTCAAATAACTCATCGCTTTGAACGCGGTGGCGACCACCACTCGTCGCTCAGCATCGACAAAGATGCGATTGCTTTGATCATGCCCAGACGTTCGCAGTTCGCCAATCCGCTTTCGTGTGAGGGCTTTGTCTTCAGATGATTCAAACAATTGAAGTTGCTGGGCAAGCCCGTCGATTTGTGACAAAACTTCCGACTCGGTGCCACGGAGCATTGAATCGAGTTCTTTGACAACAAATGTTTGATACGACACACCCTTCCCAATTCTTAGCAGCGTGTCATCATCAAGTTCATCGCGACAGTATTGCTTTGCCGCTTCTCCGATGGAAACTGCCACGGCGTCGGTTGCCTTGTTGGTCGTCGATACCACCAGAATTCGCTCGCTCGCGTCCTGCATGACCTTGGCGATCTGTTGTCCGGTCGTCCACGTCTTACCGGTGCCGGGAGGTCCCCAAAGAACACTCCACGAGTGCTGCCACCATTCACGCAAATGAAGCAACCCCGACTCACACGGCTGAGCCACTACCGGATGCACATCGCCCTGACTCGCGTTCAATCTCGCGGGGAGTTGTTTGCGAACCTCATCAAACTCATTTCCGTTGTAGATGGCGTCCAAGACCGACATAAACTCAAACGGACGGACAAAGAACGATCCTGCCGTCGGCGTCATCTCAGGATCATCAAGACCAATGAACAAGCAACCGTTCCGCTCGTCTACTTCGACGATCTCACCCGACCAAACAATGTCGTCGTTGTAATCAGCTTCTTCATAGAAGTGGTCTGAGTAACGTTCGTTGTCATCGAGCGACTTCGGGCGAAGCGCTTTCGCTCCTTCCCAAGTCCAATCGAACTCAATCGACGATCCGACATGAACGACGAAAATGGTCCCACGGTCTTTCTCAGCAAAGATACTGACTCGGTGGCAGTTCAGACGTTTCCAACGCGACCCATCTCGATACTCTTGATGAACGGCAACAGCCGCATCTTTGAGATGCTGGTCATTCCCTTTGGGCAAACCAAGCCGGGACTCGAAACGAGCAGGCTGAAACTCGGCGACGGGCATCGAGTCGTGATTATGGGCGACGCCGCCGATTTCGTCGTCCATGGTCCGTTACCTTTTACCGCCGAATTGCTGAAGTAGGCGATCCATTTGTCTGTCGCTCAATCCCGCGACCAATCGAAACACGTCCGGTCGTTCGCAGACCCGTTTGCGAATCGGCTCGGGTACTTTTTCGGCGAGCAACAGCAGCTCGTCTTCGTCGGCTCCGAGTTCAACAGCCAGTTTGTGGATCAGTTTCTCGGAAGGTCCGTGACCTTCTTCAAGTTTATGATTCTCAATTTTTGAGATATAGGTAAATCCAACGCCGACACGTTTCGCCAAGTCACGAAGCGTCAATTGCTTCGCATGTCGAAGTTGCCGAACGGTTTCGCCAAAGGTCATGATATGGATCTCTCCGCTCCGCTGCTTGCTGATTTGATCGCAATATCGTAGGCTGATTGCACTATCAAGTCAACGCAGTGGGCACACGTCCGCTCACTCACATCGACAGCGGAACGGACGTAATGGCGAAACGCACGAATGATGCGAAAGGTAAACGTGGGTATGTTAATTTCATTTCATGTATTTCGTCCCTTTCGTGGTCCCCACGAATCCTTGATAAACCGTTTAACAGCGGCGCAATCTAATCGAATGTGTGCGTGGTGGATTGATGAGAGGCAGAGACGACTTCCGTTACATTTTTGCGGTGCAGCCGCCTTATGAAAGTATCGACCATGCAGTTTCGAACAACAGGAAGGTACGATCTTGTCGTTTGCGATATCGATGGTTGCCTGTCGCCTGAGTCACATGCTCCAATCGACATTTCGGGACTGTCGAAGGTTGCTGAGCACAATCGAATTGCGATTCGAGATCGCGATCGCCCGGTAGTCACGCTTTGCAGTGGTCGACCCATCGGTTTTGTCGAGTGTCTTTGTCGGCTCATCCAAAACACATTGATTCCCTGTATCGGGGAAAATGGCGTTTGGCTCTGGCGTCCCGCAGACAATTCCTTCGAATGCGATCCGGCCATCACCGACGATCATTTCGAAATCGTGCATGAGGCTCGGAAACTACTACGCTCGCTCTTTCAGGCCAGTGGAGTCATTCAGCAGCCAGGCAAGTCAGCGTCGGTGGCTCTGTATCATCCCGATCCAGCCTATCTGCGATCCATCATGCCGACCATTACCGAAGAGTTTCAGAAACGGAACTGGCCGATTCGAGTCTCAATGACGTGGTTCTACATCAACTGCGATCTTCAGCACGTCAGCAAAGCGACTGCGATTGATCGACTGTTCCATCAGACAGGTTTCCGCCCCGAACGAGCAGCGGGAATTGGCGATACGATGGGTGACAGGTTTATCGCAGAGCGTGTTTCGTGGTTCGGATGTCCAGGGAATGCCGAAGCAGAAATCAAAAAAGCAGGCAACTATGTTTCACCACACGACGAGATTGAAGGTGTTCTCGATATTCTTGACCAGCTAGTTCATTGACAACTTTATCACCAGTGCAAGGGTGAATGAAATGAAGGTGCATTCAGTCGTCGAAACGGCGATCTACGTTGACGATCTCGATGCCGCTGAGGATTTTTATCATCGTGTGCTTGGCTTGGATGTGATCTTGAGGGACCCCGACCGTCACGTTTTTTTTAAGGTGGGCGACTCGAACGTTCTGCTCGCATTCAATCCTCACGCGACCCTCGTCGGCGATAAACTGCCGCCGCATGGCGCGACTGGTTCGGGCCACTTTGCATTGGGTATCGAAATGCAGTCTCTCGACGAGTGGCGGGAGCGACTCATCTCTCACGGGGTCAAAATTGAAGCCGAAGTGGATTGGCCACCCGGTGGCAAGTCTATCTATTTCCGTGATCCCGCAAACAATTCAGTGGAACTGATCACGCCAGGCGTCTGGCAGTTGCCGAGCGGCTGGTAAACACCCCGATATGATTCATTAGGTACCACGTGCACAGGCGTCTCGCCCGCGTGAGCGAAGGTCTGTGGGCGGTACGCCCGCGTCCCGAAGCGTTAGACCTTTCAACTCCTGATCGGGTACTTCTACGGGCTGGTCCAATGGTACGATCTTTGCTTCTTGATTGCTTCTTGCTCGTTCTTAAAACTTACAAAAGCCCGGCATCGAAGTCGCTGCTATTTCTTTACGTCAAATCTCGTCATAGCGTTGTTAAGGTGCATAATGAAGCGTTTCATTTTTTGCGTGTTGGTTGCCGGGGCTATTTTGAACACCTTTGCTTCGGCAGATGAACCGAGCCTCAGTAGAGATCTGCCGGAAGTCGTCGATGGCAACAATCAGTTTGCTCTGGACGTCTATCAACAATTGCGATCAAACGACGGGAATCTATTCTTCTCGCCCAGCAGTATCTCCACGGCCTTAGCAATGACCTACGCTGGGGCCGCCGGTGAAACCAAATCGGAAATGGCAAGCACGCTGCATCTCAAAATGTCAAACGAGCGACTGCACGAAGCGATGAAGAAGCTGCAAGAGCTTTGGAAAATCCCCGCAGAAAGTAAGGCTATTCGTCTCAACTTGGCGAATCGGTTGTGGGGTCACGATGACCAAATTTTTCTGCCTGATTTCCTGGGCGTCACTCGTGAGCAGTACGGGGCTGAACTTG
>JBGSMN010000173.1:0-2696 GCA_041740155.1 Rhodopirellula sp.
AGGCATATCGCGCTTGGTTTGCGTATGCATTCATTGTTTGCCGTTTTCTCAAGGAAGTGAAAAATGCAAGAATCCAGCTCTACCATCGCCGCTTCATCGGAAGCTTCTGTTTATGAGCGACACGCTGCGGCCTCTCAAAACGCAGCATTCGATTTGGCTGCGATGACAATCTGTATGGACGTCGCTGTCTCGCAGAAAATAGGACCTGTTGGACTTTTCGTCGGAGTCCGGAAGGTGCCGGAGATCACCGCGCCTCAGTTGAGAAAGCGGCAACTCCGTTACTCTGACCTGGCAATGCAGGCAGCAAAATACGGAGCGCCGGAACCCGTTGCGGATTTTGTACTTGTTGACGTTCGCACTGAAGCGGAAGTTGAAGTGTCTGTCATCCCGGGCGCAATTACGGCTCAGCAATTTGAGATGGATCCAGAGAGACACAAGTACAAGTCAGTGATCTGCTATTGCACGGTCGGCTATCGTAGTGAGCTTTACGCTCGCAGATTACGCGAACAAGGCATCGATGCGTGGAATTTCAAAGGCAGCATTCTGGAGTGGTGTGCCGCGAAGTATCCCCTGGAGACTCTGGATCATGAGCCGATGACGTCTCTTCATACATACAGTTCCGACGGGCATGTTCCCTCCAAATATGAGTCTATGTGGTAGTCAACGGGATCCGGTACACCTTGTGGAGTCTCGGTCACCACAAGCCAGTAATATTTTGCTTTTCACTCGGATCCACATGATTTCGGCAAGAATGGCATGAAGAGCGATGCTGATAGTACCTTCCTCGGTTTTTTCGTTCCGTGTCAGATAAGAATGGAAATTTCGCTGTAAGGAGTCGGCATGAATGCGGTCTCATACATCAATGGGAAACACTGTTGCGTTAGATCGCGAAGTCAGATGTAAGCACAAAACACGGCTGACAAAACATGGAGATCCAAACATGACGAAGATGAGGCTGTTGTTCACAAACGAACCGGACTTTCTGATCGAAGCGAAATTACCAGTTTGCTGCAGATCTGCACTTTAGGCTAACCAACGGTACTGATTTCTGATTGGTCTTATCAAAACCGAGGCTCTCCGCGATGCTGTGATTGTATACAAGATCACGTTTCATCAGGAGAGCTACGGATGGCTAAGCGTAAGAAGTCTTCATCGCGTCCGCAACGTCAGCACAAGAAGTCAGGCAAGTCGCAGCATGATAAGCGTCAACGACTCGATCGACGCAATCCTGCTCGCCGCAAGACAGTCGAGCCTCGGGTGCCGCTGGTCAGTACGATGCAGACTGCGGTCTCGGCACTGCAGGCGGTGATGGATCGGCGAATCGCGTTTCGGCTGGCGATCATTGTTTCGGGAATGTTGCTCGCGGATGATCGACGGACGGCCAGTGCATGGTTCGTTGCAGCCGGAGTGCAGGATGACTGGGATCGATTTTACGACGCCTTGATCAGCATCGGTCGCACATCCGCGAAGCTGGCGACGGTCGTGCTCGGCCTGGTCGTTCAAAAGCTGGCACCGCGAGATCGAATCCTGCTGGGCATGGATGATTCGCCGACGTCCCGGTATGGCAAACATGTGGAAGGAGCGGGCGTGCATCACAATCCAACTCCGGGGCCTGCGGATGGTGACTGGCTTTACGGCCACAACTGGGTCTGTCTCGCATGGCTGGCGACGCATTCGCTGTGGGGCATCATCGCTCTGCCGCTGCTGTCGAGGCTGTATGTTCGCGAAGTCGATGTGCCGAAGCTCGCAGAGAAATATGGTTGCGAATTCCGCACCAAACATCAGCTCGGCGTGGAACTGCTGAGCTGGTTCATGAAGTCCATCCGTGAATTTGGCGTGGAAGCGCAGATCTGGCTGGCGGTCGATGGCGCGTACGCGGCGAGACCGTTTCTGAAGCCGACGCTCGATCTGGGCATTGTTGTTGTCAGCCGTTTGCGAAAGGATGCGTACCTGCGCGATCTGCCCGGAGAACCTGATCCTCATCAACGCGGACGACATCCGATCTATGGAAAAAACAGAATCAGTCTGGCGAAGCGTGCCGCACATGCGCAAGGCTGGCAAACCATTTCCT
The DNA here is from genome assembly GCA_041740155.1 of Rhodopirellula sp. Lineage (GTDB taxonomy): Bacteria > Planctomycetota > Planctomycetia > Pirellulales > Pirellulaceae > Rhodopirellula. The sequence continues at coordinate 2,072 of JBGSMN010000173.1, forward strand.
ACCAGTGTCGCGGCGTCGAGGTGACTCGTCAGTACAAGACCTTTCTGGCGACGTCCGAGCTGACGAGCGGAGTGATCCGCGTGGTGCTGCTGCGTTTCGATGATGGTGGCTGGGCTCCGTACTTCTGTACCGATTCGTCGGCTGAAGTGCGCGAGATTCTCGAGGCCGTTGCGTCTCGCTGGGCGATCGAAGAACATTTCCATGACGTCAAAGAAGTCTGGGGAGCGGGCCAGCAACAGGTTCGAAATATCTGGTCGAACATCGGCTGCTGGCACCTGAACCAATGGCTGTATACACTGGCGGAGTTGTGTTCGTGGGACGCGGAGAAGTCCGAATTGACTGACCGGCGTGACCGTCCGTGGGATAGTCCGGATCGACGTCCTTCCCATGGCGACCGCCGGCGCTCCATCGCCCGTGAAATGCTGCAAATTCAATTTACGGCTGCTCTGCAGAAACAACCGGACAAGCGCAGATTACAGATACTCTTTCAATCACTCGTCGCACTCGCTACCTGATCACCTAAAGTGCAGGCAGAAACTGCAAGGTCGCGGAGAACTGCTTGTCATGCAGTCGTCTCATCCCAAATACACCGATGCAGACGACCGCCGCAAGGATAATCGCTGCT
>JBGSMN010000181.1:0-1570 GCA_041740155.1 Rhodopirellula sp.
GCAGGATGCATGGCAGAACGGTTGGTAACAGCCGATCGGCCTGGTCTTCGGCAAAGCCCAGCCAGGTGTTGTGCATGCCAAGTGGTTCGAAGTATTCCTTGTTCAAAAACTGCGGCAGTGGCGTTCGGGTGATCGCTTCCACCATCGAACCAAGAATCAAAAATCCCATACTGGAGTAGCGACAATCTGATCCGGCTGCGAAATCCAGTTCGGTCGTTGCGGTGACCTCCAGAAAGCGAGACAGTGGCGCGTGCTGAGCTCGAAGTTCGGCATTTGTCACCAGCATGTCCGGGAATCCGGAAGTGTGAGTCAACAGGTTGCGAACACTGATGCGTCGATAAGCAGCCTTGCGAAACAAAGGCAGAACGTCGCCGATGCGTTCGGAAAGACTCAACTGACCTTCGGCCACAAGCTTCATAGCGGCCATGGCAACGACGGGTTTTGTGATGGAGGTTAGAGGCTATCTGAGAATTCGATTTTTCTGTAAGCTGTTTCAGGGACAGGAATTCCATTAACCACACCTGACAAGGAAGTCACGATGTCACGAGCCGCGTATCCCACAGATTTGTCCGATGCTCAATGGGAAATCATTGCGGCATTTATGCCACAGCAGAAGCCCGCCGGTCGGAACATCGAAGTGAATCTTCGCGAAGTGGTGAATGCAATTCTGTATATCAATCGAGCGGGCTGTCAGTGGGACATGCTGCCTCACGATTTTCCGAATTACAAGACGGTGAACTGGTACTATAATGCATGGCGTCGAGAAGGACGCTGGGACGACATGATGGTGGCATTACGGACTGCTGTTCGTCTGTCTGTTGGAAAAGATGCAGCACCCACCGTCGCCTGTATCGACAGTCAGACCGCCAAGACAGCCGATCAGGGAGGCAGCGTTGGCTACGACGGTGGAAAGCGTGCCAATGGCCGAAAAAGACACATCGTCACCGATGTTCTGGGATTGCTGCTTCTGGTGGTAGTGACTGCCGCAAACATCCCTGATGCCGTCGCCGCTGATCCCGTTCTGCGGCAACTGGACAAGACATACCCGACAATTGCACTGGTGCATGCGGATCTTGGTTATCGCGGCGAGCTCTTAAAAATGGTGGCGAGAGATCTGAGCTTTGACATGAACCTGTCGAGCAAACCAGCGGGAATGAAAGGCTTTCATCCGCTGCGTCAACGGTGGGTCGTGGAACGCACGTTTGCATGGTTCAATCGCTATCGCCGGTTGAACCGTGATGTCGAAAGAACGACCGACTCCAGTGAAACAATGATTAAGATTTCACAGATCAGTCTGATGCTCAACCGCCTCGCCCCAAAACCTAACGGACCCCCGTTTCACTACAGAAAAAACACGATCTGATTCTCAGATAGCCTCTACAAGATATCGCCGAGCCTCAACGGCTGCCGCCAATGATTCGTCCGCCGGGTTGGCAGTCCATTGAAAATCGATGGATTTTGCAGAGTCACCGAACTCAATGTCGCAAAACGCAAGCTGTGTCGTTTCCGCGATCTGACGCAGGCGTTGTTGAATGGAAAAATTTTCATTGGAGTGACGGTTTGGCAACAC
>JBGSMN010000195.1:0-9230 GCA_041740155.1 Rhodopirellula sp.
CGGCGAAAGGTGCGAGGTCGATCCGAGCTTGGCGGAAGACACCTGTCGTGTACAGTTCCTGTACCGAAATCTTAGAAACTGGATCGTAGTACCCACCACTATTACCGGCATCGAATTCTTCACCGGCATTCAAGGCACCCTGGTTGGTTGATCCCAGGTTGCTGGTCGCAACCAGTTTCCATTGGTTGTCATCACCTGTGACAAAGACCCGCAGGGTATCACGTACAGTACCTGTGCCATTGACGGGAGCATTGGCATCTGTGGCATCGTTGCTCGAGAGCAAGTAATTGAAATACAGCTTTGGTTGGTCCGCAGCGACTGCACTGGATAGATCGATGGTCGCACTTTCAACGCTACCTTGAGCTCCACCAGGGACGTTGATGCCAGAGATACCGCGTGGGATGGCACCATCTTGATTCGTGCCTGGAGACAGAATCGATTGTGGATCTTCCCAGCCGAACATCAGCGTCGCACCGCCAATATCGTTGGTACGCGCACCGTCGTTGAGCGCGTTAACGCCGTGACCAGCGGTCCCGCTTTGCGACGAACTGATGTGCCAGGGGTTGGTGGTTTGCGGGCTGAAGAACATACCCTTGACGGTATTTGCTCCAGCGGCAATCGCGTGAGTTTGTGTGTCACCCGCGTTTTGGAAGACACGTCGAGCAACCACGTCTGTTGTTGCAAGTCCCGCCGGATCGAAAGCGAAAAGCTCACCCGCTGCGGTGCGACCAATGAACAGGTTCTGCGACCCGTCCAGCGTCAAACCATGCGGAGCACGAGTCACGTCCGTGAATGTCAATGGCGTGAGACCATCTGCACGGTAAACTCGCCCCGGCAATTGTCCCAAGCCGATGCCGGCCGGGATATTGGCAGCTTGGCCGTTTGGAGCCAGAGCACCGTAATTGCCGTCGTTGGCGGTCGTCGCACCATTGATACCCGAGTTGATGCTATATCGAAACACCTTGCCGCTATCGATAAATACAAACAGTTGGTTTCCTGCTGAAACGATGTCCGTTACCGATTCAGTGATTGGTACATCGACATACACCTGGCCGACTTCCTCAGTTCCTGCCCATGGCACAAGAGGGGAAGCAGCGTTGCCGCCGACCCCGTCTTCTTGGAAGTAGTCAACTGGATCCGCTGCAGCCCATTGGGCGGGAATGGTGGTTCTCGCATTACCAGGACCCGTTCCACGACTAATCAGAGCACCGGTGTCTGGATTGGCCAAGAAAATCATGTTGCGAACACGCTGAGGCGCGACTGTGGCTAAATCGACCGGTGCGACACCGAAGGTTTGGAAACCCGTCGCGTTGTTATTGTCGTGATCGCCGAACACTACATCGAGACCGGTGAAATTACCGCGGTCGGCAACAACGTACATCAACCGGGCTGGATCGCTCTCACTGTTGGTCGAGGGGTCCGCCCAGATGTCCGCTGCGTTATAAATCAAGCCTCCGCCCTGCGCATCGGGAACCGTTTGCGATTCCAAACGATTAGGCGCGTTAGCAACAGGGGTTGATACGAAGCGATAAGTGGGGACATTAATCGAACCATTGTTTGTTGATGCACCATCAGGACCAACGACCGTAAATTCTTGGTTCGTTCGTCGGCCCGACTGGATCATCCGCATGATCCCTTCGGGATCCGCAACCATGACCCCTGCGTTGCTGAAACGGTTGCCCGGTTGAATATCGTTTCCGTTGGCATCGCGGTTAATAACCGAATCCCAGTGCCCAGTGAACGCGTTGTAAACCCGGATTTGGTTCCCAATCATCGCCATCATCGGCACGTCGCCGAGGGTGTATTCGTGAATGTAACTGTTTGGGTCACCGACGATGTTGAATGCGGGCGTGATCAGTGCGGTTTCGCCGGAGTGCTGATCCGTACCACGCGTTCCATAAACGTCGGGATCCTGATTGCCGTTGCGATTGGGATAAAGAGCAGTGGTACTGAATCGCTCTTCCAAAAATCGATTTTGACCTTCAATCGGCTCCAAACGCACGTTCGGATTGGTGCTGTTTCCATGGGTGAACTGGTCAAGCACATTTGCGATCGAACCGTTCGCTGAGACGACGACACTGTAGGTACCACTCGTCGGCAACGAGATCGGACCGATAAAAGGATCGGTCGTTTGAATGCTGCCACGCGACAAGTCCATCTCGCCTTCGTTAGTCAAGGCACGATCATCAAGAATATTGCTGCTTGTGCCGATAGCGATCAATTCATCGCCATCAAACAGGTAGGTGGTCAGGTCGACATCGTTCTGTGGATAATCAAGATCGATCACCGTCGACACATAGTCCGTAACGAACTGCTGCGAAACAGGAGTTTCATTGGTCAGATTCGTCGCGTTGTCGTTCTGAATGACTTCAGTGCGCGTCAAACCGAAATTCAGCGTCCGTTGGTTGCCGTTAACGTGTCCAGCACCGGTCAACATCGCGCGATCGCTTTGAGTCAACACGCCTAAGTCCGTCACTGCCTCGCCGACGGAAGTTCCTGCCAAAGGTGAGTGCGCAGGTTGTCCCACGATATCCACACCGGTGGTCGCATAACGAATGTCGGCGTGACGGATCGTTGAACCACCGAATTCGTCGGCTTCGCGCAAACGTACTTGCAACTGGTACTTACCGGCAGTGCGTCCAGGACGTGATGTCGCAGGTAAGGCATCGTTCGACAAATCGTTGGCCTTGGTCGCCAAATCGATGTTCGGATTGCTACGCACCCGAATAAAGTACTGCTTCGGTAGGTTCCCCGTACCAGGCAGCGCCAGTCGCACTCCAGCGTCGGCCACATTCTGCGATCCTTCGTCGAGATAACTGCCGTCAGAATTCGTCCGAGCTTCGGCGCTGAACTGAATCGGCAAACCGGCGTTTGCATTGCCTCCGCCCAGGACGGGCATCAAGCGAGTCATGTTCTCGGTACGTGAATCGTCCGACAGCGCGATCAAGCGTGGTTGTCCATTGACGGTTTCATAAACCTCGATCACGGAGTCGAGACCGAACTGTGAATGGTCAACATCGATCCAAATGTCTGTTCCTGGAACTGCATCAAAACGATACAGGTCGTTGTCGTTAGGATTCGCGATCGACGCATGGACGGTGAAGCCGAGTCGTGCGTTTTCATCGCTTGATTTTTCACCCGTGGCGAGCAAGCCGAGATAATCGGCTGTGGCTGGAGTCGAGTTCAAATTCACGTTGTTCTCGAGTTCCACTAGCGTCTCGACATTGCGATCACTGGAATACTCTTCAAGAATGACGCTCCGCCAAGCCCCTGCTTGAGCGCTCGAGCCAGTCGCACCCGTGATTGCCGAAACGATGCCGTTGGCGACCTGTTGGCCATTGCCCGGGGTGGCAGGGAAGTAGAGAGGGTTCCCGCTTGCATCGGTTCCTCCGGTTAGTAATGACAAGGCCTCTGTCGGGACTCGAGTAAAGGTAGAATTGGAGCCCAGTCCGATGACTTTAATGCCATCGGCGACCAATCGATTGACGGTGGTCTGGATCGTCGCTCCTCGACCGCCCGGTGTGGTCAACCCAGACGATAGCGTACTGAACACGGTCGAAGGAACGGTCACGCCGCCGACGCCGGTGTACTGAGTCAGCCCATCGTCTTCGTAATTGAACCGGCCATCAGAAGCCAAAATGATAATTTTTTGGCTGGCCCCCGCTCTCCAACCAACCCCTCCTAAACTTCCGTCGCCCGCGATAACGGGGCCCGACGGGTCAGGGGTGAAAGTCGAGAACGCGGGGGCATCGCCACCTACACCGGGATTTATTTGTGTCGAGACTAGGCCAGCGGGTCCGGAATCGCTCGTGTCACCGTCCCCGTTGCCGTCAAATCCCGCTCCCGTCGCGGCTTGCCAAAGTGCTTCGATATGAGTTTCTTGACCTATCCCCCCGGCGGGTGAGACGCGATTCAACGCTGAATTGATGGCGGCGTTGAATTGCGGATTCGCAATGCTAATCACCGGTTGGTTGAGTATGAAAGGACGTTCACCAGTGCTAAATGCCCCCCCATCATAGGCTTCAAATCGGGTAACGCCGAATGCCAGGTCCGCTCCTGGCAAGGCTGCTGCCAATGCTGCGATGATGTTCGGGAACTCCGCTGATATCGTTGCCCCTGTAGCCGAGAAGCTCGCCGTGTCGTCCAGCATAATGACAACATCAATCACATTCCCGGTAGTATTGACATTGCAGGCGCCCGTCCCCGTGGTGTCGCGCTGCGGCCGGCCATCTAAATCAAATCCAGCACCAATGGTGCAATCATCGATACTCGTCATTACAACCGGATAGCCGGGGGTCCCCACCACATGCAAGCGACCACCGATCCGGTCATTGATATCCAACGGCACGCCTTCGGCTGTGAAACCAGCATTGGCGCCTACTAATTTGACGACCAACGACTCATCCGCCCTACTAGCCAGGCGTAAACCACCTTCGGTATGAAAGTTCGGGACTCGGATGTCACCGGTGACGACGTGCACAATATCCGTATCGTCCCAAACAGATTCGCCCGACAGAGTTTGTTCACGTACCGATAAGCCGTTGATGGCAAAGTCTTGAATCTTGTTGCCACGGATCAACGGGCCTTGGTTTCCAATCGTACCGCTGACGATATCAGCCGGCCCCGATTGACGTCCGATGTCTGCTACGAAATCGTTGCTCAGTGAGTCCGCGTTGATGGTGATCGCAGTCAAGCCGCCGGACGTGTTGGTTGAAACATGAGAATCGCCATCGTCAAGACCATCAAACGTGTTGTTGATAATGATTGGTTGGCTCGATACCGCAAAAATCACAGCGGTTTCGTTGGGACCATATCCCAACCGTGGTCCGTTGGAGGCAATCGCACCATCTTGACCATCGGCAATGTTCTCGAAATGAGTGTTGGCGATACGTGCCTGAGCCTGGTGAATCTCGATTGCGTTGAAAGCGGCCGTATTAAGCGGCAAGTTCGATATTCCACCCGCACCTGAAATCAGAGCATGATCGAGCGACAATCGCGAAGAGTGCGCTGCATAAATGCCAGCCCAATCCCCGGCTTCACCATCGTTGTCATCCAATGGGCCAGTGATGGAGTTGTTGTTCGTGTCGAAGGTGCTTCCGGCACCAAAGCGGTCGTCATTGATAGATGTCAGGATAATGTCTTGCCCTGGACGTCCTTCGGCGATCAGCGACGTGCCCATTCCGATCTCGATCCGCGCATCGTTGGATTTGAGAACGAGTCCCGCATCCATCACCAACCCGGCATCACGCAGTCCACGACGGAATGCAGCACCATCCTCAAACAATGGATTATTGATCGAAATGGTTTCTGGGCCGATGGCAGCGGCACCGGTATCGTTAAATGCCGCGTTGCCAGTTTGTTCGCCAACTAGTACGTACGCGGTCGTGTTAGGAGCGAGTCGGTAAATGCGTTTCATAGCGCTATCTGTACCGAAGCTGACTTGAATACTGCTATTCGCAACGATCGTGGTCGAAACCGCAGCACTCGGCAAGGATTCATTTCCAAACGCGTCCACACGCGTGTAAATGTGTTTGTAATCGCCAGCGGCGAGCGTGCCCGCGCCCGAGGCAACGGAGTTAAACGTTCCAGTGGGGCGATCATTCTGATGTGAGAAACGATCAAAAATCCGGCGATTGATCGCGAGATCCAAGAACTTCGCCTGATTCTGTGCGTCCTGCGCAGGATTCGATGGCGTCACTAGGTTAGGCACCAGGATCGGGTTTTGGCGCGGGATCATTCGTTCGACACTGGCGCTGCCAGTATCGATGAAAGTGGTCGCTGTGCCGTCCATCTCACCGACAAACATGAAATCGCCAGTGGTGCCGGTCGCACGATAAATACGTCTACCCACGTAATCCGCTGTCAGGCTGCGTGGTGAGAAACTGCTGATCGGGGCGAATCCTCCCAAACGAACTCCGCTATTGGCAGGCAGCGTGGCTGTTGATCGCATGTAGCTGGGCAATGACTCGTTACCGAACGCATCCACAAACGTATAAACGTATTGGTAGCTTCCGGTTGCCAGTGTTCCTGCGATGGTTGCGAACGTGAGCCCGGTTGAACTCGGACGTGAACCGAGACCAGCCCCAACAGGATCATGCTCAAATTTCGCGCCGCCAGGCGAACCGTCGATGATCAGGCTTTCCGACAGGATATGCACGATGTCGGTGTCATCAAAGCGTGCTGGAACCGTCAGTCGCTCCAAATCTTGGCCTTGATTGGTCGGGATCGAAATGAACAAACCGTTTCGAGAGTTATTCGAGAGGTCGTTGCCAATGATCGCTGGACCGACTCGGTCATAATCGGGCACGAAGGAGCCGTATTTCTGATAACGGGCTTCGGTGAATGTCGTGTACTCAAACGACTCTAGGTCTGCCGAGATCGCGGCGGAGGCGTTGTTGCGGATAATATTGAACGAGATTTCAGGTCGTTGCGCGGACAAATCAATCGGACTGACGCTATTGCCCCCACCGTAGCGAATGTCGGCATGATTGACATAGTTGAAGAACGTTCCTTCCCGCTCAGCATCGCTGCGACCGCTGGCGCGATCCACATCGGACCGGAATACCAAACCGCCCCACTGGCCGGGAGCGACGGCGACGGAGAGATTGGGATTGCTTTGACCTCCCACACTATTGTCACTGTACGACGTGAAGATGGTCGGTTGGTTGGGCAAACCGAGAACTTGCAGGGAACTGCCGAGCCGCTGTTCTGTATCGTCCGAGCCGACTTCAATGCTGGTACCATTGAACTTCATCACCACGCCGGAATCGATCATCAAAGCGGTGTTGCTGGGAACCTTCAAAGAAGCCCCGTCTCGCAAAGGAAGCCCACTCGGGGTCGTACCGATCAGGTAAGGGATCTGTGACGTTGGCGCAACGAGCTGACTGTTGTCAAGCTCAAGGAGCGGGGTTGGTGGCACTGAACGGCTTTCGCCGAGCACACGAATGACGAACTGGGCATTCGGGTTTGTCTGTTTGAGAAAATTGACTCGCGCGATTGCCTGGTCAATTTCCGGGTACGGATTGATCTTGGAGCCAAAACCAGCGACAGCCGGGTTATTCGGGGCGCTCGCGGGGACGTATGTCTTGCGGTTATACACGTACAATGTGTTCGCATCGTCAGCAGCGTTGAACCAGAAGTTGTAGTTGCCACCTGCCTGTCCATCACGGTCACCATCAAGCAAGCTGCCATCGGTATCCCGCATCATGGATGGATCACTCAGCAAGATCGGTGCGTTCATCACAGGGGTGTAATCCACTCGCAAGTCATACTTGCCGTCGCTCGAGCCACCGGTCCCTGGTTGATTCGTGTTCGTATCAAACTGATTGCCTTCACTCGTGACACTCAGTCGGTATTGGGCACGCGGGAGGTTCAAGTCCATGAACGGATCGGCACCGAAGTAATCATCATTGACGGCGAAGATGAACCATGGTGCGTCGGCAGCGGCATCGATATTGCGATGGAACAGCACGAGCTTGGCATCCAATGTGCTGGCACCCGACAAACGCTGCGCCACGATCTCTGCTTTGAACTGACCGCCACCCGTATTTTCCACACGGAAGTCGTACTGGTCGACTTCTTTGGCTTCGTTCTGGTACAGGTATTGACCATGCAGCGTATCAAAGGCACCAGGATAAACCCATTCCACACCACCAGTTGCAGTAAGACGAGGCGAATAGCCAAGCAAGCTAGCTTGATGCAGGTCCGACGGGTCATTGAGTCCCAGAATCCGCATCAATTCTTGCATTGCCGATTCAAAGATCGACGGCTCGGTTAACGAGTTGCCGTATTCCAGATACCAGTTTTCGCTGCCGTCGAAAATCAACATGTTCTGGACGGAGTCATAGATAGCGAGGTTATTATCACCTTCGTTGCTAACCGTGCCGCCAATCGGGAACATGTCCCCGACGATGATTCGTAGCGCCGTTTGGCTGGCGTCTCCAGGGACAGCCGTGGTCGGTGTTTCGATGAAGTCGATCCCGAAGGTGCTGCCAAGAATGCCGAGCGCTTCGCGGAACCGCAGTTCCATCTTCTCGGTCATGATTGTATTGAGGTTCTGGGTGGCCGAACCATTGGACGCCCCGTACGGCGTCGTTTTCGAGAACGTGTAATAAATCTTGTCGATCACCGTATCGCCGTCACGATCAGCGGAAACGTGACTTTCAATGCCATCATCTCGATGCCCCGGCCCATCAGCACTGCCTGGTGAGTCAATCCCTGTTCCCACACCCGCAATGGATTGACCTGTGATCTGAAAAGCTTGGCGACCACTTAAGGTCACTCCCTGTCCAGGGGCAATTTGGCCCATCGGTACTGTTGTTGAATTCAGCGAGTCACCGATCCGTAGCCGGAGCGCATCAACACCGTCGGCTGCCGAGAGAGAGTTGTTTTCTGCGATCTCAGAGAGCGGGTTCGAGAAAACCAGCCGTACTTTCCGCATGGACATGGGCAGACTTGTCTCGTCGATTTGACCTTTAATCAGCCCGACGAGCTCATCGGAAATCAGCACTTCGTCTGGTGTGATTGGATTGGAATCATCCAAATCTTCGATGGTGTCGTTGGACGCAATCAGTTGATAAAGGGTCGGATTGAGAATCCCAGAAGGAAGCGGATTGGTCACACTGATAGGAAGGTTGCGATTGAATCGCACGAGTTCCGCAAACAAATCTGCCGAGTCAAAGTAAACATCAATGGCATTCGGAATGCTCGTCACCGTGGCGCTTGATCCTGACCCCGTGGCAACAGTCGGTGTCGGCACTACGGCCGTCACCTGCGCACCCAATTCGACCTCAAAGACAATTTCTTGCTGGGAAGCGCCTGGCACGTTCGGTTGGAACGCAACGAATCCACTCGATGATGAGGGATCACTGCCTTGAAGTGTATTTCTAACCACAACTCGATAAAAACCATCTCGCAATTTCTCTGCGAAACGCAGCGTCAGCGAGTTTCCATTGCGACCGATTTCACGATTGCCGATGGCCACCAGCGATGGGTCGCCAGCAGGGTTGCTGAAGTCGGGATCGTTAAAATCACCTACAGAGTATCCAAAGTCATTATCGCTCTTGCTCTTCTCGCTGAATTGAACATAGACATTCTCGGGGTCTAACGCGGATCCGGCTCCCGCAGAGGCCAACAGGAATCTCCCGTCGAAGGTAACAAGGAGTTCCTTCGGCGATTCGGTCAGAACCGTTGGTTCATCATCTAAATCCATTTCCAGCAGTGCGCGATCA
>JBGSMN010000231.1:0-7292 GCA_041740155.1 Rhodopirellula sp.
CCAACGTCGTCATTGACCAACTGTGGAGCGAATTGTTTCAAACTCGCATGGACAGATTTGCGTGGCAATTCGCACTCACTGCGCCATTTACCCATCAAGAACTAGAGAGAATCGACCCGTCATTTTCAGCGCGGTCAAAGAATGTCAACTTTGAAGTGCTTTCCATCCCCGGAGTCGCGCAGCAACTAACGCCACAGCAACGGCGTGAAACCGACCCCAGCAATGCGGATGTGCCAGACGAAAAGGTCGAACGCGTTGTCGAGAAATGGAAGCACGTAAAACGACGTTCGAAACGACTCCCGCAACATTCGCATCAGCCACCGTTCTCGTTTGCCACGCTCGATTCAAAGAAACCGAATAGTCAGCTGTACGGCCGCGAGTACTATTTCCGCTTCCTGGATCGATGTTTGGAAAACTCTGAGATTAAAATCGCTGTTCTGCATGCATTCGCTGGGTTTGGGAAAACCGCGATTGTTACGACATGGAAAGATCAGTTGGAGCGTGTTGAATTCCTGGACATCGAGCAAGCGATCGGATATTCCTTCGATGACCAAGATAAACCGGGGAGCGGTGTTGACTGCAGTTCGTTTTTGAATGTGGCATTGCGCACCTTTGGTGAAGCGACCTTTGCCGATCAACAAGTCGACGAGAAGGTCGATCTGTTAGTCGAAAATTCGCTCGAAAGACGCACGCTTCTGATCATTGATGGAACCGAGGTGATTCAACACCACAACTTTGGGGACGCCGGCAGTTCTTTTCGCGATACGAACTTCGAGAGACTGATCTTTAAGTTGGCCGAAAGCGAATTCGATGGGCTTTGCGTTCTGACGACTCGCCAGCTGCCTCAGAATCTCGCCGATCACAAAGGCGTGGCCTGTAAGGAACTGACGAGACTTTCACGCCCCGCCGCGATGTCATTGCTCGAGAGTCTAGACGTTAATACGGAAAAAATCGAATGCGATGGCTCGATCGCCGCGGACCATTTTATCCAGGAGTACCAGGGGCATCCATTGACGTTAGAACTTGCCGGTTCTTACATCGGCGAACATCTTGGTGGTGACCCTCGCAAGCGACATGAGATACCGAATATAGCGAACCCAGTTGAAACTGGCGAAGACGCAAAGCTCGGAAACTTCTTACGAGGATTGGTCCGACAGCTTGACTCGCCCGCTACCGCCGAGGAACTGTATTTAATGCAAGTATTGTCGGTGTTTGGACGTGGGATTCCAGCCGAGGAGTTTTTGAGCATCGTGCAAAGTGTCAGCTTGAAAGAAATCCCTTGCGGTAACGCATCACTCACCACGCAACACAATCGGACCATCGAAAGATTGCGAAAGGCAAAGTTGGTGTCTTTGACGACAACACGATCCGCGGGCAACACCGTTTGCAGAATGATAGATGTTCATCCCAGCATTCGATCCTTCTTTCGAGAGTATTTTCAAGCTGAACATCCGAAAGCATGGAAACAGATCAACGCGTTCCTTTTTGATTCGATCTTGTCGACTTGCCACAGTCGGATTTCGCGTGTATCACAGGGGACATCTGTTGTTGCCAATGACCGGCTAACCAAAGTGGTTGGATCAGGGGTATCCGCACCACAACAGACACTGCACGAGCAACAGTTGGATGAATCACGCCGACTGGTAGAGGCGATCGGTTACGGGTGTCGAGCAGGACGACATTGGGATGCCCTGGCCGTGATGAAGGTCCGGTTGGATGAGCAATTGCCGGGCCCGGAGTGGATTTGGAGACGCCTGTTGCGACTTTGGTCACGATTTCACCGCGAGCGGTGGTTCATCGTCGTTTGTCAGAAACTCTGTCGAGTTGGGATCACGCTGCGGTTTTGGGTAAAGGGGATCATGCGAGAATCTTCGCAAACAGATTTACCCATTCCGTTTTCCGTCGCAAGGCTCTTGCGTGGCTGGCGTGGCTGGGACCTTCGCCTGACCTGTGCTTCGCACTTTCATCCCGAGCGGAGTTTCGCAAACCAGTCGATCTTAGCAGACCCCTTATCCGCTGGTGTTTTTGACCTCGAAACCAGTTATTGCTTAAGCCGTGCGGGACGGATCGCGGAGGCGAAAATGGTGTTGGAGCGTAGTGGTCGGCAGCTTGCCGGATTATTTGATTACACCGCATCGTATAGCGTCGCGCTATTAGATTTGCACTTGGGTCAATTTGACGAGGCACTCTCGCGGATTAACGCTTCGCGACAGTTTGCGCAGACGCCGCATCAGACGGCCGAGTTTGTTTGATTATCGGCGATACTGCTCGACCTGACCGGTCGCCGTGCCGAGGCACGCGATCGGGTTGCGGAAGCATTTAAGCTGGTTCCCCAGCTATCACAACGCTTCATGTATTTCTACTGGAATATGTTGCTTCGTTACGGAGATAACTTGAATGCCGTTTCCGAAAAGTTTGAAACACAAGTCAAGCGGGAACCCGATCCGACGGATGCGAGTACTTACGATGATTGGCGCACCGTGGTAACCAATGTGCGCTTGCACATTCATTGGCGAAGGGTGATTGAGACCGGCGAGATGACTTCGCGAGAGTTGTTGCGTGCCAGCGAGAACGCATTCGGCGATTTTCGTGAATCGCCGAATGCGGGATTTCATCATCGCGCAACCATGACTCTTCACCGCGCAAGGGCCTACTGTCTGATCGCAATCGAAGACCCTTCGGATCGACGCGCAGTTGATCGTGCATTTGCAGAACTTCGATCGACGGAGAGATATGCCACAAATGCGGGGTTTCGGGTGGTCGAAATGGATACCCTGATCGTACGTTTTCATCTGCTGTCGCACCTCGTTAGGAACAACGAAGCCACTGAGTTACGCAAACGAATCCAACGTCTATTGGATGAATCCAACTACGACTGGGGACGACGGGATTTAGATTGCCGTTGGAAGCTTCGCTGTAACACAACGAAGTGAATCGCCATCGAGTGACACCGGTTCGTACACGCACGCAAGCAAGCAAGCCTGATGTTCAGTCAAAGCTAATCGACGCCGATTTAGCATGGTTATCTGACGTACCTCGCTGCGCGACGGGGTGGCACGGCAAGGAACATCCGCCAGCCCATTTCATTATGCCTATCTTACCGCAATTCACCCTGCTTACGGGTGGAAAGTGTATGTAGTTCCTGGAGATCCGCGATTCTGGCCATTCCTGGCTAATACACACAGGGGAGAATTGAATTGATATCTGCGTTGCAGCGAATTCCAATCCATTTATCTGCTAACGCTGCAGGCCCAACAATAAGGCATTTTCTATCTTCAATCTCGAACTTTGATATTCTGCGCATTCGCTCGAAAGTAGCGATTTTCGTCCATTCAGTCTCGTGAAAATGCAATTGCCATATATGCGGTTTCCAGAAGGAGAAATGGATTTCTGATGGGCCAAGGCTGGCACCTCTGTACTCGACGTCAGACACGCGAATGAAGCCAATGCCATCAGCCCAGAACCAGCTTATCACTTCGACGTCATAGATGCGTGCGTCCGATATGCGAATGTTTGCAGCCTCAGTAAGTGGTAAAGGGTAAATCTTTGCGTGCAGCTGACCGCCACTACGGAAGCAGAGTCAGTCAGCAACTCGCCGCTTCAGTCGGATAACGCTAGGCATAACCGCGTGGCCACCGGTTGAGCTAGAACTAGCGAGAAACCTAGCCTGGCCACTGCGGTTCATGCCGTGGTTATTTGACACGCGTGGCGGATGTTGAATTGTTAATGCGGCAATGGTTCAATTTGCTTTTCATCTCAACTTTATCAAAGGCGATGCAATGAACACCAAAGAACCAACCAAGTACAGCGAAATCCCTGGACACCGCGAAGCGTGCGAAAGGACGCTTAAATCGGCATTGAACAGAGGCTACATCTTGCGTTCAGGAATTACGTACAACGAACTGCGAGCAGATTGCATGCTAGATGCGGTTGATGGCGGAGACGTGCCGGTGAAACAATTCGTTAATTCTCAGACGACCACATAGATAGATTATCTTCTGCATAGCAGGCACCGCTACTGTATTCCGATGCGTCGAGCACGTTCATCCCCAGTTTCTTAGCCTCTGCGATCGCTTCGTTTCGCTCGTCGTCTGTCATTGCGTCAACCACTACCTGGCGATTGAAATTTCTCAGCAGTCTTAGCGATGGGTTCGGGGTGAACATCCTATTCGCTTCTATTTGCATCAAAACTGCGAGCACTCCTCTATCAAAGTGTGGTCCGTGCTCTCCTCCCCCGGTTGCGATTGACTTCATCGTAATGAACGTTGGGTGTTCGGTTGGGTTTATTTTTCTGGGCATTTACAGTCACCAATCAAATAACGCTAGCGGTCACCGGGCGGAAACGGCGCGGTTGACCCTGACTTCAGTAGAAACTCGGAACGCCGTTTCCGCTCCGGTGCACCGCATTGTTACCCGTCCACTGAATTACGAGTCCCTGTTGCGAAGATTGTCTTGCCGTCTGTTTCGATCATCACGTAGTCCGAAAAACGAACGCCTTCGTTGTTCTCAGGCGGCAGTTGTCCGCGTACCTCCGAAACGATGACGTCAGTAAACAAGTTGGGATCGTATGTTTCGATAAAGTGTGCGTCAGGTTGTGGACCGCTTCGAACGTCTGTGTCTTCTACAAACAGTCGAATCTCCGGAGGTGTGCGCCCAGCGACGATTTCTGCAATATCCGCACGCGGGCACTGATAGCGAAAGCTCTGTTTAGCGTTCGTCATCATGCTGGAGATAGCAGCGGCAACATCGATCGACGACGCGGTTCGATACGGACGAAATTGAACGGTCTTTGGAAACAGCATAGGAAGGAGAAAATTCGCCGTCTTCAGTTCGGGTAACGTTCGCCGTCACCGGGCGGCGAGAGTAAATTAACCATCAGGAAACGCGCGGACGCCGCTCCGGTGCACGGCATGGTTATCAATCTTACAACGCTGCGCTTCGGGGTGGCTGTGGAGGAACTGGTTTCTAGGATTTCGTTGCAAGTCCGTTTGGTCTACGCGAGAATGAAAGCGCACGGATCGGGTCGCGGAGGCCGTCTGCGGATTGGTGCTTTGAGCCCGCTGGTTATCTTGGCCCTGTTCGACTCTTGACGTTGGCATTGATGGCACGTTGATTTGCATTCGCATCTCAACACGACCTCGTTGGAGAACCTAAACAGCAATATGTCGAGTACGCCCGATCCGTGTTTTTCTTCCCAAACACACAGGAGCGTTCATTGTGGCACGCGAAAAACGAAAAAACAAGCAAGGTGTCAGCGGTAACAAAAAACCTCTCCAAGTCCGCAACGCGACTGCGAAACGGCGAACGCCTCGACGTGGCGGGCTACCCGTTGACAATGCGCCACCTCCAATCGAATCGCTCAAGCAGGTCAACACCAACGCGGCGGGGATCGACATCGCAGCGAACGTCCACTTCGTCGCGGTGCCCAAGGACCGTGACGCGGAGAACGCTGTCCGCAGTTTCGGAGCCTTCACTTCGGATCTGGAAGCGATTGCTGATTGGCTCACTGAGTGTCGAATCGAAACCATTGCGATGGAGTCAACTGGCGTCTACTGGATTCCACTCTTTGAAGTACTCGAGCGGCGAGGCTTCGATGTGATCTTGGTCGAACCGAGTCAGATCAAGAAGTTTCGTCGCAAGACCGATGTCCTTGACTGCCAATGGATTCAAACGTTGCATACCTTCGGCCTGCTCACTGGATCGTTTCGACCGGAAGATCAAATCATTGTCCTGCGAAGTTACATGCGACAACGTGAGATGCTCGTGAAGTGTGCGGCGCAGCATATCCAGCACATGCAGAAGGCCATGGAGCAGATGAACCTCAAGCTCACTGAAGTGGTCAGTGATATTCTGGGTGCAACGGGCACGGCTATCATCGACGCGATTCTGGAAGGCGAGCGCAATCCGCATCGACTTGCAAAACTACGCAACGAAAAGTGCAAGAACGATGAAGCGACGATTGCATTGGCGCTCCAAGGCAACTGGCGAGACGAGCACCTGTTCTCATTGCACCAAGCGGTGGACTTGTACCGCTACTATCACCAGAAGATTGTGGAAGTGGACGCGCAGATTGAAGCGTACATGCGTCAGTTCGAGGATAAGTCTGGCGGCGAACCGCTCGCCAAACCACCTCGCTCGAAGCAACGTAGCAAGACGACCAACGAACCGAAGTTTGACACTCGCACATTGCTGTACGAAATATTGGGTGTCGACTTGACGAGCATTGATGGGATCGGTGCTCATTCGGCACTACAAATCGTGTCGGAGATTGGAACAAACGTGGATGCGTTTCCGACGGACAAACATTTCGTGAGTTGGCTGAGTCTTTGCCCGGAGGCGAACAAGTCAGGTGGTAAGAAGCAGAAGAAAGGCAAGAGCCCGACGCATCGCAGCAGCAATCGCGTTGCACAGGTGTTTCGAGTTTGTGCACAAACGTTGATTCAGTCGAAGTGTGCATTGGGAGCATTCGGCCGACGCCTGCGTGGGCGCGACGGGGCGGCCAGTGCGATCACAGCGATCGCTCGCAAGCTAGCGATCATCGTCTACACCATGATGAAAACGGGTCGTCCGTACAAAGATGTCGGGTCGGAGGCCTATAACAATCGGTTTCAAGACAAGCTGGTAGCAAGCCTTCGCCGTCGAGCGATTGAATTGGGCTACGACCTGCAACCGACGCTGTCGGTCTAGAACGCCACAGAAAAAGCGAGTGCCGTACTGAAATGCGATATCGGTGCGCTCATATTCTCTAAAAATGTAACAAATCACTGCACCAGAGTCATCAAGAATCCTAAGAATGGGCCATTGAGACCCAAAAGCTGATTCTACTCACCCGCCTGATGTGGGGTTAGTGGGTGTAGTTCCTGGAGATCCGCTCGCATGAGTCTACATCGCGTCGAGAATTGTGAATGCAACTATCGCGGCAGGAAAACAAAAAGGGATTGCGGCCACAACGAATCGTGTAGGAGACCATCGATGGCCGGGATTTGCACGCCGCCGCTTAAAACCATACCAGAATGAAACTCCAGCAAGAAGTCCCGAAAGTAGGCACACGGGCACAGTGAGCCCGGCGTACCACGGAGGTTTCCCGATATAGAGGCCTTCCAGTGCGTAACGGTAGACGTACCCAATTGCCACCCAACTTACCGAACCGGAAACGCATCCGATCCAGAATGCGCGGGTCGTCTTTCGGTCGCAGATTCGATCGACGGTCACGGCGTCAGTGAAGCTAGGTGAGTCGTATGGGTTCACTTGAATCAGAGTATATTCGGAAACCGCAGTTCAGTCGGATAACG
>JBGSMN010000238.1:0-1591 GCA_041740155.1 Rhodopirellula sp.
CGATGCAACCGTCTCGTCCTCGGATCGCGTGATAGCCGATCCGAGGCAAACAGAAACTGCCAACGCAACTCCTGTTGCGCATTCGGGTACTTTCTCGACAATGCGTGCGGCAGCCAAACCGACGCCGTCCCCTCCGCCAAATCATGTCGATGCAACACCTCCCGTGACGCGACCCAACGCTCCAGTGGCTCAACCAAGTTTTCCGGCATCGGTACTAGCCGACTCTTACCACCTTTTGAATCACGAATCTCAATCTGTCGATTCGCAAAGTCAATGTCCTTGACCCGAAGCCGCATCGCCTCGCTGATCCGCATCCCGCATCCGTACAGCAGCTTTGCGATCACCAAATGAACTCCGCTGAGCCCGGCGAAAACTCGACTGACCTCTTCTGGACTCAAGACCGTCGGGACCATCTCGCCCTTCGTCGCCCGTATCGCCTCGATGCGTCCCATGTCCCGTTTGAGAACTAACTTGAAGAACTTCAACAGCGCATGAAATGCGCCGTTTTGCGTTTTTGGAGCGACGTTTCCGTCAACCGCCATGTCGGTCAAATGTGCCTCGACATCCTCAGGACCGATCGACTCGAAATCTGCCAAGCAAGTCAGCGCCCGCTCAGCCATGAACTTCCTCAGCTTGCCGACATACGAACGTTCTGTCTCCAACGCCTTGCCATCTTTTCGCAGTGCCCGTCGGAATTCCTGAATCACATCCGGCTCATTGGGATTGATCACACCCACGGCGTCCTCAATTGAATCAAATCCGCCATTCTTCGCTCGTTCGATCGCAATGATCTCGACCATCTTCGTCTGCAGCGGCACCAGATCTTCCGCAGATCGTCCCTGAACGTCGATCCGGAAGGTGATCAACCCCTCGATGACCTTCATCCGCTTCCACGCCGGAACGTTTGCGTCTCGTTTACTTTGCAAAAGCTGGATTACGTGGTCCACGGAAAACTCCCATTTTGAGTCCCCGGAGCGAGACTTTCCGTGTTCCGCTTTTTGATGAGCCCCTTTGCCATGCGTCCCGTGAAATTCTGAAAGCTGCTTGAACCAAATCCAAGCCCATTTCAATTCCTGCTCACGGCTAGCCTTTTTCACATACAAAGCCATCTCACTGTCCCTCGATCTTGAGTGAGCAGCACGATCCGGGTTCCCAAACGCATTCCCGCTGCTCGGCACAAAGTCACAGGGCTTATCCACGCCCGCACAGGATGTTACCGCGTGTCCACCTGGGATCAACTGTACACATTCAGTTTTAGATGGAAATTTTGCGAATTGTGCCAGGCAATTCGCTTGCGATGCCCCACAGAAAGCGCGACAATTGCGGTACTGGCGGGGGGAGGCAACGGCGAGAACAACTCAGGCCGACCAGTGAGAACAAGTCTCACTCACCGACTTGTTCTCACCACACAACCAGCGAGAACAAGTTCTACCCACGACTTGTTCTCACCACCGAACCGTCAGTAACACCCCTAAAACACTTGTTCTCACCCTGAGCAACCGGTGAGAAACAAGTTGCACTGGCGGAAGCCGGGAGTAAAACCAAATCAATTGAGGCATTTCGGAGTGCTATTGAATGACGCGGCGGAAGC
>JBGSMN010000268.1:0-15300 GCA_041740155.1 Rhodopirellula sp.
GCCGGTTTGTTCACCGTCTCGCACCGCATTCTTTTCCGGTGTTGCTCCATGGAAATCGGGTATCTACAACAACGCGCAGACCATCAACAAAAGTGAACCACTGAACCAGGACGCGGTGCTATCACTGGCCGGGTTGTTCAAGACGAGCGGCTACGACACTTTCGGTTACGGAAAGATCACCCATGGCTGGGACCAGAAAGAGCACTGGAATGAACATGTCGGCCACAAAAGAGATCCGGCTCCTCCCGGAGCGCCCCTGGCCAAACTCAGTGGGGGAGAACAGGACTGGGGAATAATCCATATCACCGAGGAACAGATGAATGACACGCGCGGGGCTGATAAGGCCATCGCGGTCCTGGAAAAACAACACGACACGCCGTTCTTCCTGGCCTACGGCTCCTTCAATCCTCACATGCCCTGGTATGTCCCGAAAGAGTATTTTGACATGTACCCGCTGGACCAGATTGTCCTTCCCGAGCTGAAGGAGGATGACTTGGATGACCTTCCTCCGCTGGCCAAAGCGGTGAGTGACGGGACCGGGAGCTTCGCCGATAAAGTCATCAAGTCTGGCAAACATAAGGAGGCGGTGCAGGCTTACTTGGCCACGACCACCTACGTCGACACTCAAATCGGTCGCGTCCTCGATGCCCTCGAAAACAGCCCTTACAGGGACAACACCGTAGTCGTCTTCCTCACCGATCACGGTTTTCATTTAGGCGAAAAACTCCACTGGCAAAAGACCACCCTCTGGGAAGAAGGCACGCACACCGTGTTGATGTTTCGCGCGCCGGGAGTCACTAAAGCCGGGGGCGTGTCTGAGCGGTTCGTTTCCTTGTTGGACATCTACCCGACTCTTGCCGAACTTTGCGGACTGACGCCACCCGCGTACATCGATGGACGCTCGCTGGTTCCCCTGCTCAAAGAACCAAAGGCTCCCTGGGAAAGCACCGCCATTACTGGCTTGTGCGATAAAGGCAAAACCGACCTAGCCTACGTTAGCATCCGTCACGAACTCGGACGCTACACCCGCTACGGGTCCGAAGAAGAGGAATTTTACGACACCACCAAGGACCCTCACGAATGGACCAACGAGATCGACAACCCGAAACACGCCACCACGGTTGATAAACTCCGTGCTTTAGTCCCCGGTTTTAAGGATGCCGCTCAACCTCTTCCCTCTGTTCTGACCAAGGAACGTAAGGAAACGCAAAAAGACAAAAAAGAGAAAAAGAAGAAGTAATCCACTCCTTTTACATCATGAAAATAAGCTAACCAAACAGGCCCCACCATGAACCCTTCCCCTCAAAACAACCCCTCACGTCGAACCGTGTTGAAATCGATCGGCGCGACCACCA
This sequence comes from Rhodopirellula sp., assembly GCA_041740155.1. Classification (GTDB taxonomy): domain Bacteria; phylum Planctomycetota; class Planctomycetia; order Pirellulales; family Pirellulaceae; genus Rhodopirellula. The sequence continues at coordinate 1,356 of JBGSMN010000268.1, forward strand.
CGCTGGCGGCGTCCGGCCTGTTGCCATCATCGATCTATGCCGCACCGTCGACCCTCGCGAACGACAAATTACGCGTCGGATTGATCGGCGCGGGGAACCGAGCCAAATGGCTGACGCGTGCTCTGTCTCGCGAATCCCATCGCGCCGAATTGGTCGCCGTCTGCGATTGTTACTTGCCGCAGATCGATGCCCTCGCGGCTGATAACAAGAGCAATCCGAAGGCCGGTGCTGCCTGGAAGCGCTATCAGAACTACGAGCAGATGTTCGATCAGGAAGAATTCGACGCTGTCATCATCGCGACGCCGGATCACGTTCGCGTGCGAGCAGCGATTATCGCCTGTGCCAAGGGCCTGGACGTGTACGCTGAAAAGCCGCTCAGCTTCAGCATTCCCGAAGGCCGCGCACTGGTCAAATCCGTGCGAAAACACAAACGCATTTTGCAAGTCGGCACACAACAACGCAGCACGGCTAACAATCAGTATTCGTGCAAATTCGTTCGAGACGGCGGCCTCGGTAAGGTGCATACGATTCACGTCATGAACTATTCCGGCTCGCGCGGGGCAACGGGTCTTGAAAAGCAAGCCGTACCCGAAGGTATGAATTGGAATCGATTCTGCGACCAAGCACCGTTGCTCGACTACCACGAACAACTTCACCGCCGATGTTTAGCCAAAGGAGCTTCAATGTTATCCCATTTACTCTATCGTTCTGACCGAACGAAAAACCAACGCTATATCCCGACGTTCGCGATCATCGCCATTTCGCTATGTTGTGGCACTGCATTCGCCGACGATTGGACCATCCTGTTCGACGGCAACAACCTCGACGGCTGGAAAGCGTCTCGCGACAACACGCAGTTTGCGATTGTCGATGGGGTCATCCTTGGCACAAGTTCTAGCCAGACTCAGTTTCTACACACGGTCGAATCATATGGTGACTTTGAACTCGAACTGGACGTCAAACTTCACGATACCGATCTGAATTCCGGCGTTCAAATCCGAACAAGTCTGACTCGTTCAAGCGACAAAGGCCAATCGAGGGAATCGATCCACGGCCCTCAGGTCGATCTTGGAAAATCTCCGGGACGAAGCGGACATCTCTTTAACCAGGGCAATGGTGCCCGGATCACGCCCAAGGAAGACTTAACCCGTAACGAACGGATGACGAACGGGGAGTGGAACAAGCTAAGTGTGTTGGCAGTTGGCCCGCGCATTCAAACGTGGATCAATGGCAAACAGGTTGCGGATGTCACAGATAACGAATCCTACGCAAGATACCCCTCAGGCGTGATCGCCCTGCAGGTACACGGTGTCCAGAATGCACCGGAGAATGCACGTCATGTTTCGTTCCGATCCATTCGCGTTCGCCAAATCGAAGCTACCGAGTAGTCACCTCGGCACCCGTTTTCAACTGTCACCGTCATGACGAGCCGGCAGCCATGTTAACCTTCTACAAACGAAGAACGGTGTCGCAGAACTCGTGTATACTGGGCCACTCGTTGAACATTTTTCTGTTGGTCTTTGGGATTCCTGTAATGAAAACTTCGCTTTTCGCAATCGCTTTGCTCGTCTTTTCAAGTGCCCTGCTGGCGGAGGAGCCACTGCGGATCAAGGATTTGCCGTATGGCACACATCCTCGTCAAGTCCTGGACTTTTACCAAGCCGTTTCAGACTCGCCGACACCTTTGGTGCTTTACATACACGGCGGAGGCTGGCGCAATGGTGATAAGAAGACCAATCCTAAGGCGTTTTTAGACAAAGGCATTTCGGTTGCAGCGATCAATTATCGCTATGTGCAGAACGGTCAAGAAGACAACGTGGTGCCGCCCGTGAAGGCACCGCTGGGTGACGCCGCTCGCGCTTTGCAGTTCATTCGTTCCCAAGCCGACCAGTGGAATATCGACAAGACCAAGATTGGTGCGACGGGCGGTTCTGCTGGCGCGTGCACTTCATTGTGGTTGGCTTTTCATGACGATCTTGCCCAACCGCAAAGCGACGATCCGATTGCTCGCGAATCGACGCGGTTGTATTGCGCGGCTGTGAATGGTGCTCAAGTGTCACTCGATCCGAAAGAACTACGGGAGTGGATGCCGAACTATGGATATGGCTCCCATGCGTTTGGTTTGCCGAATTTCCAAGCGTTGATTGACCAGCGTGAATCCGTGTTGCCTTGGATTGAAGAGTATTCGCCGATCGAACATGTTTCGAAAGATGATCCACAAATCGGTTTGTTTTATTCTGGCGAGGTGCCAGTTGTTGGCTCGTCTCCAAAAGATCCCACGCACTCTGGGATTATGGGTGTGAAGTTGGCAGAACGTTTAAATGAAGTCGGAGTCGATGTGGTGCTTGTCACCCCCGGACCGACAAAGCCTCAGTACCGTAACTCTACCGAGTATTTGATCGATCGGTTAGGCTCTAGCGATTAGCGAAGATGAAACCACCGTTGGCGCATTGTCATCCATTCAGGCAAAACTCACTGGCAACTCCGCCCCCAGCCTGTTCGCGTTGAGACTTTCCCCGTTAAACTGTAACCGTTCAAAGCCCAAGGCTGTGAACGGTTACTATTATTAGAAAGGAACGACCATGGCCAGCGGCCTCTTGATGCTATTGGACGACATCGCCACCATCCTGGACGACATTTCCGTCATGACGAAGGTCGCTGCCCAAAAGACGGCGGGGATTCTCGGCGACGACCTAGCGCTGAACGCCCAGCAGGTGACAGGAATTCAAGCAAGCCGCGAGCTGCCTGTTGTCTGGGCTGTGGCGAAGGGGTCGTTTGTGAACAAAGCGATTCTGGTGCCGTCCGCTTTGCTGCTCAATTCAATGGTGCCATGGCTGGTCGATCCCTTGATGATTGTCGGAGGGGCATTTTTGTGTTTCGAAGGTTGTGAAAAACTGGCTCATAAGTTTCTGCATCCCAAAGCAGAACTCGAACATCAAAAGCAACACGAAGCCAATGTTGCCGATCCCGAGATCGATTTGGTAGCGGTCGAAAAATCGAAAGTCAAAGGCGCGATTCGGACGGACTTTATTTTATCGGCTGAAATTATCGTGATCACTCTGGGAACCGTTGCTACAGCCGAATTTCTGACGCAAGTCGGCGTGCTGGTTGCCATCAGTTTGTTGATGACCGCAGGTGTCTATGGGCTGGTTGCGGGCATCGTCAAACTGGATGACATCGGACTGCACCTGATGAAAGCACCAGGCAATGCAACAGAAGCGAGGCCTTCAGGACTGCGTTTCCGCGCGGGTCGGATGATTGTCGCAGGGACGCCGTATCTGATGAAGTTCTTATCCATCGCTGGAACCGCCGCAATGTTTCTGGTCGGTGGTGGAATTCTGGCTCATGGAATTCCGCCCGCTCACCACTTGATCGAAGCCATGCAACACAACGTGCAGCAGATCGCAGGCATTGGAGGTGTATTGTCAGCGGTTACCGGAATGGTGGGTCAGGCGCTGCTAGGTATTATCATCGGCTCATGCTTAGTTGCTGCGTTCGGATTCGTGCAGCGGTTCCGAAAAACCGCTCCGCAGTCAACGTGACACCTACCCATTCGGCTAACTCGTCCTATTGTGATAAATCAGCAACCGGTTGCGGCTGAGGTGATTCTGGTTCGGTGCAGAGAGATTGGTACATTTCGTAGTTCATCTTTCTCCTAGTTTCAGCTTGCAGAAAAAAGAAAGCTTCGTTCAATCCATCGTCGCCGAACGCCACCACTCCATGTGCTCGCTATCGAGTTCTTCAGCACTTGGATAGCGATAATGTTTGATGCCTTCTTGATTACCAACATAAAATCCGCTGGCGAGTGTGCGATAGAAAGCCACCAGCGGCGGATCGCGATCGACAGTTTTTCCGATCGTATCCACCTTACTGGCGATCACGTCCAAGCAATCTTTAATGTGCTTGGGGTCTCGATACGGTAGGTAACTTGCGAGTTGCCCATCGGCATCACGTGTTAGCAATGTATCGGCGATGAATATCTTGGGAACATTCACCAGAGAATTCGGGTCGGTGATCCGTTTGATAAACTCCGCAGGCGGCAAATTGGAAACGACTCGCGGCGTGATCGGACATAGCTCACAGTACATATAAGGACCACGCGATGTATCACGATCGCAAGGATAGTCGCTGCCTTCGAGTCCCAGTACGCGTCCGTCGCGTGTCGTCAGGTATAAATTCCCGAACGCCGACAACGGCACTAACTCCATCGCTCGATAGACCGACAGGTATTTACTGCGGTGCGGTCGTCCATCGGAGTGTGGCGCGCAAATCGTGTCGAGTCGGTCGATCGCCAGACCCGATGATTCAAAGTTTTTTTCAATCTCGAAAAACATCACCTTGCCACCCGTATTGTGACGCGTGCCCATTGCCATGTAGGCACCGAATTGATCAGGTGTCAAATGGGAAGCGACCAACGCTTCATGTCGAAAACACATCAGGTATAAGTGAAGGTCCATCGCAAGTTTCCTCTAAGTATGACTAGATTAATTTCAACGTAGCACTATTGGCCCATGCCTAGGAACGCACCGATCATGGGTGCAAACTTGACGATCAATCCAGCGAATACGATGCTGACCATGCTCATCAATTTGATCAAGATATTAAGTGACGGTCCCGTCGTGTCTTTGAATGGATCGCCAACGGTATCTCCAATCACCGAACTCTTATGCGCATCAGAACCTTTGCCGCCATGTTGACCCGTCTCGATGTACTTCTTGGCGTTATCCCACGCGCCACCTGAGTTACTCATGAACACTGCCATCGCGTAACCTGAACACAAACCTCCGACCAACAATCCCATCACGCCCGCAACGCCGAGCAGCAGACCGACGATGATCGGAACCAGCACGGCGAGCAGCGAGGGGCGTACCATTTCACGTTGAGCACCGGTCGTCGAAATTGCCACACAACGGGCGTAATCCGGTGTCGCGGTACCCTCCATAATTCCCGGGATCTCTTTGAATTGACGCCGCACCTCCATCACCATCGCCATCGCTGCCCGACCGACGGCTTTCATCGTCATCGCCGCAAACACGAATACCATCAACACACCGAAGAACACGCCGACCAACACCTTGGGGTTCATCAGTGTGATGTCGTAGTAGCTTGTGAAATCTTTCAAACCGGCGGGACGTTTCGTAGCCAGCAGTTTCGAGATTTCATCACTCCGCCTGCCCGAGTGCAATTCGTTTTCGATATTCGCCCCAAAATGATTGACGATGACGCTCACTGGTTTACCATCGACAACAATATCAAGTGAGTTATCACCAACGCCAGCGATCGCGCTGATTGTGAAATGGTCGTCGTGCAAACTGCCATCAGAATCTTCGCCGGGATAGAAGATGCCGTACTTGCCGTATCCCAAATTGACTGTTTGAAACTCTTGATCACCTTCGACCACATACACCGAGGCCACCTCACGATGGATTCCCACGCGTACCTCCTCGATGTAGGCAGCTAACAGAGCCAGCGACGTCAATGCTGCCGAACCGATCGCGAAACCCTTGCCGATCGCGGCGGTCGTGTTGCCGAGTGAATCCAGTGCGTCCGTCCGCTCGCGTACGTGTTTGGGCAATCCCGCCATCTCCGCGTTGCCGCCCGCGTTGTCGGCAATCGGTCCGTAAGCATCTGTCGCTAGTGTGATACCGAGTGTTGACAGCATCCCCACCGACGCCATGCCAACGCCATAGAGTCCCATCACAAGGTTTTCAAATCCGTTGCACATCACAAACGAAACCATCATGCCCACGCTAACCGCGACAATCGGAATCCAACACGACATCAAGCCTGTTGCCACACCGTCAATAATCAATGGACCGGTCCCCGAAACCGCTTGATCGGCCAAGTTCTTGGTTGGTTTGTACTCCGCGCTCGTGTAGTACTCGGTCCCATACCCGATGATCAAACCAACGATCAAACCGGTCGTCACAGCAGCTACGACACCCCACGCGATCGAAGAGGGCAACAGCATCGGCATCACAAAAAAAGCGGCGATGATCACCATCGCGCTCGATCCCCAAATGCCTTTATTGAGCGCGAACATTAATTGTTTCATTGATGCTCCTTCTTTGGCCGTGACCAAGAAGATCCCAGCTAATGACAACACGATCCCCACGCCAGCGAGCACCATCGGTGCGCCGAGGAAGGCCAATTGAGCGTCCAGTTTTCCAGCAAATCCTGCAGGCGTACCGCCCAAACTGACTGCGGCAACGCCGAGCGCCATCGTCGCTAGTATCGATCCGGCGTACGATTCGTAAAGGTCCGCTCCCATACCCGCGACGTCACCGACATTATCGCCGACATTGTCTGCGATCGTAGCCGGGTTGCGAGGATCGTCTTCAGGGATGCCCGCTTCGACCTTGCCGACCAAGTCCGCACCCACATCAGCGGCTTTGGTATATATCCCACCACCAACGCGAGCAAATAAGGCTTGCGACGAAGCCCCCATGCCGAAGCATAACATCACAACCGTGATCGTTTCCAAACTCATTGGTTGGCCACCGAACACGAGATGATGAAATTTGTAGAGATAGATGAACCACATACTGATATCGAGCATCGCCAGTCCGACCACGGCCAATCCCATCACCGCACCGGCGCGAAACGCAATTTTCAAACCACGATCAAGTGATTCGCTGGCACCTTGGGCCGTCCGCGCTGACGCGTTGGTGGCGGTTTTCATGCCAAAGAAACCAGCCAGCCCTGAGAAGAATCCACCGGTGAGGAACGCAAAAGGAACGAGCCGGTGTTGAACTTCCAAACCGAATGCCATCAACGCGAGCAGTGCGGAGACGACGATAAAAAAGATACCGACGACTTTGTATTGCCGACTGAGATACGCGTACGCACCTTCGCGAACATACTGCGCGATCTCACGCATCCGCTCATTGCCTTCACTTTGCTGCATGATCCAGCGATAGAACCCAAACGCACTGGCCAAGGCAATGATCGCTGTGATCCAAGTGATGTGCCACCAAATCGGCAACTCGCGATCGTCACCGGCAATCGAACCTGTTGGATCGCCCGCCGCTGCCAGCCATGCAGTGTTCCAATGAAACAACAAACCATTACTCGCAGCCAACGGAAACATGGCAAAGACCTATCGCATGATGGGGAATCAGATCACGAATCATCGTGTCGTGATCGCAACCAATTTCGATCAACCCAATATCTAAGTCAATCGATGATCCGCGATTCCACTTGCGCTTCATTGACGCAGGTAGCGGAAGTCGTCAAGACTTTCGACGCGGTTGGTAACGAAACTCTTGACGAGTTCTGCTACGGCTTTTTCTTCGCTCGCCGCTTGGCTTCTAACAAGCGTTCCGTGTAGCTCGGTTGTAATTCCGTTTTTGCGTTTTCATTGGCGGAGTCTGGTTGTGATTGTTTCTTGCTCGACTCGATCGCTTCGAGCAATCCGCCATCATCACTGCGGTCCAACGACACCGAGGATGGTTCAAACCGCGTGTCGCTACGACGTGCCGCTTGAGATGCGTTGACAGCCTGCTTCTGTTGTCGCAATTGATCCAACCGAGCGACCGTCGCGAGTTCCGGTTGACGCGCGCCGGTGAATTCCAACCACCACGTTTTGATAAAACCAAAACGAATCGCTACGCGGCGGACCAACACATCGCTAAAGAACAATACGGCAGCAATCAACACAAACCAAGGCCACGCATCCCGAATTTGCCGTGCCAGCGGTAACCCGCCACGAAACGCATCGCTCTCCAAAACCTCTTCGTTGACCTGCTCACCCAGCGGTGCGGTGACCTCGCCAGGCCGTCCACCTGGTGGTGTCAATGACGCCAATTGTGCCATCAATGTCTGGTTCGTTTCGCGATAGCGAAACTCGTCGCTGTACGGCACCGTCACGCCTGTCGTCAACGGTGCGTTACCCGCACCCGGCAACACGTTGACAAAGTAGGTGCCCGCTCGGTCGATCGGAAAACTTCCCGAATATCGACCCGGAGCCACTTGCTCCATCCGCAACGGCAACGGATCGAGCGATGGGTCGAGTACCGAACCGGCGACATCGAGAAAGTTCAAAAACTGATCATCGTCGGTCAGCGCCGTCACGATCACTTCCACACGTCCATCGGCCACATTCGTCGCCATTGAAAACTGCCCCGTGTCGCCGCTCGGACGCATCAACCAACGCACTAATTGCGAATGCAGTTTCTCAAACCCAGGCCAACTCACCCATGTATCGGACCAAACTTTGCCCGCGTCAGTGGTGAGCACGGCGGTGCGGCCCAGACCGAAGTTCCAGGTCGCCAGAATCGTCGCGTTCTCAGGCGAGTCTGGTTTGGGCGATCGCAACACCACCTGTGCTAACGGACTGGATTTCGTTTGCGTCATCACAAAACCTCGGATTGACGGCAATGATGTATCGATTCCGTCTAGCACGACGTGTGGGAAGATCACTTCGGGTACCGCGCCACCTTCGGGTTCATACACGAGTGGACGTGAGACACGCCGGGCTTCCCGTTGAAAAATTCCCGGTAACGCTTTGCCGGATTGAGCCACGTAATATTTGCCGCCGGTCGACGCTGCGATCCGCCGCAATTGATCACTATCGCTCAATCCGTGCGACGCCACTGCAACGGTACTGATCGTGATGTTGCCATCTTTGAACGCCTTGATAACGGCACTCGATGGTGGACTCGGGTCCCCATCGCTGATAATGATGCAGTGTTTCATCGCCGCATTAACGTTCGTCAATCCAGCCACCGCCATCCGCATCGCCGGATCAAACTCTGGCATATCGCCAGGGGTCATTCGTCCCAACGACGCCAGCATTGCTTTGCGATTGGGACCGACTTGCAGCATCCCTTTGCGACCGCCCCACAACCATTCATCACCGTTGTTTGTCCAGTGCAACACACCCGCCATGTCGGCACCACCGAGTTGTGTGATCGCGGCCTCGCCAATCTTCTTTTGCCAATAGTTGCCCTGTGCCATTTCGCTGGCGTGCATAATCAACGCGAGCGCACCGACCGCATTGACCTTCGTATTTTTGATGCGAAAATCCACCGGCATCGCCTTCTCAAGCTCCGTCCCGGACCAACCACCGGCACCGAGCGCGTTGGGGCCGCCGATCATCAACAACCCCGCACCGAGTTGTTGCGTGTTGCGAACGAGCATTTCGATTTGATCATCGGTGAACGATGAAATCTTATTCGTATCGTCACTGTCGACCCGTGGCACACCGGCCAAAATCACGGCGTCGTACGGTTGTAGTTCCGCGATCGAACCGAACAATCGCTCCGTCGACATCGGCGTCACTTCGATATTTGCATCTCGAAGCGCCGACATCATCGCTTCGTAGTCGGACAACTTGTCAGGCGAGTGAATCAATAACACACGGCCTTTGCCACGCACGTATGTATAACCGGTCGCGGAATTATTCTGCGTCAACTTGTCGTCTTCGTCAGAGTCCGCGATGAACTCGGCTTCGTACGTGTACGCGGCTGGTTGTTCAATCGTGTGTCGCATTGGGAACACGTTCTTGCCAGGACCAAGTTCGATCGTTTGTTCGAGCAACAGTGATTCTTCGCCAGCGACGTTTTGCTTAACTCGCAAACGACCACGCACCGGTCGATCTTCGCCGTTTTCATCGTTCCCACTTGTCGCGGCACGTTGTCCTTGACGGTCGATCACGATCCGAGCTTCAAACGGCTGGCCCTTGCGGATATTCGGCGGCAAGTCAATTTTTTCGACGAGAATCTCTTCACCTGCTTCGCTGAGCACGGGCACGATGTCGATGCCGATCCCCGCCGCCACCACCCGGCTGGCCATCGTTTTCGCTTGGCCCACGTTCTCGTTACCATCCGTCACGATGACAATTCGCCGCGAGGTGTCTTCGGGCATCGAGGCCTGGGCCAGATTCAGGGCCGCTTCCATGTTCGTGGCATCGGTCCTTTCAAGTAGACTCTCGAGCCGCCGCATGGGCGGGATCTCATCGTCGTAGGGAGGGATTTCGATCGTGGCATCGCGTCCAAACACGATCAGCCCCGCCCGATCACCACGCGTATCGTTACGATGTTTTGAAACCGCCGCGATCACAAACTCCAACATCGCTGTGCGCTTGATTTCAGGGATGCTCTCGCTCTGATCGAGCACGTACATCACGGTCACCCGGTCGGTCGTCCACACCATCTGCACGCCCGCCAGGGCCGCGACAATGCCGATCACCACGAGGCTGCGAAAGATCAACGCGACCCAGCGACGAACTGGGCCGAGCACACCGAGGTGGCGATATCCCCAGTACCAAATCAGTGGCAGCAAGACGAGCAGCCACAGATAGTTGGGAGTTTCAAAACCAAGATGAAAGGGAATGAACATTAGCTAGGCTTCGACTCCGTTTTCGTACGATCCCAAAACGCGAGCAAAAACAACACAAAAATCGCAGCGGCCATGATCGCAGGCGAGAGCCAGAAATCGTGCCACTGAGTCATCGTTTTTGACACGAGCGAAGGATCAAGCGATTCGGGCAACTCACGTGTGAACATTTTGGTGAACGTTTGCAGGAACGAAGCTTCGGTTGCGTCGCCTCGTGCCTCATTGAGGGCTTTGACGTATTCCGTTGCCGAAGTGACTTGGCTGCCGTAGTTGCCAAACGTTAAGTTCAGAGGGATAAAGCCAAACAAATTGCCACCCGCCATGATCCGATATCCAAAGAACATCCCCACGCCTTGTGTCAAGAACACCAACAACCCCTGGGCTTGACCTCGGATCGCCTTGGGTGCTTTCGCATCGGTGTACATGAATCCGGTGACGAAGAAGAAGTCGTAACAGATACCGTGCAGGGCGACAGCGAGTAGCAGCATCCACGTGGTTTGGTCTGCTGCCCCGAACGCAAACAACACATAGCGAATCACCCAACACGCCATCCCGATCAAGATCATCATCTTGACACCGAGTCGCCGGAAGAAAAACGGGATTAACAGCATGAAGAAGATCTCAGACATTTGTCCGATCGTCATCGTTGCTCCTGGTTCTGCAAACCCGGTTTGATTCAAATACGTTGACGTCATGCCGTAATAGTACGCTAGCGGTATGCAGATCAACGTGGAGCACACGGCAAAGACGAAGAAGTTCCAATTGGCGAGTAGCTTGAATGCGTCCACCATCAACAGCGACCGCATGTCCATTGCTTGGCCACGCAGCGGTGGTGGTGTGTTGGGCAAAAGGAAACAGAGCACACCGAGCAGGAGTGAAGAGGCGGCGCCGAGCCAAAAGATGTTGTACGATGCCGACCAACCGAGAATCCCGAGCGTCAGTCCCGCGACGATCCATCCGATCGTTCCCCATACGCGAATTTTCGGAAACTCATTTTGGCTGGGGATATGCGTGAACGCGATCGTATTGCCCAGGCCGAGAGTGGGCATGTAGCACAACAAGTACGCGAGGATCATCCACACGAGTGTTTTACCAGCAGTATTCTCAGCAGACTGCAACTCTGCAAACGCCTTTGCGAACTCTTCGTCAGTAAAGGGGCCTGCGGCCTCCATCGTCGCCCGCAACGTAGCTGCCGACTCGGTAGCGAACACTGACGCTGCAGTTGCCAGTCCGGGGACAAACAACATGATCACGCCACCGATCAACATCAACGTGCCCATGACTTTTTCGGACGAGAAAAATCGATCGGCAATCAAACCGAGGAACAGCGGAGCAAAGATCGCCGCGATGGGGGCGGATTCATAAGCACCACCGATGAAGGCACCGAGCAACCCGTTGTCCATCGCCGCACTGAGCGTGGCAAACCATGATCCCCAGGCGAAAAACTGCAAAAACATCATCGTGGAAAGTAAAATGATGGTTGTCTGCGGTGAGAGCGATGACGTCCAGGGCGAAAGCGATGGACTTGCCGATTCATTCGGTAGATCAGACATTCTGAACAGGTCTCGGGTTGGTGGGAGCTGCGACGGGAGGAACGATAACCGATTGTAGCAGTTTTTTCGGGACGTGGATTTCCCATTTGTGATCGTTAATTCCGAGTTTGCGTTGCAAACTTCCAAACATTGCCGACCATTCATCATGGCTAACGTCGCGATCGAGTTCTTCATCAATTGTTTCCGTATCGGGCAACTGCAACTCGCGATGGTAGAGTTGAGGCAGGATGTCGCGAACACAATTGATGAATTCTGCGGTTGTGTGATCGCCGTGCTGTTCAATTAGCGTACAGCACGACGCTGCAATTTCCGCGAATGAGTCAATGGGCTTTCGAAGCTCAGTGGCATCGCTTGCATCAACGAGCTTTTTCCAAAGAAGACATCGACGCGATGTACGCTGATTTTCTGCCGCTGCAAAAAAAGATTCTGGATCAATACACGGATTTGATCGCAGGAGTCGCCGATGTTGTCCAGTCACTGCGAGCGATGGGTTTGCAGATCGGTTCGTCGACCGGATACACGCGTGAGCTAATGGAAGTCGTATCGCCAGCGGCAAAGCGTCAAGGCTATCAAATCGGGTCATGGATGCTTGAAAAAGCGTCAACGCCTGGGTCACCGTCTGGAGTCGGAACACGTCTGAAGTTTTTTACAGGAACTCATTGGTGCATCATTCAAACAGATGAAAAGACCGGTGTGATCGTCTTTCAACATGGAGGCCGCTATGAAGTGGAGGACAATGCACTCATAACGACGAGGGATTTCGCTGGGGAAAGCACGAAGATTATGTTGGGAAGTTCTGCAAGGTTTGTGATCAAGATCAAGGGCGACGTTATGGAGCAATTCGATTCGGAAGGGGTGTATAACGAAACTTGAAACGCGTTAAGAGCACCCTTGATCTCGCGAAGCGATTCGAAGCAGAGCAATCCTTAAAGCTTGATCCGAACTTTACTGACGATCCGTTCGGCGAGTAACCAGATTGTCGCGTCTTGGGGATCGTGCCATTAGAGTTTTTGTTGCCTTGCTGTGCAGTTTTCGCGGTGCACCCCATCACCGAGATTCAGCGACTAACCACTGACAATCAACGCGTCAGAATGAACAATGTGGGCGTTTATGGTTTCGCAGCACCGGTGACGTTCATCTTCAGCGAGAAGAATCCTTTGCTCGCGGTGATGAACAGCGTATCAAAATCCTTCCCACCGAAGCACACGTTGGCCGTCCAACCCTGCGGCACGTCGATGTGTTTGATCTCCGTACCGCTGGGGGCGAACACCGTGACGCCTTTGCCGGTCAAGTACAGGTTGCCGTTTGAGTCGAGCGTCATGCCGTCAGATCCTAAGTTGCAGAACAAGGTTTGGTCGGCGAGCGAACCGTCTTCGTTGATAGTGAACTTGTACGTTTTCTTGGCACCGATATCAGCGACATACAACGTTTTGCCATCGACCGACCCCACGATGCCGTTAGGTTGTGTCAATGTATCGGCAACTCGCGTCACGCTGCGACGATCCTTGTCGATGAAATACACACACTGGCCGTCTTGTTCCATCGGTCCCCGATTCCACCACGGTCGTTTGTAGAGCGGATCGGTGAAGTAGATCCCGCCGTCCGGTCGTACCCACAAGTCGTTAGGACCGTTTAGCAATTTGCCATCGTACTTGTCAAACAAAACCGAGTGAGTTCCATCAAGTTCGATATCCCACAACTCATTCTTTTCATCTGCACACGCCAGCAAACTGCCATCGATGTCGAAGTACAAGCCGTTGGAGCGACCACATGGATTCATGAACGTGGTCATTTTTCCAGCGGTACTCCACTTCATGATTCGATCATTGGGTTGGTCCGTGAAAAAGACGTTGCCATCGCGGTCGGCTGCTGGCCCTTCGGTAAACGCGAATTCGGTCGACAAGGTTTGAAGCTCCGCACCATCGGCGACGATCGAGGAGTTCTCGGCGGAAACGATGTTTGTCGTTAATGCGATGAGTAGACTGCATCCGCTGGTGAGCAGCCATTTTGAAACGTTCATAAAATCAATCGGGGTTTGTGAGGGGATGAAAACT
>JBGSMN010000329.1:0-15756 GCA_041740155.1 Rhodopirellula sp.
ATCAAGTCGTTGGTCAAGATATTAAACCGAGCGTCACGCGTTGAAGTGATCGGTTCATTCAGAGAATCGACGCCCGTTGGGAACGAATCGTCCAGTGCCACCGGGAAGCCGTCACCGGCTGGTGCGATCTCAATCGCTATTGAACCGTAAGTGATCTCATCATAGTCGAGCACGAGGGGACCCGTCGGTGTGATCAGCACCGTCTCACTGACAGCGGCTTCGGTTGGATCCGTTTTAAACGTCGCCAATCCCGATCCGGTGGCTTTCATCGTGATCGTGAACAGTTCTTCAAAACCCGTGAATGAAGCGCGGTCAGATGTCGACCCAATCGTGCCTAAATCGAGAATGGATTGCGTGCTACCAACTTCGTCGATCACCCCAGGCGTTAAGGTGTTGCCGAGCTGGAAGGTAGACGTTTCAAACTTGGGACCAAACGTGATATCGAATGGGAACGCGTCAGTCGGATTGGTATCAACAGTGGTCAAGAGCTCAGCCGTGTATAACAAATCGGTGAACGCTGACTGCAGACCTTGCACCGTGACGGAGTTGAGCTGCGAGATATCATCGACCGAAACTCGCACTCGGAAAGTCTCTCCGCTTTGCAATGTCAGCTTTTCTCTGTCGTTATTTTCTTCCAGAATCTCGACCTTGAACGCCGCTTTATCATTGTTGAATGATTGTGGCGTTAAAACAACCGTGCCAATCGCCATTTGAGATGTTTGTCCCGAGGCGTCGCTGATGGTATACGAGAACTGTTCGGTTCCCGTGAAACCATCTTGAGGCGTGTACCGCAGACCGCGGCGTCCTGGCTCGACTGTCAACGTACCACCGCGGGTCCCCTGAGAGACTTGCGTGATCGTCAACCCACCACCGACCGAGGCGATGTCATTATCGAGCACATTGAGCGGCACGTTCTTTTCGTTGCTGGCAATCTCAAAAATATCATCAACCGCGATCGGCTTTTCGGTCGCAAACTGAACGTTCACGAATACGGTCGCACGTCCTACATTGCCGACCGAATCGACAACTTCGTAATCAAACGAATCTGGACCTGTGAAGCCAGGCGGTGGCGAATACAGAATGACTTGCGTGCCTGGGGCACCGGCACGGATCGTGACCACGCCACCATTGACACTGCGTGGAGAGGCGTTACTAATCGTCAACGGGTTGCTCGGCACGTTGAAATCGTTGGCCAATACATCAATGGGGAACGCGTCGCTATTTTGTGGGACGGGTGGGAAATCATTAGCGGCAAGGTCACCATTATTACTGGCGGCGAGAATGCGAATCGCATGATCCTCGACTTCGCCCGTGTCCGCTGGGCCCCCCCACACCGAGTCCGGGTGTGCGGCTGTAGCGGAACCGACTGAACGTGTTCAGCACGCCATCGTTGGTGCCGTCAACGTTGATATTGAACGATGCAGGCAACGGGACGCTAATGCTGTGAGTTCCGGTGCCGAGCAACGCATCGCTACGGATTTGCTCACCCGCATCGAGGAAATCGCCGTCGGCATTGAAGTCGATCCAGGCCTGTAGATAAGCAGGTTGAAAACCAGTTTGCGCGGTGTCGTTGACCAGGGTCACGTCAATGATGCCAGTCGCACCAGGACGCAACGCTTGGGTGACGATCACACCATCTTCATCGTCGAGCTGGCTACCATCATCGCCCAACGCGAAATCATCGGGCTGGCCGTTGGATTCACGGTCCACGAGGTTACCGATCGAGAGTCCTGCCAACGTGCCGTGACTCGCACCATTATCGGCAATGGTGGTCAATTGGTAGTACGCAGGTAAGTCGCCGAAATCGCGTGAGGGCAGGCCGCCAAAGTGGAAGTTGTTACCCAGCGGTCCGCCGGTGTAATTGATCACCCATTCACCTTCGGTGTTGTTAGGAAGCGTTCGCTGGAATCCAGGCACTTCAACTTCACGAATAGAATAGGGACGACCCAAGATCGGCAGATCAAGTTTGTAAAACCCATCGGCATCGGTGAGGTCAAACGGTTCACCGAGGTCCGGCCGATTATCGCCGTCGAGGTCAGCGTAAATGTACGAACCCGCAACGCCTGGCTCACCGGGATCGAGAGCGCCATTGCCGTTGAGGTCCTCGAATTTCTTGCCCGTGATGTCTGGATTGACTTGGCCAAATCCAAAAGTTGGACCGACGCCACCGGCGTTCGAGAGTGTGACGACTTGAGACGATGCTGTGGTGGGGGTGAAGTTACCAGGAGCTTGAATTTGCAGGTTGTAATTGCCTGGCAACGCTCCTGTGATCAGGTACACACCGTCATTGTTGACGATGCTAGAAGGCTCATTGAAATCTTGAACGCCGTTGCCGTTGTAGTCAACGAACACACGTGAACCAGGCGCGACTGTTTGCGCACCAGTCGATGCACCGGAGTTGGTGACCAATCCCGTGCTCGTGACCGTGATGAATCGTGAACTGACTGCAGTTGGTGGAGACACTGCGACGACTTGGTAGGTGCCTGCAGCGGCAGTGAGCGAATAAGAACCATCGGCCCCACTGACGGTGTTGGGTTCGGAGGGGTCCAACACGCCGTTATTGTTGGTATCTAAGAAAACTCGCACGCCCGATAAGCCGGGATCGCTGGTGCCGACGCCATCACCGTTGAGGTCTTGGAAGACTCGACCTGTCAAACCGCCTCCACGGGTACCTGTCGCTAATGTATGCGAAATCGAATCGGCACTGAAGAGCGTGCCGAACGTGATGGCTCCACCCGGATCGACGAAGTCAGTCCGGAAGCGAACGGGAATGTCATCCATCGTACCAAGGATGCCGTCGGGCCCAACGCCCAAGCCGTTCTCTGGATTGAGTGCGCCGCCACCATCAATCAACGATGGTGTGAGATTGCCGCCATCGGTGTGATAAAGCCCAAATACGTGCGCTAGTTCGTGGGTGGTGGTCGCTCCGATCTCAAGCCCCAGCACATCGAACAAACTGAAAGCAGCGCTGGTGGGAAGTCCTGTTACTTCAGCAACTTCCTCATCAAGCCAAACCAGCACAACTTCCGTCAGATCGAAGTTACCGACATCAATGGATTGTGCCAACCCTAAAGAAGAGGCAATGTCTTCAAAGGAAGCTGTCGAGCCGAAAACAACGCGTGTATAGAGCGGATCATTGCCAGGATCGGGATGTTGGAAACTGTTTTCAATGGTGATGCCATAATCGCCGGCAATCCCAGTCGCTGCAAAGTTACCATTGGACCCATAGAATCCAAGGTCGGCAAACTGCTGTGTTACGGTTTGTGCGATGCGCTGGGCGATCTGCTGATACTGGGCAGTTGACGAGACAATAACTCCAGCAGCATCCAGTGTCTGACTAATGTCAGGAATGCGAAAACGACCACCCGTGGGCAATGGAAAGTTCGGCAATTCGCTGCTGAACTCATCGCGGGCAAAGCTGCCACCATTGAAATCCAAGAACACCTTCTGTCCCTGGCCGATCGACAAACTCTCTGTCACGGGCCGATACGTTCGCAAACCGATCGTGTAATTCGTAAACGAGGTTTCTGCGGATACACCAATCGTGTAACGACCATCCTGCGGCACGACTTGCGCAGCGATGGCATTGCCCACGGTCTGCAATGGTGAACTGATTGGATAAAGGGGATAAAAATCTGGGTCTTGTACGTCTTGGCCAAACCAAATCTGGCCAGTGGGCAATAGCACGTCGAACGTGGTCGTCGCTCCGATCGTGGCGATATCGAGGATGTCACCAGCTTTCAAGTCAAAGCTGTAATAGTCAACGTCAGTGATGAACCTCGTGCCAAACTGTTGAAAACTGACCGCACCGGTGATGTCAATCGTATCTCGTTGGCCAGACAAATTCCCCAGCGGTACAAATTCCGCGTTCTGCGAGAAATCATTCTGGCCGATGGTTTGTGGTGATTCCGCCTCGCGGTATTTAAACGAAGTGACTGTGCCGACGTTACGTGGACCGGTGTAGGTGTCGGCACCGGGAATGGGGCCAAGCGGGTTGGCGGCGAGCAGTTGTCGGCGTTCGAGATCTTCCATCGTCAATCGACGAGTGGCTTTGCGGCGATTTCGTGCTTTGTCACGGCGACGCTCGCGGCGGCTACGTGTAGGACCGCTGGCACCGGAAGGCCCGCTGGCATCGGAAGGCAACGAGGAAGAGGACCAATCCGACGACTGATGGGAAGACTGACGAAGATTCATCGAGGGTCTCTGGCTGAGGGGGCCCGTGGGACCAGAAAAGGAAAAGCCGGTGCAGGGGGGTTCGAGGCAAAAGAGATGCACAATCCATGCAAATCAACATCCGCGAACGAGCGAGTCTAATCGGAGGCGCTGAAGTGTCAACGAATTGCATGCCTTACGACGCGATTGAGAGCGACAAAGTTCCCAAACGTCACCCTCCAACCTGCCCTAATCCGCACATCTGGAGCAATCCGACCCACACTGTCGTCGGTGTAATCGTCTGGACGATGACCCTTGGGAATCCGTTTACTCTGATTGAATCGCCCCGAGTTTCTCCATGATTGTCCAACCACAAACTCCTGAAAATCCCCAACTTGGCGGGAAACAGCGTTGCGATAACCAACGTGATGTCAATCGTTTTGAACATCCAGGTATTGAAAAAAACCGTGAACCAGCGGCTGCCCAGGCACCCGAACAGATTCTTGGGATTTGGCGGCTCGGTCAGCCGATTGCGAGCGGTCGGGCAACGCGTCTGTTTACCGCGCAACCCGCCGACAGTCGCGGCAATCCGCGCTTCGATTACGTTCTAAAGACGGTTGCCATCGTTGATCCTAGCAACCCCGCGTCAGCGCAAGCGATCCGCGAAGCCCAGCGGCAGATTGGGCAAGCCGTCCAAGCCTCGCAAACCAACCATCCCAACTTGATTGCCGTGCTGGACGCGTCTGATTCACCACATGCCCCCTATTTGGTGATGCCGCGACTCGACGCAGTGACGATGAATCAACGAACTCGGCAAATCGAGCACTTTGCCGTTCCTGTCGCTTTATGGTGGACGCGGCAAATTGCCCAAGCTCTTGCCAAATTGCACGCCTCTGGTTGGGTCCACGGCAACGTCACGCCCGCCAACGTGCTGGTCGATGGCAAAGGACATGTCACGCAGATTGATCTCGGTTTTGCCGCGCGAATCCATACGCCGATGCACCGCATGTTTCGCGGCACGCCAGATTACGCTTCGCCAGAATTGTCAGCAGGCACGACCGCAGCCCTGCCAGCGATGGACACCTTTGCGCTGGGCCGATTGCTTTGGGAAAGTCTCGCGTCGACCGTGGCGGCACCGCGAGCGATGATTGAACCGGTAGCGAATCTGATCGAACAAATGGTAGCCGTCGATCCGCTGCAACGTCCTGCGATTAACGACGTGGTGCAGCGATTGCTCACGCTTGAGATTGAAACGCTTGGCGGGCACATCGGACCAAGCGTGGCTACGCGAAGGCTGGCGGCGTAAGGACGTCCGGAAAAATGACTGTCGTAGCGGAACTCAATCCCGGTCGCTACTCAAAATCGTTAGACACAGCGCCGTCATTACCGAAATACTGGAGAGCAATCCAAACAAGCCGAGAACACTCAGTCGCTGGATCCCCGCCACTGCGACCTCGGGAAACAACAAGGGCGGAACGTCATATGCCAACAACAACGTGGAGCCAAGGAACACGGCACTGGCCATCAACCCTACCACCAATCGATTCACTGCTGGCGTGATCCGACGGGGATCCAATCGTAATTGCAATTGTCCTAGTCGAGCTTGGTTCAGAACGGCCAATAACTGCTCGGGTGCTGCTTCGAGAAAGGCTTCGTTTTCCAGATAAATCCGTCGGGCTTGTTGCAGTCGCCGCTTCGGTGACAATCGCCGGATCATCATCTTTTGCATCGACGTCTGCACGACGTCGAGGGAATCAAAACCGACGCCAAGTTCTCGCAGCGTGCCTTCGAGCGAGATCAACATTTTGATCAACAACGCCGATTGATTGGGCAATGTGATGCCGTGTTGATGCAAAATCTCGCTGAGTTGATTCAGCGCTCCACCGAGATCAAAACGATCGAGCGATTGACGACCAAAGGTATCAACAAAATCAGCCACGTCAATTTCCAGCGCAGCTTGATCCAAGTCCAGACGCGGGTTGCCGACGCCGCGAATCAATCGCGTCAATCGTCTGCGATCACCAGAATGGATCGCGAACAACATCTCCTCGATCGACTCACGCAGCGTTTCGTCGATCCGCCCAGTCATCCCGAAATCCAAGATGCCAAGACGTCCGTCGGACAAGAAAATAAGATTACCGGGGTGTGGGTCCGCGTGAAAGAAACCACCTTCAAAAACCATCTTCAAATAAACCTTCGCCAATCGTTCGCCAAACCCTGGTGGCAAAGCCGGTCGCGAGACATCGTCAGTCGTGGCTGGCTGCTGTGCGGTTTTCTCCGGTGCAGATTTTGGTTCACTCGCATGGTCGTGCTGTTCGGCAAACAGGCTCGCCAGCGGCACGCCAATCATCTCATCCATCACTAACACACGGCGACTACATAACCGGTCGACGACGGCGGGAATGACGACCTCGTTGATATCATCGGCTAGCATGTCGGCGAACTGTTTCAGACAACCTCGCTCGCGATTGAAGTCCAGTTCATGCAGCACCATCGGACGCAGTTGTCGGACCATGTCAGTCGGTCCCCACACGGCGAGCGTGTCGACACGGGCGGCCAATTGAGCGAGTCCCTCGAGGACTTCGAGATCCTCTCGCATCAATCGATCGATGCCGGTGCGTTGAACTTTCAAGACGACTCGCCGGCCATCTGGCAGCACCGCCCGGTGGACTTGGCCGATCGATGCGGTGGCGAGCGGTTCAAAATCAATCGAGGCGAAATGAGTTTCAAAATCTGCGCCAAGTTCCAACCGCAGTGTTTCGCGAACCTGGGCTTCGGTATCCGGTCGCACGCGACTGCGGAGGCCTTTGAGTTCCTCGGCAAGTTCCACGCCGACAAGGTCAGGACGCGACGCGAGGACTTGGCCGACTTTGATGAAGGTCGGCCCAAGTTCGGTGATCGCCATCCGAATTCGCTGCGCCCGCGTGTACTGCGTCAGCGGCACGCCCGCCCGGTCGGTGATCCAGTTGCGAAATGGCAATCGCTGCGATCGACTCAGCCAATCGGCCAGCCCGTAGCGGCGCAGCACCGCGAGAATCTCGCGTCCACGACGCAGATTTCGGTACAGGCTCGGGATGGACGTGAGTTTCATCAAAGGCGGAAGGAGTCTCAGAGCCTATCCGAAAAGGGGTCTGACCCTTTGGAGGCAAGTCGATTTCTTTGGTGATATTGCCTCGCCGGAGAGGGTCAGACCCCATTTCGGATAGGCTCTCAGTGGGAACGAAACGGATGACGACTTACGCTACGCTAGTCCTATCACGGCAGTCACATACGTCAGGGCGGATCAAAATGAGCGTTCTGTCGGCTAAACTCTGACGATTCTTATAGTTTTTAGGAAGGTAACGATTTTGCTGGTGGAAAGACTCGCTGACGACTGGACCACCGCGATCATCACGACGCTGGCCTTAATGGCCATTTCAGTAGTTGTTGCGGTGGCGATTGGCGTGCCCGCGGCTGCCAGCGTTTCGATTCTTGAGAACGCGAAAAACTCCGCACAACGTCCGACCATCGCCAAGCGTTTGCGGCGTGCGTTGGTTTCGGCTTGGGTGATGGCCATGTTCTTCTCCATCGCCATGCCGCTGATCTTGCACGCTGCGGTCTGGGAATCGACGGCGGGCAAGTTCGGCTGGTTAATGAAAACGATGACAGGCGGCAATCTGTTCTGGGTCGGGTGGATTCATGGTGTTCACGGTGCCACGATTGTGGCCATCGCCACCTTCTGGGGCACACGAAATATCGCCGCACCGGTGATCCAACACGCAGCGATCGATTTCGGTGTCGTGGCTACTTGGTTTCGCGTGCGGCTGCCAATTGCCGCACCCTGGGTCGCCGCAGCGGCTGTGATCGTGTGCTTGCTCGCGGCGACCGAAATGAGCGTGGCCGATCTACACAGCGTCCGCACAGTGGCCGATCAGTTTTATTTGTTCTACGCACTGGATCCCACTTGGACCGCTATCGCTGTCGCAACGTGGGTACCGCTGATCGTTGGTGGTGTGCCCGCGATCGTGTGGCTTCGCAGCCGGATAAATAGCTTGCATGTCGATGGGTCGTATCGACAGCTTGCAACTCAAGCTGACGACGATTTCAGCAGCAATAGCAACGAATCAACAAATCGGTTTCGTGACAGATGTGTTGTCACCTTTGCATTGTGCGGGACGCTCGGTTCCTTGTTGGTTTGCCAAGGCGCGATTGTTGCGGGATTATTGGTGCAAGCCGGGCATACGGTTCGCGTGGAGGGCGGTGTCGCACAAGCCTCCTGGTCCTGGCAAGCTTGTTGGGAGTCATTATTGGCGGCACCGTCGATGTTCCTCCGCGAATATACATGGACGCTGCAGCTCGCCGGGCTGACGGCGATCGTGGCACTGCCACTGGCCTGGGGGTTGGCACGAGCTGGACGAGCGAACGGTCGTATCGGCTGGGGGATTGATTGCTTGATGACGTTGGCCTTCTTGATCCCTGGCCCGGTCGTGGCGATGGCAGTGTCGCGGCTATTCACCTCTGGGATTCCTGGTGGTGAGCTACTTGCGACGCAAACCCTGATTCCGACGATGATGTCTGTAGGCGTCAGAAGCCTGATCGCTGCATATTTTATAATGCGCTTAGGCTATGGCCAAATCAGCGAAAGCGTGTGGCAGGCCAGTCGGCTGGACGGCGGCTTTGTTCGGCGCGTCTGTCGAATTGAATTGCCGCTTCTATGGACCAATGGTGTGGTGGCGTTGATCGTCGCGGGTGTCGTTGCCAGTGGTGATGTGCCAGCCGCGTTGCCTGTGCTGCCCCCGGGTGTGACGACGGTCTCGACACGGTTGTTCGGACTGCTACACAGTGGCTCGCGTTATCAAGAAGCTTCGCTGGCGTTCTGGTATCTCGTGGGCATCCTGAGCGTCGGGAGTGTCGCCTGGTGGGCCGGTAAACGAAGTTTTGCGAGATGAAATTGGAAAGTTAAATCGGGTTATCAACGAGGAAAACAACCCTAACGTGTCAACGGATAACTTGACGCTTTGCTCGTACTGCCAGGCGTGTAACCGGCAGGTTGAACGGAGTTAGTGGTACCGGTCGATAGCGCCGACTTGCTTGGAGCCGTTGCTGTCTGGAACGCTGGTGGCTGGGTCGAACTACTGCGAGTTGTGATCGGCGTCGACGCACCAATTGGCGTTGGATTTGACGGTGGCAACCCGATCGTTGCTAGCGCGGTCGAATTCGTTTTATTGGTGGACGCAACTGGCCCGGTCGCTCCGGCAGCCGGCATGGTCATCGCTGGTGGTGCACTTATCGCTGATGGCTTGGGCGAAGTGGCGACACTCGTCATGCTGGGCGGAAGGATATTTCCCGGCAGCGTGAAGCCGCCCGTCGGGGCAGGCGAGGCCGTGCTGTTGCTGGAGCTAGTCGGCGAGGAGCCAGTCGAACCACTTGCCAGACGACTCGGCGTGAGCGAGTTCAATGGCGGCATCTCAAAGTTCGCTGGTGGCGTTGTCGAAGGCGTTGGTGCCGGTTGTGTGCTGGCGACCGAGTTGGTGGTTGGTTTCGCACCGAGTTGATACCCGGATGGCAAACCGCTAGCTCCCGCCGGTGCCGTAGGTGCCGTGCTTGCCGTGGCTTTGGGCGCAGACACGGCGTATCCGTTCGCTGCCGCAGCAGCGTAATCAGGCATCGTTGGACCAGCCGATGGATTGGCTTGAGCTGGCGAAGTGGTTCGTCCGGGCAATGCGTAGGCTGGCGGTACTGCATTGCCTGTGGCAAAAGATGTCGAAGGTGTCGCTTGGTTGGATGTTGTCGGGAAACCTGTTGGCACACCGCTCTCCGGCGTTTTCATGCGATTTCCGGCCAAGGCATACGGAGTGGAACCGCCTGGAGCCCCCGGTAAGGCTGGCTCACTATTCGTTTTCGGAGCCGCTGTACCGCCAGCGATCGACGCAATTGCCTCAGGCGTGGCACGCGACGACGGTGGCGTTGGATAGGTCGTCGTGGGGCCGGATCCAGCCAAGGTAGCCGCTGATGGTTCGCTGCGGCGAGCGAATACATTCCACGACGAGCCGCTTCGGCAGCCGGTTGATGGCACGGTGGCGACCAAGCACGCAGCCAACACGGCGCGGCGAGTGTAGCGGGTGATTTTTTTTTCGGCGATTTCCGTTCGCTTCATCGTCGCATCCTAAGGCAGGGGAGCGGGGCATAGGCAGATTCTCATCAACGTCCATCCATTTCGATCGGCCGTTACTAACGAAAAAATGAGAGGAATTCGCAATTTCGTTATAAACGGAACCGCTCGACGTCAAGGCGCTGGTGAGCAAACTGATTCGATTGGGCAACTGAACTGGTCACTCGCCCCGCTTATTTCCTCCCGTCCTAAGAATTTGCGGGCTGCGGTGTCAATCCCAGAGCGAAAAGCTTTTGGCTTCTCTCCTCTAGCGGCAGGCTTCAATGGCGGCCCGGACTCGCTCGCTCGGGACATCGCCGACCAAGCTCACCTTCCCGATGGCGGTTGGCAGCACGAATCGAAGCTGGCCATGAGCGACCTTCTTGTCGTGAGCCATCACCGGCAGCATGCGTGCGGGTTCCGCCTGTGGCCACGTGACAGGCAACCCAGCGGCACGCAGCACAGCGGTTTGCCGTTGGAGTAGCCCGCGATCGCAAAGTCCCAGATCCACACTCAATTGCGCGGCCATTTGCATCCCAATGGAGACCGCTTCCCCATGCAGCATTGTGCCGTACCCCGCAGTCAATTCGATGGCGTGAGCGAACGTGTGTCCGTAGTTCAAAATCGCTCGCCGGCCTGTTGTCTCGCGTTCATCGTCGGCCACCACGCGTGCCTTGGATTGACAACTACGAGCAATCGCCTCTCGCGTCGGATTCGGTTCTCGCTGCACGATGCCGGACATGTTGTTTTCCAAAAACGCAAAGAAGTCGGCATCCTCAATCACGCCATATTTAATCACTTCAGCCAATCCACTGAAGTATTCACGATCGGGCAGCGTGGCGAGGAATTCCGAATCAATCCAAACCAGATGTGGCTGCCAGAACGAACCGACCATATTTTTCCCACCGGGCAGATTGATCCCGGTTTTGCCGCCCACACTACTGTCGACCATTGCCAGCAGCGTTGTAGGAACCTGCACAAACCGCAGTCCTCGCGTGAACGTCGCGGCAGCGAATCCGGCCAAATCGCCTATCACCCCGCCACCAACGGCGATGACCACGCTTCGACGATCGGCTCCGCATTCGAGCATTTCGTTCCAAAGCGCTGCCAACCGCTCGGTAGATTTACTGGTCTCTCCAGAAGCTACCTCGAGCGTGCTCAGCCGCAGGCCAGCGTTATGCAGCGTCCGGTTGATCACAGCGCCCGCTGAATTTGCAATCGCAGCATCCTGGATCACGATCGCATGCGTGCAATCATCGAGCGTTTGGTGCAAATGGCTAGCAAACCCGCTTGCATCGGCACGCTCGGTCCATCCACTCGCAATCACGATCGGATAACTTCGTTCGCCTAACTCAACGATGATTTCTGAGATCGGGGCTGGAGCGGTTTGAGAGTGGGAGGAATTCGACACGTCAGGTCCAGGCAAACAAAATGGGGGTAAAAACTCGCAAATCCGATAGCGATGCTCAGCTATCTTAACCGCATCCTTTGTTCCCGCGAGCGGTTGCAATCCATCGTGCGTCTCAAGGAATCAGTTGAGGCGCCGGTCGCGAGCATGAATGGTCGCGTGAATCGCTATCACGTTTAGAAACTGACAGGTAACTACTTCCCGAAATTCTAGATGAAATCGTATCGTTCAGGTTAGGGAATAGTTTCTGCGTTTTAGGTTCAAAGCCGTCATTTCGCGGTCGCTCACCTTGACTCCTCGTTCATAGATTGTTCTGTCCTGTTCGGCGTCGACGACGAGGTCAGCGGTTGTTTGTGTCCCTCTTTATCAGCCCGATCACTCTGTCTAGTCAACGGAGCGGCACTCCTGACCAGTTGCGACGGATCTGACTGAACAATCGGTACTCGATGGGACTCCACTTCGACGCGCCAGTGGGATAATAACACACCGTGATCGTCATACCGGTTTCATCAGCCCTTTTCTGAAGCTCATGCTTCCAAAGCCGAGGACGATGCACATTCGAGAGCATCCCGTTCGACCTCCACCTTTGCGGTAAACCTCCACATCGTTGCCAACCAAGGTGGTTTCGGCATTTCCAGTTCGGGCCGAGTGGACGTAGCGAACGCTCGTGATTGTTCACGCGATACTTACTCGTTCTGATGCTGACCACAATCTGATGTGGGTGCGTCCATGAGTTCCGTGGCTCAAGAAAATCCGGTATACTTCCAGGCCCCTTCCCTCCCGCCCCCCCTTTGACCTTTTGGTATTCTATGTCTAGCGGCGACCAGCCTGCCACCGAGCAGCCGAAATCCGGATTGTCCACGGTGCAGTGGTTGATTTGCATCATGGCAGCGATTGGCTTCGCATTCGATATCTACGAATTATTGATGCTGCCGCTGATCGCTCGCAACGCGCTCTTGGAACTAGGAAATATTCGACCAGGAACGCCAGAGTTCACGTATTGGATCGGCTTGCTCTTTTATGTACCTGCGTTTGCGGGAGGTATCTTCGGGCTGCTCGGCGGGTACTTAACGGACCGTTTCGGTCGACGCCTGGTGTTAACGTGGAGCATCTTGCTCTACGCCGTATCCGCGTTCGTAGCTGGATTTTCGACCAGCCTGGGCATGTTGCTCGTTTGCCGTTGTCTCGTATTTATCGGCGTGTGTGTGGAGTTCGTAGCAGCAATCGCGTGGTTGGCTGAACTATTCCCCAATCGAATCCAACGAGAGAAAGTGCTGGGATTCACTCAAGCGTTTTCTTCATTCGGTGGCATCTTGGTCGCGATCTCCGCCGGAGTCGCAGCGGCTTGGAGTCGAGGTGAAACGGCACCGCTGTTGTTTGGACTGACATTGCCAGCGGTCGCCTTGCCCGCGATTGAGTTGCCGAGTTTCCTCAGTTTTCTGGGCGAGATTCAAAACAGCCATGCTGATTGGAGATACACATTGATGTCGGGTTTGATCCCAGCACTACCGTTGATCATCATACGTCCCTTCTTGCCTGAGTCACCGGTCTGGCAACAGAAGCGTCAAGCAGGCCAACTGAAGCGACCCAGCGTCGCGGCACTGTTCGCGCCAGATCTGCGTCGCACGACGATCGTGACCACATTAATGTTCATGTGTTCGTTCGGAGCCGCGTTTGGTGCGATCCAACAGATGCCGCAAATCGTTCCCGGTCTGCCCGATGTGCAGCAAGAAATTCAAGTGGCCACGAGCGATAAGTTTGACCAGACAAAGAAAGCGACTTTGGTTGCTGAATTGACGGCGGCGGGCAAGAACGAGGAAGAGATCAAACGAGCGGTGATGGCCGAGTCGCGAAAGATTGCTGGGCCGATCGAAATGGCAAAAGCAACCGAAGCGACGAAAACGCAAGAGATCGGCGGGTTAATCGGACGTTTCATTCTCGCGGGTTTGGCTGTCATGATTGTGTCGCGTCGGCTGTTGTTGCGGGTCTTCCTGCTTCCCGGCTTGATCGTCATGCCGCTCGTATTTGCTTGGGCGGGAACCACAAGCCTTGCTTATCTCGAGTTTGGAATGTTTTTCGCAGGTCTATTGACGGTCGCTCAGTTCAGTTTTTGGGGCAACTATTTGCCAGGAGCATATCCGCTGCACCTCAGAGGCACCGGCGAGAGTTTTGCCGCGAACATCGGTGGCCGCATGCTCGGAACTTGCTTTGCCGGGATCACGCACGCAATCGCTTTGGTATTACCGATCGACGTCGGACCGGCCACCAAAGTTGCTTACGTGGCTGCGGGTGTCGCGTTTGTGCTGTATCTCAGCAACTTCATTCTCAGCTTCTGGCTACCCGAGCCGCGATTCGACCATCACGCCGATGCCGAGTAGCGAAGAGCCAAACCCGACACTTAGCGGACTGTTGATTTAGTCGTTTAACAGCAGAGAAGTGGGATTCAACTAAACCAACAGTCCGTTAGGCAAGCGGCCGATTCGATGCGGACACCGCACTGCCACCGGCGAATGTGCGCGGCGAATGTACCTTCGCCACAGGAACACGAAGAGACAGCACCTGTCATGGGTTACCCCTACCGCTCGCGCGGATAAATAGCGATCGCGGCGATTTCAACGCCTCGATTGTTCCCCTTACCTACTGCGGTGCTGCCATGGTTTGATTGGTTGGTGGTGAAACGATTGATCTTCGTGAAGTGGTGGCGCCCATGTTTGCAACCGAATGGATCGCAAATGTTTTCGCATGGGAGATGATACAAACTCAGCGAAGAACTTCGATCGACGGAAGGTCTGGATTGAAGAGTATTTGAAGCACTTCAGCGTGTTTGGTGGGGTGCTGTCCCTATTTCTTATTTATTTACTAAGCACATCCTGTGCAATCATTCGGTATTACCGTGGTGAGCCGAAATCGATGGTCTAACAACAACCTGTACTTCCACAGCATCCGCCACTGGGCTTGGCAACGGGCAGGAGTTGTTTCGCGGGTGCATCAGCGACCCAGCCCGCGAGATTATCACGTGATGGATAGATGGTTTGGCTGACAATCTCGCCATCAACCACCACGACTGGCAAGCAATCGGTCCCAGCAGTACTAAGAAGATTGTGAATGGTCTTATTTTCAATGAAGGCTTGCGGCTGCTGTGCGAGGTTGTAACGCTCGACGCTGTGGCCTTGGTTCTTAAGCCAGTCGAGATCCGCAGCAAACTTTGGTAACGCAGGATCGACGTCTGGGCCACAGATGCCGGTCGAGCAGCACATGGGTTTATCATAGACATGGACAGTTTTCATGTTTTTCTCCTTGGAGATTTGTTGAAGATTCAAAACGGGAATGGTGTTGGTCGATGTCTGCTTCAGCGCGTGAATTCGTAACTGATTCCGCTCGTCTTCTGAATAGCCAAACGCTGACGCGATGGACCTGACCGCTGCCGACTCGTCGGACAGATCGCCATAGCAACGCCAGCGTACTGATCTCGCACATCATCAATAATCATTCGCTCGCTCATTGTAAGCTCTTTCGTAGGTTATCGCTCATCGCCGAAGGACGAAAGCTATGGAAAAAGCTCTTTGATTGGTGCGCGGGCGTCTCGCCCGCTTCTCGTTTCGAGATCGGTTTGATGAGTGGACGGGACATCCGCGCACCGTTACTACTCCGCGATTAACTTCTTCAATTTAGCCCTCGCCTCTTGGTTGATGCAGTAGTAAACGCGCGGTCCATCGATTTGGCCTTGCACCTTCGTGTAGTCGGCTTTTTTATAGCTGCCGCAGCTCTTAGCGCACCTGTTCTCGCAACACCAACACCAGATCACACTGCTTTGCTCCATCGTGGGATACACATCGGCGGTTTGTGACGATTGTGCGGGTCATTCTGGATAATCGCATGTTCACGAGATGCTGCTTGCCCCTGAGACTGACGAGGATCCATCCAGAAAGCCGACTAAATGATGGTGAACAGCGTGCTGGAGTTTAGCTAGCAAGAGCTGCGTGGCACGCGATCGATTGTTGAAATAGCAATCACGCGCATAGTGCGATTCGTGGTCGTATGAGTCAATAGGCACCTCCGGCGACGG
>JBGSMN010000285.1:0-1538 GCA_041740155.1 Rhodopirellula sp.
GGAGATCACGGAATTCCGGTTCAGCGTGGCAAGACAAGCATTTATCCGGCTGGTACCCAGGTTCCTTGCTATTTCAGAGGACCCGGAATCAGTGGCGGACGTTTGATTGACTCGCCAATCTCTCAGTGCGATTTTAACCCGACGTTTCTCGAAGCATTCGGAGTGACGGCGGAACCAAACTGCCATGGCGCTTCGTTGTGGCCAATTCTCTCCGGCTCACGCGACTCGATTGCCAGCCGTCAAACCGTGATGACCGAGACGAACAACAGCTTCATGTCAACGCAATCGAAAAGCCGCCAGCGCGGTAACCAGACGGCTGCAAGAGCTGTTTGCGACGGGCGGTTTTACTACATCGCCAACATCATTCAAGAACGCATCAAATTGCCTGAACAGAAGGCTCTGTTCGTTGGCAGTGGTCATGGTGAATACGGTGACCCTGGACCTCAGTATGAAATCGATCTGCACGACGAAACCATTCGTCAGAAAGCAACCCAACCACTCCCCTATGAGTTGCTGCGTCAATTGTGCATGAGTGACGCGCTGCCGGAAGAACTTTACGATCTCGATGCCGATCCATGGGCCGTTCGCAATTTAATCGCTGATCCACAGTACGCTGTGGTCGTAGAACGTATGCGTCGCGAAATGGTCGATTGGCGGAATCGAACAAATGATGCCGACGTCCATCCACGAAAACTACAACGTCGTGAGCAGCTCGAACCCGTTGGGAGTCTCCGTTGAATCGATTTGCATTTCCAGCGATTTGGTTTTTGCTGGTCGGCATCCCCGCGTTCATCGCTGCTCCGCCGCGAGCGTTTGGAACGCAAAAACTAAAATTCGGTGCTGATCCTGACAGCATGTGTCGCCACTGCGTTTTGTCAATCGGTTGTATCTGAGCCTTCACGTCAGCGACGCAAGCGGCGAGCCGTTCGCAGAAGAAGTTTACTGGACCATCCACGGGATTCCCCAATGACAACAACTTTTCCATCGCGACTCGTTTCCTTGCTAACATCTGTTGTCTGTTTCGGATTCGTCGCACTCAATTGCCACTTCACGTTTGGCGAAGAATCTCTCAAGCCGAATGTGCTGATGATCGCAGTGGACGATCTGAGCGACTACGTGTCGATCCTTGAGAATCATCCGGGTATCCAAACGCCGAACTACGATCGACTGGCAAAGCGTTCGGTCAATTTCACACGTGCTTATTGTGCCGCACCGATTTGCAATCCGTCCCGCGTGGCGGTCTTGACAGGTTTGGCACCTCACCAAACCGGTGCTTATCAATTGGGTGACCGAATGTCTCGATCGGAACCTGCGTTAGCCGCAGTTGCGTTGGAGGAAAACTTCCAACGCCATGGTTATGACACCTATCTGACTGGGAAATACTATCACGCTAGCGAAGATCATTGGTTGCCGAAAACACGGCTCGATCCGGCTTGGACGCAGCGGCTGGCACCGTTCAGTGATCATGCACCGAAGGATGGTCCGAATAAAATCATCGGAGGTGGCATCCTTTCGATCGGACCGACGACCCTGGGCGT
>JBGSMN010000390.1:0-26606 GCA_041740155.1 Rhodopirellula sp.
CACTTACACTCACGATGACCTCCGTGTGACTCCTGGAATGAATAGCAACGCACATTGTGTGCGAAATCCCAAGATCAACGAAGGTCATTTTTTTTGCGCTAAATCCCTGCCGGCAAATGACTTAAAAACTGCACGACCTCGAAGGGGGCGAGGGGAGACAGGATACTGGAGATTAAAACTTGCGCAATTGTGAAGCGTCACAACCCCAGATTTTCACAGGCCAGGCTTAAGCTCCCAAGCAAAGCTTTCTGGCTCAACGCACGTAGCAGCATCTCTTCGAGACGTTGATTGCTGCGAGTCTCGGAGAGACTCGCCAATGTATTCTGCTGATTTACGTGTGCAGCGCTGCTTAGCGATAGCGACCGTAGTAAAGGTGCTGAGCAAAGATAACTTCGTGCGGCTGATTTCGCCGTGTGTTTAAACTTAAACTTAAACTTAAACTTGGCTTCAACCAAAGAGCGTCGCTAGTCGATGCACATCGGTCTAAAACAGCCAGCCCGACCTCTCCCAATTCGTTGGGAGAGATAAATCAAAAACCAACCTACCCGGCAACACGCAATTGCGGTCGTGCTGCGGTTGCTAGCATGTCACGCAAACGCTCGAACTCGTCCGCGTCTTCAAAGTGAATCGTGATTTTGCCACGGCTGCGTGCCGACGCTTTGATCTCCACCTTGGTTCCGAACACCATTCGCATCTCTTGCTGCATCGCTTCAACATGCGCTGGGACAGGCTTGCGTTTTTGACGCGAACGATTCGTCACCTTCGCACCCGTCTCGGAATCCTCTTCCGATCGCAACATCTCGCCGACCGCGTTCTCAGTCATTCGCACGCTCCACGTCTCAGCAATAATTTTGGTTGCCATTTGCATTTGAATTTCCTCTTCACCGATCGGTAGTAACGCTCGTGCGTGGCCAGCACTGAGTTCGTTGGATGTGATCATGTCTAAAATGCCTTGTGGCAATTCGAGCAGCCGCATCAAGTTTGCGATCGTACTCCGGTCAATACTCAACCGACGCGCCAAGTCATCTTGCTTGCATTGATGCTCGTCGATATAGCGTTTGAACGACATCGCCTTTTCGATCGCGTTGAGATCTTTACGTTGTAGGTTCTCGATGATCGCGAGTTCGGCAACTAAGCGATCGTCCGCTTCACGTACTTCCGCGCGGATCGTTTTTAAACCCGCGTGGATCGTTGCTCGCAAGCGACGCTCGCCGCTGATCAGTTGATACTTGCCATTGACGATCCGCACCAGCACCGGTTGCAGTTGCTGATGACTTTTGATGCTCTCAGCCAACGACGCGATTTCATCAGTATTGAATTCGCGACGTGGTTGGAATGGATTCGCTTCGATCTGGTCGATCGGCAGTTCTAACGTTTGCACGGAAGACGCGTTGGCGTTTCCGTCGGAGTTGTTCGCTGGTCTTGAAGGCGACTTGCCTTCACTGCCGAACGAGCTGGACTCTTCAACGGGCATGCCCTCGTCGTCCATCGGTGTTCCCAACAGCGCGGCGAGTCCTTTGCCGAGCCGTCGGTCTTTGCCACCACCAGTGCGAGACGCACCGCCGCGTTGTGATGAGCCAGAGAAAGTCCCTTGCGAGGATCCTTGAGTCGTTGCACTAGTCACGCTGCAGCACCTCCATGCACAGTTGAGTGTAAGCGAACGCACCACGGCTACGCGGTGCGTATTGAAAAACAGTCTGTCCGTGGCTGGGGGCTTCGCACAACGCGACGTCCCGTGGTACCACGTTTTCAAAAACAATGTCGCCGAAGAAGTCTCGTACGTCTTCGTCGATCTCTCGAGTCAGTTCGAGTGATTCGTCATACATGGTCAAGAGGATGCCACCGAACGTCAGCCGTCCGTCAGTCGCTCCGATGACCTTCTTAATTGTGCCGATAAGTTGTGCCACACCGACCATCGCGAAATACTCGCACTGGATCGGGATCAACACTTCAGTGCTGGCCGTGAGCGCCGTCTCCGTCATCGCGCCAGCACTCGGTGGACAATCGATGAGAATGAAATCGTAATCGTCCATCACACTATCGAGATGGGCACGAAGTCTGGTGGTGGCATGTTCGTTTGAATGGGCCATCTCGTCAGCGTCTTGGAAACGGCGGCTGCCAGGAAGTAGGCTGAGGTTTTCGGTTTCGGTCGCGAGCACAGATCCGTTCAAGGGCGATTCACCGAGCAACGCGTGGCTGGCGGCTGGTTCGCTGCCGACGGCTCCGGTGGCGTTGCATTGTGGGTCGATGTCGATCAAGAGCGTGCGGTTGCCAGCCAATGCCAGTGCAGCGGACAGATTGACGGACGTCGTTGTCTTGCCGACGCCACCTTTCTGATTCACGACGCTGAAGATGCGAGCCACGGTTTAGGTTCCAGAGGACGCGTTCGTGAGGCAGGCGAAGTCGCCAAGGTCAAATCCCTCGAACACGATCGCGAACCTAGGTGAAACTCATCGTGAAAAACAAGAGCGGTTTCCCAAGAAACCGCTCTTGACACCTGCGACTCGCTTTTACTAGCCGTTTCACATGGAACGTCGAACCCACAAAACACAGTGTTTGAGCAACGCTTAAGAGCGAGATCTCGGAAAACGGGGTTCAATCCGGCTGCCGAATCCAATGCCGAGGACGATCAATTGCTACCGGTTTGTCTACGGTTTGCTCGACCACTCGCGAATCACTCGCCAACCGTCCGACAACGGAACCCTGCGACGCTGACTCCGTTGCTTGCTCGGGCGGCTTCGCTGGGGTGTGCTGAGGCGGTGCTGCTGGATCAAGAATCGAACGCGGCAGATCGCTGGCAATCTCCCACGGCGAACGGGCCGCTGCGGATGCCGGTTCCGAAGTGACTGGCAGTGACTTGAAACGTGCATCGTTGGCCAATTGGTCAGTACTTGGCACTGGCCGTTGTGACCCAGATTTCTGGCCAGCGAGTGCTTCAAACCGACCGTCTGAGTAATGCGGTGTCGCCAGCGGGACCGCGAGATCGTCGTACGTCAGCGGCAATCGCAGGTCACGTCGTGGCTGCGGCTGAGCACCCGATGGGATGCCTCGCAATTGATCTGCCGAACGGAATTCCGACGCCAACGATGCTGGCGATCCACCATAGCTATGGCTAGCGGACGTCCCGGCGGTTGATTCCGGCGTCATGTAGAGTTGGTCGTAAGTGACTGAATCGTTGCTGATCGCCAGTTCGGACGCAGGGCCAGTGGCTAACGTAGAGGTGGTTTGGTCGTTATCAGATTCGACCGAGGAACGCCGGAAAGGCAAGGCCGCGACAGTGCCGACGACTATGACAAGGGCACCGAAAGTTAGATTTCGCACAGCAGGGGACTCATGAGCTGGAAGGTTCAGAAAACCAGCCTCGTCCTTGAAACGCACATTGGATCGCTTCATGCGTGTGCTACTAACACACGTTTCGGCATTTGCGTGAGCGGAAGTCGCAAGATTCTTTATCGCATCGCAAAACCAGTGCATTCGCAAGAGTCACAGCATGAAGCAATCCTACGCTGCTCGTTCAATCGGCTCCGCCGTCAAACTTCCGATCGCGTCCCCAATTTGGTCCAACACAATGTCCCGCATCGCGACCGGACGCGCCACCCAAGCTCGATTCAGCACGATCTCGATGCCCAAATAAACGCCAGGCGAAAAAAGCGATCGCATCGCTTTTGTCAACGAATCATTCGTGCCTCGCCCTGGATGATTGCGGCGGACCTTCAAATCGGGAGCGACCTCGTACAAGTCTTCAACCAAATCCATGCACCAATCAACTTCGTCGTCCCGTGACGGATCGTACAACAATCCCACGTCGCCCCGGCGCCAATCGCCGGTGTTGGTCTTTGCATCAAAAGTCCGAATCGACAAATGCACCACATACGACCAATTCAGCAGCATACTCATGATCTGCCGTTGGACGCGATTGCGATACGGCGTGTAGATTTCTTCCACGATCGCTTCGCGAGTCGATGCGGGTAGCGCTCGCACTGCGACAGGAAAGAGTTCGCGATGATGCAGCGAGTGACCAACGTCGATCAAATCGCCTCGGTGCTCGTTGCAAATCACAATTCCGCCGCTGCGATGCCCCAGCCGCCGGGCCGCAAAATTGGCTTCCCGGTCGATACTACCACAGGCCAGCGGCCCTTCGTCGAGGCTGCCAGCGACTGGATTTATGAGACATGAGGCCGCAGAAAGCGGCGTGTCTTCGAGTCGCGAGCGCAATCGCATCGGCGTTTTCCAGCCGCCGCCATCGCACGTGATCAGCAAGCTCATCGTGTCGACTCCTGGCCCGAACTCACCGATGTCCAGTGATGAGCGCGTCCGGTCAACGATTCCAAATCCGCCCAGAACTCAGGGTAGGTTTTGCGGGTGCAGGCTGGGTTAACGATCTCGATGTCCGGTAACCGCAGCCCCAGCAGTGCGAAGCTCATCGCCATCCGATGATCATTGTAGGTTTCCATCACAGCGGGCCGGGCGTCACCGCTCAGCGGATGAATCGTCAACCCATCGTCGTGCTCTTCGATTTGTCCACCCAACTTTCGCAGCTCAATCGCCAAGTTCCCAATTCGATCCGTTTCTTTAAAGCGATTGTGAGCGACACCACGAACCCGAGTTGGCCCGTTTGCAAACAAAGCCACGACCGAGAGCGTTTGCACCGTATCGCTGATTTCGCCCATATCGACATCGATCCCCCGCAATTCGCCGCTGCGGATCTCAATCCCATCGCTGGTCTCAAAAAACTCGCAGCCCATCCGCTCCAGCACTCGCGCGAACCCGACATCGCCTTGCGAAGCTTTTTCACCCAAGCCCTTCACCAGCACCCGCCCACCTGCGATCGCGGCAGCTGCCCAGAAATAGCTGGCCGCTGATGCGTCGGGTTCGATCGCAAATTCGCAGCCCGTGTATTGGCCACTGACGGTAACGGCAGCCAACCGCTCGCCATTTTCGCTGGCTTCAAACTCCCATTGCGTTTTACCACCGAACGGCTGCATCAACTCGGCGGTCATTCGCACGTAAGGCATCGAGACCATTTCGCCGTCGATTTCCAGACGTAGCGGTTTGCTCGCGATCGGCCCGGCCATCATCAGCCCGCTCAGGTATTGGCTGCTGACGCTACCCGCGACCTGCATTTTGCTTCCAGAAAAACCCCGCGATTCAATCCGCACCGGCGGACATTTGCCGGGCGATTCCGCAGCAATCATACCGTTGATCACTGGCTCGATCGCATCGACCAGATCGCCGATCGGACGCTCGTGCATGCGATTGATCCCCGACAAACGATAGCGACCACCGAAGGCGGCCAGGGCGGCGGTCAAAAACCGGATCGTCGTGCCGCTATTGGCAATGAACATTTCCACTGGCGATTCGGCACTGATCCGCCGCGCGTCATCGCTGACGACCCCGCCGACGCCCTCGATCACCAGAGTTCGGCCACCGTCGACGGGCTTGATCGCGACCCCGATTTTCGCGAGCGATTCGATCATCACCTCGGTATCTTCGCTGACCAACGTGCCGCTCAGCCGACTCGTCCCTGACGCGAACGCCGCACAAACGAGTGCCCGATTTGTGAGACTCTTACTGCCCGGCGGTCGGATTTCGCCGTCAACCGGTCCGCCCGGCACAACGCGGACTCGCGTCAGCAGTGAGGCTGCGGCGACTTCGTGCGGGTGAGCAGGTGTAGGCATGGCAATTGGTAGGGCAATTGGCCGGACAAGCGGCGATGGAGGAGGCGGGATTTACCCCGCGAAAAACGGGTCATTGGACTCATTAATTGCCGCTTGGCCAGGAATCCACAGGGAGCCGACAATCATCAGTCCGAGCGTCGTGGTATGGATCAACCAAGCCGCGTTTTGCGTCATCACAGTATGTGCGGTCACGAGCGTCATCACAATCAAAACCGCCAAAAAACGTCGTTCGGCACGGCGCGCGGCCGTTCCAGTGGTCAGTTTGGCCAGCATCAGAACCAACATTGCCACGATCGGCAGCCCGAGTGCACTGAATGCGGACGCGATGAATACGAATTGTGCCATTACTTTACCTCCTTGTTAGCAACAGAAAAGACTCGAACATCTTGTCCGAGTGCCGCAGGGGCGATCCATGCCGGGCGACGAAAGGGTTTTCATGTATTTTGCCTGCCGCCGGGAAGGTCGAACTTGAGAGATTTTTCAAATTTAGAACCAGAAAAATCATTGCAACCGGATTAACCGGCAAAATCTTCCCATTTTGACTTTAGCGGCGGGGGGCGTCTTTCCGAAAAAAAAAAGGATCGCTGGTCGATCAACGATTTTTCCGCAGAAGTATCGCTTTCGGTTCTATCCATGATTGCTCAACCCGCTACCCAACGCCAAGATTTTCTCAAGCCAACGTCATTTTTGCCAATGATTTGCGGCCTTCTGTGTTGCCTGTCGCTGGCAGGCGGCTGCCGATTGTGCGCGGATTGCGATA
Source organism: Rhodopirellula sp. (assembly GCA_041740155.1). GTDB lineage: Bacteria > Planctomycetota > Planctomycetia > Pirellulales > Pirellulaceae > Rhodopirellula. The sequence goes on from JBGSMN010000390.1 coordinate 6,439, forward strand.
TGGAAGCCTATCCGTCTTACGGCGGGTCTTGGGAGCGAACCATGCGCGAATCAGGCCGTGTGGGCAGCATTTTCGATCCCGGCGGCAGTCGCTCGGCGGATTTAGCGGCTCGGGTGAGCACCGATGATGCTGACGCTAGAGAACGCGAACGAAGCGGAGGTGACGATGACGAGACGGACAATGACGCAGAGCCATCGGACGAGCCAAGAACGACGCCCGATCCAAACGGCGATGATGAGATGGATTTGGATGAAGGGTTGGATGAGATGAAAGAGCGTTTTGAAAATCTCGAACTTGATGACGTCATCAATCACTATCCGAATGACGGCCAAGCAGATTGGCAGTAAAGTGAGCGGCAGAAATTATTTTACCGTAGTGGGATTCGCCAGAATTCCAACATGCAGCAGGAATTCGGGCGAATCCTACTACGACAGGTAAAAATTCAACTGCCGCTCGCCTTACCATCACCCGCAGAGCTAATACCGTCCCTTGTTCAAGGTTGATCCCCGCAAACTCATCGGCCCCGCGATTGCGATGGTGTTGTTCGTCTTCGCAATTCGGCTGCTGATCACCGAGGCCGGCAAAGTCTCACGGGACGAATTCATTCATGGGCTGACCAGCATCGAGCCTGCTTATCTGATCATCGCTGCCTTCTTGATCGCGCTGAATTACGGGTTGCTCACCTGTTATGACCTGCTCGCGCTGCGATACGTTTGCCGCGTCTTGCCGCTGCATCGTGTCGCCCTGGTCGCCTTCATCGGCTTCGCGCTGGGCAATAACCTTGGCACCCTGATCGCCGCCGCCCCGATTCGATATCGCTTCTACCATCGCTGGGGTTTGAACCACACGCAGATCGTTGCCTTAATCGCAGTGCTCGGGACAACGTTTTGGTCAGGTGTCTGCGTGCTCGGTGGCGTCGCATTAACGCTCGCCCCGATCGAACTGCCGACACAATACGCGATGCCGTTCGGCACTCGCACGCTGGGCATCATCTTGCTCGCCATCACGCTCGTTTACGGAGTCGTTTGCCTGCTTTGGCATAAACCCCTGCCAATCGGCAAACTGCGACTGCGGCCACCCTCGGTGGGCCTCGCCTCTGTTCAAGCCTCCGTGGCAGCGGTCGATTTACTGATCTCCGCGACAGCTCTATACCTCGTCATGCCCGGCAACGCAGTCGTGCCGTTTCCCATGGTTTTGGCGGCGTATCTCGTTGCCATCGTTGTCTCGTTGATCTCGCAAGTCCCCGGCGGTTTGGGAGTTCTTGAACTCATCATCTGGACACTGTTGAAAGATACCGTGGGTCCGCCAGTGCTCGCGTCGGTTTTGATCTTTCGTTGTCTCTACTATTTTCTACCGTTGTTCTTCGGCATGATCGCATTGGTCGCGCACGAGATCTACAGCGGGGCGGTGGAACAACGCATCGACGCGAAGCTCGAAGTTGGGCAACCGATTACCATCATCGACCCAGAACAACCGTATCCAGAAATCCCTCGCCCCGATCACCCTGATCCTCCCTTCATTGACGCATCATGACCACACCCTACAATCTGCTCAACGAGTCCGAAGCACGCGTGATCTTGCACAAAGGCACTGAGGCTCCCGGACCAGGCGGCTATACCAACACGAAAGATGAAGGCACTTACATTTGCCGCCAGTGCAACGCACCGCTCTACCGTAGCGAAGACAAATTCAACAGCCACTGCGGCTGGCCCAGCTTCGACGATGAAATCGAAGGCGCGATCTTGCGCGAAACCGACGCAGACGGACGCCGCACCGAGATCATGTGCAACCACTGCGGTGGCCATCTCGGGCACGTGTTCCATGGCGAACGGATGACCGAGAAAAACACCCGTCACTGCGTCAACAGCATCTCGATGCGATTGATCCCCGCCGGCAAAGAACTGCCGCCCGTGCTTGGGGAATAAAAAAATCGACACAGAGCCGGGGAGACGCTGGGACGTGGAGGTGGATTTTTAGGTGCCAACGCAAAGGGACAAATTAGAAAAGCCACCGCAGCAAACTCTGCGTTGGCCTCAACACTTCTTCTCTGCGTCCCTGCGTCTCTGCGTCTCTCGCGGCTCTGCGTCCATTTTTTCGCACCAAACATCAGTAAGTTAACCAGCCCCCGAAACCAAGCTAGGGAAAAACTCGCCCCGCTCGAAACAATTGTTTCAAACAGGCGTTTAACTTTTTGCGTACGCTATGCAGAATGTCTTCTAGTGCCAGTTTTTCTAACACCTCGTCAGCCTTCTTTGAATGTCTGTTCACCTTTCCGAGACCAATGTTAACGATCCAGCCTCGCGGTTAATCGCGGCGGCGGGCCCGGTTTTTGCCGAGCGAGGGTTCGACCGTGCTCCAGTGCGGGAAATCGCCAAGATCGCTGGCGTCAACGTTGCCGCCATCAATTATTACTACGGCGACAAAATGGGTTTGTACCGGGCCGTGATCGCCGATATCCGCGAAAAACGCCAGCGAGAATTTCCTGCTCCGCCGCTCGGCGAAGCACCGCCTGATGAAACCCTGCGGCGGATCATCCGCACGCTGCTCTCCCGCATACTTGCCGGCGACGAGCGGGGCTGGGAAGCGATGCTAATGATGCGCGAGATGCAAGCGCCCACCGAAGCCCTCGGCGACATGGTCCGCGAGTATTTCAAACCGATCTACGTTGTTCTCTGCCATACCATTGACCAACTGATCCAGCCCGCACTGCTTGACACCAGCGTCAGCTCTGAAGACGTCAGCGACCATTGCGATGACACGTCGTGGCGAGACGAGTCGCTCGTCGCTCAAATCGCCCTCGGTGTCGTCGGTCAATGTTTGTACTACCGGATCGCAAGGCCAGTTTTAGAACAACTCATTGCACCGGAGATTCGCAAAAAGCACTACGACTTCGAGTCCTTGTGCCGACACATCACCGCCACGACGCTCGCCGCGTGTGGACATCAAAACATCGTGCAGACGCGAACCAGTCTGCAACCAACAAACCATTCTCTTCGCCCACAAAAATGATCGACGAATCAACCTCTTCCGAAACGGTCGTCATGAGTATCAAATCCACGCCTAGCCAACTTGCCACCACACCGACGCAAAATCCATACGGCAGCGAAGCGTCCAAGCTACCGCACGCGTCGAGCAATGGGGATTCGAGCAATGGGGATTCGAGCAATGGGGATTCGAGCAATGGGGATTCGAGCAATGGTGACTCGCTCGAACCGTCATTCGATCACGACGCTGCGTCCAAACAATCTGCCGAACCGGCCAACGAACAGTTACCCGTTAAACCGATGCGGAACTTGCCGTTGTGGTTAACACTCAACCTGCTCGTGCCTTCGGTGTTGCTCGCCGCAGCAAGCGGTTTGGTCTTGTGGCTTGGCGAAAACGAACCGCCATCGCGACCGCCGATCAACGACATGCCCATTGGCCGTTTGTTCGCATTGCCCGCCGTCGATGTCGTTAGCGTGCGATCGCTCGCGAGCACCGGTGAAAAGCTCCATTTGGCCGCAGACGGGACCGTCGTACCGTTTCGTGAAATCCGTTTGGCGACGGAAGTCGATGGCAACATCATCGAGAAATCTCCACTTTGCGAGGCTGGCAAGTACGTCAAAGCCGGCCACGTGTTGATGAAAATTGACCCGACGGATTACGAACTCACTGTCAAGCGTTTGCAACGTCAACGACAACAAGAGTACGAAGCTCTCGGCGAAGTCGATCAGGAAATGGTCAACGTGAAACGCTCGATGGAGTTGGCTCGCGCGGACATCGAATTGCAACAACGTGAAGTCAAACGTCGCGAGTCGTTGCCCAATCAATTCGCTAGCCAAGGTGAACTCGATCAAGCCCGACGAGCCGTGCTCACCGCCGAACAACAACTCGTGCTTTTGCAAAACCAACTCGAACTGGCAAAGAAAAAACGCACACGATTGGAATCGGCTGAACAATTGGCCGCCTTGCAGCTGCAAGCCGCCGAGACCAACCTTGCCCGCACCGAGATCATCGCACCGATCGACGGTGTAATCGTTACCGAAGACGCTGAACTGAACACTTACGTCGGTCGCGGCAGCCCCGTGGTGACGATGGAAGACACATCGAAAGTCGAAGTCGCCACGAAACTCCGCGCCGAACAGTTGTACTGGGTTCTGAATCAGAAAAAACCCGCTGGCAATGAGCTTGCAACCGCCGCTGAGAACGCGCAAGCCGCCCAGGGTCGCGGCTATCGCTTGCCGCCCACACCCGTCACGGTACGTTACACGGTGTCCGGTCGCGAAGGGTTAGTGTTTCAGTGGTCGGGCCGGCTGAGCGGTTACGATGGCATCGGACTCGATGAGCAAACTCGCACGGTGCCGGTACGAATCGTTGTTGACGACCCACGTGCATTCCAAATCATTCGTGATGGCAAAACGGTTAAGTCCACCGAAGAGGTTGGCGATGTGGCTGGCCCCACGACGCTCGTGCGTGGCATGTTCGTGAATTTGCGATTGGAACTTGATCCCGCCGTGGAGTTGATGGTGCTGCCCAGCGAAGCACTCAAGCCTGGCAATCGGGTTTGGAAGTTCATGCCTAACCCGAGTGTGCTGGACGATTCGATCCTGCCCAAAGTTGATGAAAAGGAACAGGCAAACACAAAAGGTGAACCAGAGCCTGAACCGGAGAAGACTCCTCCGGAGGAAACCATCGCTGTAGCGGACGTTGATGATACGGTGATAGCTGGCAACGAAGCGATCGCTGAGAAACTCGCTAACGATCCGATGGCTGGGTTCAAACCAGAGGATTGGGTGCCTGGCGATTTAGTGATTCTGCAAAACATCCGTCCCGTCGATCGGTTCACGACGTCGGATGAATTCATCGACTCTGCCACTGGTGATGATGCGCAGCCAGCCGCGGCACCGCAACCCGACAGCGAGCTGGCAGCCGGTAAGTCGTGGATCTGTGAAGTTCCTCCAGGAACGCTCACCGATGGTTCGTATGTAGTCGTTTCGCCGATGGGCAGTTTGCGCTCGGATGTGTTCCCTGTACGAGCTGCGTCGGATGTTGTGTCCGTGGATAACACTGCCGAGGTCACCAGCCGATGAGAAGTGCAATTGCTTGGGCGATTCATAACGCCCCCGGTATGAATGTAGTGATGCTGGCGCTGATGTTGATCGGTGGCGCTTCGCTGGCGATGATGCGGCGCGAAGTTTTCCCAGCTTTTGAATTAGAAGTGGTGATGATCTCCGTGCCATACCCCGGTGCGACGCCGCAGGATACCGAGGAAGCCATCTGTCAAAAAATTGAAGAAGCAATTCGTTCGATCGACGGCATCAAGAAAGTCACGTCGATCGCACTCGAAGGCACCGGCTATGTACTCGCCGAACTTCGCAGTGACGTTGACGACGTGCAGAAGATCATGTCGGAGATTGACCGCGAAGTCGAACGGATACCGAGTTTCCCGGATCTCGCCGAAGACGCCAGCGTCGAGCAGATCACGTTTCGCGATACAGCCCTCCGCGTCGGTGTGATTGGCCCCGAGGATCGTTCGAAACGTGGTGAACTCGCGCTGCGCGAAGTGACCGAACGGATTCGTGATGAGATGCTGTTGTTGCCCTCCGTCTCGGTAGCTGAATTGATGGGTTCGCGTCCCTATCAGATCGACGTTGAGATCCCCGAAGCCACGCTGCGCGCGTATGATCTGACGCTCGACCGGGTCGCTGCGACGATCCGTGCTCAAAACGTGGAATTGCCCGGCGGGCAATTGAAATCCAGCGGTCAAGAGATTTTGCTGCGTGCCAAGAACAAAGGCCGGATCGGATCCGAAATCGGCAAGATCCCACTGGTTACTCAGCCGGGCGGTGTGGTCTTGACGGTCGAGGATCTGGGCGTGGTCAAAGACGAGTTTGAAGATATCACGGCGGTAGGTGAAATCAACGGCGAACCGGCGCTCGTGATCAATATCCAACGTACCAAGAGTGAAGATTTGTTGGCGCTCGTCGATCAAGTGCGAGGCTATGCGGAAACAGCGGAACTGCCGCCCGGATATCGGTTGATTTTGTGGGGCGATACGAGCACCGATGTCCGTGACCGCATGACGTTGCTACTGCGAAACGGTGCCCAAGGTCTGGCGCTGGTGTTCTTGGTGCTGGCGCTGTTCCTCGAACTGCGGCTGGCATTTTGGGTCGCCTTGGGAATTCCGATTTCGATTTTAGGCGCCGGCGCAGCATTGTCCTACGGCGATCAAACATTGAACATGCTCTCGCTATTTTCATTCTTGATTGCACTCGGGATCGTCGTCGACGATGCGATCGTCATCGGTGAAAACATCTACGCGCACCGGCAAATGGGTAAGACGTTGATGGACTCGGCGGTGGATGGGGCCACTGAGGTGCTGCCCAGTGTCGCGGCGTCGATCGCTACGACAGTGATCGCGTTTGCCCCCATGTTTTTCGTATCGGGTGTGATGGGCAAATTCATGGCGGTGATCCCGTTTGCGGTGATCGCGATGTTGCTCATTTCTCTGTTGGAGAGCACGTTTGTGTTGCCGTGTCACTTGGCACACTCGCACAACGGTTTTTTCAAGTTCTTTGCCATCATCGCCTATCCACTACGTCCTTTCATGCTGCTATTGTCGTGGTGCAACGCTCATGCGAGCGACGCGATGGAGTGGTTTGCCGAGCATGTCTATGTGCCTGCATTAAGATTCTGTTTGAAGAACCCAGTGTTACCGATCGCCGTTGCCGTGTGCATGTTGGTGGGAACATTCGGATTAGTACGCGGCGGTGTCGTCAAGAGCGTGCTGTTCCCTAAAACGGATAACAACTATTTGCAGGCGACCGTCGTATTTCCCAACGGCACGCCTGCGGATGCAACAGATCGGGCGACGCGGCGGATGGAGGAGGCGTTGGCCAAAGTCAGCCGTGAGATCGCGATGAAACGCTCTGACGATGAAAAGAAACCGATCGAAAAAATCTATCCTGAGGCGTTAGGCACGTACGTTGGCCCAGTGCGATTGGCGTATCGTGAAGTCGGTGCGATCGCGAATACGCAAGGACCGATGGGCAACCGCACGAATAGCGGCAGCAACGCAGGACAGATCTTTGCGGAGTTGCATGGGACCGAGTTTCGCGGTATCCACAGCGATGAAATAATCAATCGCTGGCGACGCGAAGTGGGCGAGATCAAAGGCGTTGAGAAGATGACGTTTGGCAGCGTTGGTACGGGGCCTGGTGGCAAACCGATTGAGTTCAAGCTATTGGCAGCCAGTGAGCATATTGACGAGTTGCTCGCAGCGACAGAAACGATGAAAACGCGGGTCGGAAAATTCGCTGGCGTTTATGACATTTCAGACGATAACGCGCCGGGCAAGTGGGAGTTTCAATTCAAGGTCAAAGACGAGGCATTGTCGACGGGCGTGACAGCCACCGACTTGGGGCAAACTGTTCGGAATACATATTACGGTGCCGAGGTGATGCGGCTGCAACGAGGTCGGCATGAAGTGAAATTGATGGTGCGGTATCCGGAGGACGAACGCACCTCGCTGGTGAATTTCCGCGAGTTGCGGGTCACCGACCGCAACGGCATGACGCGCCCGATCAACGAGTTGGCGCAAGTTGATTTGCAGCGAGGATTTTCAGAGATTAATCGTGTCGATCAACAACGCAGTATCACGATCGCGGCCGATTTAGATGAAACCACAGCCAACGCAGACGAGATCATTGGGGTGCTCAAGGACAACTACATGTCGCAGTTTAAGAGCATGTATCCAAACGTATCGGTGCGATGGGAAGGACAGCAGGAACAGAGTCGCGAGTCGATGGGTAGTTTGGCGATCGGGTTCTTCGTGGCGATCATGTGCATGTTCGTGTTACTGGTGTTGCAGTTCCGCTCCTACGCACAACCAATTTTGATTCTGCTGATTATTCCTTTCGGGATGATCGGTGCAGTGTGGGGCCACGGCCTATTGGGATTACCATTGACGCTGTTTAGCATGTTTGGCTTGGTGGCCTTGGCGGGTGTTGTTGTCAACGATTCAATCGTGTTGATCGATTTCATCAACTCGCGGGTGCGAGCAGGCGATCCGCCCCTGAACGCGTTGTTAGAAGCGGGTCAACGTCGTTTCCGTCCGATCATGTTGACGAGCATGACCACGATTGCAGGATTGTTACCGTTGTTGACCGAGAAATCATTTCAGGCGCAATTGTTGATCCCGATGGCCACAAGTTTGGCGTTCGGTTTGATGGTCTCGACGGTGCTCGTCTTGTTGCTGATCCCAGTGCTGTACTTGCTGTACTTGGTGATGTTGAAACAGTTGGGGGTCCCGTTTGTCGAAGTGGATGAATAGATTTAACCATGTCGTAGTCGCAGCGGAAGTCGTCAAGACTTTACATTTTGCCCAGAGAATCGAAACTCTTGACGAGTTCCGCTACGCAAGACATCAAACCAATACCTCCTTAATCACGTGTCCATGCACGTCCGTCAGGCGTCGCTCGAAACCGTTGTGGTAGTACGTCAATCGTTCGTGATCCAGGCCCAAAAGATGCAGGATCGTGGCGTGGAAATCGTAAACGGTCGTGACGTTCTCGACCGCTTTGTAACCGAACTCGTCGGTGGCTCCGTAACTAAAACCCGGCTTCACCCCAGCCCCCATCATCCACGTCGTGAATCCATCGGGATTGTGGTCGCGTCCACTCGCTCCTTTCTGGAACGTTGGCATCCGACCGAACTCCGTGGTCCAAATAACGAGCGTGTCTTTGAGCAACCCACGACGCTTCAAATCTCTGAGCAACGCCGCGCAAGGTTGATCGAGAACGGGACCGTGCATGTTGTACTGATCAACGATCTTTTTGTGCCCGTCCCAATTACTGACACCTTCGCCCCCGGTTTGATACGCACCGTTGAATAACTGCACGAAACGCACTCCCTCTTCGATCAACCGTCGAGCAAGAATGCAGTTCTTGGCGAAGCTGGCCTTCAGCGGATTGGACGGATCGTCCGCACCGTACTCGTGCAAGATGCTCTGCGGTTCACTGGACAAATCGGTGACCTCCGGCACACTCAACTGCATCCGCGCGGCCAGTTCATAACTCGAGATTCGTGCCGCCAGTTCACTGTCGCCGGGAAACTGCTCCAAGTGACGCTCGTTAACTCGCTTAATGAAATCACGAGTCGCACGATCGGTCGCGTCGCTAGTTCCGCTGGGCACCTTGAGATTGGCGAGCGGCTGAAGCGCATTGAACGAGGTACCTTGGTACGCGGCCGGCAGAAAACCGGGACCCCAGTTATTGACACTCGATTGCGGAGTGCCACGAGGATCGGCAATCGCCACGTACGCAGGCAGATTCTCGTTCTCGGTTCCCAATGCCCATGTCGTCCACGCACCCATCGACGGAAACCCATCCAGCGTGTTGCCGCTTGACATGAAGTTCTCGCCAGGACCGTGCGTGTTCGTCTTGCTGGTCATCGAATGAATGAAACACATCTCATCGGCCAATTCGGCCAACTGTGGCACCAATTCCGAAATCATCTTGCCACTCTCACCGCGCGGCTTGAACTCCCACGGACTCTTGGTCAGGTTTCCCTGTTCGCCTTGGAACGTCAACAACTTGTCACCACCCGGCATGGGCTGGCCGTGCAGTCGAACCAGGTCCGGTTTGTAATCGAACGTATCAAGCTGGCTGCACGCCCCCGAACAGAAAATGACGAGCACCCGCTTCGCGGCCGCAGCATGATGCGTCGCTCGCGCGGCAAAGGGATGCGACGGATCAATCTGGGGACGAATGCTCGCAGCATCGGCAAGAAGTCTGTCTTGGGCAAGCAGATTGGCGAGAGCGATTCCAGAGAGTCCCAGCGCGGTGTCACCAAAGAATCGTCGGCGGTTGAGAAGTGTGTTCATGAGGTGGTGATGAAACTAAGTGGGATAGGCTTCCAGCCTGTCAAATCACGATCGACAGGCTGCTTAGAAGGCGGGTTGATGCGGAAGTGTGATCACTCCACGAAGGCGACGTTTTGTTTCTTAAGGAACAAACACAAACTCATTGGTATTCAGTATCGCGCGGCAGAACTGAACTAGTCCTTGCTGCTCGATGAACTGCACAGCGTCCGCGACTTCTGCGGCTGTTGCCGGGCGTTGGTAACAGAGACTCCAGCTCAATTGGACTCGCCCCTCGTCGGTGTCCGCTTCCCGCTGAAGTCGATTTGCAAACAGTTCGGCCTGTTGCAAAACGAATGGACTATTGAGCAGATTGAGTGCCTGCAGCGGCGTCGTGGATCGGCTGCGTCGAGGAACCGCTTGACTGGCATCAGGACAATCAAACACACCGAACACCACGTCCCGTTCTTGACGAACCTTGGTCATGTAAATCATCCGTCGCCAATCTTGAGGTCCATATTGCGTTTTCGGATGATAGTGACGAACGTTTTCCGCTTCGATCTCGAAAGCACTAAAGCCAGGACCGCCCATGGCATCAAGGTCAAGCACGCCAGTCACCTTCAAGATCGAGTCACGAATCCCCTCCGCCTCCAGCCTGCGTGGTGGAAACCGCCACAATAATCGTGAGGCTGCATCCACTCGCATCGCTTCGTCGCGTGGTCGGTTACTCTGTTTCCAAGTCGCCGATTGCAAAATCAATCTCTGGATGTGCTTGATTGACCATCCGCTGTCGATCAGTTCTGCGGCTAACCAATCGAGCAAGTCGGGATGCGTGGGTGGCGTGCCATTACGACCGAAATCGCTCGGCGTGTCCACGATCCCCGTGCCAAAGTCAAATTGCCACAAACGATTGACCATCACGCGAGCCGTCAAGGGATTGTCTTCACTAGCAATCCACTCAGCCAACGCCAAACGACGCTTCTGCTCCTGTGCATCGTTTGGCAAATTCAGCGAAGTGAAGACCTCTATCGCGTCAGGGCCGACCTCTTCACGAGCCATCGCCGGTTCGCCACGGTACAGCCGATAGGTCGATCCAGGTTGTTGAAACTTTCCGGCGTAAACCAACTTCGCTTGCGCCAAGGTGGCTCTCTCTGCTCGCACCGCTTTGAGCTGTTCAAGGCAGCGGCGTCCTTGCTCTGCCTCGGCCTCGGAAAGAGCATCGAATTGATATTCACCATCAGGCGAGTCCCCCTCGGGCCGACGGTCCGATGAACTAGCGACCAACTGCCACTTGTCCGGTGTCTCAGCGACTTCGATGCGATAGTCCACCGGCAATCGATCGTTGAACTTCCCATTTCGATCGCGACCCCAAACAATCCGATCAATCGCGGCTGGCTCAGCAAGTTCAATCTGCACCCAAGCCCCACGAGCTTCCTTGGCAATCCAACTTCGCTCATTGCCCACCTCGCCATCGTTGATATGCTCAAGCCGATGCAGCGGATGAATAAAGTCGCCGGAAGAACTCGCTAACGCTCCGGCTTTCGCCAAGGCAAGATTGGCTTCGCCCGAATACACCTCCAACTCATCCAAACAGGGTTCGCCACGGTTGGTTCTCCCGATCGTGAACCGAACATAACGAACTTGAACCGGTGCAAACGTTTCGACATTTTGGACGGAACTGATCGCCGGACGATAACTCGGCTTGGTCATCGAATTCAACTGCTTAATCAGCGATTCAATCTTTACATCGCTGGCAGCGATGCGTTGTTTTGTTTCAGTGGGCAACGGCAACTCGCGATCAGCATGTTGCACGCCCGCAAAGATCGCTTGCATCGCGTAGTAGTCGGTCTGGGTGATTGGATCGAACTTGTGGTTGTGACAGCGGGCGCAACCAGTGGTGAGTCCCAAAAACGCGGTTCCAGTCGTGTTGATCATGTCGTCAAGCTCGTTCATCCGTTGCATGATACTCAAGCTTGGGTCTTGCCCCTTCACCAAATCATACGGTCCCGCCACGAGGTACCCGGTGGCAACGTCTGCTCCTAACGCGTCGCCAGCGATTTGCTCGCGGATGAATTCATCGTACGGCTTGTCGCGATTGAACGCGTCGATCACCCAGTCTCGATAAGGCCAAGCGTGTGGCCGCTCGCGGTTGGTTTCAAAGCCGTGGGTTTCCCCAAAGCGAACGAGGTCCAACCAATGCGTGGCCCAGCGTTCGCCGTAGTGCGGCGTGGCGAGCACCGATTCGACAAGCTGTTCCCACGCGTCATCACGATCATCAACCAGAAACGCCTCGACTTCTTGCGGCGTCGGCGGAAAACCCAACATTACCAAATACAAGCGGCGGATCAACGTGCGACGGTCCGCTTCATCGGACCGCGACAGCTCCTGGGTGTCCAGCTCGTTGTCGATGAACCCATCGATGCTGTTGGCCGTTGCCGGTCGCTGGACGGGCAGAAAAGACCAGTGGGTCAGCTCGCTCTTTTCATTCCCCGCACCGTAACTATCAGGCGTCGACGCGCCTTGTGCGATCCAATTTTCAACGAGCCGAATTTCCTCATCGCTTAACGAACCGTCAGGCGGCATTTTCATATCCGGTTGGAGATGCCGAATCAGTTTCACAAGAAAACTGCCCTCGGGATCACTCGGCACAATCGCAGGCTCGCCCGAGTCTCCACCGGAGAGCATGACCGAGCGACGATCAAGTCGGAATTGACTCTCTTGTTCATCGGCACCGTGACACTCGGTGCAGTGTTTGGCAAAGATCGACTCGATATCTCGTACGAAATCGACAGACTCATCAGCAACCGCAATTCGTCCAGCCGACATCGCAGCGACGCAGATCACGACACACCAATTTGCACACAAATGCTTTAACATCATCATGAGTTCAGCTCGACAATTAAAATGACCAAACGTGTCATGATAGCATTTCGTGGATGACATGCCCGTGAACGTCGGTCAGTCGTCGATCGATACCATTGTTTGGCACGGACAGTTTTGTGTGATCGATGCCCAATTGATGGAGTATGGTAGCATGGATGTCATAGACTTTGGTTGAGTTTAATCGGTCTAGCGGCTTGTAGCCCCACTCGTCGGATTCGCCGTACGTGCCGCCTTTAATGCCGCCACCGCAGAGCCAGTTGGTAAACACGAACGGATTGTGGTCGCGACCGATGCTGCCCTGCGAGCATGGCATGCGTCCAAACTCGGTCGTCCACAGAATCAGCGTATCGTCGAGCATCCCTCGCTGACTGAGATCCTTGATCAATGCAGCGGTGCCTCTCGCCATTCCGAGCGCGAGCGGTGCATGATCTCGTTTCAGATCATCGTGCGAATCCCAGTTGCGTCGTGGGAAACCGTTGTCATTGCCACTCCACACCTGCACAAAGCGAACGCCCCGCTCCAGCAACCGACGCGCAATCAAACACTTTCGTCCGAAGAACTCAGTCTCCGCCTTGTCATTGATCTTTGAATCATCGACGCCGGGGCCTTCCGGGGCAAGTCCATACATCTTGTGGATATGCTGCGGTTCAGCGCTGAGGTCCAGTGCATCCGTCGCGCTCAACTGCATTGCTGCGGCCAGTTCGTAGGACCGCACCCGCGCCGTCAATCGATCGTCGCCCAATCGCTGCTCGGCATGCAACGCATTGAGTCGTGCCAACGCTGCGAGTCCTGCTTTGTCGTTGGCTGGCGTGATGAATGGACTCTTCGGCGGATAAAGGTCCGCGATGGGTTCGTTGCCTGACGGGCGAATGACCGTTCCCTGATGCTCAGCCGAAAGAAACGCGGTTGACCAGTTCTTCGCTCCGTTGGATGCCAGTCCGCGGTGATCGGGCAAGACAACAAACGAAGGAAGGTTGTCGTTTTCACTACCGAGCGCATAGGAAATCCACGAACCGGCACTGGGGAAGCCTGGCAAGTTAAACCCAGTCGTTTGCAAAAGTGTGCCTTGCGAATGAACACCAGTCTTGCCTTCCATGTTGTGAACCAACGCCAGTTGATCGACTACCTCACCGAGCGGAGCGACAATGTCACTGAGCATCTTGCCGCACTCGCCGTAAGGACGAAACGACCAAGGACTCGCGAAGCATGCACCGGGCGTGCTCTGAAACAGCTCAACCGCTTCACCGGGATCCCAAGGTTGGCCATTGCGCTTGGCCAGTAATGGTTTGTAGTCGAACGTATCAACGTGGCTAGCAGCTCCCGCCATAAAAAGCTGAACAACACGCCGGGCTCGCTGCGGATGATGCAGCGTACCGGACAACACACCCTCTTTGGCCAATAGGTCGGCTAATGCCAATCCAGCAAACGATCCCGCGAGTGATCCCAAAAAGGACCGACGAGGAAACCACTGATGCTCACGGATACTCATAAAATCATCGCTCTGGTTTCGGTTCTCACGAGGACATGAAGGTCAAGTGGTACAATGTTGAGCCACTGAATTGTTCGCCACTGATCCGCACAGATTAACACAGATTGATTTCGATGCTTCTTGACTTAGCAAATTCCCATCTGTGCAAATCTGTGTTTATCTGTGGCCTACTAAATTCCTAATCCAAATACATAAACGCGTTCATGTTAAACAAAACACGCGCCAGGCTGGCCGGTCCATGATCACTTAAGTGTTGTTTCAAAACAGTATCTTCTAGTGGCGATGCCTCACGTCCGAGCACCAACCGGCAAGCCAACCTGATCTGTTCCTCTGGCGACTTGCATTCTGTATCTATTCGCGTCCCCAGCTTGCTCGCTGCGAATTCCACCAAGCGGTTATTCCAAGCCGCCAGAGCCTGAAGCGCCGTCGTGGACTCGTCACGCTGGGGGGTGCTGATCGACGGATCGGCACAATCCAGTGTGGTTAGCAGCGGCTGCGGCTGCGACCGGACAACAAGTCGATACACGCTCCGGCGATGCGACTTCAAATCCGCTGGATCGTGCAATTGGTATTCGTAATGCGGCGAATGCTCCGGTTTCTCAATGACAAAATCATGAAAGCTTGCTCCGCCCATCGTATGCTGCAGTACACCCGAGACGGCTAACATCGAATCGCGGAACTCTTCAGCCGTCAACCGACGACGAGCGGCTCGCCACAAGTACGTGTTGCCCGAATCAAGCTTAGCCATATTGGGATCATGGCGACTGGATCGTCGGTAGGCCTGGCTGGTGACAAGCAGCCGGACCATTGACTTGAGCGATTGTCGCGGATCGTCTCGCAGTCGAGCGGCCAAATAGTCGAGCAGCTCTGGATGTGTCGGCTGCATTCCACCACGCCCAAAGTCGTTGGGTGTTCCGACCAGCGGCGAACCGAATGTCCACAGCCACAGTCGATTGACAATCGAACGCCATACCAACGGATTGTCTTCACGAATGAGATATCGCGCCAAATCTGCTCGCGCCAGAGCTTCGTCCCAATCGAAACCCGACGCCGTATCGATAGCCTGACGCTCCGAGCGTGCGTCCTCCCACAGCGGCAGCGAACCGGGCGTCATCCGCTCTGCTGGTGACCGCAGATCACCACGAAGAAGAGCATGAATCGGACGCGGTTTGCCTTCGGTCGCAGTGAATTGGCCACCACGAGTAAAACGCGTGGCAGCGGCGTATACCATCTGACCGGTAGGAATCGATTGCAGTTCCTTATTCAACTCATCCCGTTGCCGTTTTATCTCTGCCAGTCGTTGATCGGTGCTGACTGATCGCACCGCATTGACGATCGCCGCACGACGCGCACGCAATTCAATCAGCTCGGCCATCGCATCCTCATTGGTCAGTTCTCGATAGAACACACCATCGACCAAATTCGCTTTTCCCCAACGGTCCCCCGATTCAATGCTGTCTTTTGCGGTAACGATCGCGTCGCGCGAGATATTTTCGTGGCCATCTTTTCTGAAGACCTCAATTTCACCGAGAGCAAAGATAAAGTCATTTTGCCGTTCACTCAATTTCGTTGCCGTCACTCGCAGGTATCGAAACGGCAAACCGTTCGTGTCGATCACAATGGTCTGGGTGCCGGGATTCGGTTGGTCTTGATCCGACGCATCATGAATCAAGCGAGTGGCTTTTTGAAAATCCGCATCGTCAGCAACCGTGACTCGGTACCGCAGTGGAAATCCGAATCCCGCACCAATGTTGTTGAATTTATCGTATGCAGGGTGAATTCGTACGACTTCGCAGTCTTGTGATTGGCCTAGATCCAACTGTACCCATTTCTTTTCATTGCGATCCGAAGTTATCTCGCTGTGATATCCGTACTGCGATTTCGGCTCGGTGCCATTGCCGTACTTGATCGTCAGTTCAGCAATGCGGCGATCGATGTCGATGGCTTTTGCCGCGACTTCACTCTGAAGCTTCGTCGTCAGCGCATCCTGTTCGGACGTTAGATCATTGATCGTCGCAAGGATCGCGTGCTGGCGTTGCTGTTGCTCAGCGGGCAGTCCAGCGTAAACGCGATCCGCCCGATCGACTGCCGCGAACACCGCATGCAAACGGTAGTAATCTTCCGAGCGAATCGGATCGAACTTGTGATGATGACACTGCGCGCATTGCACCGTCGTGCTCATAAAAATATTGAAGACGGCCGAGATCATTTCGTCGCGATCAAGGTGCTTGGCAATCCTTCCATCCAACTTGCCCTCACCAACTTCCCAGTGGCTGATGAAGTCCCACGGTCCGGCGGCGAGGAACCCCAGCCCCAACACACCCTCAGGCTCATCGGGAAACAAAGCATCACCAGCAACTTGTTCCTGCACAAAACGCGAATAGGGTTTGTCGTCATTGAAACTACGGATCACATAATCGCGATAGGGCCACGCGTTCTCACGCGGCTTGTCTTTGTCATAGCCATGTGTTTCAGCGTAGCGGGCAACGTCCAACCAGTGTTGACCCCATTTCTCACCAAACGCGGGCGATTCGAGTAGTCGATCGACCAGAGCGATCCAGGCTTCATCGGACTGAATCTCGGAGGCCTTCACGAACTCATCAACCTCCGCTGGTGTTGGAGGTAAGCCGGTTAAGTCGTATGTCAGTCGACGAATCAACGTTCGCGCATCAGCAACCTCGACCGGTTTGAGTCGGTGCTCTTCGAGCTTGGCATTGACGAACACATCAACCGGATGGTTTGCCTCTTGATCAACACGTTCGCCTGCCCCGTCCGCTATCGGTCGCAGCGACCACCAATCGCGATCCGTGACGACGAGCGGCTCGAGCGTGATGTTATCGGGCCAATGAGCACCATCGTCAATCCAGTTGCGAAGCGCTGCGATCTCCTCTGCCAACAACGGCTCGGCATCCATGGGCATGGCGGCTTTGCCGTTCTGGGGAGTCACCTGCTCCAGTAGAAAACTGGCATCGACATCGTCAGCGTCGACATAGCCCGCGTCGGCCAGCCCCGCTGAATTCGACAGGGAAAAACCACCTTTTGCATCGCCATCGTGATGACAGCTCAAGCACCGCCGTTGCAGCAGCGGTGCGATTTGCTCGGAAAAAAAAGCGACTCGCTCGCTGTCTTCGCTGGCCATCGCCCAAGACGTGGTCCACAACATCGCAACCAGCCATACCCACGCGACTTTCATAACGATGTTCGATGGTTAGTGTTCTGATACTTGCACCATATCGGAACTCGCCAAGAGTTCCGGTTTCCCAAAATAACGAGTCTGCACCGTAGCGGAACTCGTCAAGAGTTTCGATCTCCCTAAATCAATCGCGAGAATACCGCCATCTGAGTTGGCTGCCCTGCCAGTCGATCGAACTCTCCGATCCCGTGGAACTGCACGTCGTAGTGCTTTCGTTTGGCGACCCCGCAGCCCCAAGCTCGAAACCGACTTCGAGTCCACTCGAACTGGTGATCCTCGTGACGACGCTCGCTCTCCCCAAGCCCAAGCAGAGCGTTGAACTCACGATTGGGCGTCGTCATCGCGAGTATCCGCGGTCGGAAGAAACCGAACACGACGTCTTCCACTTTCGACAACTGAGAGGGCGGAACGTGCTCGATTGTTTCCACCATGGAGCACGCGTCAAATCCTTGCAAATCAGCGTCTCGATCGGTGTATGACGCTCGAATCAATCTCAGTCGATTCGGCATCCGATCGAGGTGTGGCTGCAAAGCCTGCCGCGCGTGCGTCAGCGCAATGGGACAATTGTCGACTCCCACGATCGACGTGAAGGTGGGAACACTGATCAACCGCTGCAGCAACGCGCCCGCACCACAGCCCAAGTCCAATACTGAGTCGACGCCATGTTCTGTCAGTACCTGAAGCACGGCGTCCAGTCGCTCGGTGTGCAAGTCGGTCTCCGTGTCGCCGCAGCGAACGGATTCCCGCGCCTCGATGTGATACTGGATGTTCTTGGCCATAGCATTCTCCTTCCCAATGACGCGCCGTCGCCAGCGTCGCCAGTAGGGTATTATTGTCTCCGACGGTCACAAGCTGGCCTGATGAAAATCATTCCGCCTCAGTCATGTGGGCACGCCTGCTCTCTGCATACAACAGTGTCCACACGAGAACGACTGCACTTCAACCCAGAAGTATAGCCTCTCGTCGGCCAAGCGCGTACGCACCGCGACTCAATAGCATCAGCCGTTTTTCTACCGCGTCACATCTCTCCCAAGAAAGAGGTCGTGAAGTTTTTAAGTCATTTGCCAGCAGGGGTTTAGCGCAACAAAAAAATAATCTTCGGTGATCTTGGGATTTCGCACACAATGTGTGTTGCTAGTAATTCCAGGAGCCGCACGGATGTCGTCATGCTTGCCAGCTGAGAAATGAAAGTCTTGATGAATTCCGCTTCAACGTTGCCAGTCAACCGCTACCAACCGCACAACCTGCTCACGCTTAGCATCCATTGCTGGCCTTTTTTTCGGAATCAGGGTGCACGGCGAGCGAATATCGGTTTTGATGGGGGCAGTCTCCTTTTCCGATGATCTGATTTTTGATCACTCTGTCCGCGAGAAACCGCTGTGACGCTTTACATCTTTCTGCTGGTTATCGTTTCGCTCATGTGCGGCTCTGCCAACGGTATGGCGGAACCATCAATGCGAATTGTTTTGGCGAGTGTCATGATGGTCGCCGGCTGGGTTTTGCTCGCGCATCTTGCCGCGCGGTGGATGGCTCGCAATGTACTGAGCGGCAAAGTTGGCTACGGTGAAGCATCGGAATACTTGCGGATGCAAATGGAAACAATTCGATGGTTTGCGATCCCGATCGCGATCTTGTGTCACTATGGGTTTTCGTTGGCAGCATGGTTACGAATCCAACCGGTACTGGAGCACAGTATGGGTTTGCAAGCGATTGGGTTGCTCGCTCCAGGCATCACGATCCTCGTCGCGACTTGGTCGGCTGAATATTGCTTTGCCGCAATTATCGGTATCCAAGATCGCTCGCTGAAAAACTATCTCGTCGCGATGTCGAGGCTGCTTCGCAGCGGCCCGGCTTGGTTGGTGCTGCCGACGCTCGCGTTCTTGTGCTTGGGCGACGCTTTTGAAATAGTGCAAGCTCATTACATTGACACGCCGTTGTTCGCGCTGGCTGAATCGAGCGGCTGGATGTGGGGACTGATCGGATTGGGTGCAGGTCTGATCGCGATCTCTTTACCGTGGTTCGTACGCTGGATTGCCAAGACTCAGCCGCTCGGTGAACAACATCGCCTTGAAATGGAAACGTGGTTGCATCGCTGTGGCATTTCCACACATCAAGTTTGGGGCATGCAAATCGCGCGATGGGATACGGGCGGTCGAATGCTCAACGCGATGGTCGCGGGCTTGGTTCGTCCAGGCCGATTGTTGTTGGTGTCGGATCGGTTGCTCGATGAATTGCCACGCGGTGGTCGGTTGATGGTCGTGATGCACGAACTCGCCCATGTTCGCCGTTTTCACGTGCCGCTGCGGATGGCCGCGATTTTGCCCGCTTGGTTCGTTTCGAGTTGGTCCAGTGTGATGTTGACTGACCATGAAATCCTCGATGCGTCATGGAGTAACGGTGTGGGCGGCGTGTTGGGGTTGATCACGACGGTGGTGATGCTGGGCGTGGTCAGTCATTTTTCGGAACTCGACGCTGACGCGACCGCATGCCGATTGGCGGTCAAAGCGGTTCGAAACGGAGGAAAAAACGTGGATTGCGAAGGCGAGAACAGGGACGCGGAGATCACCCTCGAATTGGCCGCTGAGTTGCTGGCCGATGCTTTGACCCGCGTGACAGCGGACCATCCTTCGTCACGAAAGTTCAGTTGGTTGCACCCTAGTTTGGCAACGCGGGTGGCGAGATTGCGGCGGATTAGCAACCCGCTTCCCGATTCGCGTTCGGACCGTCATACTCTGGCAATCTGAGTGAGAGACAAGTGAGATCGG
>JBGSMN010000429.1:0-2549 GCA_041740155.1 Rhodopirellula sp.
TCCACGCATCAATTACTCAGCTCGCCTGGGATCGACTCCATTGCATTACGCCTGGCTGGCATTTGCCTGCAAAATGTTGCCACTGATTCCGGAGAAATCCCGCCCGAACAAGCAAAATCGCTAATGGAACGTTCGGCTGCCATGGGTGCAAAATTGTCGCATCTCTCACTTTTCTTCTTTCATGATGCGTCAGGTGATGATTCATCAGCGCGACAGGCCATAGAAAATGGCGCATCGGCCGGAGATCCGACCTGCACGCAAATGCTTGCGTACCGGTTGTATCATGAGGAGAAGGATTACAATCAGGCGTTTGAACTCTTCGGAAAGGCATCCGAGAATGGCAAGGAGCTTTCAATGTATTTTCTCGGTCGCATGTATGAGGAGGGACAGGGGACTCAGCGGGATCTGTGGAAAGCAAAGCAGTGCTACGAGTTGGCAGCTGCATCCGGCAATCTTCTCGCATTGCAGATGTTGGGCGTTTGGTATAACGACGGGAGGAACGAGAAAGGGGAGTCCGAAAGCGATGAGCGATGGGCAGCGTCGCGTACGGTTGTTGGCTGTAATTATTTCCTTGCACTTGAATATTTGCAAAACGCTTACGAGGCTGCCAGTATCGCGAACGACAATGAAACTGCAACTGCGATTCGAGTGCGGATAAATATTGTCAAAGACAATATCGCTAAGTCTGAGATGGGTAGACGAGCTTTGCTAAAGAGATGGGCGGATGAAGATGCCGCGAGACGAGAACGCTTGCAGAATCAGGGGGAAATAGATAACTCAATGCGACGACTCATTATAAGGGGAAACGTTTCACCATATTGACCATCTGTCTCGGTCATTGCCTTTGGTTTTTCGGGGATTTTAGTGGCTTAGGATGACAGGATTGAGATTGAGCTTCCCGCAGTGGAACAGGATTCTCAGACTTTAGTTCTAAAATGTGACGGTACCTTTTTGCTGCTCCGGCTTCATCGACCGGTGGAGTAATATCGGCAACTCTGGAGTCGGCCGCCGAATCGACCTGGAGCGATCAAGGACATCACTGAAACCATTCGAGTCAGTCCCAGTGACCCAAAGATCGCCGACTCGCAACGTCGGAGCCTTGCCTCGATTAATCTACATGAGGGGTCGGTGCAGTGCCACGTTGGGGTGACGCGGGCGGCATTGGAGGATTGGAGGAAACGTGCAGCCAAGCAGCTGTGAGACCATTATTCTGAAGAGTGACCGGCGGTCCAACAAAAGCTCATTCAATGGCTATCAAATAAGTCACGGCGAAAACTTTTTTCAAGTTTTGAAATCCTCTGATCAACCCAGATCGTCTTACAAGCGGTATCGTTTGTTCTCCTTCAGCTCGAAGTGTTTGGCGAAAGGTAGGCTAATTATGCAATTTAGATTCTGTCGGGCTTTGCTCGTTCTGCTCGTGACGTCGATGACGGGGACCACACGCCTCGCCGCTGATTTGATTCCGCCCGGCAATAAAGGGGTATCGCATAAGTTGGTGTTTGTCGATTCACCGCTGCTAAAGTCACACCGACTTATCGCGATGCCGGTGCGTGGGTTCGGGGGACATGAAGAAGTCCAACCGGATCGTCCATTTCATTTTTCCACTAAGTACGGTACCCGACTGTACGTGGTGCCCAGTGACTTTGTGCCACCCACCAAAGTGAATCCTGGGGAACCGCTGCCATTTCCTTCCTGTGACGTTCCAGTCTCATCAACAACCTATGTTTCGATACTGAGTCCGATCGCTTCACTGCGTTCGACGTGCAAACTGATCGCGGTTGGAGACGACGCAATTCAAGTCGAGTTGGTTGATCATGTCGAACTCGATTCCAATGATCAGCCCGCCTCGCTCCTGAATACCGTCCTTCCCATACTGGTCATCTCGGCCACTGGGTTGATTGGTTGTTGTTTGGTTTGGCGACGAGCGCGCATCTCGAGGAGCAGTGCAGTTACCTAGCAACACTTCTCCCGTGTGCCAAGAACGCAGACTACCAGACGTCAACAACACCTGAACCTGATCGATACTGTGACGTTGTACCTTGTAACACTTGCGCTGACGATCGGAATCGAGTTGGCAATCGTCGGCGTGGCGCGTCAATTCGCGCCGAAACTCCGCGAGACGCCAGCCCTTTCGACCTGTGTTTGTATCAATCTTCTGACCCATCCTCTCGCGACACTCGCTTATCTTGGGCTTTCTCGTCCGATTCTCTCGATCGAACTGGCTGTCATCTTTGCCGAGTCCATTGGGTATCGGTACGTCGGCGGGATACCTGCGAAATGGTCCACCTCGCTGGCTCTATTGACGAACATCGCTTCTATGACCGTTGGCTTTCTCACCTTCTAAAACGTGACTGGATTGGTTTCACCTGAGGTTATCGATCTGCTTCTGGCGGCCACTTCCGTCGAATCCGCCAACGGAGAGTTCCTCGCCTTTAGCGTCCTTGATAGTTCTCACCCTAGATGCTTTCGGTTGCATCGACCGAATGGAGTTCGGTTGGGGCGGAACTCGCATCGGTGTCTTCGCGACTGGGACACCGACGCGCCGAAAT
>JBGSMN010000432.1:0-43508 GCA_041740155.1 Rhodopirellula sp.
GTTTCGGCGAGCACTTGCCTGGAGGCTTCGATGAGCAGCAAGTGGTCTTCCTTCGGTACGGCACATTCTTTAGGGCGATGTGTCGGATAGTTCTAACGATCCTTTGCAAAGGATCGATCCTAGATCGAACGGTCCGCATCAACTTGGGTCGGTGCTCAGTACGGAGGGTAGGTCTGTTCCTTGGTGGTTCGTGTCGTGGGCAGGCAGCGGGCTCCTGGGGTGATCGGTGTGATGTTGATGGGGGAGAGTGACGATAGAGTGCGAGGAACGAAGTGAAGATAAATGGTCAGCAGGTCCGATTCGTTACGACGATGTTTTCACATCAGGCGGCGCATACTGGTTGTCCTGGTGACCGGAAGATGAAAGAGGCGAGCAAGGCCGATTCGTTACGCCGATGTCATTGCATCAGTTACGCGATACTGGCTTTCTTGCTCGCCGTGGCTTGGAGGTTTTCGTTTGTCGTTTCTCATTTGGTTGAGAAGTGGATCGAGGCGAGCGCGTCGCCGGCGAGTTGGTCGCTTTGCGTTTGGAAGCGGTCGGCTTGGCAGATCCAGTGGTCGTTCTCTTCATGGGATTCTGCTCAGTTGTTTTTGAAGCACGGCTCTCGGCGGTCTCTCTCGCCGTGCGGGCTTCCTTGCGAAGACGACTTTTTCGCTGATCTGCATTCTCTTTGGGTTTCATATTCTGCAGCGATTCCTTCAGAGCCGGTGATATCCTGCCAAACGACTCGGTGACCTGGATCATTTGCTTGGGGTCCCAGTCTTTCTCGTCTCGTAGCATCGCCCAAGCGATCACAGCGATCTTGCGAGCCAACGCGATCGCCGCTTTCTTCTTCCGTGTTTTTTGTTTGCCACAGATCCTTTCGTAAACTCCCTTGGCCCACGGGTTGTACCGCAGCGAGGCCCAAGCACATTCGACGAGGATCGTTCGTGCCAGTGGATTGCCACGCTTGGTGATGCGTCCGTTGCGATCCGTTTCGCCGGATTGATACTGACGTGGAACGAGCCCGAAGTACGCCGAGACTTGGCGACCGTTTTCAAAGCGGTGAGGGTCGTCGAGACACGCGACGAGGATTTCAGCGGTCCGTGGTCCGACTCCGGGGATCGTTTGGACTCGCTTGATGCGTTCGTCATTCTTGCCGATCGCTTCGAGCTTTTTAACGACACCACTGATCTGCTGGGACAGCGAATCGAGGATGGTCAGTTCGATGTCGAGTTCTCCTTTCCAAAGTTCGTCAGGTCTACAGTCAGCCATGGGTTTGCGAAACGAGTTGATGTGCTCACGTCCGGTGTGCCAGGCTTTCTCGCCCGTGGCGATCTCGATCCCGTGGTTGACGAACCAGGCACGGATGGTGTTTTTTGTTTTGTTGATTCGGCCGTCGAGAGTCTTGCGGTATTTGACGAGCGATCGAAACTCGCGGTGATTCAACGAGGGCGTGTGGACGCCTTTGAGCTCACCCATGGCGGCCATGCGAGCGAGCTTGAGTGCATCGTCGCGGTCGGTTTTTCGCTTGACGTTGGCCCACCGCCAGGCTTCTTCGTTGGTACTGCAGACGAGTGTTTCGTGTCCGTGAGCTTCCGCCAGATCGTTGATCCATCCCGAGGGTCCGCAGGCCTCCAAGACGACGAGGTCGGCTTTGGCATCTTTGAAAATGCTGTCGATGTGTTCTCGCTTGGTGGGGGTGGTGACGAACTTGGTTTTTCGTGTTTTTGAGTCGAAGAAGCAGCAAACGGAGTTGAACTTGCCGAGGTCAAGTGCGAGAATTTTCATTGATCTTTCGATCCTTGTGTTTGGTGGGTGGAGTAAATGTGACTGACAGTCGCAAGCTGTCAGCATCACGGGTTTGAGTCGCCAGTTTTTTAACGAATGACTCCCACCCGTCAAACCTTGGACTTACATGGATTCTTTCGTCGACTGAGGAAACGTGAAAATCGAATTTGACGTTGACCCGTGCATCAAAGCCTGTTGCCCGGACTGCAAACGCGAATCCAGAACACGAATCGTCTACGGGTATCCACTTCGCGAAGACTTCCTGCCGGACTGCATTTACGGTGGAGACGAATGTTCAACTGGTGCACCGACACACTATTGCGATCAATGCCACGTTGCATGGTGCCTCTCGGACTGTCCGTCGGTGTTCTTTGCGTTCCCCAACAAGTGCTACTTTTGCTCTAGTTCTCTCGATTCAAACGACAAGTTCACCTACAGCATGGAGTTTGAGGAGTGGATTGCCAACGATGACTCCGCTCTCAGCTTGACTGATGACACATTCACGCAAAGCCTATATCCTGTGTGTTCGCAATGTCGGGATGGCATACGCACAAACATGGACGAACTCGCCGCCCAAGACGAACAAGAAGACTGGCAACGCGTCATTGCTGTTCGGCTCGCGATCGGTGGTTTCCTGTTCTTTGCATTGCTAATTGCCTACGCTGTACTAACCACCGAATAGCGGCGAACCATGCGATGCAACGGAGCCGGGCTTGCGTGGTTTCAAAAATGGAAACTCAACTCTCCCGGCCCGCTGATCGCCGCCGTTGAACTTAATCGATCGTGATCGGAGATCACGATCATGTTGACATTCGTTCGTCGCGTTTGAGGTCTGGCGGCGAACTGCTGTTGTGTACGTCGAGGTAACGCGGGTCGCACAATGAAGTGGCGATACAGGACGCAGTAGATTCGCACCATTTGCTTAATGCTGAAACGATTGTTTTTCAGCTACGGCTCAGCAGTTTAGAGTGCGGTGGTGAGGGTTGGTGCAAGTGCGGGGTTCGGATAACCAAAATCGTTGTCGGGCTAACTCGCGAAAGTGGACGGGACGTCCAAGCTGGCGAATAGCCTTGGTGGTTTTGACCACCACTCGCTCAACAGAGCGACGCGGTGCGTCACCGCCTGTTCGCCAAATGGTCCGTGATGATTGTGCTCCCAAGTCCGCCTACGGCGGCAGTCGCTGACGCAGTTCACAAGCTCGGCAAGACGACTCCCGCCCTGAGCGTTGCCGGGGTACTCAAACAGTACGCGCCGCAGTTCATCAAGAAGCACGCCGCGCAAGCAGTGCCGCAAGTTCAAAGCACATCCCGGTGTCACCTATTTCCAAGTCGTCTTTACCTTGCCGGAAGAATTGTCCGCGTTGTCGCTGGGGAACCGTCGAGAGATCTACAACCTTCTGTTTCACTCTGTGTGGAAAGCCCTTCGCGATCAAATTGCCATCGAGCAAGGCTTTGAGGCGGCAGCCGCCATCATCCTGCATAAGTGGAATCAAAAGCCCGACGCGCACGCCCATGTTCGTGCGTTGGTTCCTGGCGGTGGCCCTTCGCTTGACCCTTCACGTTCAGGCTGGGTCACCAGCCGCAAGCGGAGCGGCAAACCCTCTTCAACGCCGTATTTAGTCGATGCCAAAGAGCTTCGCAAACGTTACCGTGAGTTTGTGTTGAAGGGGATTGCGTGTCCACATTGTGGAGAAGCGATGGAGTTGATCAGACGGATGAGCAAATCGTCATGGAGCGATGTGATGTCAGGTCCGTATCGACCGAGGTGGTATCTGGATGACTAACTGCGAGACGTTTTTAGTTTTTGGGCATTGGGGTTTAAATGGTTTCTCAACTAAGAGATCGAAGTTTAGGTGCTGCGCGAAAGTCAGAAACGCAGCTCGAAAAACGAAGAAAACCGTGCCGAGCGAAGAGGATCAGTCGCGACAAGTTGCACCAGAGTTGTCGAGAGGGGTAGAAACAATCGGTTGTGTGATCGAGCAATTCGATTGATTCCGCAAACGTATTCGCCAGCGTGGCGATCACGATCGACAAAGTCTGGCGCTTGATCAATCCGCCAGTCAGGCGATCAGCAGCAAAACGAGCATTACAGAAACCATCGCTGAGTTTTACGCACTTCCACCCACCGAAAGGCTTCGTGTCGCCGAAGCCATTTGGATTCACTAGATGATTCGGCAGTGCCGAATCCCACCGAGCTTCAGCTCCTCGAGTTGGAACGTCGGTTAGCGGTGCATGACGCTGATCCAACGACAGCGTTGACTCAGCGGGAGCTCGAAGAACGAGTGGCTCAGCTTCGTCGTCAAAGATGAACGTCGAGATTCGACCTGAAGTTGCAACCGATTTGGCTACAGCTGCAGACTGGTACGATCATCGAGAACCAGGTCTTGGTGACGACTTCATCGCAGAGTATCGACGTACATTGGCCGCGACGATCTGTAACCCGCCGGTGGTTATCGAGGGTGCGGTTTTTTCAAACGTCGCTTAATTCACAGGACCGACGATTGAGACATACGTAAAGTGGCTCGGCTATGCTCGATCGTGGCCACGATGGTTCATGTTTGTTAGTGAAACGTTGCTTTCGATCATGCTGGCGGTTGGTGTTCTTGCCATAGATCTATTGCCAGATCAAAATTGATCGCAGAACACAGATCTCAGTAAATTGTACAATGCACGGCGACGGCCCAGCATTTGTGAGTCGGTTTTCGACGTCACAGCCGATAAACCAAGCGTTGAACGCGAGTGGGCGACGAGGCCTGTCCTGAAATCATAGTAAAATGCGGCCGCCTTGTTGGTGCGATCATCCGTTGGATATGGCCATGTCTGAGATCAAAAGGCTTTTTGCTCGTATGAAACGCGAGCTTGGTTTTTCAAAAGACTGCTTGTCAACGGACATGCTTGTGGAGATCGACCGTCTCGGTCTATCGTGTGATTGGTTTGATCGGCTTGTCAAGCAAGAGGGACTGGAGTTTGCTAGCTTCTGCTTATACGCACGATCGAAAGAAGCTGCACTATTCGAGAAATGGTTTGCACGCACGATGGATTTTGTTGCGGAATGCAGGGAAAAGAATCCTTTTCCCGATTCAGGGAATCTGAGTTTTCATGAACGAGCGTCTCTGTCTGTCCTTTGCGATAAGGTTCGAGATGCAGAACATGTACCTTGCTTTGGCAATCATATGGCTGCATTCTTTACAGCACCTTTACACGCATTGCGTATGCTGAACGACTGTGTAATTGCAAAGAAGATTGGGAATACGGCCGTTTGTCTCCATTGGCAGCGCAAGACGAAAATGATCTCGCCACGCATGTCTGTGTGGTTGTTTGTCGTACAACCAGTTCAGCTCAGCGTGTGTGATTCAACGATTTCGTGAGTCACTCAGCAGCATCAATCCGCTGACTCGTGACAGTACCCTCGACCGTCCTGGCATGGGTTTCTTCATCTTCTTGTTCGATCCCAGGAAGAGCGTTATCGAAATGAGGCAAGAAGCCAGCGTCGCCCATGTCGCCCATGAGGACGAATTTGAAATTCCCTTCACCGACGGTGTGGGTGAGTGTCTCTAGAATTCGCCTTTGTTTGACGGAATCGTCCATTGGTCCTGAGACGTAGGTTGGTTTGCCGTTCTCACCGAACTCGTACAAACCTTCGATCGACTGAGGTTCGACATCACCCCAGATTGGTTGCATTTTGCGATAGTCGGCGTGTGGTGAGAAGCCGAGATTTTCGGCGTACTCGATTGCCGCCTCGACTAAGCCACGTGCGACTTCGGGGCGAGCCGATTTCATCATATGCTTGGTGCGGATGTCATCGTACATGTCGTTGTACTGACTCGGCGCGTAGTAGGTTCCCATCGCGTTCTTGACGCCGAGGCAGAACAAATCGAGCAAGAACACGGCGACCGCGATTTGGCCGGTTGGCGCTTGACGGGAAATCAGCACCATCCCCATTCCTGCTTCAATTTCACCGATAGCACAGTGAACGATTTTTCCGCTGGAGGCGGCAGTCATCTTGCCCATCAGGGAGGCGAGCTGTTGTTTCTGTTGGATCAATTGTCGCTTCGCACGTTGGTCCTTGGCTTTCCGGCGAGCGAGTTTCTTTTGCCGATGTTGTTCTGACTTGACCACGTTGAGATCCTTTCTGATGGTGATGTAGGGTCGTGGGATAGGCAAGAAGCCTATCCCACTTGTTTGACAGGCTGGAAGCCTATCCTACTTTGTTGCCACGTTGATTCTAAAAGTCGAAGGTGATATTGAGAATTTTGAATTTGATCTTGCCCGCTGGCACATCCACTTCCGCGACGTCGCCGACTTTTTTGCCGAGCAAGCCTTGACCGAACGGACTGGTCACCAGAATTTTACCGGCGTCGTAGTCTTCGTCACCCGCACCGACGAGCGTGAACTCTTCTTCATCCCCGTAGGCCACGTCTTCAACCGTCACGGTACAACCGAACACGACTTCGTCCTTAGGTAATTTGGACGGGTCGATGATCGTTGCCCTTGCGACTTTGTCTCGCAGTTCGTTGATCTTGGCCATCAACATGCCCTGATTTTCACGCTGGGCGTGGTACTCGGCGTTCTCTTTCAAGTCACCTTCCGCACGAGCTTCAGCGATCTTTTCGGTGACCAACGGCATTTCGACGTTTTCCAGCCGATGAATCTCAGCCTTGATTTTGTTGTAGCCCTCACGGGTCATGGGTACGGATTCAACCATGCCTGTTATCCTGAAAAGTTTGCAGAAATCAAAAAAAGAAACCTTTCCCACCGAACCAGGCACGAATTCAATCGCGTGCCTGCGTTCTGGAAAAGGTTGTCATGACAAATCATTGACCCCGCCGGGCAAGTCGCAGGTTCGCGCTAACCGCAGGGGGTGTGGAACTTCTATTGTGTACAAGTCCTTCGGTGTCGGCAAGTCCGAAACGAGTGGCCAGGTGGGTTAGTGGAAGTCGTCAAGACTTTCGGCGTCGTGGATTTCGCGGTGAAAACGAATCTCTTGACGAGTTCTGCTCTCGCAAAAAAACCTCCGCACACTCTATTGGTCCTCCGGCTGCTCCCGATATTCGACCGGAATTCCCTCCGGTTCCCCCTCAAATGGGACTCCGATGTCCTCATTAAACCAGCGTCCCAAGTCGATCATTTGGCATCGTGACGAGCAAAACGGAGGTGTCGGGGTCTCGTCGGACAAAAATTTTCGTCCACAAGTCGGACAACTCATGGGAATCGGCTTCATTTTGGAGACATCCATGCGGAACGACTTTACCAGGCAACGAGGAATGCAAAGATGTGGCTGCCAACGGACGCAGCCGATCAAACGATAGCCTACAATACTCGGCTGACTTGAAAACCCTTAAAAGGATTGACATGTTGACACCCCACCTCATCACGACCTCTTTCATCGCGGCTCATTGCCTGCGGGCGTTTGCCATCGCCCTCTCGATTATCGTCCTTGCCGATATCAACTTGGCCGACGAGGCCAACGCGGACAGTGCGGCGGATTCCCCCGCTCCGTTTGCAGCAGCGGTTGTCGAAAAAGCCGAAGGGATTCTCCAGCAGGCTGGTCTGCGGCGGAGCGGTAAAGCGATCCAGTGCACTGAGGCGGCGGAGTTGTCGCGGCTGCTCAGCGGTATCAATCGCGAACGTCGTGAACTGCGTCTGCAACAGAAAGCTTTCGTCGAATATCAAACGCGACTCGCCACGTTTGAAACCGAGATTGACAAACTCGAAGCTCAAGACGGCGAACTCAACTTGCAACTCGCACGCGTGGCCGGTCTGGACGTGGCGGGCAACAACCGGATCGTGGCCATGATCAATGCTACCCGCACTCAAATCAGCCAACTCCGCAAACAACGCACCGAACATACTAAAAAAACACAAGAGGCTCGCGCAACGCTCAATGCCTCCGAACAGAAATACGCCGAGTCCGTCTTTCAAGCCCGCAAACGACTCGACGTGCTCAGCGCCGAGATGACCACGAAACTGCAAGATCGCCAAGTGCAAATCGCCCTCGACGTTATGCACGCTAATTTTGAAGTGCCCAAACCAATCGAAACGGATCAAATCATGCGAGCATTCGAGCATCGTTTGCGAGATTTTGAAAAAGAGGTTTTTCAAGAAACGATTCCGCTCGAAGTCGCCACGAACGGTGCCTTGCACACCACCGTCAGCATCAACCAGCAGTCCATTCGGATGGTCATCGACAGTGGCGCGACCATGATCACGCTACCTGCCGACGCGGCGGCCAAACTGCAACTCGTGATCCCGCCCGATGCCGCGCTCGTCAACTTGATGCTTGCCAACGGTCAAAAGATCGGTGGTCGCCGGGTGACGCTCGATAGCGTTCGGGTAGGACAGTTTGAAGCCAAAGATGTCGAAGCGGTGGTGTTGGAACCGATCGGTGGAAACGCTGAACCGTTGCTCGGATTGAGTTATCTTGATCGCTACAAGTTCGAGCTTGATCCCGCAGCCAAAACGCTCGGACTACTCCGCGTAGATGATTCCGAAAACGATGGCGATGCTGCGAAACGCTGATGCCTGAACTGCCGGAAGTCGAAACGATGTGTCGTGGCATCCGCCCGATCCTCGGCCAACGCGTAAAAACAATCTCGCAGCCACCGTGCGGATGCCGTCCCTGCGCGATCCAGCCCAGTATCAACGAGATGCAACAACAACTCGCCGGGCAACAAGTCGTGGCGATCGAGCGACGCGGCAAACGAGTGATGATCGTGTTTGAAAACGCGACTCGACTTGTCATCGAACCACGCATGAGTGGTCTGGTCTTATTGGCCCAACCGCCTGGCGTCGATCACCTGCGATTGCGCATCGACTTTGTTGACAACCACGCAACCGCGGCTGGACCCTTGTTCGTCTGGGACCGGCGCGGCTTGGGCACGATTCGGTTGATGAGTCCGAGCGAATATGAAACGCAAGTCAACCAAC
Organism: Rhodopirellula sp.; assembly: GCA_041740155.1. Lineage (GTDB taxonomy): Bacteria > Planctomycetota > Planctomycetia > Pirellulales > Pirellulaceae > Rhodopirellula. The sequence goes on from JBGSMN010000432.1 coordinate 8,697, forward strand.
GACTCGGTGAGGACGCATTGACGATCTCGATGGAAACCCTTCGCGAGCGATTGCGAGACAGTTCACGCCCAATCAAAGTCTCGCTGTTAGATCAAACTGCCGTTGCTGGCATCGGGAATCTATATGCATCCGAGATCTTGTTTATCGCGGGCATTGACCCAAGAGTAACGTGCGCCAAGTTGACAGGGCCGCAATGGACACGATTGCACACGGCGATCGGCATTGTTTTGAACGAGGCCGTCGCTCAAGAAGGCAGCACGTTGAGCGATGGCACCTATCGCAACGCTCTGAACGATCCCGGCAGTTACCAAAACATGCACCGGGTTTATGATCGAGCGGGAGAAACTTGTCGACGATGCAACGAGGGTATGATCGTCCGCATCGTGCAGGCGCAGCGTTCAACTTTCTATTGCCCAGTCTGCCAACGACGCAGCGGCAAGCATGCGACGATCGCCGTGTAGGGCGAGCAACTTAAGAGGTGACATGTCTTTGCCCCGGTGGCTAACGCCACCGGCAAGGGCTACGCCGGCCTCCTGCCTGTGTGACTTAAACTTAAACTTAAACTTAAACTCGGCCCTCAGCGAATCATGGCGTTTCTAAGTTCAAGCGTCTGCTACTACGCTCGATTCGTCCCGCCGACTTGCAAGAGTAAGTTGCTTGACTCGGGCAGAATATCCACGGCGGCCCCCGATTCGAGCAACCGATTGATCTCCATGACTTCCAAGACCGTGTCGAGGACTTCGGGGTCGTGTTTGCCGATCTCGTTGAGTTTTCGACCGACGATTTCTGGCCGCGCCGCTGACGCCTCGGCCATCTTTTGGCTGACTTTGAATGCCGTTTCACTCTTGATCAAACCGACGCGGTTTTCGCCGTCTTGTTTCATCGCGCTGGTCACCTGCACCAGCCGCTTGACGACTTTTTCGGTAATGTTGTGCACCATCTGCACATCCGTGAATTCGACTTTACGAATATAAACGCTGCCTAACCGATATCCCCATTTCTCTGAAAGTGGTGAGACGGCTTGGCGGACCGTGCGTGAGAGACTGTGTCGGTCTTCAAGCATCTTTTCCATTTCTAAATTGCTCAATGTTGAGATCGTGGAACTCGTCACATTGGCTTGCAATGAACCATCGGGATTGGCGTTGATGAACAGGTACGCGACTGGGTCAGCGACTTGCATTTCGTACCAAATGCCAACGCCCATCGGTGTGCCTTCCTCCGAGTTGACCATCTGGCTGCGTAAATAGTGCTGACGCATCGCTGTGCTGACGACGTATCGTTTTCCGAAGAACGGGATTAACATCGCACGCATCCCAAAGTGCGAGATGGGGAAGTGCAGTCCCGGTTTGGTGAGTGTGCCGATGACTTTGCCGAACAGCGTGAAGACTTGCGACTCGCATTCGTTCACACACGTGTAGATGCCAAAGGCACGCGAGAGGGCCAAGATGATCGGGATGGTGACAAGTCCGAGGACGAACAGGAAAATGTGCATGATGAGTACCAGTTGACAGGGTGATTCGTTATTAAGTTAGAAAATCGCGTTGGTGAGGGTCGGCTCAGGAGTTGTTTTGTTTGTTCAAGACAATCCGCGAAGCGAGTCCGTACAGTGGCACACGTGCGTTTCGCAGGTAAGCTTTCAGGCATGCCGAACCACCTTCTTTCTTGATCGCGGCTAACGTGCCTGCGAGTTCTTGCAACGGTGCGACTTCGGCTTGAGCGTTGTTTGATGCGATCTCGACAGCGCGGGCGCTCATGGTGATTTGTTGCTCAGCGTCGGCGCGAGCGGTGGAAATGTCCGCTGCGACTTGGTTGCGTGTGCTATTGATCGCTGACAATGCCCGGTCGACTTCTGGCGGTGGATCAATCTCGGTAATCAACGCCGCGTCCAGTTCGATACCATAACGGCCAGTGGTCGAGCGGCATTGCTCTTCCATGTATTGATTGAGCAGCGGGAGGTTTTTACGCAGATCGTTGATCGAAACGCCTTCGGACAGTTCGACGGCGCTGCCTTGGGACTCGCCGGGCGGTGTGTCGACGACCGCATCGGTGCTGAGCAATTTCATGCCTCGTGGATCGACAAAATTGGCAATCCGTTCTCGCAGCACTGAGACGAAGTATCCCATCACGTGTTCGAGTGGACTTTTGACGCCGAACAGGAACGGATACAGATTGTTCTCGCTGACCCGGTAGCGAATCTGGCCATTAACGCCTGTGGTCAGGTTGTCTTTTGTGACCGCCTCGATCGTGTCTTGGCGTTTGGATGGATCCCACGAAAGATCAACAGCGTGGGTCGCGACGCTGACGCGGTGAACGTCTTCCCACGGAAGTTTGAAGTACGGGCCACCCGGGCCGATCACGCGGACTTGCGGGTAATGGTAACGCTCACGTTCATCTTCACTGAGCGAAGGGTCAATGGGTGCGGCGATGTCTGGCGATTCGGCCTGCATCCGCAACAATTCGGCGGCTCCAAAGCGTGTTTTGACTGCACGTTGATCGGGAGCGACGGTGTACAAGCACCCCGGCAAAATGCGAAACGCCGCGTAAACGGCGATGCCGATGAAAAACCAAGAGAGGATCATGTTGTTGACTCGCGAGTTGAACGGAACGTGAAAAAGCACCCCCAACTGAGGGTGCGTGTTGATTGTAGCGTGAACGGCGTCGGTGCGGGCAAGAGGCTAGGCGGGAAAGTGTCGCGAATCGGGCGCGCTGGCGGTAAAGCAAACAACCTCCCCCAACTTCGGAGGTCGTGCAGTTTTTAAGTCGTTGATTTATAGGCATTTAGTTTGATTCGCTGTTGGTTATCAAGTCGCAGCAGGTTCTGAGCGAGAATCAGTCCGTATTGTTTCTTGATGACTTCTTGCGTCATCTCCAACGGTTGGCTTTCAGGTAACTCTTCGCCTTCCATCCGCTTCATCATCAGAGGTCCGCTGCTACCAAGACAACGATCTCTCAGTTGGGGAGCAATTGGTCGATCTGTTTCCAACGAGGATCCGACTCGGGCATGGGAAACTCTCGGTAACGAGTTTTTTTTCGTCCCTGAATCGCTTATATTCACGATGACCTTCGTGTGGCTCCTGGTATTCATAGCAATGCACATTGTGTGCGAAATCCCAAAATTACCGACATTCATTTTGTGTGCTACACCCCTGCTAGCAGATGAATTAAAAACTGCACGGCCTCGAAGCGGGGCGAGGGGAGGCATGTTGAACGGGACCTGCCATGAGGCTCTGAGAACAAAGAAATGACCGCAAACAGTACGTCATCACAGGTGTCAGAAAATCGACAGTCCCAATTGGTCAACCGTCTACCTAGAGCGACCTATCGTTTGCAGTTGAGCAACAACTTCGGACTAAAACAATGTGCGGAGCTAGTTGATTATCTTGATCGGCTAGGAATGAGTGACCTGTATCTGTCGCCGCTCTTTCAAGCACGCTCCGATAGCCAGCACGGTTATGATGTTGTTGACCATACACGAGTCGAACCTGCTTTTGGCGGCCGCGAGGCGCTCGAACAACTTGGCCACGTGGCGCGAGCAACCGGAGTCGGCGTGCTGCTTGACATTGTTCCCAATCACATGGGCATCAACGACCCAGACAACCATTTCTGGAACGATGTCCTCGAGAATGGTCCGAACTCAAGGTACTCGAAGTACTTTGACATCGACTGGCATCCACCCGGCTGCGACTTTCCCGGCCGTGTCTTGTTGCCTTTTTTGGGCAAGCGATTTGGCGAAGTCCTGAAAGATGGCGAGCTGGAGATTGCAAGAAATGACGAAGGCTTTGTGCTCAAATATTTTGATCGCCAGTTTCCACTGACGCCGTTGAGTTGGCCGGTTATTTTGGATTCGGCAATCGGCTACTTACGCGACGAAATCGACACCGAAACACGTAACGAACTCCAAAGCATCGCCTTTCAGCTTCGCCAACTCTCGCGAAACGACGTTGCCATCGAGGATCTTAATCGCGAGTTATGCGTATTGCGTCAACGGCTCAAGTCCTTGCAACAGAGTCGTTCGGCAGTCTCACAGGCGATCGACGCTGCACTACAACAACGCTTTTGCGACGCAGGCAACCCCGAGGCTGTTGATTCCTTGGAAAACTTGCTCTCCCAGCAGTTCTATCGGCTGGCGTACTGGAAGGTCGCTGTCGACGAGATTAACTATCGACGATTCTTTGACATCAATGATCTTGCTGCGATCCGTGTTGAGGAGCCCGAAGTATTCGAGGCCGTTCACCAGTTAACGTTTGATCTACTTGATGCTGGTTTGATAACCGGCCTGCGAGTGGACCATCCCGATGGTCTACTCGACCCTGCGGCCTACTTTAACCAATTGCAAGCGAGGTATCGGCAATCATCAGTTCACGACAAAGAGAGGCACGAGACAATTAAAAACTCGACCAACTTGTATGTGGTCGTGGAAAAGATTCTCTCCGGTGATGAAGCCCTGCCGCAGGACTGGGCTGTCAGTGGCACGACGGGCTACGAGTTCCTAAATCAACTTTCCGAGGTGCTTGTCGATGACGAGGGAATGACGAAGCTGCAAGCGAAATACATTGAAGCAACTGGCGTCAGTCAATCACCGCGTGACATCGCTTATGAAGGCAAGCAGACGATCTTGCAGGATGCGATGGCTAGCGAAGTATTCGTTCTGGCGTCACGTTTGTTTCGGATGGCTCGTGCTCATCGATACTCCTATGATTTTACCTTGCCTGTCTTGCTGTGGGCTCTTCGAGAATATATCGCCTGTTTTCCTGTCTATCGCACATACATTCGACCGTTCGGCTGGGACGTTGAAACTATCGACTATGGACACATTCGTGAGGCCGTGCGTTGGGCAAAGATTCGTAATCCGGCCAGGTCTTGGGAGGCACTGGAGTTTCTCCAGGACGTACTGCTCCTGCAGTTCCCAAAGGGCCTCAGCGAAGACCTTCAATCGCAGTGGCGGCAGTTTGCCGTGCGACTGCAACAACTGACTGGTCCCGTGACTGCCAAAGGCTTAGAAGACACGGCCTTTTATCGTTACTATCCATTGGCTTCGTTAAATGAAGTCGGTGGCGAACTAGGTGCGTGCGGAAGCACCGTCGAGTCATTTCATGCCCAAATGCAGCGCCGCGTTCATGACTGGCCGCGAGCTCTCTCGGCCACTGCAACTCATGACACAAAACGTGGTGAGGATGTCCGAGCGAGGCTACATGTTCTGTCAGAAATCCCTGAGCGATTTGCAAAACAGTTTGCGGATTGGTGCGAATCGACGTCATCGGCATCACAGACTGTCGATGCGCGCGAGGTGCCTAATGCCAACGCCAAGTATTTAATCTTTCAGACACTATTGGGCACTTGGCCAGTCATGGATCAAGTGACGACACCCCATCCAGCAACATCCCAGAAGTATCAATCACGAATCCAGGCATACCTTGAGAAAGCATTTCGCGAAGCAAAACAGCTCACGTCATGGCGCACACCGTCGCTCTCGTTCGAGTCTGCGATCAAGGCGTACGTGGAACAAATTCTTGCAGATTCCGATTCGCGATCATTTAAGTTACTCGATAATCTGGCGAGCGAAATTTCCGGTGCTGGTTATGTCAACTCGCTCACACAGTTGGTTCTGAAAGCAACGTTGCCCGGTGTACCTGACTTTTATCAAGGCACGGAATATTGGAGTTTCTGTCTCGTTGATCCCGATAATCGCCAGCCAGTCGATTACGAAATCCGCCGAGACTCGTTGGCACGCTTGCAGACTGACTTTCATTCCAACGCATCACAAACATTGCGGTCGCTCGCGTCGAACTGGGGAAATGATTTGAAGCAATTTTGCGTGATGCAGTTGCTACGAGCGCGACGTGAATGTGCAGAACTGTTTTCCAGTGGTGACTATCAACCACTGCAAACGAGCGGTGAACGATCAAACCATGTGATCGCTTTTTGCCGACGATTTCAAGATCAGTTCGTTGTCGTCGTCGTGCCGCGATTGTCATACCAGTTGACGCAATCGCGGTACTCGAGCCAGCAGGCACGATCGACAATGCGTCCAAGCGATTTGCTAGGAGATCTTTGGGAGGACACGACGGTCGAGCTAAGTGACGACGTGCCCTTGCAGTTCCATGAGTACTTAAGTGGCCGCAGTTTCGACGCTGCCGACCATCAGCTTCGACTAGCTGACCTTTTTTCTGAACTGCCGTTTGCAGTGTTGACAACATGCAATGTTTAACCAGAATCAACGCGAGTCACAATTCTTCGTGGCCGCGTTCTTCAGCCGGGCCACCAGCAGCCGACAAGTTCCTTGCTGTATTGACGAGCCCTACGTGCGAGAAGGCTTGCGGAAAATTTCCAAGCATTCGCTTCGCCCGCGGGTCGTACTCTTCGGCAAGCAACCCGACGTCATTTCTCAGGCTTAGAAGCCGTTCAAAAAGATGACACGCTTCCCGATGACGGCCCGCAAGGGTGTAGTTGTCGGCGAGCCAAAAGGAACAGAGCAGGAATGCACCTTCTCCTTCAGGCAATCCATCCACATCGGTCTCAGTACGATAGCGTATGACAAATCCATCACTGACCAAACGTTCCTCGATCAAACGCAGTGTTCCCACCATTTTCGGATCGGTGGCTTCGACAAATCCGACGAGCGGCAACATCAGCAAACTGGCATCGGTCTCGTCGGAGCCATACGATTGTACGAAGCCACCAAGTTTTTGGTTGTACCCTTGAACATGGACTTCCGCGGCAATCCGGTCTCGCAATTTTTTCCATCGCTCTGCCTGACCTGGCATTCCAAACAACTCGATATCTTTTACCGCCCGATCAGCTGCGACCCAGGCCATGACTTTCGAGTGCGTGAAGTGACGCTTGGGACCACGTATCTCCCAAATGCCTTCGTCTGGTTTAGACCATTCTTTCCCAAGAAAATCGAGTACAGCCGCCTGCACACGCCAAGCTTCTTCGTCGGGATCGATCCCATAACGACGGGCTAAGTGAAAGGCCTCCATAATCTCTCCAGGAACATCGAGTTGATGTTGACGATAAGCTGCATTGCCGGTCCGCACCGGTGCAGAGTTCTCATAGCCAGGCAACCATTCCAGTTCGGTTTCCGTCAATCGACGCTCTCCCGCCACGCCATACATGATCTGAAGCTGCGACGGATTTCCAGCCGCTGCATTGACCAGCCACTCGCGCCACGCCTTAGCCTCGTCGGTATATCCACCGATTAGAAACGCATAAAGTGTGAACGTCGCATCACGTAGCCAGCAGTATCGATAGTCCCAGTTGCGCACACCGCCAATATGCTCGGGAAGCGATGTGGTGGCCGCAGCGACGATGCCACCAGTCGGTGCATAGGTCAGTGCTTTGAGAGTAATCAGAGAGCGAACTACTTCATCACGCCATCGACCTTCGAACGTGCAGCGACTGGACCAATCTCGCCACCACTTAACGGTATCATCCAAGGTTTGCCTGGCGTTCTTTTCCAAAGGGGGAGGATCTTGTGTTCGTGTCCACGTCAATTGAAAGGAGGCCTGCTGGTGAGCTGCCAGTGAGAATCGCGAGACGGCAGAATGGTGCTCAATATCCATCCGCAAATCGCTAACGCAATCGACTCGTTCAGGCCCCGCAATCATGCGCACACCACGATCAAGACGCTTAATCCAAGGCACAATTGAGCCGTAATCAAAGCGAAGGCAAAGTCGGCTCTCAAGCTCAGCGTGCCCTTCCAAACATTCGATTAAGCGAAACACGTTCGATTCAGACGTCTGTGGTGGCATGAAATCGATCAACCGCACCACGCCAGTGCTGGTGACAAAATCAGTCTCCAAAACCAGCGTCCCGTTCAGATAGCGGCGCGAGACATCAACGATCTCCGCGACTGGAGCGATCTGCCAGCTCCCGTGACGCTCATCTCCCAACAGAGCAGCGCAGCATGCACCCGAATCAAAGCGTGGCAGGCACAACCAATCCAACGAACCCAAGCGATCGACCAAAGCGGAACCGCGACAATCACCGAGCAGTGCGTAATCTTCAATGAGTGATGCCACAAGCTTGCTGCTTCCTGAATTGTTATGGTTGCCGAGGGGACGGTGCGAACTCGCTGCGAACCGTTTCGGCATGGTTCAGTATAGCGTAATGCAATCACCGTTAATGCAATCACCGTGCCATTTTCTACCTGCACCGCCCGCTGCGAGCGTCATGGTGTAGTCGATTCGCGGCGCAAGAATTGCACGTGTGCGGTCCCGCATCAACTTAGGAGGTTTGCCACGATGAACAACATTGACTGGAGCATGATTTTTGATGGCTGGGCACCGGTCATTCGGACGGTGATCTTAGGCACTTTGTCCTATTTTTCGCTCATCGTGCTCTTGCGCGCCAGTGGCAAAAGAACCTTGTCAAAGATGAATGCATTCGATTTGGTGGTTACCGTCGCGTTCGGATCAACCTTGGCATCCATTCTCACGTCGAAGAATGTTGCGTTGGTGCAGGGTGTCACGGCGATGGCACTTCTGGTCACGCTTCAACTCATCTGCACTTTTTTGGCTGTCCGAGTTCGCTGGTTTCAAAGACTGATCAAAGCCCAGCCCACATTGATCTTCTACCGAGGAAGGTACCTGGACAATGCTCTCAAACAGCAGCGGGTTACGGAGGCGGAAGTCTTAGCCGCGATGCGCGAAAACGGGATCGCCAATCCCGACGACGTCGACGCAGTCGTGATAGAGTCGGAAGGTTCGCTATCCGTTTTGAAGAAGAACGCAGCGTCACAGGATGATCTATCTCGCGCCGGCATCGAAGTGGAGCGAGATGTTTTGGAAGAGCGGAGTTGATGAACGACAATAAGTGGTGGAACTCGTCAGTTGCCTGTGAAATCGTGTTGCCGTCTCAAGATTGCAACGAGGATGGCTGGCGCGAATCGAGTGCTGTGTTTCGAAGGCGGATTCATCCGCCCTTCCTGTAATCAACATCTGGTTTCGCTGCTTGTCCTACTGCTGGGCAGATACGAAGGCGGCTTCTGGGTCTGCTCGCTTGCCGTCTTTCGAAATGATTTGGTCGAAGTCGCCTCGTAGAGCTTTCAGCGCGTTACGTTCCTCGTTGATATCCGCCGACGTACGGAAACCCATTCGGCGAAGGATTGGTAGCGGTGGACACCAGCCCTGAAGTGCATGCTGGAAGAAAAAACCAGTCACCAATCCAGGACCAACGTTTGTCGACTGTCGCTGATAATACGACACCGCCCATGTGTGGGCACACGGTATCAAGTCGATGTTCACAGCCATCGCGGTCGCGGCAGATGGCGACGTGCGTCCCGTCGACTTTGCCAACTCTACCGTCGCCTTCACTGAGAGCGCTCGGATCGATGTCGGTTGTGGGTAATATCCGCTCGGACATGTTTGTTGCCGTTGTCGCTTGCTCAGACACCCAGTCGATCGATAACGCAGATCATCGGCAACCCGTCGGTCGGTTCAAACAACTCGGCGCTCCAGCGGTCAACGACTGCAGTCACATCGAAACGCTCATGCGTCCAGTCTTCGAGGCGCTCAACCGTCTTGGTCGAGTCTTCTGCTCCCGTGCGATGATCGCACCCGCCGACCCAAACCTTCGACTCATTCAGCTCGCCGATTCGTCGAACGTAGTAATAGGGATCGGAATTGTCCCAATACAGCCAATCCTCTGGCGGTTGGCGAACTTTGGCTGCCAACAGGTACGACTGGTAAGGCGGCGTTGCCGTGTACAGCATGAGTCCATCGGTGGAATTAAAATGTGTGACACAGACGACTTGGTCAAATCGAATTTCAGGAACCAACGCGGTTGCTCCGGCGCATCGCATGGATACTCCACGGCACAGCTTTCAATGCGACCAGCAAGCAGATCACTAATCCGATCAAACGCCGCGCGAGCGTAATCATCGTTCAGAGCTGAGTTCGCTTTTATGAGATCGAGATAGTTGATCCCGATCGGCGCGGCAGCCGTGCTGTGAACTTTTTGTTCCGCGTTGCGTTCGATGGTGACATCAGCGGCTGACCATCGTGACTCATCTCCGGCACGATCGTTGTAACGACCCAGTAGAACAAACCGTCTTTGCGACGGTTGCGAATTTCGCCGCGCCACACTTGGCCGCTGGAGATCGTCTTCGAATTCCAATTCCGCATGCGTTTGAGTCCAATAGTGAGCGTTCCGCACGAACGTCAGGAAAACCATCTAATGCTCAAACCGACTACCTAGCGCCCGCTGGAGTGCAGACTGAGATCGATCGGCATCGGCGGTTTGCAAAAACGCGTGGGCCGCGCAGACAAAAATCGCTTCCTCCATCTCTGACTCGCTCGCAGGCATTTCATCCAGCGGCAACTCCATCGCAGCACAGCGGTCGATAAATGGATCAGCCACTTCTCCGCATGGCAATTTCCGCTGCAGCAACCGCAGCGCCTCGTCAACCGATTGACTTGCCACATTCTGATCGCCCGCCGGTCGTCCCAGCCCAATTAAGAACCCCAGATGCCGCGTGACGCAATAGCGAAGCTCACAGAACCGCGACAGAAAAACGAACAACCGCTCTTTGAACAGCGACGGCAGCGGATTATCAAGATAAGCGAATCGAGCAAACCCCCACAAGCTTTCAGCAATTTCCGGACTATTGGACGTGAGCCGAAAAAAGTTCGGCAGCACGCCAACTCGCTGCTGAATCAGTGCAAACAGATGCTGATGATCGTGGTTGGAATTGCTAGTGCTCGACGGGTCTTCAGGCTCAATGGGAACATTCCCCATTTCGATTTCTCAACTCAATATAAACAATGCAAATTGTTTTCTTTCTAGTGAATTGCTTTGCAACACCCTCTTTGGAATCAACATCTGTCAGATTCTCCGAATCGTCAGCTGTTGCGGGCGACAAACGCACAGCCACCTATTCGGTGGAGCGCAAAATAGCTGACGATGCAACCAGTGTATTTGTGAAATACCCATGTTTCGCCCTGGGGTCATGCCCCACTAGAGCGTGAGGGAGGTCGTTTTGATGTACCTCACCCAACGAAGTTGGGGGAGGTTGTTTGATTCAAATCTGCCAATGAAGTTGAGGGAGAGGCAGCTTCTTTACGCAGACAACAAGTTGTCCATGGTCGCTACCAGTGCTTTCACGGCATCGACACTATGTTGGAACGCGGCGGTTTCTTCAGCAGTGAGTTTCAGCTCGATGATTTTCTCCACGCCGCCAGCGCCCAATACGACGGGCACGCCGACGTAGTAACCACCTACACCGTATTGCGAATCGCAATACGCAGCCACAGGGATCACGCGTTTCTTGTCTCGGACAACGGCTTCGACCATTTGCGCGCAAGCCGCTGCTGGTGCATAGTACGCGCTGCCGGTTTTTAGCAATGCCACAATCTCTGCACCGCCGTTGCGGGTGCGGTCAACGATTTCGTCCAAACGAGCGGAATCGATGAGCTGAGTGATCGGGATGCCGCCCACGCTCGTGCAGCTTGGGATTGGCACCATCGTGTCGCCGTGACCACCCCTCAACAAAGCGCTGACGTCTTCGACGCTGCAGCCCAATTCCATCGCCAAGAACGTGCGGTAACGAGCCGTGTCGAGCACACCGGCTTGGCCGATCACACGAGCGGGATCGAAACCAGTCACCTTCCACATTTGTTGCACCATCGCGTCGAGTGGGTTGCTGACGACGATCACGACCGCATCGGGGCTGGTCTTTTTGATCTCCGTCGCGACACTGGTCACGATCCGCGCGTTCGTTGACAACAAATCGTCGCGGCTCATCCCGGGTTTGCGAGGGATGCCAGCGGTGACGACGATCACGTCACTGCCCGCGGTGTCGGCATAGTCGGTCGTGCCGACGATGTTCGAGTCGAATCCCATGATGGGCGAAGATTGACGCAAATCGAGAGCTTTCCCGCGTGGCATGTCTTCGGTTTGCGGGATATCGAGCAAAAAGATGTCACCGAGTTCGGCTGCGGCACACCAGTGGGCACAAGTGGCACCGACATTTCCGGCTCCGATGATCGTAATTTTAGCGCGGCGTAACATGGCTTTTCATCATGGGGAAAGGGGGTGAATTGGAAAGTCGATATCGTGGCATTGCCGTGGTGAGCGTCAAGAGGGGGCGACAATCCGAGCCGCCACCGCTGCAGCAATCGTCTCGCTGGGGCCGAGATAATCAGACACGTGAAATTCGATACCGCTTACCAACGATTGCGAAACTTGGTCTACGATCGCGTCGTACAGTCGACCGGCGAACAACAGATGCGGATGCACGATCACACGCTGGAATTTTCCCGATGCCGTTATCTCGGCGAGCGTCTCGGTCAAACGAGGCGTGGCCATCGCATAGAACGTCGTTCGCAATCCATCGGACGAGATCTGGAATTCATCAGCAATCGACAAACCCGTGAGCGGATCACGTCCGCGCACCGCGACCTCACTGAGAACCCGCATGTCAGCGCTGGCACACACATCGCGACTGCCACGACCGACCATCACGATCGCGGTGCGTCCCGAATTCGTTGTTCCCCGTTTGAGCGTTTCACGCAATCGCGTTCGGACGGCATCGATCATGGCCGATTGCCGCGAAATGGGTTGCGCGTGACTCACTGTGACATGTTCGCTGCCGGGTGTCGCTGCACGTGCAGCGGCGATCTCGTCTGGAATGTCGCTCTTGGCATGTCCCGCTGAAAATAACAACAACGGCGTGGCAACGACTTCGCACACGCCTTCATTGATTAACGAACACCAAGCCTCTGCGATCGTTGGCTGTTGGAACTCCAGCAAACATGGACGCACAATTGCAGTGCCAGCGAGTCGCTGGGTTAAGCGATCGCTGAGCTCAAAGAACTCTGCGGTGCCGATGGCGTCGCGTGTACCGTGGCCGATAAGAAGGACGCCGCGAGGAGTAGTCAAATGAAGTGCACCACGTCAGAAATTTAGATTGGCTTCAAGCCGTGGGATAGGCTTCTAGCCTGTCAAGGAGCACTTATGACAGGCTGGAAGCCTATCCCACTTCACGACAGATAGGCTGGAAGCCTATCCCACATTTTGAAAAGCTTGGTTACTGAACGCGGGTCGCGTCGTCGAAACCCTCTTGCTTCAAGCTCGACAGCGCCGCGCTCAAATCAAACCCTGCATCGTAGGTGACGATTACTTTCTTAACCGTCAAGGTGTTCGGGTCGGGCTGTTCGGCCAGTGCCACTTCGCTAACGCCAGGGGATTTCTCTAGGGTCTCTTTCACACTTGGGTAGCACGCAAATTGGCAGTGCATGCTGGGGACTTCGAGCGTCAGCGTGCCAGCTTCGCTAAGCACTTCGGGTGTCGCTGAAACAGTGGCCGCTGGGGTGGCCGACGCAGGAGCGGGTGTGCTAGAGGGTGAGGCGATCAAGGCGATCATGATGCCCAGGGCGGCGATTCCAGCGATGGCGTAAACGATTGTTTTCATAGTTTTATCTTTCAAAGAGGGGTTGGAGCCGACGGCTCAATTTAAGCAGCTTTTTTAACGGATACTGATTCTTCCACTTCTTCAGTTTCTTCGGAAGTGGGCGATTTGTCGCTGGCCAGTCTCGATAACATTCGTTCGACGACCAGTACGAGTGGTTTGTCGAGTTGCCAAATCGTGGCATCTTCGGGGATTTCCGCGATCAATGCTTCGGGTGTCGCCGGTACTTCAATGGATGACTGTTCTGACTCAGCGTCCGCCGTTTGCGTCTTTGCCTCGGCCTCCATAGGTCGCGAAAATGCGGTGCGGTCAATGCTTTTTAGCAACGGATACGAGGCTTCTTGTTTGAGCAGCAACAATCGCTGCAGCGTTGGCAAATCCAATTCCACGCTCAGCCCCTCATCCGGCGTCACGCCCCACACGTCGTCTTCATCGTCGTCTTCGTCACGATGGATATTCACGTCCGTCGGCCGGTAATACTTCGCGACGGTCAATCGTAGCGCGCTGCGGCCATATTCCAAGGGCAAAACATTCTGCACCGTGCCTTTGCCAAAACTGCGTGTGCCGCCGACGATGGCACGTTTGTTGTCTTGCAGCGCCGCTGCCACGATCTCGCTCGCACTCGCCGAGTCATGGTCGATCAATACCGCCATTGGGATGTTCGTATTCATCAACGTTGTTGAAGTCGCGACAGCCTGCTCTTCCAGGACGCCGCCGCGAGTCTTCGTAGCGACGATTTTACCCGAATCCAAGAACATATCGGCCACATCCACGGCTGCCGTTAGCAAGCCGCCACCGTTGCCACGTAGATCCAAGACGAAAGCGTCGAAGTCGCTATCGAGCTTGGCTAAAACGCCCGCCAATTCGCTGACCGTTTTATCACCGAAACTCGTCATTCGTACGTACGCGACTCGCGGGTTTTCGTCGAGTCGGTAAACCCATTGGTTGTTCGCATCACGATGATCGCCGATCACAGATTCCATCTGAATCGACGCACGCACGATTGTTGTTTCGATCTCTTCAGTCGTCGCATCGCTGCCTTCGCTGGGCTTGACGGCACGTCGCAGTGTCATCTTGACTGCCGTTCCCACTGGTCCTCGCAATTTATCACTGACGTCGCGGATGCCCATGCTCTCAACATTTTCACCGTCAACAAGCACGATTTCATCACCCGGCAATACTCCTGCGGCGAGCGCGGGCGAACCAACGATCGGCGTGATCACACGCACGGGACCATCAGGTTTCGGTTGATCGACATAGATCCCGATGCCCGCGAACTCTTGATAGATCGTGTCGCGAAACGCGTCGTAGTTCACTGGCGGAATGAATTCACTGTACTGATCCAGCGGTGCAGTCATACCGTTGAGCGCCGACAAAACTAACTCGCGATCATCGACAGGGTCCACATAAAAACGGTCGATCATCTCCATCGCATCGGCAACCACTAATGCTCGGTGTGTCCGCTGGCTCAGCGAATGACACAGCAGAGAAACGAACATGGTGACACAAATGATCGTGAGGTTACGCGGTAGCATGAGTCATCGACCAGCTTAGAACTGGTGCCCCTTCTGCGGCCCGTTCTTGGTCAGCGTCAAGATCTCCGGTCCCTTTTCGGTCATCAATACCGAGTGTTCAAATTGCGCCGATGGGCGACCGTCTTTCGTTCGGACTGTCCATCCATCGACCTTGTCGCTCTTCGTGTAACGACTGCCCGCGTTGATCATCGGCTCGACAGTAAAGCACATGCCAGGAAACAACCGGTCGATGCGACTTTGGCGATTCGGAAAATGCGGGATCGAAGGATCGAGGTGGAATTGGCGACCGAGTCCATGGCCAACGTATTCGCGAACGACCGTGAACCCACGCCGATGAGCCTCGGGTACAACCGTCTCGCCAATCGTCGCGACCCGACAACCCGGCGTCAACGCGTCGATCGCTAAGTGCATGCAATCGAACGCGCATTGCACCACCGCCCGCCGCTCTTCGCTGGTTTCACCAATGATGAACGTTTCGCTCTGGTCACCGTGCCATCCATCCACGATCGTGGTCAAGTCAATGTTGACGATATCGCCTTCGCGAAGCACGTAATTGTCGGGGATTCCGTGGCAGATCACTTCGTTAACGCTCGTGCAGCAGCATTTTGGGAATTTTTGATACCCGAGCGTGGCGGCTTTGTGCCCGTGGTCGTAAGTCCAATCGTGGATTATCCGGTCGAGCTCCCCGGTCGTGATCCCAGCTTGCACGTGCGGGCGAACGAAGTCCATCAATTCGGCGTTGACTGAGCCCGCCCGTCGCATCATATCGCGGTGCGCAGCGGAAAGAATGAGTTTTCGTTGCTTGGTCAGCATGCGTGGTCCTGCAGTAATAAAATAACGTCAGACCATCATAGCAGGTTTGTCGCGGATGCCATATCCAAAGTTTATGGAGTGCGGAAACTTGGTGCCGCTTTCTTTTTTCAGGGCGATGGGACGCGTGCGGGGGAAACTGGCGTGAGAAAGAAAGCTCCGGCGAGTCGGAGCACTCCAAAGAAAACTATCGTTCGCGAGCGTTGAATTCCAGCTTCCAACGGCGATCCGACTGGCTGCTATGGCACCATAACTCGAACATGCCCAGTTCAGTCACCCGCGATTGAAACCGCACCGGGACGAACGAGCGCGAATCACCATCGTCTCGGTCACTTTCCAGCGTCAATTCAATCGGCTCGCTCTCCTGCAATTCGTCGGGCGACCAACGATCCAGCCGCGTGCCGGGTTGATCTTCCGAACGCATCGTCGACGAGAAAAACCGAAATCTCGCGGGCGTTCCGACCACCACGCCGACCTCTTGGCCGGGCACCTCGGCCTCGCTGCCTTCCTCCATCCCTTGCGGCGCGACACACACCGCCCGCAGCGGACGCGGGGCACCAGGGATCGCTAAGCCAGCCGTTTCGATCCCGATATAAAACGACTTCGCCGTCCCGCCGCGAATCCGAATCCCACCGCTCTGTTTTGTCCAACCATAAAACGCTGCCCCGATCGCTACGGAATGATCCAAGTCCGCAACGCCACTGAGTGCCACCGGCGTCTTGTCAAACCAGCTCGCGATCGTCGATTGCATCCGCGCCGAAATCGCCTCGCTACGAAACACACCGCCATTGAGCAACAGATGCGTCACACCGCTTTGATCGCCTGCATCACGGTTCAAATGATCACCCAAAAACGCAGCTACCTGCTTCGTGATCGCCGGGTCAGATTCGTAGGGCAAACCGATGTCTTGGAATCCACTCTGCACGTTCGCTTGCGGTCGAGCCTCACGATCACACATCGGAAAGAATCCTTCGACCAACGTTCCCGACGCTTCGTCTTGGGAGATCGCCACCGTGATCGTGCCACCGATCAGCGAACTGCCGCGACCGAGAACCGAGATGGAATGTTCCGCTGGTCCGTTCGCCGCCAATAATGTCTCCTTGGCTTGCCGACAGGCGTGCCACAACGACGTGCTCTGCCAAGGGTCCAGCTCATGTCCTTGAACACGAAACTTTTCAGCCGCTTGATATGCCAGCGCCAAATCCATGTTGTCACCACCGACCAACAAGTGATGCCCGACCGCTTGACGTCGCAATACCAAATCGCCGTTGTCCTCGGCCACACCGATCAACGTCAAATCTGTCGTACCGCCACCGACATCGACAACCAACAACGTATCGTTGGGGCGGAGCGTCTCGCGCCACGTTCCGTCGGTCGCTGCCAAGTAACGATAAACAGCCGCTTGCGGCTCTTCCAGCAATACAAACTGATCGCTTAATCCCGCTTCAATGGCCGCTTGCCGAGTCAAATCACGCGCGGCCGGATCGAACGACGCGGGCACCGTCAACACAACATGCTGTTGATCAATCGGCGCATCAGGAAACGCCGCATGCCATGCCGCGATCAAGTGTTGCAGATATCGCCGTGTGCATTCAAACGCCGACACCTTTGGCACTTCCGCAGGCGATTGCCAAGGCAACACGGCATCAGTCCGACCGACTTTTGTATGGCACAACCAACTCTTGGCCGCGACCACGACTCGTTGAGGATTGTCCGCCGATTGCTCGCGAGCATACACGCCCACGACGCCTTCGCGTGGATCGGGAAACGATGTCGGCAACTCACCACTGGGTAACATCGACGCATCAATTCGCAACGTATCGACTTCGTTATCGCGTGGCAAATACAAGAAGGATGGCAACGAAGTCAACGACTCTATCTGGCCTGGACCAACGATCTGGGGAATCGGCAGCAACCGAATTTCAGGCGACTTGTTTTCGGTGCCGACCTCTGCATACGCGACGACGCTGTTGGTTGTCCCCAAGTCGATCCCGACGCAATACTTGGCAGCCACGCTCACGATGCGGACTCCATTCCAGCGAGCACGTCGAGGACTTGTTGATCGTGACCATCGACTTGAACGCGTTTGTAAACCTTGACGATTTTTCCAGCAGCGTCGATTACGTAAGTCGACCGTTGGATGCCCATCGATTTTTTGCCGTACATGTTTTTCTCACGATACGCCCCGTACTTTTCGCTCATTGCGTGGTTCTCATCGACCAACAGCGGGAAGGGCAGATTGAATTTTTCGCGAAACTTGACGTGGCTTTCTGCCGAGTCGGTACTGATGCCAAAGATCGCTGCGCCGGTGGCTTGGATTTCAGCATAACGATCGCGAAACGCGCAAGCTTCTTTGGTGCAACCCGGCGTATCGTCACGTGGATAGAAAAATAGCACGACGGGCCTGCCAGCGTAATCCTTGAGCTTCACGGACTTGCCATCTTGGTCCTTGAGCGTGAACGCAGGAGCCTTGGTGCCGGGTTCGAGAAATTCAGCCATGGTTGTCAATCGCGATTATGAAATAACGGGTGGGAAAAGACGAGAAAGCGTCGCGTAAACTGTACGACTTTACTGCGATTTCGTCGACCCGCCCATAGTAGCAGGCACAATCCCTTGTGCCGTCCGCCTCCGCCGCTCGATCGCTTCGATCGGCGGCGAGCGGGTACTTCATCAAGCACCCAACGCCTCAAAATCGAAGCGATTTTATCGGCTGGGGGCGGACGGCACAGAGGACTGTGCCTGCTACTTTAGGTCGAACTGGATAATAGGTACTCGCCTGGATTGAGCAATTTTGGGTTGTCGCGGATGTAATGCTGGATCGCAACGAACTGCTCTGGCGAGCGAATGAGATGATCGAACGACTCTTCTTTCCAGAAACGACACTGCTTGCCAAGAGCACGATTGATCTGCGTGGCACTAAACTTCTTCCATGAGTAACACTGCTTTTGAACATCCGTGTTGTCGAGAAACGCGACCATCAAATGTACGTGGTTGGGCATGACGACGAAATCTCCGAGGTGGTAACGATTGCCATCAAAATGTCGCAGCGCGTTGGCCACATGCATGGCAAGCTCGGATCGCTTTAAGACACAGGCACCCCAACCTTCGTCCAAGTATGCCAAATACGCACCCGAGAATCGCTCGTGATACTCTTTCCGTACCAACACCGGTAGCTCTGCGATACGATTGCTACAGTACGGATCGCTCAACGAGATACCATGTCGGGTCAGCCAATCCGCTCTCTGAAGATGCCATCGCGCCGACAGATCTCTTGGGATTGAATCGTCTGTGCGAAAAGTAATGAAGCAGGCTGCACCTGGTTGATACCAATGAGGCAAATGAGCGCTTTCACGGATCACAAACTCAGCCGCCGGATCGAACAGTTCAAACATTACATACCTTCAAATTTCAGGTAGTTCGTACCGCGTTGTAGAAATTGAAAGCGCCCATAGTAGCAGGCACAATTCCTTGTGCCGTTCGCCTCCCACCGCTCGATCGCTTCGATCGGCGGCGAACGGTGACTGAACAAGCAACCCAACGCCTCAAAATCGAAGCGATTTTATCGGCTGGGGGCGGACGGCACAGAGGACTGTGCCTGCTACTTTAGGTTGCTGTGCCGTCTTTCTCGCTACCGTAGGGACGCGTGCTGATGATGCCTTCACTGGGGCTGCTCGCGGTGCCGTAAAGACGTCGTGGTATGCGGCCAGCCAACGCGGCATGACGGCCAGCGATCACGCCATGCTTCATCGCCACGGCCATCCGCACTGGGTCGCGAGCATGCGCGATCGCCGTGTTCAACAACACGCCATCGGCACCCAATTCCATCGCCACCGCGACGTCACTGGCCGTGCCCACACCTGCGTCAATAATCACGGGGTAATCGGGATCGTCACCTTTGAGATATTCAAGAATGATTCGCAAGTTACCCGGATTGAGAATTCCTTGACCACTACCGATCGGACTTCCCGCTGGCATCACGCTAGCCGCCCCCACTTTCTTCAATCGTACAGCCGTGACGGGGCAATCGCTGGTGTAACACAACACCGAGAAACCATCTTCAACCAGCTTTTCACAAGCCTTGACTGTCTCGGTTGGATCGGGGAGCAATGTCTTGGAATCACCGAGCACTTCGAGCTTCACCCAATCAGCGCCTGGGTTACCGAGTGTCTTCAGTATTTCGCGGCCCAACCGGGCGGCGCGGACGGCATCCGTGGCGGTATAACATCCCGCCGTATTGGGCAACAGGATGTAACGTTTCGGGTCCAGGAAATCTAGAATGTTCTGGCCCATCTTGTCATACAACCGTTCTCGGCGAACCGCGACCGTCACACACTCACTGCCCGATGCGAGCAGTGACTCTCGCATTTGCTCCATCGAATCATAACGCCCCGTGCCGACAATCAATCGGCTGTGCAAAACATGGTTGCCAACCTTCAGCGGTGCGTCATCCGCAAACCACGAGGCTGGAGCTTCTAAGGTGGCATTATCAGTTGAAGATGAATTCATGTTGACGAACGTTTGTTGTTGACGTAAAGGATAGATGTTTGTTTGAGCATGAGTTAATTGCGTGACTCATTGTTTTCATTTTGATGTTAACGTTGCATGATCGTTGCGTTTGACCATCTTGCGAAGCACACCGATGTCCATCGAGTCGCTCAGGAAGTCGACTGCGCCATCGCCCAAACCGACGAGAGCTCCGCCACCATGCAGGCTGCCGAGTCCGCCGACGAATACCGGGTCGTGATAGGTTTCGATCGGTACAACAGCGTTGATTTTGGTGCCGGTATTGCGCAAACTACTCCGCGTGCCACTCATCCACCCCAAATCAAACTCGGGTGGCGATAGTTTTTCACCTAACAATATCGTATAGGCCATTCCATCGGGAATGTCGTCAGGACTGAAGTGCCGATTGAGCGTTAACAAACCATCGTTGTTGACCGCAATCGGATCGGCAACCGACGAGTGCATTCCCGCATAAGAAGTCGTGTTGGTGATCTGCTCGTCGGCGGAAGTGGGACAGCGCAAGAACGGTATGTCGCTCTCGCGGACGGCCGCGTTCTCAGGTGCGTAAACGCCGACATTGAAGTCGATCATTTGAAACGTGGTCTGTCGGTCGCAATATGACAAGATCGCTGACACCCAATTGTGGTGATAGCCATCAGGTAGACTCACGATGCTCAGCGGCACGATTTTGCTCGCCGTATTACTGGTCGTGGGCTGATCAACGGAGAGTTCGTCGGTGAGTATTTCCGCCCCGTAAGTCAACGTTCCTGCGGGCAAATGATCAAAATCGAGCGTGTAGGCTTGGTTAGCTGTAATGAGCCGAATCAGGTTTTGTTCACAATTGCTTCGACGCGCGAGCGACGTCATGTCACGCACGACGGGGATCGAAATCGCCAGCAAAATGAACAAAATCACAGCCACAACGATGATTTCTAGTAATGAAAAACCAGCCATCTTTTTCATGAAAAACTCTCTGTCCTAACAAAACGAGGAAACACCGTCTATCGTAGCGACTCTGTGTCTTTTGTCCCGCCCCACTTCCAACCGCCCGCCCTCGTGAAAATCCCCACCCCGCTGCTGCTCCCTGTCGGAATTCCGCTGGCCCTCATCGCCTGCCTTCTGTCTCCACCTCGTCTCGTTGCTGACGAACCGGCGTTTTCCGTGATGACCTGGAACTTGGAGTGGTTTTTCGATGATTCCAAACAAGACAACTTCAGCGCCTTGGCGAAAGAGAAATCGACGCCGAGTCGCGGTCAATGGAATTGGCGGCGAGATGCGTTTGCCGAGGCCATTGCAAAAGTCAAACCATCGGTTGTCGCGTTGCAGGAAGTCGAAGGCCAACGGGTGATGTGGTATCTAACGCAGGCACTCGATCGTGAGCACGCGTTGACATACGAAGAGCATGCGATCGAAGGCAGTGATCGGTTCACCGAACAAGACGTCGGGTTGCTGACGACCCGTCCCGTCGACGTGCTATCGACGATGCTTGGCAACGTGACGGCGTCGATGCAAAAGACTGGTGAATTCGGCGCAGTATCCAAACATCTCGCTGCACTCATCGAAGTCCCCGTCGAAGGTAATATGGAAACCATCTTGATCGTCAATACGCACCTGCGCAGCGGCGAAGCGGGTGAGAGTATACGAGCAGAACAAGCTGCGAGTTTGAATCATTGGCTGCGAATTTGGGAGAAATCTCCGGTGCATCTGATGGTTCTCGGTGATTTCAATACGGAACAATCGGCTGGTCAAATCGCGCCAGGCAGCGAGCTGGCGATCTTGATGAGCCGTTCGACTGACGATCCCGCCGACGATCTCGTTGATCTGCACGAGCACATCCCAGCGGGCGAGCGACAAACCCATTTACTTCCCGGAAAGCAATTCGACCGAATTCTCGTCAGTCGTTCATTGGTCGAAGATGAACCGGGACGAGCGGATTTGTGTTTGAAGAGCGTTTCGGTGCGGCGCGACTTGTGCATTCGCGGTGGCGTGGACTCGCAAGAAGATCATTGGAATCGTTATTGGGAGATTCCCGATGAGCGACGCGACTTAAGTGATCATTATCCTGTCGTCGCGGAGTTTGAAATCCGATGAGTGATGGAAAGCCAATGATTCGGTTGGACGATTTTTTGAAAGCGGCGGGCGTGGTTGGCACGGGCGGCGAAGCAAAGATTCGCATTCAAGCAGGTGAGGTGCTTGTCAATGATGTCGTCGAGACTCGCCGCCGCCGTCAATTGCATACCGGTGACGAAGTGAACTTCAATAGCGAAATTTGGGTGGTTGAGGTTACTGATGATTGATGTATTGCGGTTTAGCAATATGAGTCGTTTTTCTTAAGTGGGATAGGCTTCTAGCCTGTCGAATCACGATTGACAGGCTGGAAGCCTATCCCACTTAATTCCGCCACCAGCAGAGCAAGCCCATTCCTGTGCCCAATTCCGCCGCCCGCCTACCGACTGATCTGCGTTACCGTCAGGGTGGGTGGTTGTTTCTTGGGATGTTGCTGGTGTTCTTTGTCAGCAGTCTGTTGTTGTATGCGAACTACGCGATATCGCGACAATCCGACCCACAAACAGCCGTCCAATTACCAACGAGTTTTTTAACAAGCACGTTATGTTTGATTGTGATCAGTGTCGTCTTGCATCTGTCAACGCGAACGGTACGGCGGAGCAAGCGATTGAGCACGGCGGTGTTATTGCTCGTCGCAGCGATCTTGGCAGTCGTGTTCATGTTGATCCAATACCGCTCAATGATCGACTTGTTAAGTGGCCCAGCGATGCGGGGTGGCACAGGCAAAGGTGTCGCGGGAATGGTCGTGGTGTTGGCGTTCTTGCACGCCCTGCATGTCGCGGGCGGAGTCATCTCATTGGGAATCGTCGGTGTTCGCGCGGGACTGGGACGGTACGACCACGAACGCTACTGGCCAGTCGATTTTGCAGCGCATTATTGGCATTTCCTTGATCTCGTCTGGCTGTGTATGTTAGCGACATTCGCATTGACGACTGGCGGAATTGCGACTTAGTGGAACTCGCCACAATTTTCGGAACACCTTCGCTGATCGTTGTAAACGACATGAACCACACAAGTTAGCTGTCTTTCTTGGTTTTTCGTGTCGTAACACGCTCCACTGCCGTCATCGTAGTGCAGGCTTGCTATCGAGCAGCGAGAATATCCTCGCTTGCTAAATTTGGCTCGTTACGAATCGTTGCCGAGAGAATCAAGCTAGGAGCAGAGCGGATGAACAGAACAGTAATAGGCATGAAACCCCGTGACCAGTTTGAATATCAACTCGTCGCGTCTTGTAACGAAATACATTCAACACTGAGTCAATCGACATCGGTCCCTATCCATCACGACCAATCTGGTCCGTTACGATGGCGGGAGTCTTGCGACAAAATAATCGCGGTTGCCTGTGACGTGTTGCAATTCCGAATAATCATGGAAATGGACCAGATCGCGGATGAGTCAGACGCGGTCCGCGCTAAATTGACGCAGGTGTTGCCTGCAAATTTAATGTTCGACCAAATCCGGTCCGTGTTTATCGATGGCAAACCTGCCACGCCGACCTGTCACGCCGTCAACCGCACGTTGGAACTGGATTTCCACGAAATTCGTTCTGGCTCGATCGTTGTGGTCACCTACCAAGTGCGTGTCAATTTCAACGCTGAAACGACGAAAGTCATCGTGGGTGACACTCGCATCGCGTGGTCATGGGTCGCAGGTGACGATCACCGAGTCATTGACACGCCGCGCATTGAGGCAGTCCGAATTCCGGCTCCGCATCGATCTGTCGCGTTGAAAGTTTAGTCGGCGAGCAATGCAGGGCGACGGCGATCTGGGAAGGCACATCGAGTGACGTCTATCCGTGAAAGGACTAGTTAATCGAAACAATTCACGAGGCTCTGGAATCACGCGTCTAATCTTTACTGGTGCGTGATACATCGTTCACGAACGTTGATCAATGATCACCTGTTTCCACCGCGTTTTGATCGCCTCGCTTGCTACTGGTAGACCCTCGCTGGAGATCTCTCCTTCAGAGTCCACGCCCGTGACGATGTCACGTGTTTTTTGGCTTGCTCTACGGATCAATTGGAGCTGACGCAGCAGCATTGGGCACACTCGGCAGGCGAGTAAGTGGCCGCGTAGGGCGAGTCGCTCATGCAGTAGCAAACAGGCGTGACGGCAAACTTCCTCCTTCCCCTGGCATGTCCCGCAGCTCATCAAGAATCAACGGAAGGTCTTTTTCTCGCTCTTGGCTTGGTTTTCATTGGATTCACGCCAGATACTTCCTTAGACGGCGAAAGGTTGTAAGCTAACGGTCTGGTTCATCGTAATTGAATTGTTTGGATAAAGGGTTGTGCATGAAAGGGTTCCTTTGTATCTGGATGGGGTGCGCGTGGCTCGCTTTGACACCGTCGGCTTGGGGGCAGTTTGAGGATAAGTCTTCGGATCTGCAAGTTTTGCCCCGGGTTCCAGCGGAATTTGAAGTGACTTTGTTTGCTAGCGAGCCACTGGTCAGGCAACCTTGCTCGTTAGCCTTTGATGAACAGGGACGATTGTTTGTTGGCATGGGGCCGCAGTATCGTAGTCCGACACTGGACACGCCGGGCGACAGCGTCGTGCTGTTTCTCGACGCCAACGGTGACGGCATAGCAGACACAACCAAGATGTTCGCGACCGGTTTCAATGCAATTCAAGGGTTGGCCTGGCATGGTCGCGATTTGTGGGTTGCCAATGCTCCTGACCTGACCGTTGTTAAAGATCTCGATGGTGATGATGAGGCCGATGAGTACATCAAGGTGTACACCGATCTGGGTAATCTCGAACACGGATTGCATGGGCTGAATTGGGCTCCTGACGGCAAGCTCTACATGAGCAAAGGAAATTCCAAGGGACTCAACCAACCAGGTCGCTATGCACCAAAACCGTTTCGAGATTTATGGGGCCTGACAGCACCTGCGGATGTGCCCGACTTTCCGAGTCCATTGAGGTTCCGCAAAGATAATTATCGTCGCGCGTATCACGATCCCGCAGATGACTGGGGACTCGACGGCGGTGTGCTGCGATGCGATGACGACGGTCACAATCTGGAAATCGTCGCGCGTGGTTTTCGTAATCCGTGGGATATCGCCATCGACAGCGGTTTCAATTGGATTGGAACCGACAACGATCAAGTGGGAGGCGATCGAGTGATCATGCCCTTTTATGGCGCGCATTTCGGTTGGAACCATCCGTGGAGTAGCCACTGGGGAACCGATCCGCATGCTCCGACCGCGCCGATCAGCGGACCACTTTTTGAAGGCTCGGGGACAGGCGTCGTCTTCTGCCAGTCGCCGCAGTTTCCACCCGAATATCGCGGAGCTTTCCTGGTCAACGATTGGTTATTAAAAACAATTTACCTCTGGCGACCCGAGTGGGATGGCGCATTGATGCGGCCCGTTGGCGGCGGGTTCACTCCGTTTATCGAAGGTGGATCATCATTGTTTCGTCCAACCGACATGGAGTTCGGACCCGATGGCGCGCTGTGGGTGCTTGGATGGAGTAGCGGCTACGGAGCCGAATGGAAGGACGGGCAACTCACCAACGAAGGCCGGATCTATCGTGTTGCTTGGAAGGGGGCAGAAAATGCTGTTCCACTTAATACTGCGAAACGAGTCGCCGATTTGTCGATCGACGAGCTTGTCGACGAGTTCGATTCCGCGTTGCCCGTTCGACGAATCAACGCACAAGACGCGCTCGTTCAGCGAGGCACCAAAGAAAATCAGGTGCACGAACAACTCCTGCGACGTTTGGCTCACGGCAAGCTGACGGAGAATCGAGAGACCTGGACCGTCTGGTCGCTCGGTCGGATGCCGGCTGCGGCGTCGATCGCCGAGTTTCTCGTAAGCACGCTGCAAGCCGATTCCAATGCCTCGCTCAATCTGCAAGTTCAATCGGTTAGAATTCTGGCCCATCGCGCAACACAATTTGCACAAACCGAGCGACTGACGGATGGCTTGCGAATCGCACTGGGACATTCAGAGCCACGCGTCCGTTTCGCTGCCGTTCAAGCGGTCCACGAGACTCGTCAAACGTTGCTCCTTCCCGAGTTACTCAATGCGATCAAGAACGAGTCAGACTCAACCGTTTTCTATGCCGGATGGCAAGCCTTGCGTGCGCTGAGTTCGACGAGTGAACTGCATAAACTGCTGAGCGATTCGCAGCCTGCGGTTCGCCGAGCCGCCTTGCTGGGGCTGCTTGAGACCGGCGCAGCAACTCAACAGGATGTCCGCGCTTTGGCTGAAAAGGATGTCGACACCGCCGTGCGCGAAGTTGCGAACTTGTGGTTAGAGAAGAGCGGCAAAAGTGCGCCCACGATCAACGGGCGATCTCTACAAGCCGCTTCGGCTGGGGGCGTTGTCGATGCTCGTACACCAAGTGGTATCGCCAGCGTTGGAAAGACCCAAGTGAGGAACGGTTCTGCATATAAAGTCGTACCGGGAGGCTTTAGGCAAAACGCGTTGGCCTATGTGGATCGCGGTTATCGACTAACAAACGTGCCTACAGAGCTTGAAGGTGCCGATCTCATTCAAACGGCGAACGACGATGACAATTCGCGCGGTCAACAATGGCTCAGCACCGAAGCCTTACTGCCAGTGCGCGTTTGGGTCGGCATCGACGCTCGACAGCAGACCGCGCCGAGTTGGCTAAGCAACAGCTTCCAAAAAGAGTCGTTCACTGCAGCGATCGATGAAGGCGCAACGTTCATGTTCTATTCGCGAACGTTCGACGCGGGACGTATCGATCTGGGCGGAAATACCGATGACGGCCGCAGTGGTGGGAAAGGAAACTACATCGTCGCAATCGCTCCCCTGCCGCTCGCCAAACTGCAAACCAAAACCACAATGGACGCCGTCCTGCCGCTGATCGATCGCGCTGATCGGGACCGTGGTGAATTACTCTTTCGACACACTCAAGGTGCAAGCTGTGGGAAGTGCCATAGCGTTGATCAATCGAAGAATGGTTTTGGACCGGACCTAAGCAGCATCGGCCTGCGTTCTAACGCGCGTCACATTATCCAGTCCATAGTCGAGCCTGGTGCGGTCATCACCGAAGGCTTCAATCAGCTAACGGTCGTCACCGAGGAAGGGCAGGTTTACTCGGGAGTCTTATTGGAAGAAAGCGGATTGACCCTGTCACTTGGTCAAACCAACGGCGAGCGAGTTGACATTCCGAAAGACTCAATCGATGAGCGAAATACAAGCCCGGTTTCCGCCATGCCCGATATGTCGGAACAACTGACTCCGCAGCAAGTTGCTGACATCACCGCGTTCCTGCTGACGATGCAGACTCAACCTGCCAGTGCTGGCACGAACTCTACGGTTTCTTCTGACGCTGCTTCCGAACGTAGCCTCTTTGGTGTGGAAGAACAGAAAGATCGTTTGCGTATTGCGCTTGACGACAAGCCCATTGTGGACTTCGTTTTTCATGATGAAAAAATTCTGCGACCTTACTTTGCCAATGCAAGACTTGCCGATGGCGTGCAGGTGACACGCAATCATCCACCGATTAATGGAGAAGATGCTGTCGATCACGACACGATGCATCCCGGTATTTGGCTCGGCTTTGGCGACATCAGCGGGCAAGATTTTTGGCGAAACAACGCTGCGATGGAACATGTTCGTTTTGTTACTCCGCCGACCGTCAAAAATGTACGATTGCAGTTTGCGACTGAATGCCGTTTGCAGAGCAACAACGGCGAGTCGCTTGGCCTATTAACGAACGAGATCACGATCATGGCTCGACCAAGTGGCTGGATGCTTTCATGGACTGCTACGTTTCGGGGGGACCAACGCACAATCGTTTTCGGCGATCAGGAAGAGATGGGTTTCGGAGCCAGAGTCGCAACTCGCTTTACCGAAACGAATGGCGGAAGGATTTGCAATTCGTCAGGCAAGCAGACCGCCAAAGAGACCTGGGGTCAGCCGGCGGAGTGGTGCGACTATTCAGGCAGCGGCCCGCAAGCCGCCGGCATCATGCTGATGGCCGACGAGCAGAACTTTCGCGATAGTTGGTGGCACAACCGCGACTATGGTGTGTTTGTAGCCAATTCATTTGGTCGTGAAGCGATGAATCAGGGCCCAAAGAGCTCCGTAGAAATCGCCAAAGGCCAAGCACTTCAACTCCGCTTCGGAGCACTCATACACGACGGCCAGCAAATCGACTTAGCAGGTGAATACAAGATATTCCTTGAGAGCCGATAGCCGATATGGCACTGGCTTCAATAGCCGAACACTATTGGATGATCTTCTGGCAAAGAATTTTGAAGGGAAGCATGGGGTTCTTCTTCGCTTGCCCGATGCCGAAACGCAGCGATTGAAAAAACACTCGCTCAGTATCGGACAAACTCGTTCCTAAAGTAGCCAGTCGTGAGATTTCTGCTTGCGAAAACCAGTGAGCTGAATCGTTCCGTCCGATTCGACTTTTAAGAGCGAGTAGCCGTTATTTTCGCTACCTGTACCTTCCACCATCGCCACAAGCGTGCAGTAGTGGATGCCGCCAATATCTTTCAAATCGTTCTTGTGACTGTGACCTTGGAAAACTGCCAGTACATTGCCGCTTGATTCGAGAATACTACGCACGGCGACATTGTTTTTCACTCCGTGATCATTGTTGACATCCAGTCTTTGGTGAGCAAATACAATCACCGGAAAGTGATTTGCTTTCAGATCGGCTTGTAACCATTCGATTTCGGCGGGCGGAATGTTTGTATCGGTCCACTGAAAGTTTTTGCGACCATAGGATTCACCATCGCTACGGAAACAAGCATCCAACACGACGAAGTGAATGCCACCTCGGTCAAACGAATAGTACGACTTTTCCTGCTCGATGCCGCTGAGAAACTCCTCTTTTTTGAGTGTGTCAACACAGTGATTCCCCAAGACATAGTGCCTGTTATTGCAGATCGCTGAGAATTCCCGATTGATCGTTTTCAGATAGCCCTGCTCGACATCCACTGAATCGGCTGCGTCGATCAGATCGCCGAGCTCAACGATGAAATCGGGTTTGTCCTGCTCGAACTGGAGTGCGGCTTCTTCGAGTTTTGCCAACGTCTCTCGGTAATGCCTGGTGCCAACCGGTGTTTTATCGGCGTAGTGCAAGTCCGTGACCAGACCAATGCTGAGTGCAGACAGTGGTTCTTCAGCCCGTGAAAATGAAGGGTTGATAGTAGCTGCAGTTAACACCAACGTTCCATTCTTGACGAATGCACGGCGTCCCAATCGGACAACTGGTTTTGCTTCATTCGGCATGATCATTGTGGCCTATCCGTTATTCGTCCAACTTCGACGCTGGCGATGCTCTCGTACTTGATTGATAGTCGAAACAAAATAATTGGCCCGAAACTGATCGACAGGCAGTCTCCTTCGTCTTCGACCGTGAGATGATGGAACGAAGCGGCAAGAATGAGCATCGGCAAACCAGTGGACAAGAAAACCCATTGAATCACTGGCTCGTTGCGAAAAACCAAACCCAAGACAAGGAACATGACGGCTGTAGCGTATACGAGCAGGCAGAGTGGCGCTCGCTGCGTATGTCGGTAGTTGCCATTCATGAGGTGATCGCCGTAGAGTTGTTGCATTGTTTTCGCTTGAAAGCTTGACTTATCGCCCCGGTGGAATTAAGCAAACCTTAGCAAAATGCGTTATGATTGTCGAACAGGCGGAGTCGGATTTCTAATCCATCCGAACAGACATAATAGTCCATGGAATGAATCCGAGAGAAAAGGATATGCGGCAGTGAAAAGCATACTTGATGATCCTGCAATCAGCGGTCGCTATTTGTTTCCGCAGAGTCGAACTGTTAAGGCCCCGTTCATGGTCAATGTGGATGGTGCTGAATTGGCGTGCTATCGGAAGATCGACGATTCCGATGCTCTCACGATGATTCACTTCCACGGCAACGGCGAAGCGGTTGCGGACTATGTTCCATTCATGGCGGACGTGTTCGCTGACATGGGACTGAATTCGCTGTTTGTTGAGTATCGAGATTACGGTGGATCGACTGGCGAAGCGAAGCTCGTTGCCATGCTTGGTGACGGTGAAGCCGCAATGACCGCCGCTGGTGTTTCGCCAGAGAAAGCTATCGTCTTCGGTCGATCAATCGGATCGCTCTACGCGATTGAGTTAGCTCATCGTCAGCCGAGCCTTGCGGGATTGATCATCGAGAGCGGAATCGCTGATGCTTCGGAGCGATTCTTGGCATATGCTGACTTGGAATCGGCAGGGTTCGATGAAGCCGATGTGAAGACAGAAGTCAAGCGATTCTTCAGTCACAAGAAAAAGTTGTCAGGTTACACGCATCCCTTGCTCACACTTCACACCGAGAACGACGGCCTGATCGACATTTCCCACGCCGCACGCAATCATAAATGGGCTGGATCACGTCAGAAGCGGCTCGTTCGATTTCTTAAGGGGAACCACAACACGATCTTCGGTGCTAACGAAAAGGAATACTTGGATGCGGTTGCCAGTTTTGCGAGGAGCCTTCAGTCGTGAGCGGTGAAGAAGACCAGTTTAAGAACGGCTTCCATTGTGCAGCCTATCGGTATCTCGGTGCTGACGATCAGGCTGGCCCAAACTACACGGGACGAGCCGCAGTCAATTCACACTGCGCTCCGAATGCTTGGCATACCGAAATCGTACAAGTACAATCGATTTGGACTTGAAACGACTTTTTACAATGCCCTATGCGTTGAAGTCGTCGACCCGTTTGGCAACCGTATCCGATTCAATGAGCAAATCGATAAAGTTTTGAAATGATGATTACCGATATCGAGGAATTCTTTACAAAAGGGTGCGGGCGTTGCGAACGGTTCGCCACGCCAGACTGTTCAACTCGCAAGTGGAACGATGGCCTGACCGAGCTTCGCCGAATTTGCCTCAAAACTGGTCTCGTTGAAACGGTCAAATGGGGGCATCCGTGCTACATGCACGCTGACCGCAACATCGTCATTCTCGGTGCTTTACGGAACGACTTTCGGATCAGCTTCTTCAACGCCGCATTGATGAAAGACCGAAAGGCCGTGCTGGAGAAGCAAGGACCGAACACGCAACACCCTGACATGATCCGCTTCACTGACAACTCGCAAGTCAACGAGATGGAACCGGTAATCTCGTCGTACTTAAAGGAAGCGATGGGCTATGCCGAAGCAGGCATCAAACCGCCAAAAGAGGAAAGAATAATCGAGTTGCCTGACGAGCTTGTCGATGCACTGGCATCTGATCCCGAACTTGCTGACGCTTTTAACAAACTCACACCGGGACGGCAGAAAAGCTATGTGATCAATCTCAACTCGGCAAAGACCAGCGCAACACGGATATCCCGAATCGCCAAGTTTCGGGACAAGATTCTTGCAGGTAAAGGTGCGATGGATCGATGAAGAATCTTTTGCTAATCGTTTGTTGGGGCTATTCAAGTAGCATATCGCTTCTGGCTTAGTACAGGCATTCGACCAAGGACGACAACAACAAGTGACCAACATCCACCACATCAACTGCGGAACGCTTATCGTTGCGGGATACCCAACTGTCGTTTGCCATTGTCTGCTTCTGGAAGAAAAGAACAAGCTCGCTCTAATCGATACTGGTATCGGAATGCTCGATGTCCAGGACCCTGTTGATCGTCTTGGACAAGAGTTGATTGATCTTGCCGGGTTTCAGTTCAATGAAGCGGATACCGCAATCAGGCAAATTTAGAACCTCGGATTGCAACCAGATCAATTGCGACACATTGTTCTCACGCACTGCGACCCGGATCACGCTGGTGGGTTGGCTGATTTTCCGAACGCCCAGGTTCATGTCGGTAAAGAAGAATTGTCGCACGCAATGTCGGGACATTGGCGGTACGTGGCAAAACAGTTCGAACATAGTCCAAGATGGATGCCCTACGATGCCAGCAAGCAGGAATGGTTCGGCTTGGAAGCTCGACCCGTCGCTTGGGCTTCTCATCAGAAGTCTTGCTGATCCCCCTGTTTGGTCGCACACTTGGTCATTGTGGCGTGGCGATTCAACGGGTTCTCAACAGACATTGTCCGTTAATGGCGTGGAATTGGAATCTCAACCGATCGGGCAAGCGATCACGGTGAGCGGATCGTCGCTCAATGACACGATCTCGCTTTCCGATTCATCCGAATTGAATGTCTCGGTCGACGGCAAGGGAGAAATCGACCGTTTGATTCCACAGAGCGACGGACAAACGATCGACTTGGTCAGCCGTCTTGCAATCGGTCGAGATCGTTGATTTGACCGGCTTTGGGGCCAACGACTTGATCGTTAGCGCCGCAGCGATTCGAACGATGTCACCGGGATCGAAGACCCTGATGGTTACCGCCGATCCGACCGACCGTGTATTCGTGACGGATCCGTTTGCGGAAGCTTGCGAGCTGAAGTATCAGGTGAACCCATCATTGATGTCCTCGCCGACTCGGCACGGATTGAAGTCAGTGTGCCTTCGCAGCCGCGGCTGATCGCATCGACGTCCGATGTCACCGCAGCGGATCTGTGGTCAGAACCGATCGTTCAGCAATCCGACGAAATCGCTTTATCAGAGTCGACCATGTTGGACTGGGTTAAAATCTCGATCGAAGACTCTGACGAGGCCCGCGAGAAAGAAGCCAGCGTGTTCGACGAAGCGCTCGAAGACCTGTTTGTCGATACGATGGAAGCAGGCTTGTCATGAGGGGATCAATTGTTGCCGGTCTGCTCGTGTTTCTGGTGGTGCTGAGCAGCTCAATCTACCAAGCCGCCATCACAATCCAGTTTGATCCAACCCAAACGACAGTACAAAGCAATGGTACCGATCAGACGTTCTCGATCAACCTCTTGATCAGTCATGATGGAACGGCCAGCCGCACAACGTTTTCGGGCATCACGATTGACATGATCAATCCGAGTACTGAGTTAATGCTGGATAATGGACAAGAACGCGATTTTGAATTCGACAGCGACCCGAGTGTCAAGCTCTCCAACAACACGGGTTTGTACAGCTTCGCGGGCAGTTCGACGACTCAACAGTATGACATCATGTCTGGAGCGACAAAGACGCTAATGACGGTGGACTTCAACCTGGACGGCTCGGTAACCAATCGCACGTTCAATTTGGATCTTTCACGTCGTGACGCTAAACGGGGTCTGGCCAGCAACGGTTCACTGACCGACATCGCGTCGAAAGTCACGGTGTTTGGGGGACTGTTCACTGTCAATGCCGCCGCTGCTGTTCCCGAACCCGGCTCGGTATTACTATTGACGTTCCTCGCAATGGGCGCCATCGTCTCACGACGCTTGCGCAACTCAACACGTATCGGCTCTTTGTGACAAAACGGCGGAGGAAGCGGAGAGCCGATTGGATATTGCAACTTGAATGGCAAAACCATAGACACAGGGTGCAATGGTATACGCCTCAAACCTACAGCGACTTCTATCGAGATTGTTGGCAGGCGAGGAAAGCATGTGAGGCAACCTGTGCGATACGATGCATGGCTTTCTTTGGGTGCTCAGGGCACTAACCAATGCGCGATAAAAGTCCAATGGTAGAGCGGTCGCTCGATGGTCGGTCAGCGTCAAGCGGACATTGACTAGTCAAGACAACCAGGAATTTGAAGATTCATTTACCGGCAAAGTTCGCATTCAAGCCGTTTAGAAAAATCGCGATTTCCGTGCGAGAATCGCAGATCGGCGGCACATTAGTAGACTGGGAGAAAGCTAACGTGTTGAATTCAGAGCAAACCGAGCAAGCCATTCGTCAAGTCCTCGCAGTCGATAGCGATGCGTTCCGCATACTTGTCCGTAAACATCGCTTAATTCTGTGCAGCTACCTTGGTAGTCAAAAGCATCGCGTCGATGATGTGGACGACCTCGCGCAAGAGGTCTGCATGACGGCGTTCAGGGATCTCGCTCGTTTCAAACTCGAAGGTAATTATGGGGCATGGAATCCATAACTACCAAGCTGCATATAAAAACTTGCCAAAAAACATGAGCAGAACAACGGCACTGGCAGTGATAGCCGAATAAATTTCGGTCAGAATCGTCTCTATCTAAGCGCACTCGTTGCATTGACGCCTTTCATTGAGCAACAAGGTTTGTGGGAGCAGATCAGTAATCCACTTCGCAATCAGGACCAGACGGTCAGCTAAGATAGGGTTCTACCTAACTCCCTTGCTTTTGTCTCCAATCACGACAGTCAGCGACTATCGTTCAACAGTGGCAGCAATATTTGGAAATCTATTTACGACGCAATGTCAAAATCATGAAACACGCATTCCTCGTTCTTTTAGCGATAACAAGCTCCGTGCAGATGGGGCGGGCCGCCGAGCCGCAGCGTCCAAATATCATCATCATTCTCTCGGATGATCATGGCTACACCGACCTCGGCATTCACGGTATTGATCCGAATGTGCAAACGCCGGCGATGGACAAGTTAGCCGCCGCTGGTGCACTGATGAAGTTTGGCTACTCCACAGCACCGCAGTGCGTTCCCTCGCGCGCTGGACTGATGTCGGGCCGCGTTCAGAATACGTTTGGA